>NZ_CP150302.1:3884582-4532012 GCF_038051945.1 Paenibacillus sp. FSL H3-0469
CCAGAAGCTGGGGGATGAACAGGCCGATAATCGTTGCCTCCAGCGAGAAATGCTCATATTTGACTGAAAACATAGTAACCAGAATTCCAAAACTGATTCTTGTAGCAAAACCAAGACTGAAGGAGCTTTTCCCTTGCTTCGCCACCGCTGCTGTCACTCTTCTGACCTTGAGGGCTAGATAACGGAAATTAACCAGTCCTGCCAGCAAGCCGAGTGTCATTCCCAGAGTAACTGCACGGGTCTCATGATGGAGAGCCCACCCCATTACCAATCCTGCCATAATGATTACTGTCACCCTGGTGACGATATTGATTACGGGAGTCATATTATCCATTTTGCTCCCCCAAAAAATTTTTGATTAGCAAAGCAACATTCACAACGCCGAGAATCAACCCGGTAATTGTTCCGATAGCCAGCCAAAAAGCAGGTCCGTCCATCAGATTGCGCAGCCACTTTGCCACAAAAAAGCCTATTACAATGTAAGCGGCAAGCAAACTGCCCGCACCCGCGAGTACTAGAGCTGTACGCCCCAGTCCAGGCTCATTCTTTGATTCCTTCATAGGCTACAATCCCAACTAATTTTACTGAATATCCAGACTCTTTGTCAATTCACAGAAAATTGCCCAAAATCGCATGAAAATATGAAAATAATCACAGCAAAAAACACCAAAACCATATAAACCGTACAGTTTAACTGTATGCTGCTTTTATTAACGTTAGTATATTAGTTGTCTTGCCCTGTTTTATCATTTGTGAACATTGTGTGAAATTCTTCCGGGCGCTCTGGAGCGACTCCGAAATGGTGCAAAATCGCATTGACAATTCTTTCGGAGGCTTTGCCGTCTCCATACGGGTTGGCGGCCCGGCTCATCGACTGATACAGGTTCTGATCGGTCAAAAGAGCATGTGTCCGTTGATACACCTTCTCCTCGTCCGTCCCCACAAGCTCCAGTGTTCCGGCCTCGATCCCTTCCGGGCGCTCGGTTGTATCACGCAGCACAAGCACAGGAACTCCAAAGGAGGGAGCTTCCTCCTGCAGGCCGCCGGAATCGGTCAATATCAGGTGGGTATGCGGATAAAAGTTATGCAGGTCAACGACATCCAGCGGATCAATCAGCTTGATTCTAGGGTGTCCGCCGAGGATCTCATGCGCAGGTTCCTTCACTGCCGGACTCGGGTGCACGGGATACACAATGGCTACATCTTCAAATTCATCAGCGATTCTTTTGACTGCACGGAAAATATGACGGTGCGGTTCGCCTTGGGATTCTCTGCGGTGCGCCGTCATCAAAATAAGTCTTTTTCCTGAAGCAAAATCAAGGACCGGATGCCGGTAGTCCGGCTGTACGGTATATTGAAACACATCGGTTACGGTATTGCCTGTGATATAAATACTTGATTCTTTTTTGTTCTCGTGTCTCAGGTTACCCGCTGACCAGTGAGTCGGAGCAAAATGCAGATCAGCAAGCACGCCTGTCAGCTGACGGTTCATTTCTTCCGGATAAGGCGAAAGCTTGTTCCATGTCCGAAGACCTGCTTCCACATGCCCAACCTGAATCTGCTGAAGGAAAGACGCATAGCTGGCCAGGAAGGTGGTCAGGGTATCGCCATGCACAAGCACTAGGTCCGGCTTCACTTCGCGGAGCACGGGCTCCAGGCCTTCGAGCACCCGAATCGTGATCTCATTGAGCGTCTGGCGGTCCTTCATTACGTCCAGATCGTAATCCGGAGTAATCTTGAACACCTCGAGTACCTGATCCAGCAGCTCCCTGTGCTGCGCAGTTACACAGACAATGGACTCAATCTGCTCAGGATGTCTGTTCAGCTCCAGAACCAGAGGCGCCATCTTGATTGCCTCGGGGCGCACTCCGAAAATCGTCATTACTTTAATTTTGGACATAAGCCCTTCCCTCTCTTCTGAAAACCGTGGTCTATTGGATTGATACTATTATTATCTGTGCTTCTTACTTGGTACCGTACAGTCTGTCCCCGGCATCTCCGAGGCCCGGAACGATATAGCCATGATCATTCAAATGATCGTCAAGTGCTGCAACATAGATATCCACATCCGGATGAGCAGCTTGTACAGCCGCAACGCCTTCCGGGGCAGCAATCAGGTTCATCATCTTGATCTGGGTGCAGCCGCGGTTCTTGAGCGAGGTAATCGCTGCAATGGCAGAGCCGCCTGTAGCTAGCATAGGATCGATCACGATCAACTCACGTTCCTGGACATCCGTAGGAAGCTTGATGTAGTATTCTACCGGCTGAAGGGTGTCCGGATCACGGAACAGACCCACATGGCCTACCTTGGCTGCAGGAAGCAGCTTAAGCACACCTTCGAGCATCCCCAGACCGGCGCGCAGAATCGGGATCAGTCCCAGCATTCTCCCCGAAATCACCTTGCTCTGCGTTTCCTGCACGGGCGTCTGCACCGTAATGGTCTCCAGCGGGATATCACGTGTAATCTCATAAGCCATAAGTGTTGCTACTTCATCGACATGCTCCCTGAAGTCTTTTGTGTTGGTCCGCACATCGCGAATGAATGTCAATTTGTGCTGAATCAATGGATGATCGCAAATCACCAATTTTCCCATGTTGTCCCTCCGGTAATTGTAAGTCTTATTTATAGCCAAAGTAAGCGCCCGGCTTCTCAGGTGGCTAAATCCTATCTATTATATCATCACCAAGTCCTCTTTTCACCTACAGATAGACAAATCCGCAGGTCCCCCCGTTTACTGGGGAATTACCACACCATGGAAGCTTAAGGCAATATAGCCACCTCTCTGGATATAAAACAAAGCTTAGTTTGTACGATTAAGCGCTTTTAATACTATTCACAGTTCTTTCACTACTTTTATTGAAAATTCCATGAACTTTCATGTAACTTTCAGTATAATTCAAACGTTTTCTTGGGAGCCATTTGTGAACATTATGTAACAGCAATAGCGTGAAACATATACATTCTTATATTTTAAAAAAGCCCTTGCGTAAATCCGGCGGAACCGGGTACGCAAGGGCGATGTTAGAGGGACTCAGATTAATACTGCAATCCAGGGTAGATCGGATATTGTTCAGTCAGCTTAGCTACCTCGCGGGCTGCTTGGCTCAAGTTAGCTTCATCCTGCGGATTCTTGAGGACACTGGCAATAATCCGGCCGATCGTGACCATAGCCTGCTCATCCATTCCGCGTGATGTAACAGCCGGTGTGCCGATGCGGATACCGCTGGTGACGAACGGGCTGGTCGGGTCAAACGGAATCGCGTTCTTGTTGACAGTAATTCCGATGGAATCCAGCACCTTCTCGGCGTCCTTACCAGTAATGTTCAGGTTACGGGTATCGAGCAGGATCAGATGGTTATCGGTTCCGCCGGATACAATATTAACGCCTTCGCCGACCAGAGTCTCTGCCAGCACCTTGGCATTCTTAACTACGTTCTCGGCGTAAGTCTTGAATGATGGCTGCAGTGCTTCACCGAACGATACGGCCTTGGACGCAATCACATGCATCAGAGGTCCGCCCTGGGAACCAGGGAAGACCGCTTTATCAATAGCGGCAGCCCATGGCTGTCTGCACAGAATCATCCCGCCGCGCGGACCGCGCAGGGTTTTGTGCGTAGTTGTAGTGACGAAGTGGGCATGAGGAACCGGGCTCGGGTGAAGACCGGCAGCCACCAGACCGGCAATATGAGCCATATCGACCATGAACAGAGCGCCCACATCATTCGCAATCGAACCGAGTGCGGCAAAATCAATGGTACGCGGATATGCGCTCGCACCGGCAACGATCATTTTGGGGCGGTGCTTGAAGGCGGCTTTGCGCACTTCATCATAATCGATCAGGAAGGAATCCTCCTGTACGCCATAAGCCACGAAGTTATACAGAATGCCGGAAGCATTCACCGGGCTGCCGTGGGTCAAATGGCCGCCATGCGACAGATTCATACCAAGAACAGTATCGCCGGGCTTGAGTGCAGCCAGGTATACAGCCATATTGGCCTGTGCGCCGGAATGCGGCTGCACGTTGGCATGCTCAGCACCGAACAGCTCCTTGGCACGGTCGCGGGCCAGGTTCTCTACGATATCCACATCTTCACAGCCGCCGTAGTAACGCTTGCCGGGATAACCTTCGGCGTATTTGTTCGTAAGCACGGAGCCCATGGCCTCCATGACGGCTTCACTTACAATATTCTCTGAGGCAATAAGTTCAATGTTCGCACGCTGGCGGCTCAGTTCGAGGCCCATCGCTTCCAGTACTGCCGGGTCACTTTTACGCAATTGTTCCATGTTTCTAATTTCCTCCCTGTAACTCTGATTTATGTGGTGTTAGTTAAACCCTCTCAATTTCAGTCACAATTCGCGGAACCGCTAGTCTCAGGCGTGCGGTACACAGCCCGTTCCCCGCCGATCAGCGGCGGTCTGCTCCAAGCGGCATTTACCCGGGCAGCCCCGATATACCTCAGGCTAGGCCGGTAAGGTACAGCAATCCGGCGCAGATGCATGCCGATCAGGGTCTCCCCGATATCTATACCGGCATGAGCTTCAATGGACTCTGCCAGCACCGGATCTGTCATGGACTGGTAGGCCGCAGCAGCCATAGAGCCTCCGGCTCCCGGAATAGGTACAGCCGACACCTCTCTAAGGCCAAGAGCTTCCAGCAGGGCGCGTTCCATCACCAGCGAACGGTTCAAATGCTCGCAGCACTGATAGACCGGCTGAAAGCCAAATTCAGCTGCAACCTGCGCGATCCCCTCCAGCAGCTGCCGCGCAACCTCCAGCGCACCGCCTGTCCCAATCCGCTTCCCCGCCACTTCGCTGGTGCTGGCTCCGACGACCAGGATCTTCCCCGGACCGAGCTTACCCGCTACTGCAAGTTCACGCGTTACCGCAGCAGTGGCTGCGGCCAAAGAAAGTTCCCCGCTGCCGGTTAGCTGCTGCTCTGCAGCCGCCATACCGGATAAGCGTTCATCCCCTGATTTCTGCTTCAGGATTTCCCCCATCTTACCGCCCCCTTCAACCGTTTCTGATTTCCATGGAGATGCAACTTTTAAACAAAAAAGAGCAGTCCGCAGGTTGAACTGCGGATGTGCTCTTTTGCCCAGGCGACCGGCCGTTTATTCCAGGTGCTCCATCGTGGTTTCATCCACACTTGTCGCCAGTTACACCGGAACCGGATCATATTTATTACATCTTAAGGGATAGTCAGCAAAAAATCAACCACTTCAAAGCCTTCTCAGCGATTCAAGCTTATCAAGCAGACCGTACAGCGCCGTACGGATCTCGGCCGCCGCCAGCTCGTAATCTTCACGCGAGCCGCCGAACGGATCACTGATATCGAAGCTGGGGATACGCTGGCGGATCTCAATCATCCGCTGCATAGCCGCATCATCCGGTTCGGTGCCCAAAGCCAGATTCAGCTCCGCCTCCGCATACAAGCTGTCCAGCTCCCGGATATCGGCATTCACGGATTCCTGCGTCTGGACATACTCCTTAAGGGTATGGGTCTTGGTAACGGCGTCAGGAAAATACTGCAGCAAGTGCCGCTTATGCGCTCCTGTCAGGGTAAGGATCAAATCGGCCCAGGCTACCGCCTCCCCGTCAAGCTGTGAGGATACGATGCGGTCCTGAATCCCTTCATCCTGCAGAATGCCCGCAGCATGTCTGGATATGGAAGTACCCGGGACAGCAGAAACTCCGGCAGACCGCACCTCCACCTGAATGCCCCGCTCCTTCGCAAGCTTCCGCAGAAGCCCTTCGGCCATGGGACTACGGCAGGTATTACCTGTGCAGACAAATAAAATATGCAGCAACCTTTCCACCTCCGGTAAACATTATAATTTCGGTATGAAGCTTAAAAAGTATGGGTATTGCCGTTATTGTATCAGAAGATGAACATCAAGCCAAACGCCAGCAGGATGGCTCCGCCCAGCGCTTCCCCGTATTCTCCGAGTCCTCGGCTTACCCGCCGGCCCAGCAGCAGCCCCGTAATGGACATGACACCGCCGCAGGCACCGAAGGCCAGCACGGTTAGAATAATACTATTCACAAACATCCCGAGTGAAACCCCGACCGAGAAAGAATCTACACTAACACTGAGCGAGATCAGCAGCATCCCCCAGATCGTCCGGTGATCCATCTGCCGGCTGCTGCCGCCGTCGTCCTGGCGGAAGGAATTAAACACCATATGTCCGCCCAGCAGAACCAGCAGGCCTCCGGCCGCATAGGTGGTAACCTGTCCGAGCAAATGGCCGACATAGCTGCCTGTGAACAAGCCCAGCAGCGGCATCAGGACATGAAAAAAAGCAATCAGCAGGCTAAGCTGCAGCACATGCAGCAGACGGATACCCCTCATCCCGATACCCACGCCCAGCGAGAACGCATCCATCCCCAGCGCAACTGCCATAATAGCTATTGTTACTAACTGGCCCCAGCCGCCATGTATTCCGCCCCAACCCCCATATATTCCGTCCCAGCCCATGAATAACCCTCCACCCTGAGTCCGTAAGTTCTTGTACAACAACGATATGCGGACAAGATGGTATTCATGACTGTGAGGTGGATGGAAGGTACTGGAGATTCTGGCTTATCACGGACTGAGAAGCCGTTATTTTTGAGAAAAACCACTTTTGCGCGGGCTAACGGACTCCCATGCGCTTATCCGCTGACTTCCAACCCAAAATGAGCTGACGGAGAGGAAATAAGCACATGACAGTCCTTTAGGCCTGGAAAATGGACTAATATGCGAAAATAACGGTATTACGATCCGCAAGGCCATCAGGAATGAACGGGGGGATAATATTTCGGCGTTAGTCGGCGTCGATTACCGTATCACCGGCGGCTTTCATCAGCCGGTTCATGATGGCTGCGCCGAGGCCCGTGACCGGGCAGGCCTCGGCCAGAATGTACGTGGCCCCCGCTTCGTCAAAACGCCGCAAGGCGGCATACAGGAAGCGGGCAGCCTCCTCCGGCGAGGACAACGAGCCGAGAGACACCGTGCAGGCGGCCGGGTCGGCGGGATACAGGGCTCTATGCTCCTCGAAGAGGAGCAGGCCCGTGATCTCGCCCGCCCGCTGCGCCGCCTGCAGCAGCCCTGCGGCGGTCTCCGCCACGCGCTGCGCGGAGGAGCCGCGTACAATGCCAAGCGCGCCGCGCGGGGCATAGTGCGTGTACTTCATGCCCGGCGCGCGCGGCGCCGGGCTGCTGCCGGCGGCCGGCTCCGCTGCGGCCGCTTCAGTGCCGGTCACCGCCGCGAGCTGCTCGGCGGTGATGCCCCCGGGACGGAGCACGGCTACCGTCCCGTCCGGCTGCACCTGCACCACGGTCGACTCCAGGCCGACCCCGGCCGCGCCGCCGTCCAGAACCCCGCCGATATATCCGGCGAGGTCTTCCAGCACATGGGCGGCCCGCGTCGGACTCGGCCGCCCGGAGCGGTTGGCGCTGGGCGCGGCAACCGGACAATCCGCCGCGCGCAGCAGCGCAAGCGCGACCGGATGATCCGGCATGCGCACGCCAACCGTATCCAGGCCCGCCGTCACCAGCGGCGAGAGGACGCCGGGGCGGACCGGCAGCACCAGCGTCAGCGGGCCGGGCCAGAAGGCATCGATCAGCGCCGAGGCCACCGGATGCACCTCCGTCACCAGTCGTTCGAGATTCTCCCGCCGGGCAATATGCACGATCAGCGGGTTATCAGAGGGACGGCCTTTGGCGGCGAATACCGCTTCTACCGCTGCGGTATTCCGCGCATCTGCGCCCAGTCCGTACACCGTCTCCGTCGGAAAGGCCACCGTCTCCCCGCTCCGCAGCAGCGCTGCCGCTTCCGAGATCATGCCCAGGTCACTCCCGCCCGGCTGCCAACCGGCAGAACTCCCCAATCCGCCGTCCGTTCCCGCCTCACCGGAAGCAAGGCTCCAGTACAGAGTGGACTCTATATGACCGCTGCGGCGCTGGGCCGCGAACGGTGAATGCTTATCTTCTGTCATCTATCATCACTAGCTTTCTGATTGAATTATTACGCCAAAAACGGCCCCCTCAGGCGGAGCCGCTTCTGCTCAAGTGCTGCAATCATCGTACCATATCCGGCGCAAAAACTGTAGAATCCAATATCCGTTTACGCCATGCTTCTCAGGACATTCAAGCGAACAGCCCGCAGATCCAGCTCCAGATATTCTTCAGCAGCTCCCACACGAAGAACTTCACCTTCGGTGCCTCAGCAGCATCACCCGAACTTCCCTCCTTGTTAGCTGAATCAGAGAGACTGGATACTGCCCCTTGTCCTTTTCCATCCGCAGCCTTCACCTTCGCGCCGTCTCCCGAAGCCTTTGCTGAGACCTTAGTAACATCCTTCGCCCCTGCCTTCGCAGCAGCCGGTTCCGCAGCCGCAGCATCCCCGGTTCCCGCATCGATGAAGCAGAGAGGCGGAAACAGCACACACCACCAGTTCTGCCCTTTGCCTGCGCCAAGCGTGACCCGGACGGCCTCATATTCTCCGGCAGGGTAGACCCGGCCGCCATACATTTTGGTCGGAAAAGGAACCGTGCCCAGCTCCACCTGATAGCCGTATTCAATCCCGCGTTGCGCCAGCTCTCTGCCCACCAGCTCATTCAGCTCCGGCAGATGATTACGGATCAGGGCACGGGCCTGCTCCAGACTCTGCGGATCTTCCAGCCCGGCCACCCACTGATTAATCTGCTCCACGATCCGGTCACGAATCTGGCGCTTGACCAGCTGATCCCCGGTGCCGTCCGAATTCGCCAGTATACGCAAGCGGATGGACTCCTGCGGGATGGATACCTCTGCTACAGCAGCATCACTTTTTTGCCCTTCCCAGGCCATCATTAGAATCATAAAAAAACAAATTAAAATGGCAGTATACTTAAAGGTAATCCGCAGGGAATCCCCCCGCTCCAGCTTAACATCCTCCATCCTTCCGCAGCCCCTCTCCCTCTGAACCTCTTATGTTCCCAGTATGTCCAGGAATGAGAGACTGCAAACCTAGTAATCTATTATTTTTGAAGTAGGAACCCTAACGGCTAAATTTTGGACAAAAGGGATTTACCCTTCGTGTCCGGCTGCGGCAGCGGGAGATCGTCCTCCACATCCTGCCCGTAGAGCCTTACGCTCATCGCTATCCCCATACAGGCCATATTAATCAGCAGCGAGGTCCCGCCGTAGCTGATGAATGGCAGGGTAATGCCGGTCAGCGGCATCAGTCCGGTCATCGCCCCGATATTCTCCAGAATCTGATACAGCAGCATCGCCACGATCCCGACAATCAGGAGCGGCCCGCCGCGGTCTCTGCATTCCAAGGCAATCAGTATTAATCTGTGAATCAGGATAAAAAAGAGCATCAGCAGCGCCGCTGCACCCAGGAAACCGAATTCTTCCCCGATCTGCACAAAAATCGATTCTGAATACAGATACGGCACACGGTTGCTCTGTACGGAGCTGCCTTGCAGATAACCTTCCCCATCCAGCCCGCCGGAACCAATTGCCGTCTGGGCATTTTTGGTCTGATAGCTCGCAGTGCTGCTGGCCAAATCAGGTACCAGCCAAGGATCAAACCGTTTGATGAAATGTTCCTTGCCCAGACCTTTTTCGATAAAATGAACCATCTGCTCATGATAGTGAATATAGCTTAGAACGAAGCCCAGAATCATTCCGCCCGCAATAATCATCCCAATCAGAGCATGGGAGAATTTAAGATTCCCGATCCACAAAAGCCCAAGCAGAATCACGATATAACTGAGCGCATTGCCCAGATCATTCTGGAGAATAACCAGCGCGAACGGCATTAACGCGATTAGGCTAAGCGGCACGACATCCCGCCAGAAGCGCAGCGGATTTCTTTTTTTACGGACAAGCATGGTGGTTAGAAAAATAATCAGAATCAGCTTGAACAGCTCCGCCGGCTGAATGCTTAAATCTCCAATACCGATCCAGCCCTGGGCACCATTCTTGACCTTGCCGAAAAAGCTGACCGACAGCAGAATCCCGATCCCGGCGATGTAAATATAAAGTCCATACCGCACCAGCAGGCGGTAATCGAACAGGGTGATCAGGATAAACGCGATGAAGCCCAGCGCATAATATTTCAGCATGGTGATATGCATACCGTCCAGGTCGTCTCTTCCGTGAGTCACGCTATAAATGGAGAAGATACAGATCCCCATCAGCACAATCAAAATAAGCACAATGCTGCCGTCTATTCTTTTGATTCTCTGCAACATAAGGATATAACCCCTTACCTTCTCCGGATTAGGAATCCGCCCGCTGCATTCAGCCAGGCTTCAACCCACTAATTTCCATTGTAATTCAATTGGGAACAAAAAAACACCGGAACCCTTCGTTAACGAAGAATTCCGGCATTCTGGTATCGCTCAGCTATTCTCAAGCAGGTCAGCTTCTTTTGGCGGGAGCCGGTGAAGAATATAGCGCAGGAGTCGGCAGATCCTCCTCTACCTCTTGCCCATGCAGACGCACGCTCATGACAAGCCCTATGCTCGCCATATTGATCAGCAGTGAGGTTCCCCCGAAGCTGATGAACGGGAGCGTAATCCCCGTCAGCGGCATCAGGCCCAGGAAGGCCCCGATATTCTCAAAAATCTGGTACAGCAGCATCGCCACCACCCCGACGATCAGGAACGGCCCGCCCCTGTCCTTGCACTCCAGTGCAATTAGTATCATCCGGTGAATCAGGATAAAGTACAGCAGCAGCACCAGCGCCGATCCGACAAAGCCGTATTCCTCTGCAATCTGTACAAAAATAGAGTCCGAATAGGTGTACGGTACACGGTCGGTCTGCACCGAACTGCCCGTCATATAGCCTTCACCGCTCATTCCGCCGGAGGCGATCGCCATTTTGGCGTTCTTTGTATGATAGATCGCTTTGGCCGTCGCCTTATCCGGCACCAGCCACGGATCGAAGCGCTCGATCCAGTGCGAGCGTTTGATATCTACCAGGAAATCTTTAATTTCATCGTGATAATGAATATAGCTCATAATTCCGGCAGCCGCAGAGCCGCCTATAACCAGCAGCCCGATCAGCGCATGGGTGAATTTAATATTACCGATCCACAGTAGGCCGATCAGAATAACGATGTACGAGAGCGCATTTCCCAGGTCATTCTGGCTGATTACAATCACAAACGGCAGGAGACTGAACAATGCCAGCGGAACCACATCGCGCCAGAACAGCAGCTTATTCTTTTTTTTGCGGACCAGTACAGCCGCCAGGAACAGAATTAGAATTAGCTTGAACAGCTCAGCCGGCTGAAGACTGAAGCTGTTGCCGAACTTGATCCAGCCTTGTGCGCCGTTCTGCTCTGTGCCGACAAAGCTGACCAGCACCAGAATGCCAACCCCTGTGATATATACGTATAGCGCATATTTTACAAGCAGGCGATAATCCACGAACGTCAGCCCGATAAAGGCAACGAAGCCCACGATATAGAATTTGATCATCTTGATATGCGACCCGTCCAGCCTATCGCGCCCGTGGGTCACACTGTATATGGAGAAAATGCTGACCACCATCAGCAGCACAAGAATCACCAGGATGACGCCGTCAATCTTCTTAATCTTCTGAAGCATATTCTGTCTCCTTACTCAGTACTGGTTCTTCCCGTTCTTGTCCCCCGGCAGCAGCCCAGGCAGAAGTTCCGTCCTGTCTATTGTAAAGGAAGGGAGCGCCTAAATACAATTTCCATCGTTTGGGGGTGCTCTGTCAGGTGAACAGCCGGACCGCCTTCCCTGCAGCGGACTAAGCGGACCTTATTCGTTGCAAAAACACCTTCCCGGAAGTTATGCGGACAGAGAGGACTCTATTGGTTCAGTTGGTTGCTCACACAGGCCTGTTTACAGGCAATAAGTTCTTCTCAGTCCAGAAGTGTTGGTCTTTTCGCGTTAATTAAGCAAATAGCGTCTTCTCAGTCCGTTCCCCGTCTTCACCGGGCTATGCCCAGCACATGCCGGGGAATCCCGGCGAGATCATCAATGGTGATGATCTCGTCCCAATGTCCGGCTGCCCGCAGCAGTCCGGCTACCTGCTCGGCCTGCCCCTGGCCGAGCTCAAAGCCGACCAGGCGCGGCGGAGCCGGGAGCAGCGGCAGCTGCTCCATCATGCGGCGGTACGGGTCCAGCCCGTCCCCGCCGCCGTCCAGTGCCGTGCGCGGCTCATGATCGCGCACCTCGCGCTGCAGCCCGGCGATGTCGCCGCCGGGGATGTACGGCGGGTTGGAGACGAGGATATCCGTCTCCAGCCCCGCGAACGGCTCGAGCAGATCGCCGAGCCGCAGGTCAACGGCCGTGCCGTGCCGCTGCGCATTGCGCCGGGCCACGGCCAGCGCGCCGGGCGAGATGTCGCCGGCGCAGACCCGCCACGCGGGCGCTTCCGCCGCCAGCGTGACGGAGATGGCTCCGCTGCCGGCGCCGATATCAACGGCGGTCAGCGGCCGTGCGGCGCAGGCGCAGCCCGCGCCGCTCTCCCCGCGGGCGGCGCTGCGGCCCGCCCCGCTGAAGGCGGCTGCTTCATCCGCAGCCGCCTCATTTCGCGGTCCCGCTTCGCCCGGCACCGCCCCAGCCTCACCGCCCGCAGCTGTCCACTGCTCGTCTCCTTCATCTTCACGTGCGGCTTCGCCCCGCACCCCCGCCAGCCCGTCCGGCCACAGCTCCGCGCCGTACTTCAGAATCGCCTCGACCAGCAGCTCCGTCTCCGGGCGGGGGATCAGCACATCGGGCGTGACCTCGAAGGCCCGGCCGTAGAATTCCTGCTCGCCGATGATGTATTGCACCGGTTCCCCAGCCGCGCGGCGGGTCACCAGCGCTTCCCAATCGGCCTTGCGCGCCAGCGGGAACGGATCAGCCAGCGCCATATAATAAGCCGCCCCGGACAAGCCCAGCACATGCTCCAGCAGGAGCTGGCTGCTGCGCTGCGGCTCCATAAGGCCGTGCCCGGCCAAAAAAGAAGAAGCCTCCGCAAAGGCTTCCCGGATGCTTTGCAATTCCGACATGACGTAAGAGTCGTGTTTCAAAGCATTATTCTCCTTTTTCCATCAATTCTGCTTGTTCCGCAATCGACAGCGCCGAGATAATCTCGGTAATATCCCCGTTCATCACCTGGTCCAGACGGTGGAGGGTCAAGCCAATCCGGTGGTCTGTCACACGGCTCTGCGGGAAGTTGTAGGTACGGATACGCTCACTGCGGTCACCGGTTCCCACTTTGCTTTTGCGTTCTCCGGAATACTTCGCTTCCTCTTCCTGACGCTTCAGATCCGAGATCCGGGTACGCAGCACCTTCAGAGCCTTATCTTTGTTGGAGTTCTGGGACTTGCCGTCCTGGCAGGTAGCCACGATCCCCGTAGGTACATGGGTTACACGTACTGCCGATTTGGTCGTATTAACGGACTGTCCGCCCGCACCGCTCGAACAGAAGGTATCGACACGGATATCCTTGTCATGAATCTCGATTTCGAAATCTTCCGCTTCCGGCATTACAGCAACCGTTGAAGTAGACGTATGGATACGTCCGCCGGATTCTGTGGTAGGTATGCGCTGCACACGGTGTGCGCCGCTTTCGAATTTCATTTTGCTGTAAGCGCCGCGCCCGGTAATTTGGAAGATCACTTCCTTGAAGCCGCCGAGATCATTCGTGTTCACATCCATCAGCTCCACGCGCCAGCCCTGGGTATCGGCATAACGGGTGTACATCCGGTACAGGTCAGAGGCGAACAAAGCCGCTTCGTCCCCGCCGGCTGCGCCGCGGATTTCCACGATTACGTTCTTGTCGTCATTAGGGTCCTTAGGCAGCAGGAGCAGACGAATCTTCTCCTCAAGAACGGCCTGACGCTCGGACAGCTCCTCGATCTCCATCTTGACCATTTCTTTCATTTCATCATCAAGCTTCTCGGCCTGCATCATCTTCGCAGCTTCGAGCTCTTCCATTACGTTCTTATATTCGCTATACGCCTCGAAGGCGGGCTGCAAGTCGGATTGTTCTTTGGAATAGTCCCTCAGTTTCTTACTGTCGCTTGCAACATCCGGGTCACATAGCAGTTCACTGAGTTTCTCGTAGCGGTCCGCCAGGGATTGCAATCGGTCCAACAAGGGAATTCACCTCTCCTGATTCAAATTCTTCGTTCAATATTACTTTAAATTGTTGCTACAACTGAAGTAGATATACGACTTTATATTATACCACCACAAGCCTCAATTGGCTACACTGCCGGCGGCGGGGATGGGAAAATCTTTTGAAAAAGGTTCAGATGACGCAAAGAGACCATCCAGCAAGCAAACCTCTACTCCTGAATGGCCTTTCTATAACAAGCGAAAAGTATCTATACGTTGAACCGGAAATGCATAACGTCGCCGTCCTGCACCAGATATTCCTTACCTTCCAGGCGCAGCTGCCCGCGTTCCTTGGCACCGTTCATTGAACCTGCCGCCACCAGATCGGTGTAAGCTACAACCTCCGCCCGGATGAAACCGCGCTCAAAGTCCGTATGAATCACGCCCGCTGCTCCAGGGGCCTTGGTGCCCTTGCGGATGGTCCAGGCACGAACCTCTTGAACGCCCGCAGTGAAATAAGTGTACAGACCCAGCAGCTTGTAAGCCGCTTTGATCAGACGGTTAAGCCCGGATTCCTGCAGCCCCAGCTCCTCCAGGAACATCTCCTTATCTTCGCCTTCCAGCTCTGCAATCTCCGCTTCCACCTTCGCGCTGATCGGCACGACTTCAGCATTCTCGGCTGCTGCGAATTCACGGACCTGCTGCACATAAGGATTCTCCTCGGCAGTCGCTACTTCATCTTCGCCCACATTCGCCGCATACAGCACCGGCTTCAGGGTGAGCAGGTGAAGATCACGCACGATCAGGCGCTCATCGTCAGACAACTCCAGACTGCGTGCAGGCTGATCAAGATACAGGGCTTCCTTCACGCGCTCCAGTACTTCTACTTCCTGGGCGTATTTCTTGTCGCCGCCCTTGATGTTTTTGCGGGAACGCTCAATCCGCTTCTCCACGCTCTCCAGGTCAGCCAGAATCAGCTCCAGGTTAATCGTCTGGATGTCGCTGATCGGATTCACCTTGCCGTCTACATGGGTCACATTCTCATCAACGAAGCAGCGCACCACATGAACAATGGCATCCACCTCGCGGATATGGGCCAGGAACTTGTTGCCCAGGCCTTCACCCTTGCTCGCACCGCGCACCAGTCCGGCAATATCGACGAATTCAAAAGCGGTCGGAACCGTCTTGTTCGGCTGTACCAGCTCTACCAGCTTATCCAGACGTTCGTCCGGCACTTCTACAACCCCGACGTTCGGGTCGATGGTGCAGAACGGATAGTTGGCGGATTCTGCGCCCGCTTGTGTAATTGCATTGAATAATGTCGATTTGCCTACGTTGGGAAGTCCAACGATACCTGCTTTCAAAGCCATTTATATGACAACTCCTATTTTCGGTTGGTTTGATCACCGCATGAAATCCCGAACTGATCTCAAACCATTATATATTAGAACAATTTCTCCAGCAACAGCGGATGTCAAGGGCGGGCGGCCAAACTCATCATGCCGGGTAAAAAATATTTACTTGGCTCTGCCCGTTGTGATCTGTTTTTCGAATACATCCAGCCTACGGGGGCGCTTCCACTCCAATTGTGGTCGGTTTTTCGATTACATTCAGCCTACACGGCGCTTCCGCTCCAATTGTAATCGGTTTTTCGATTACACCCTGCCTACACGGCGCTTCCGCTCCAATTGTAATCGGTTTTTCGATTACACCCTGCCTACACGGCGCTTCCGCTCCAATTGTAGTCGGTTTTTCGACTACATTTCGACTACACGTTGCACCAGTCCCATTTTGTTCATTTTTCCGTGAATCCTTGGCTCGCACACCGCCGCACTTACTCCCCAACACTGCCCCTCATGCAAAAAGACTCCTTAAGGAGTCCAGTTACTTCGGCAGGTGCTATGCAGAACTTTATGCCTTCCTGGTGCTACTTTCCGCCTGCGGCTATAGCGTCTTGGACATTGTGATGTCTGTAACCTGGAAGCCCATTTTCTTGTATAGCCCAAAGGCGCGTTCGTTATGCCCAAAAACATGCAGGCCGATCTTGGCCGCCTTCAGCTTCTTAGCTTCTTCATCCAGCAGGAGCAGTGTCTGCTTGCCATAGCCCCGGCCCTGGAAAGGCTCAAAGATATAAATGTCATAAATGAACGCCTCCCGCACCCCGCGGTTCTCGGTCACGTTGAACCAGAGGTAGCCAGCTTGAGTCCCCGAAGTCTCCTCTACTACCGAATAGAAATAAGCTCCCGCCGTATTGAGGCCTTGTGGCAGGTAGCGATTCATCGATTCCTGGGCCTGCGCTAACGCTGTATCTGCATCCCAGGCACCGGCTTGTATTTTCTCTTCTGCGTAGTCGCGGGTAGATTGCTTCAAGAACGACTGAAACGCAGTTTCGTCCATCGGGATTAGTGTAATCGTCATTTGGATACCTTCCTTCGGTTCTGATTATAAAAGCAAGCCTGGCTCAGCGCCGGACCAGACGCGGCGTTCCGCGCAGTGCGGCAAGATCCGGCGCGCCGATGCCGAACATCACTGTCCGCAGTTCCAGCTCTACCTGGGCCAGCGCCTGATCCAGCGCCTCCTCGGAGCTGACGGCCGGACCCAGCAGCCCCCGTCCGAAGCCCGCCAGATCAGCGCCAAGGGCCAGCGCCTTAGCGGCATCGACGCCGTGCTTCAGTCCGCCGCTGCCGATCATTGCCCCGCGCGGGGAGACCGCGCGGACCTCGGCAATGCACTCCGCCGTGGGGATGCCCCAGTCGGCGAAGGCCTCTGCTGCCGCACGCCGTACCGGATCGATACTACGGAACTTCTCTACCTGGCTCCAGGAAGTGCCGCCTGCTCCGGCGACATCTATGAAGGCAGCGCCAGCCTGATATAGCCGGGCGGCGGTATCGCCGTCAATCCCCCAGCCGACCTCCTTGATCCCCACTGGAATCTCAAGGCTCCGGCATAATACCTCTATCCGCTTCAGCAGGGAACCGAAGCCGGTGTCACCCTCGGGCTGGAATACCTCCTGCAGCCCGTTCAGATGGAGAACCAGCCAGTCCGCTCCGGCAATCTCAACCGCCCGGCGGCATTCTTCTACTCCGAAGCCGTAGGCGAGCTGCACGGCTCCGACATTGGCAATGACCGGAATCGTGGGTGCATTGGCCCGCACATGGAAGGTACCCGCCAGTTCCGCGCGTTCTACAGCTGCGCGCACTGAGCCGACTCCCAGCGCCCAGCCCCGGCGCTCCGCCGCTTCGGCCAGCCGCTCATTGATCTTCCCTGTAGCCGCGCTTCCCCCGGTCATGGAGCTGATCAGCAGCGGGGTACGCAGCCTACGCCCTAAGAATTCAGTTTCCAGTGAGATGGCATCGTAATCCAGCTCCGGCAGGGCGTTATGGCGGAACCGGTATTGCTCGAACCCGGTTGTAATTCCGCTGCCGGCCACATCTTCATTCAGGCAGAGCCGTACATGCTCAATCTTCCGTTCTCCGGTTCTGGAGTCGGGCAGCAGAGATTTATGTCCGGCAAGGCTTGAGACTGCCGCCTCCTGCCCTGGCTGGGTATATGCGCCTGACTGCTCCACAGCGCTCTGCGGCACACCGTTTCGCGGCATATCATTCATGCTGTCTTCCTCCGTTTCTGCTGCACTATTCTCAAACTATAACAACGCCTGCCTGCGAGCACAATTTATGCTGTTTTCCACATACATTCGGCCATACGCCTGCCTGCGAGCACTATGTATGCTGTTTTTCACATACATTCGGCCACACGCCTGCCAGTGAGTACTATGTATGCTGTTTTCCACATACATTCGGCCATACGTCTGCCTGCGAGCACTATGTATGCTGTTTTCCACATACATTCGGCCATACGCCTGCCTGCGAGCACAATGTATGCTGTTTTTCACATACATTCAGCAACCAAGTCACTCTAAGAGTTATTCATCTACTTTCAACATATCCCGCTCCACAATTACCTTCCATTATAGCATAACTATAGCACAACCCCGCTCGGCCATTGAACGTTGGCAGGATGCTCACTCTTCATACATGGCTTGCAATATATTCGCCCACCAGCCTGCCGGACAAGGACACCACAGGGGTTCCACCGCCCGGATGCGTGGTTCCGCCCACATACCACAGTCCCTTAACATCGCTGGAACGGTTGCCCGGGCGGGAAAAGGTCTGCTTCACCGTATTGGAGGATATCCCGTAAATGGCCCCCTGATGCGCCAGCGTATCGCGGGCGATATCCTGCGGGGTATACCGCTCCAGCACATCTGCGGACGACAGCCCGCTCACGCCGTGGCTCTCCAGTACAGATATTACCCGCTCCCCGTACACATCCCGCTCCTCACTCCAATCGCACGCCGGGCTCAGATAAGGCGCATTAGCCAGAATGAACAGGTTACTGCCGCCCGCAGGCGCCATCTCAGGCTCGGAATAACCGGAGTGGCATACATATACTGTCGGCTGCTGCGGCGGGCGCTTATGCTGGAAGATATCCTTGAATTCTTGCTCATAGTCCTCCGGGAAAAACACCGTATGATGCAGCAGCGCATCATACGTACGCGGCACGCCCGCCAGCGTTACCAGCCCGGACAGGGAGGGTTCGTACGCTTCAATCCTGCGGTCCGTCATTCCCGGACGAACCGCTTCAGGCAGCAGCATCTTGTTGATGCTCAGGACATCGCCACCGGCTATCACAGTCTTAGCCGGGTAGAAGCCCTGCGCTGTGTCCACACCTTCCACCGCACCGGAGACTACGGAAATCCCTGTTACCTCTATGCCTGTAATCAGCTGCACGCCCAGATTCCGGGCGAGTGAAGAGAGAGCGCTGATTAATTCATAGGTGCCGCCCTTCACCCCGTATACGCCTTCCTGAATCTCCAGATGACCAAGCATAGCGAAGATAGAGGGGGAACGATACGGCGATGATCCGACATAGGTGGCATAGCGCCCCAGCATAGCCAGCGTATTCGGATGGCTGAAGTAGCGGAGGAGCAAGCCGTGCAGGCTGAGAAAAGGCCGGACCCGCACCAGATCCCGCACAAGGGAAGGGGAGAGCTTATCCCTCCAGGATAGCAGCAGCCTGTTCAGGAACTGCTTCTCGCTGAGCTGATACAGCCGCGAGGCTTCCTCCAGAAACTCCGGGAACTTCGCAGCATCTGCCGGGCTGTAGGAGGCCATCTGCTCCCGCATTCGCCCGGTATCCCTTGAGAAATCGACCACCCTGCCGTCGGCGAAGACATTGCGGGTGCGCGGCTCCAGCTCATAGAGCCGGACATAATCCTCCATGCGGGCTCCCGCAAGCTCATAGAGCGAGCGGAAGACATGGGGCATCGTAATCGTACTTGGGCCGCGGTCAAAAGTGTAGCCCCCCGCCTGCACACGCTGCAGCTTGCCGCCGGGCTGCTGCTGGCGTTCCAGCACAGTCACTTCCCAGCCCTCCGCGGCAAGGGTAACCGCACAGGACAGCCCCCCAAATCCGGCGCCTATGATTACTGCCTTCGGTTTCATCCATAACGCCTTCCTTTCCATTCATAGCCTGCACGCGTGCGGCTACCGCGCCAGGACGCCACAGCAATCAGTGACAGGCAGAGTATACCCGCCGGGAGGAGGAGACAGAACCACAACGGCTGCCGTCCGGCAGCATCACTGGTCCGTTTCACGGCCAGACCCGCAAGCAGCGCAGCAGCAGGCCAGAGCGCCGCGCCCGGCTGTCCGCTTAACCCATAATACAGAACGGCGGCAGCGGGCACAGCATACAGCGACAGATACGCAATAAGCACACCCAGCAGCAGCACCGGGCGGCGGCCAATACCGGCATAGATATTCTTCCGGTAGCCCTTCCATACTTGCCTTGCATTGTGGTACATCCTCATGAACACCTGCTCCGTAACATCCATAAGCGCCACTGTCCCGCCTGAACGTTTCACAGCGCGGGCCAGCGCCATGTCATCCACCAGCTCGCTGCGGATGGCTGCATGCCCGCCGCAGCTGTCGTAACTGTCCCGGTGAATCAGAATGAAGCCTCCATGCGCCGCAACAAAGCGCGGATCTCTGGAGCCGCGGACCAGCGGAATGGGCAGGTGGCAGATGATGGTAAAGACCATCAGGGGAACAACCAGCCGCTCCAGCCAAGTTCCAGTCATCTGCCGGGGGAAGCCGGTAATCATGCCGCCGCCCGCTGCTTCAGCAGCAGAGAGGGCCGCCTGAAGCGCCCCTTGCTGAAGACGGACATCTGCGTCCAGGAACAGCAGCCAGTCTCCACTCGCCGCTTCTGCAAGCTGAGCGCAGGCATGGGACTTGCCCAGCCAGCCCTCCGGCAGCTCTCTTCCCTTCAGAACTCTTACTCTGCCGCTGCCCGCCGCTTCGGCAATAGCACCCGTTCCGTCAGTCGATGAATCATCCAGCACAATAATCTCCGCCCCGATACTGCCGGTGCTTGAGGCCAGTACGGAGGAGAGGCAATCCCCAATATTCTCCGCTTCATTCCGGGCAGGGATCAGCACAGACAAGCGCAAGGCCCGAGAGGACGCCGATCCTGGAAGTACCTGCGCCGCTCTTGCTCCTGGCGCTGCCCCCAGCTTAGGGAGCTGCGCTGCATTCCACATTGCGAACACAAGCTGGAGCAGCAGAATAACGGTTACAGCCTGAAAGAACACATTCATCCGCTCCCTCCGCCCGGCCGCAGCAGGTCAAGCCATTCATTGGTTGATCTCCCCCGGCGGAGGAGCGGCCTGAATTCATCCGGCATATAGCCTTGATGGTTAAGCACTTTGCAGCGGTGTGACTCCAGTTGTCCGCCAAGAACAGTCTCCAGCCGCCGGGCGATCGCCGAGCGGTCCATCTCCGCCCAAGGGAGCAGCAGCGGCGCACCGGCCAGCAGTGTAGCTTCCGGCTTGGTATGCCGGAATAGGCCGTGGTATAGCGTCACTGGGACTACCGCCGCCCTCGGACTGAGCCGCAGCGCCAAGGAAGCCCCTTCCTTCAGACTCAGCGGCCGGTGCTCCAGCGGCCGGATTTCCCCTTCAGGGTACATCCAGACACTCTCCCCCGCCTCCAGCAGCCCGGCTGTATAGCGCAGGGAAGCCCGCGCATCTCCTGGACTTCCTGGGTTAATGGAGTACGCGCCAATCTTTCTGAAGAAGGCATACTTACGTAGCTGCTCCTCTTCCATCATGAAATAATGACGCTTCCCCGGCAGCTTCCCCACGGCGTGATAGGCCAGCAGGCCGTCCCACCACGAGCTGTGATTCATGAGGTAGAGAATCCCCCGCCCGGCAGCGGCAGCGGGCTGAAGCTCTCCGCTGATTCCGATGAAGTGGAAATATCTGCGCAGCAGATACATGGAATTATAGCGGTAGAATAACCAGTCAAACCTTCCCGACGGAACGGCTTCCAGCATAGCGTAGACTCCCTTCAGCCAGTGCGGCGCCTGCCACAGCGATCACCGTGCAGGCAGGCAGTCCCTCTGTCAGGCTGATCAGGCCGAACAGGATCAGGATTGCCTGATACAGGCGGGTGCCCCGGCGGGCAGCCAGGCGGGTGAACGGCACGGCCGGGAGCAGCATGGACAAGGCAGCGCCTGCAATCAGCCAGCCGCCGAAATTGCTCCAGGGCACCTGATAGAAGCCACCGCCGCCCTCCCAGTGCCAGAAATTCCTGGCGTGGGCAACAGGATCGAGCACCAGATCCATCAGGACCGTCCAGAAACCAACCTGTACGGCCCGCAGCAGCAGAAGCCGGAGGCCGCGCTGTCCGAAATCATGGCTGATCAGCACGGCATTGCACACCACAGCAATCCAGGCGAAGCCCAGGGTAACCGGCACACCAAATAATAAAGGCCCCAGAATAGTAGAATAATTATAATCCCCAAACAACCGGCCGGAATGCACGCCTACCCATTCGACCGCCATTCCGCCTAACCAGATAAGAGCTGCAGCACACCAGAACCGCTTGGTCATCCGGCCTCCCGAAGAATTGACTGACCAGTCAGACATGAACGGTTTGAATTGCCCCTTGATTACTAAGTCCAACCCGTAGGCACCATAGAATACGAGAAATAATCCGTTAGAGAACTTCAGACTATCCGGAATTCCGAACACGATCAGCAGCAGCGCACCGATGGTATACCAGATCCAAAAAAGAGTTCGGACCATCGTTAGACCACCGCAGTTCTTACACCGGCATAACGCACGACCGTACGCTGGAACATCTGAAGCTTGGCTTCATCGCTGACATAGGATCTTTTGCGGAAAACATCATACCCGTCTGCCTCCACAGCATCCAGAATAGCAGCATAGAAGGATGCGGCAAGTTCAATGGCAAGACCGCTCTCCAAAGGGTACGTATTCACATGCGCAAGTCCTTGCCGGAACCAGTCCAGCGCTTCTGTCCGCAGCTCCTGAATAACAGCGGTGAAATGGTGATTGACTTCTCCGTCCTCCAGCTCCTGCTGGCTGTAACCATGTCTGTCCATCACCTCAAGCGGCACGTATCTGCGTCCTCTCCGGAGATCCTCACCCACATCGCGGATGATATTCACCAGTTGCATTCCTATCCCCAGCGCAATTCCCGAGGTCCGTGCCGCTTCACTCTGATCATCCCGCAGAACAGGCAGCAGCATCTCTCCTACCGTTCCCGCTACAAGATAACAATAATCCTTAAGCTGCTCCATTGTGTCATAGGCTGTGAAGGTAAGATCTCTAAGCTGTCCCTCCATTTGCAAAAGGAACGGCTCACGCTGAAGCTGCGGGAAGCTGCTGAACAGCCAGCGCAGCGCCGGCCAGATGAAATGCCCGTCCGCCTGCTCCAGATTCATGAAATGCTCCCGCAGCTCATGGATGCTGTACGGCGCGCCTTCCGGCTCATCCACACTATCGTCTATAATCCGGCAGAAGGCATAAATAACATGCACCGCTTCACGCCTGGGACTTGGCAGAACATCAAACGCCTTATGGAACGAAGTGGACCCTTTCTTCATCAGTTCCTCACATTGCTGCAGTATCCTTTCATCCATGTACGCTCATCTCCTTTATCATTTCCTGAACGGCAAGCTTCGCTCCCTGCATCACGATTGGCACACCGCCGCCCGGATGGACGGAAGCACCAGCGGCATACAATCCCTTAAGCGGATAAGGCTTCGGCTGGGGCCGGAATACCCCCGACTGGCTCAGCAGCGGTGCAATACCGAAGCTGCCCCCGCCGTACATTCCTTCCTGCTCCGCATCGGCAGGCGTTCTCAATCTGCGCCAGATCACACTCGCGGCAAGTCCGGAGAAGCCCCGCTTCTCGGCATCCGCCATAACCTTATCAGCCAGTGCTCCGGCTATTTCCTCCCAGTTCTTATCCGGTGCCGCCGGGACGGGAACCAGGAAATACAGCACGCTCTGTCCGGGTGGAGCTGCACTATCGTCCAGTGCTGCCGGATTAAATACATAATAAGATGAATCCTGGGGAATTTGTCCCCGGTCAAACAGCTCGTGAAGGCTGCTGTTCAGACTGTCCGGCAGGAAGAATTGGTGCACCAGCGACTCCGGCCAGCGCTTATCCGTGGCTGCATAGATCAGCAGACAGCCCGAGGACGGCTTCCATGTACCGCGTTTTATGGCCTTAGCCGATGCGGCTCTGACCTTATTCTCCGCCACAACCGGTGCCTGTTCCTGCTTGAATACACCGGGAGGCAGCAATTGCTCTACATTCGGGAAATCTCCATTGTACAGAACGGCATCATAGGGAATCGACTGCCCCTGAACAACAACTCCGCAGCAGCGGCTCCCTTCAACAATCAGGGATTCCACCTCGGCACCCGTATGAATCTGTACCCCGCGGTCTTCCAGCTCCCGGCCCATGATTTGCGGCAGCGTGCCGTATCCGCCTTTCAGCATCCAGATGCCGAAGGCATGCTCGGCGTAAGGAAGCATGGTGTAGATGCCCGGTGTGCGGAAGGGGGCTCCTCCAATATAGAGGCTCTGAAGGGAGAAGGCATCCTTAAGCTCCTCATTCCGAAAATACTGGCCGATAGCAGAGCGCAGATTCCGGTAAGCGCGCAAGCGGACCATCAGCGACAGGTTAGCCGGACTGAAGAATTCCCGCCCGCTTGCATACCCCCGCTCCAGGAACGAGCTCCGCCCCTGCGGATACAGCACCGACATGTCCTTCATGAACCGGGTGAAGCCCTTGCCCTCTCCGGGATAGAGCCGGTCAATCTCTTCCGCCTGCGCCGAAGCATCCGCGAATTTGGTCAGCACCCGCCCGCTTCTGAAGTGAACCCGGTAGAGCGGATCACAGTGCAGCAGCTCCAAGCTCGATCGCGGAAGGCCGCCTTCTTCCAGAATACCCAGAAGCATCTCCGGCAGCAGCACGATCGTAGGCCCGCGGTCAATCCGGTAGCCGTCCTGCTCTTCAAAGGCCACACGCCCGCCCGCTTGGGCCGCCCGTTCATAGATCACTACCTCATGCCCCTGACGGGTAAGCAGCAGCGCCGCCGTCAGCCCGCCGATTCCGCTGCCAACGATGGCAATGCGGCTCATAGCGGAACCCCCGCACCTGCGCCGGGCGCGCCTGCCTGTACGGTGAACCGCCCCCGCACAGCCTGGTCATGCTCCCGGAGCAGCCGTGCGCTGATCTTGGCCGACTCGAAGATGGTCGGCAGGCCGCTGCCCGGATGGGTTCCCCCGCCCACCAGCCAGATGCCGCGCACCTCCTCGAAGGTATTATGCGGCCGCAGGTGCATCATCTGCCCGAGATTATGGGCCAGATTGAAGGTAGCCCCGTTATATACATTCTGCTGGTTCTGCCAGTCCAGCGGGGAGAAGAACAGGCTCTCTTCCACTCGTCCTGCAATTCCCGCGAGCTGCGGGATCTGCTGCAGCCGCTCCATCATCCAGTCCTCTACCTCCGCACGCTCCTGCTCCCAGTTGATATCGGCACTCAGATTAGGCACTGGCATCAGCACGTAGAGCGAGGACTTACCGGGAGGCGCCAGTGTCTTATCAATAACGGACGGATTATGAATATAGATAGAAGCATCCTCCGACAGAACGCCCAGCTCAGTGATCTCTCTGACATTACGCCGGTAATCGTCCGCGAAATGAACCGAATGATGACTGAGGTCCACCTCTCCATCCACCCCGAGATAGAGCATGGCGGTGGAGCAGGAATATCTTTTGCGGGCAATCTTGGCAGGGGTATATTTCTTCAGAAGTCCGGGCTCGAACAGCTGTGTCATTGCAGAACCAAAGTCTGCACCAATCACAATATAATCCGCATCCACCTTCTCCCCGTTCTCCAGCAGCAGGCCTGCGGCCTGCCCTTCCTTGACGATAATGCGTTTCACTCCGCTTGCGGTATGGACCCGCCCGCCATGCTCCTGGATGACCTCAGCCATAGCCCGGAGCACACGGTTAATTCCGCCGGCCGGATGATACAGGCCGTAGCGGTGCTCCATGTACGACAGAATCGTGAAGGTGCCGGGACATTCCCATGGCGACATCCCCAGATACTTAGCCTGGAAAGTGAACGAGAACCGCAGCCGCTCGTCATCGAAATAACGGGACAGCCGGTTGTACACAGTGTCTGTAGCGTTCAGCTTGGGCAACGCGTGGAACACATCTCTTTTGACATAATCGCCTAATGATTGGAACGGACGCTGCAGCAGCGGAATCACCCGCTCCAGCTTGTCGGCCTCATCGGCCATGAAGCGGCGGTAGCCGCTGCCGTTGCCGGGGAACAGCCGCTCAATCTCCTCCGCCGTCTGATCCTGGTTCGTAGAAGGCGTAAATACGGTATCTCCAAAATGCAGGGAGTACAGCGGATCAAGCGGCGTAAGCGCAACATAATCATGCACAGAACGCCCGGCCAGAGTGAACAGCTCCTCCAGCAAATGAGGCATCATCAAGAAGGTAGCTCCCCGGTCGAAACGGTAGTCTCCCAGCTTCAATTCTCCTGATCTTCCGCCAACCGCCGCCTGCTGTTCATAAAGATCTACTTCATATCCTTCGGCGGCAAGCAGCATGGCGGCGGCAAGCCCGCCCGGCCCTGCGCCGATTACTGCGACTTTTGCGGTATCTGTGGTTCGGATCAAGCGGCTTCCTCCTTCGTCAAACATTATACAAGAACTATACAATGGTGATACAAATATCATACATACTTTGCCGGGCCATGTAAATATCATCCGCCGCACTTCCAGCAATTTGGTTGCTAGACTTGTCCATAGCAAAAGAACCGGCCAGCCCTATACAAGGGTTCTGACCGGTTCTATGGAATCGCATGCTCTATTAAAATTCACTATAACTGCTGCAAAAGCTACGCCCTATGCCGGCTTCCGGCAAATTCCTGATCGAACCAGGCCTGCCACTGCTCCGGCGGCTCCGCCATCACATAGGTGGCGCTGGTATTTTGGAGGCTGATTCCCTCATAGGCTTTGCCGCCCGCAATGAGTTGCAGCTCCGGGTATAGTCTACCCAACCGTTCGAGCAGCTCCTCCGTATAAGGGACCAGCGTACCATTCGTAACGGACAGGCACACCGCTCCGATCCGCTCTTGCTTCTCCAGCAGCTCCATCACCCCGTCCTCAGGCGTGTTGGCCCCCAGATAGATGACTTCAACCCCGTTCCTGCGCAGGAACAGCGAGAACAGCAGCAGGCCGACCTGGTGATGCTCTCCCGCCGGGCAGAAGGCAAGCACCTTGTGCAGATGGGCATACACCGGGAAGACATGAAAGAACTGGGATAGCCGGTTCGAGATCATATGTGTCATATAATGCTCCTGGGCCACGGTTGCCGTCCCTTGCTCCCAGGCATCACCAACCTTCACCAGAACGGGCACCAGCACCTGATGGACCATCGCCTCATAGCCGTACAGGGAGAACCCGAAATCAATCAGGGCATCCGCCCGCTCACCCTGGATATCAAGCAGCGCTGCATAGATCTGCTGCCTCATTTTGTCCAAGGCATCCTTGGGGTCACCGCCCGCAACGGACAGCCGTTCATCCAGGTCCTTCTGCTTATGCTGCTTCAGCATCCGCACAGCATGTGAGATACTGATGCCCGGTTTATCGGTCTGTTCCTTCAACCAGCGGAGGTCCTCAATATTCTGTTGGTTGTACAGTCTATAGCCGGACTCGGTACGTTCCGGGACGACAGCCTGATACCGGTTCTCCCACGCCCGCAGAGTGACAGAGGGAATATCGAGCATTTCGACGACCTGTTTGATGGAATACACGATGGTTCTCACTCGCTTCCTGTTTACACTGAATACTTTGAAGATTCAAACCTTATACAAATTATTTACACTCATTATACAATCGCTTCCGTGTTATGTCACCAGAACTTGTATGATGCAGCTTGCCGGTACAGTACGGATGAAATGGAGGGCTTTTTGTAACACTAGATTTTTCAGGGATTTTGCACTCAGCTGCTTCACTTCTCCTTAGCGGGCGTTATAGGTATTTACAATGCCGGGCCACCCTATAGCCGCTCTGGCCCGGCAGCAGACCCAGGAGGATGAATATGAATCAAGGCCGCCATCCCGTCACACCCGAACAATTACAGATTACGCTGGCTTCAGGTGCCATTACGGCATCCCGCCACAAGCGCCAGACGCAGCTCTTCCTGCGCCGCCGTTCCAAGCTGCTGCTTGCCCTGATCCTTCTTCTCCTCTGGCTGGCCGGGGTGATGCTCTATCAGACCCATAAGCCGCTGCCGCCCGGACTTTCTGCGGAGAGCCCTGCTTATAAGGTGAATACGGTCGCCTTCTGGCATGATCTGACCTACCAGGACAACAGCGGCAAGCAGGCGAGGGAAGAACAGATTCTGCCCAGAATCCTGCAGATTATTGAAGAGTCCCGGCAGTTCCTCGTGATCGACCTGTTCCTGTTCAATAACTATACTCATACAGACCAGCAGTTCCCCGCTGTCAGCAGACAGCTTACCGATAAGCTGCTTGCCCAGAAAGCCGCTCATCCGGCCATGGAGATCGTCTTCATCACCGATGAGGTGAATACGAATTACGGCTCTGCGCCCAATGCCCTCCTGGAGGAGCTGAGCGCAGCCGGAATTAAGGTTATCCTGACGGATGTGGACGATCTGCGTGATTCGACACCTGCTTATTCGGCGGTCTGGCGTACCTTCATCCAGTGGTTCGGGCAATCCGGCACCGGCTGGATTCCGAATCTGATGGCCAGCGGAGGACCGGATATTACCGCCCGTTCCTATCTGAAGCTGCTGAATGTCAAAGCCAATCACCGCAAGGTCGTGCTGAGTGAGAACACCGCTCTGATCTCCTCCGGCAATGTGCATGACGCCAGCGCTTATCATTCCAACATCGCCCTGGAAGTGCAAGGTCCTATTCAGGAGGATATTCTGCGGAGCGAGCAGGCGGCGGCTAATCTCTCGGGAGCCGGCCCCTTGTTAAGCAAGCCTCCTGAGTTCAAGCAGCCTGCCGCCGCATCCGGTGATGCCCCGCTTGGAGTCCGCTATCTGACCGAAGGCAAGGTGTACAAATATGCCCTGGAAGGAATCGCTGCGGCAGGACCCGGGGATGTCATCTGGATGGGTATGTTCTATCTGGCGGACGACAAAATTATTGATGCCCTGCTTGCCGCAGATGCCCGCGGTGCCCAGGTCAGATTGCTGCTTGATCCTAACCAGAATGCCTTCGGACGGGACAAAATCGGCATCCCGAACCGCCCGGTTGCGATGGACCTGGACCGCCGCTCGGAAGGAAATATCCTGATCCGCTGGTACAACACAGGCGAGGAGCAATATCACAGCAAGCTGCTGTTCATTGCCAAGGCATCAGGCGACTCCATTATCTTGGGCGGATCAACGAACTTCACAGCCCGGAACCTGGATGACTATAATCTGGAGAATGACCTCTGGGTGTCTGTTCCACGGGAGCAGCCATTGTATGCGGAGGTGGAGGGTTACTTCAAGCGGCTATGGAACAACGAGGGGGCTGAGTATAGCCTGCCGCTGAAGGAATATCAGAGTGACGCGACCTGGTTGAAGTACATTCTCTACCGGATACAGACGCGGCTTGGATTCACTACCTTCTGAATGAAAAAAGAAAAAACGGTACCGCGCCCCAAGGGTCGGTACCGTTTTTCATTCTGCTTGTCCGCTTACAGCAGCGGAGACATCAGCCGGGCTGCCGATTCCAGCAGCCGCTCCAGCAGTCTTTTCTCCATGAAGGTCTCATGGACAATCAGCCGCGTGGACTGCAGGTCACGCTCGAAGTCTGCAACAATGCGCGAGACACTCTCGGTCTGCAGCAGCAGCGCGTTCACCTCGAAATTAAGATGGAAGCTGCGCATGTCCATATTGGCCGTTCCGATCGTAGCAATCTCCCCGTCGGCAATCAGCAGCTTGGAGTGGATGAAGCCCTTCTCATATTCATAGATCTTCACGCCGGACTCCAGCAGCGCCGGGAAGTAGGAATGGGAGGCCAGGAACGGAATCCATTTATCCGGCTTGGCCGGGAACAGCAGGCGGACATCCAGCCCCGACATCGCCGCCACACGCAGCGCAGTCAGTATATCCTCATCGGGGATGAAGTAGGGACTGGCGATCCAGACGGATTTTTCCGCTGTAGTTATCATGGAGAAGAAAATATTCTTGAGCGCACGCCGCTCATTATCCGGGCCGCTGGCAATAATCTGCACCGCCCCGTCTCCGGTCGTGAAGCGAAGCTGGGGGGAGAGGTAATCCTGCTCCAGGATTTTCTCACCGGTCGTGTGCATCCAGTCCTGCAGGAAAATAATCTGCATCGTCCGCACCGCTTCGCCCCTCAGCAGCATATGTGTATCCCGCCAGAACCCGTAGGTTTTGCTGCGGCTCAAGTACTCGTCCCCGACATTCAGACCGCCCATGAAGCCGACATCGCCGTCGATGACCACGATTTTGCGGTGATTGCGGTAATTCACCCGGCTGGAGAAAAAGGAGGTCGAGTTGCCGTAAGCAGCCACCTGCACCCCCGCATCACTCAGCTCCTTAAGGAAGGCTCTGGAGAGCTGAATGCTCCCGACCGCATCATACATGAACCGGACCGCCACGCCCGCACGGGCTTTCTCAATCAGAATCTGCTGAATGCGCGTGCCGATATGATCCGCCCGGAAAATATAATATTCCATATGAATATGATGCTGCGCCTGCCGCAGCTCCAGCAGCAGCGTCCCGAAGGTTTCTTCACCGTTCGTTAAGATGCGCGTCTCCGAGCTGAACGAAATCGGCGTCCGGCCCAGTCTCTGCGACAGACCCAGCAGCTTCTGCCGCGCAGGGCTGAACACTGACCAATCCTGATGCATCCGCAGCGCGTCATTCTCAATCCGTTCATAGGCCATGAGATCCCGCTGGGCTTTTTTGTCATACTTGCGCCGTTTGAACACATTCTGCCCGAACAGGAAGTAGAACACCAGCCCCAGCACCGGAATCAGCGCCAGCAGCAGAATCCAGGATACAGTGGTCGAAGGATTGCGGTTCTCCATGAATATACCCAGTCCGATAGAGATGACCGTCAATGTGGAAAAAATACTGATAATGGTTCCGGCTGTGCTGCCGAATATCCCAAATCCAAAATAATAAAAAGCCAGCATAGCCGCTATGATAACCATAGCCTGCAGTCCTCTTCTCATATGTACCCTACCTTCTCATTCCGCCGATTCTCACCAAAATGACACATTTATATCTTACATGAAGAATCCGTTTCTTCCTACTGAAACCTGCAAATTTGTATTGCTGCAGGATATATAATATAATCTCCCTGACCAATCAGTCAAATACAGAACTGTCTAGTCAGAACGGGGGCTTATATCGCCTTGACCGCTAAAAGCATCAACAAAAAAGAGCAAATCATCAAGACCGCCATGCAGCTGTTCGCTGTAAAAGGCTCCTCCTCCACCTCCATGCAGGAAATTGCCGAATTATGCGGGATCTCCAAAGGAAGTCTATATCTGATCTTCAAATCCAAAGAGGAGCTGGAGCGCAGTATATACATCTACTGCTTCCGGATGATTCATGATCCTCTGCAACAAGAGGAGCAGGCGGCTGGCAGAGAGCCCCGGGAGAAGCTGCGCAACCAGCTCGAAATCCTGCTCAGTCATGTATACGAGCTGCGCGAATTCCTGCAGCGCCAATTCCAGGATGTAGCCGGCCGGGGTGTATCCGAGATTCCCGATTGGGTGAAGCAGAACAACGCTGCCCTGCTGCGCTGGTTCCAGCATAAGCTGGAGCTCATGTACGGGCCAGAAATTCTGCCCTATGCAGGCGAGCTGTGCGTGCTCAGCCACGGCATGATCAGCTCCAGCATCAAGCTGTTGTTCGGCCAAGAGACTGTTGTCTCCATCCCTAAGCTGGCTGACCGGCTGGTGGACTGGCTGGACATTATGGTCGCCGGCCTGCTTGCCGGGCAGCCCGCCCCTCTGATCTCTTCCGCAGTCCTGGCCGGATGGGCCGAGGGTCAAGGAGAAGGGCCGCGCCAGAGTCCGCTTCAGCTGATCAAGGCGATGAAGCTCCTGCTCAGTGAAGCAGACGGGATCAGCCCCGAGCAGGCCGAAGACGGTCTGGAGTCCCTGGGCATTCTGGAGAGCGAAATCCTCACCACCCAGCCCCGGAAAGCGATCATTCAAGGGATGATTGCCAATCTCGAGGGGTTCCCCGGGCTGACCGGCGAGCTAAGTCAATTGAAGAAAGAACTCACACCCTATATGCACACTTCCTGCGGACTTCATTAAGGACAGATGCGGCACACCTGTAAGATCAAGAATACTTATACTGGAGGTTCCCTTTACTGATGAAAAGCCTTATTAATTTCTCTCTCCGCAACAAATTCGCCGTCTGGCTGCTGACGATCATTATTGTCTTCGCCGGTCTCTACAGCGGGATGACCATGAAGCAGGAGACCCTGCCTAACATTAGTATCCCTTATCTCAGCATTACTACTATTTATCCCGGAGCCGCACCCGAAGGCGTCGTGAATGACGTCAGCAAGCCGCTGGAGCAGAAGCTCCGCAATGTGGACGGCGTGAAGATGCTGACTTCCACCTCACTGGAGAACGCCTCCAGCGTCACCATAGAGTTCGACTATGGCACGAACCTGGACAACGCGACAGCAGCGGTGCGTGAGGCGCTGAACGAGGTGGCTCTGCCGGATAATGTGCAAAAGCCGCAAATCTCGCGCTTCAGCCTCAGCTCGCTGCCGGTCATCTCCCTCAGTATCTCGGATGAGAGCTCCGGCGATCTGGAGGAGCTGACCCGGGTTGCCGAGAATGATATCCGCCCGGCGCTGGAGGATATTGAAGGCGTCGCCTCTGTGCAGATTGCCGGACAATATGTCAAAGAAGTCTCCCTTAAGTTCAATCAGGAGAAGCTGAAGCAGTACGGACTGACCGAGGATACGATCAAAGGTATCATCCAGGCCTCCTCCCTGCGGGTGCCGCTCGGATTGTTCGAGATGGACAAAGCACAGAAGGCTGTTGTCGTTGACGGCAACGTCACTACAGTGGAGGACTTGCAGAATGTCCGCATTCCGCTCGTTCCTTCTGCTCCTGCGGCTGGTGCTGCGGGAGCTGGCGCGGCTGTTACAGGGGCCGGGGCCGCAGGCGGTGCACCTTCAGGCGGTGCCGGTGCTCCGGCTGGCGGTACGGGTGCCGGTGCCACAAGCGGTGCAGCTTCAGGCGGTGCCGGAGCTGCGGCTGGCAATGCCGGCGCGGGCGCGGGTGCCATGACCGGGCTGCCGACGGTGAAGCTGAGCGAGCTTGCTGCTATTGAAGTAGTCGGTAAATCGGAATCGATCTCCCGCACCAACGGCAAGGAATCCATCGGGATTCAGATTGTGAAGGCCAATGATGCCAACACCGTCGATGTCGTGAACGGGGTCAAGGACAAGACCGAAGAACTGAAGCAGCAATACAAGTCGATGGATCTCACCGTGCTGCTGGATCAAGGCAAGCCGATTGAGGATTCCGTGAACACGATGCTGTCCAAGGCCGCCTTCGGCGCCCTGTTCGCCGTGCTCATCATCCTGCTGTTCCTGCGCAATATCCGTTCTACCATTATTTCTATTATCTCGATTCCATTATCATTGCTGATCGCAGTATTATGCCTGCGGCAAATGGATATTACGCTGAATATGATGACGCTCGGCGCCATGACCGTGGCCATCGGGCGGGTAGTCGATGACTCCATCGTCGTCATTGAGAACATCTTCCGGCGGCTTACATTGTCCGGCGAGAAGCTGCGCGGCAGAGAGCTGATCAGCGCGGCTACCCGTGAGATGTTTGTGCCGATTATGTCTTCAACTATTGTGACGATTGCCGTCTTCCTGCCGCTCGCTTTTGTCAGCGGGATGGTCGGTGAGCTGTTCCTGCCGTTTGCTCTCACTATGGTATTCGCACTGCTGGCTTCACTGGTGGTTGCCATTACCCTGGTGCCTGCGCTGGCCCATACCCTGTTCCGTAACGGACTCAAGAAGGGGAAAAAGGGCCACGAAGACAAGCCCGGTGCATTGGCAGGCGGGTATGTCCGAATCCTGGACTGGTGTCTCTCGCATAAGCTGATCACCTTGGGTGTTGCTGTCCTGCTGCTGGCAGGCAGCCTGTTCCTGATCAAGCCGATCGGCGTAAGCTTCCTGCCTTCGCAGGAAGAGAAGAATGTTACACTCACCTTCTCCCCGAAGGCCGGGCAGACGCTGGAGGATGTGAAGGCACTGGGCCTGAAGGCGGAGAAATATATTCTGGCGCAGGAGCATCTGGATAAAATGCAATATTCGATCGGCGGCAGCGGCCCGTTCGGAATGGGCTCAGGCAATTCAGGCTTGTTCTATGTCACGTATGACAGCAATACCCCTGATTTTGATACCGTGAAGGAGAAGTTAATTGAAGGCTTAAGCCAAGAGGTGCCGGATGGCGTGTGGGGCGATCTGTCCGGTATGGCCGGAGGCGGACTCGGCGGCAGTACCCTTACTGTCAATATCTACGGCGATACGCTGGAGCAGCTCAAACCGGTAGCAGATGACATTGCCGGGATCGTTAAGTCAGATACCAAGAACTTCAAGGACGGGAAGACCAGCCTCTCTGAAGCCTACGATCAATATACCATCGTGGCGGATCAGGCCAAGCTTAGTTCTCTGGGTCTTACAGCCGGACAGCTTGCGATGAAGCTGAGCCCTGCCGGAACCCGGCCTGTACTGACTGAAGTAGAGCTGGACGGTAAGAATTACAAGGTCTACATTGAGACGGACAAGGATTCGTATAGCAGCATTGAAGAAATGAAGGCCGCCACGCTCACTTCGCCGCTGGGCCTTACCGTCCCGATTGGCGAGGTAGCAAGCATTGAACAGGGCCAGTCCCCGGATTCCATTACCCGTGAAGACGGCAAAATGAAAGTCGAGGTTACCGCCGACATTATCTCCAGTGACATTAATAGTGCGTCCAATGCTGTGCAGGATAAAATAGATGCTCTTGATCTCCCGGACGGCGTCACCATCACCTTCGGCGGAGTCACCGAGCAGATTAATGAGACCTTCGGGCAGCTTGGCATCGCCATGCTGGCGGCTATTGCGATTGTATACTTCGTGCTCGTAGTTACCTTCGGCGGCGGTCTGGCACCGTTCGCCATCCTGTTCTCCCTGCCGTTCACCGTCATCGGCGCACTTGTCGCCCTGCTCCTGGCTGGCGAGACCTTGAACGTCTCCGCACTGATGGGCGCACTGATGCTGATCGGGATAGTGGTCACCAATGCGATTGTCTTAATTGACCGCGTCATCCATAAGGAGCAAGAGGGGATGTCTACCCGCAAGGCGCTGCTTGAAGCCGGCGCTACGCGTCTTCGCCCGATTCTCATGACTGCGCTCGCGACCATTGGGGCTCTGTTGCCACTGGTTACCGGCCTTGAGAACAGCGCCGGAATCATCTCCAAGGGACTTGGCGTAACCGTCATCGGCGGCCTCGTCAGCTCCACGCTGCTGACTCTGGTCGTTGTACCGGTGGTGTATGAGTTCCTGATGAAGTTTCGGAGTAAGAAAACTTACGAATAAATAGGGGATGAACTTCAGTTTCAGTTATAGGGAGTGTACTGGCGAACCTCCACTTCAGGCAGGACCGTGACTGCAGAGAATGTTTGGACTTCCGGTCGCTGTTAGGTTGGAAATTCCTGATCCGAACCGCTCTTCGCGGTAGAATTTCCAACCTAAAGGCGAACGCTATCGCTCCTACAGTTCCAAACTTCTCCTCCGCCACTCTCCCTGAAGGGGATGCTCCAGATCACAACCTATAAAGTGAAAGCTTAAGTTCAAGACCCCCCGGAGCAGAAATAAGGCGCCCTTCCGATTGATGGAAGGGCGCCTTGTTGATTGTGTATGGTTGCTTATTACGCCATGGATGCTGCGCTGCTCTCCAGCGAAGCCTTCCAGGCACGCAGCATGTGCAGATCCTGCGGAAGGAATTCCTCCAGCATATGGCTGAGCCCCAGATAGAGCGGGCTGTCGGTGGCAGCGTTCATTCTTTCACAGAATTGTGGAGTCCACTTCAGCAGATGCTCTTCGAGGAACTTCTCCTGAATCTCCAGAAGCTCCATGGCACTACGGATGGAGAAGCTGTTGTACAGCATCCGCTCGTGCATCACCGCCATGAATTCCAGCTCAATGGCAATATGGTCGTCAGCTTCGCCGCTGCACTTCTTGAAGACAATGCCCGCCGATGCGTACACATCCGACAGCACGTTGCAGAATTCTTCCTCACGGCCCAGTTGGGCCGCTTCACGGGCTACGAAGGAGCTTACGGCTCGTTCGTTCATCAGACGTTTGTATTCGAGCTTTTCTTTCTCGCAGATGGCCGGGAGCATGGCTGGCTCCTGGCTGCACAGGTAACGCTTCAACTCACGGCCGCCTTCGGTCATCTCCGCAGCAACACTCATCTCACGGTTACGGCTCCACTGGGCAACCAGGGAGAGAGACGGTTTTCTTCCATAGAAGTCCACCAGAAGCTGATATATTAATCCCCGGCTCTCCAGCCAGCGGCTGCAAGCCTCCGGCACAACAAGCGATGGAACAGTTGGTATAGTCATTTTGCAAATCCTCCCTACTTAGTTTGCCGGATGCCCAGGGTATCCTTAGAGATTGCCGCCAAGTCTTCCGGTATCATAGCTGTGCTTCGCAAAAGTAAAAGTATCTAAAGTTTGAATCTTCCGCACCTAAATTATATCGAATATGTTAAACGCTTTCGGTGAGCATTCTATGACCATTCCCGGTAATTGTCGCACTTTTGTCATAATTAGGATGCTGCTTGGGCCTTCTATCCCCCTATGCTTTAGGTTATTCGCTTGTGCATTGACGCAGCGGAAAGCTTTCTTTAAAATTTAAACTAAAATGAACAGGTGAAGGAGCAACGTTATGGAGCCGCTAACTGATCCTTTTGGACGCATACATGATTACCTCCGTATCTCGGTTACAGACCGCTGCAACCTGCGCTGTATCTATTGTATGCCCGCAGAAGGAATGCAATTCCAGCCGCAGGACGAGATTATGAGTTACGAGGAAATTGCCGCTGTGGTGGAGGCGCTGGCCCCCCTCGGCTTGAGGAAGGTCCGGCTAACCGGGGGCGAGCCGCTGGTCCGCAAGGATCTGGAGAAGCTGGTCTCTATGATCGCCGTCATACCCGGCATTGATGATATATCCTTGACTACGAATGGCCTGATGCTGCCAGCCAAAGCGGCTATCCTGAAGCAGGCCGGGCTGTCGCGGGTGAACATCAGCCTAGATTCGCTACGGCCGGAGCGCTTCTCGATGATTACCCGGGGCGGCGATGTTGCCAAGGTGCTGAAGGGAATTGAAGCCGCTGAAGCCGCTGGCCTGTCCCCGATTAAGCTGAATGTCGTGCTGATGAAAGGCATTAACGATGACGAGATCAAGGATTTCATCGCCTTGACCCTGAATAGCCCGCTGAATGTGCGCTTCATTGAATACATGCCGATTGGCAGCGCCAGCGATGCCTGGCGGCAGACCTATCTGCCGCTGGAGACTGTAGTAGAGGCCTGCAAGGAAGCCGGCTGGACCACCGAGGAGGCCGACATGCCCTCCGGGAATGGCCCTTCCCAGAACCGGCGTGTCACCGGCGCGAAGGGCACCTTCGGGCTGATCCACCCGGTCAGCGAGCATTTCTGCGACAATTGCAACCGGCTGCGCCTGACCGCCGATGGTAACATCAAAGCCTGCCTGTACTGGCAGGACGAATATAATGTGCGCCCGCTGATCAGCGACCCTGCGGCGGTGCAGGCCCTGTTCCGCCAGGCGCTCGGCAACAAGCCGCATAACCATGAAATGGCCTTGGCCCTGGAGCACAAAGCCCAGAGCCATACGCCCACCGTCCGCCGCATGTCGCAGATTGGCGGGTAGATGGCACATAGAGAAATGTAACAGGCCCATGAACAAGTTCATGGGCCTGCTTAAGTAGAGCAGATTCATAGTTCAAGTGTTAAGCTACTCCAACACAGTCATTGAAGCAACCGCCTTTTCATAAGCCTCTGGATCAATTTCCTTGGCAGATTTCATGCTAAAGTAAATTCCATCAACCTCAAAATACAAAAACTCCTGGTCCCCTTTTTCCTTAATCCAGTTTCCTGTTATGGTTTGAGTAAGCTGAACTTTTCTTCTTGTTTCAATTTCATGTAACGGTTCAAGCTCTCTGGAGGACTCCGTAATTAAACCACGAATGAACGAGAGACTAACTTCATTTTCTTCGGCCTTAACGCTATGCAGGTAGTCATCAACACCCAAGCCAATTGTGGGTATGTACACTTTACTAAGTCCAGCTTTCTTCGCAGCAGTAAGGATTTCGTTTTTTTGCTCATCAGTGTAACTTAACAGTTCACCTTGTTGCTTCTCTGGATTGTCCCTCTCTCCTGAAGCGTTGCCTGCATTTACGGTTTGGATCGGCTCAGTCACAGACGGCCTAGCGGTCTGGGCTGGATCAGAAGAAGATATGTTACTAACCCGACTACAACCAACTAACAATATTTCTATTAATACGACACTCGCTAATAATCTTCTTTTATAATTCATTGTTAATTCCTCCCCACACTTCAGAAACCTATTCATCCATCATAGGCTAAACGAATTGCGGAAAGTTCTCATTAAGGTCTCAATAATATCTCATTTTTGGAAATCTATAATAATTCTATGCTGTCCAACGCATGAAGTCTGAGATTCCTTGAAGGATCTCAGACTTCATGTAAGGAGAATCTATAGTTTAAACCGTTCCTGAATACCTCAACCCGACTTAGGAATATCCGTAATCGCAATCTCGAAATCGACGGATATGGTCCCCCGGATCACTTGTTGCTCGCTGTCTAATTTGGCGGATAAGTCGACGCTTTGCATAATCACATCATCGCCTTTGTACCGCTTGCGGGTGAGATAATAGGTTGCCAGCTCACTACAGAATTGGGTGTAGTTTTTTTCATGGAGGAATTTGTTATGTTCACCAAAGATACTGTAAATCTTCCGGTACGGAATATAATCCGCAAATCTCTGTAAAACATGATCCACGTCCCACTTATACTGATTAGCCATTTGAACAATCTTGAACAGCGCCATGAATATTTCATTTTCGTGATTTGAGATGTATTCGACATATGCATCAAGAACCTCAATCTGCCCATCCATTAAGCAGTAAAGATACGTATTAGCCGTTCCCCAGTCTATATATTGAGCCTTAATACGCCATGCTTCTTCGTCATCTTCCCGTATCCAGCTATGATCCATATATATAGGTATCATATCGAGTGCAGTTTTGTAATCTCCAATCTCTTCATAAACACAGGATCTCATAAGCTGAGCATATAATATATATGTATACAGCGGCCTTTTATATAACTTATGATCTCTATGCCTACGGCCTGATTCACCATGAAGGTCATAATGGACAGAGGCCACTCGGAGCATTTCTTCTACAACCTCAGATACCTTGTCCCATTTCTGAAGCGCAAGATAGATATCCGCCAACTGCTTCAACGCATCCAACTGATTGACTTCATCCAGCTTATTGACATAATTCTCTAATAACGTAGCAGCGATTAGATTTTCCTGCGGATCATCGCCCAGATTAATCAGGAAGAGCCGATATTGGCAGAGCGCCAACCGTTCGGAATGCTGGTATTTCTCGCTGGCTCCCACATTGTCATAGATTAATGCAGCGGCCTGCCAGTTCTTCTGCTCAAATAACTCCTCCGCAACCTCGAACAGCAGCGGTGCATACAACAGATTATCCAGTAAATTCTGCGCCACGCGCTCAATACAATCCAGACGCGATAACGCCGCACATTGCAGCAGGAACGGCCGTAAACGCCGCCAAGTCGGTGTCGAATCATATAAACATTCATCCACATATTGACTGTAAAAGTAATCCTCCGGCAGCCCCATCCCGCTGGTCACACGGGTCAAATGATTCATCGCCAAAGCCTGCTGGCCTTTCATCACCCGGCTGAGTGTGCCGGAATGAATTCCGCTGGCAATTGCAAACTGATTAATAGACAATTTATGTTTTGTGAGATACGCCGCTATCTCGTCCCGGATTTTGACTGTATGCTCCACTGCATTTACCACCTTTTTTATACACGTATCCGTTGGATTTTATATTTGAATTTTAGTTATTTTCTAGATCAATGCTTAAGCAGTCGGCCGCTTGTTCATCCGATAGGCATTATCGTAGGCATTGAGCAACTCATCCAGCACTACGGATTGCCGCAAGACCTCCGGATGATTGAAACCGCCATATTGAATATGTAATTTATGAAGCATACTTCTAGCTTGCTCTATACGAATTCTAACGATTGCTGGACTATGCATGGGAATCCCGCCTCCTTATGCAACATTATAGATATTTATGTAAAACTGCATAAAATAGGTCTCTTTGCATTATCTACTATATTGGTTATAGATACAATTATTTCAAAACCATGGCGAGAAACAGTAAGTCTGCTCTGCCTCTTACAATTGACATCAACCGTTTGATAAATGTATGTACATCTACACGGCAGTTAGGTTCTGGATACATCCCCCTTTAGAAATCAGCAAATAAAAAACGTTCCCGGAATAAACGGGAACGTTAGTTGATGGATCAGTTAACCACCAATACCATGTGAGTTAGTTTGAATTATTGACTGAATGCTGCTATCTTTTACAATTCCACTAGTTGAAATTGCAGACAAAATTACGACAGATACGCTACATAGAACCAGAAGCTTGATAAATTGTTTTTTCATTTGGTTTCCACACCTCTCTCATTAAAAATTTGTATCTTTCCAACTCTTCTACACTGGCAACATCCCTGTATTGTTCAAACAAATTGACACAAGTGATTGCCACACTCTCATTGTTTATAATAGATGAAGATTCCAAACTTTCTAGTAAGAATTCAATCCCTCTGTTTCTTTTATTATGTAAATAATAGTTTGCCAATTCAGCAAGAAATCTCGCGTGTTTGTCTGCCATAATCTGTGAGTTGTATTGGCCGAATTCTGATTTATAAGTTCGATATGGGATATAGGCAGAGAAGCGCTCCAGAATGTGATCAACATTCCAATCATACCAATTTGCACATCGGATAATATTGTAAATCGCCGTAAATATCTCGTCTGTTTGTGCAGATATATATTCGACATACTCGTCTAGCACTTCTATTTGTCCGTCCAGCATACGGTATAAGTAAATATTCGCAGTACCCCACTCTCTAAACTGAACTAACGTCCGTCTCGCTTCTTCATCATCTTCCTTTATCCAGCTTCCGTCCATATAGCGCGGCACAAGTTCTATAGCAGATTTATAATCCCCGTATTCCATGCAAATACTAGAGAGAAAGAGATGAGATCGCAAAATATAGAGATATAGTGGAGTTTTAGAAGTCTTAATGTTGCCTCGATTTAAGTTTGACTGGAGCTGGAGATTATAACGTAGTGTAGCCAGTTCAAGCATCTTCTCTGCGAGTTCATTAACTTTAGGCCACTGCTGCAAGGAATAGTATACTTCCAACAAATCTTTCAGCCCATCCAACTGATCCGCCTCATTTAACCGCGGGATGTAGCTCTCGAACAGGGTAGCAGCACGCAGGTTCGTGCTCTGGTCATCACCCAGGGCAATCTGGAACAGACGGTATTGGCAGGTGGCTAAGCGTTCGGAATACTGGTATTTCTCGCTGGCGCTTACATTCTCATAGAGTAGTGCAGCCGCTGCCAAGTGGCCTTGCTGGAACAAGCCTTCCGCAACCTCGTATAGCATGGGGACATACGTCAGATTATCCAGCAAGTTCTGCACCAGCAGCTCGATACAATCTGTACGCCCGAGTTCCGCACATTTCACAATGAACGGACGAAGCCGCCGCCAGGTCGGTGACGAATAATAGAAGCATTCCTCTACATACAAGCTGTAAAAAAAATCCTCGCCAAGCCCCATTCCTGCAGTGATTAACTCCAGATGGCTCATGGCAATGGGCTGATGGCCATTAATGATCCGGCTCAGTGTTCCGGAATTAATACCGGATCTAATGGCGAACTGATTAATGGACATGTCATGCTGGGTTAAATAATCTGCAAGCTGGTCTCGAATCATGACTGCAGGCTTCAAAGGAACATCACCTCCTACATCCCAGAATTTAGAACAATATGTTTATATCTGTAATAGTAGGGGATCAGATTTGAAAATTCAATAGAATAGAGTCAAATAAAACAACTATATCTCGAAAGTGTGAAGAATTCGAAACAGTTTGGCAAGCGGCTTGCCGGGCTTTACGGATAAGGGCTGAAACTATGTTTATTATGGGAGAACTGATTAATCAGTCTCCATCTTTTTTCAGTAAGGGGGAAGTTGAAGTTTATGAGAAAATTCAGCATCATTTCAATTTCATTATTATTACTTGTTTTAATATATATTTTAGGCAGACCACATCCTGAGATTGTTAGCGTCAGTCTTATTTCCGAAACAGCGGAAATTACTTACACTGATATTGAAGGCATTCGAATATTCGACGATGCTATAAGAACGGTGAAAAAAGTACGCGGGGCTGTTGATGTGGGTCCACCAACATATAGAATGAATGTTACTTACGCGGATAGCGAAGTTGTGAAATTCAGCCTTTATTTAGATTTTAAAACCAAAAGTGGATTTTTGATTAAAGATAGTAATAGCGAAAAAATGTTGAAATTAAAAGAAAGCAGTTCTAAAGAATTAACAGATCTATTGAGTAAAGACTAATTTGAGGGAAATCTCTAGCCATACAACAGCCCCCACAACTGAACTCCCATGTAGACGGCGATCGCCCAGATCAGCAGTGCCGAAACGGTATTCATCCCACTCATGACCTTGCCGGAAGCATCCAGTCTGCCGAGTTGGCGGCCCGCTGCAGCAAGACCCAGGAACCAGAGCCAGGAGACGGCCACTGTCGCCGCCGCGAAGGTCCAGCGCACCGCCCCTTCGTATTGCAGCGAGCTGGTTCCAATCACACCCACCGTATCCAGAAGGGCATGAGGGTTCAGGAGGGACACAGACAGCGCATAGAGGATCTGTCCCTTCGCTGATAGTCGGCCCGACTCATCCTTCGCCGGAGTAGAGCGCCAGATTCTCCAGCCCATGAAGGCGAGAAACAGAATGCCCGCGCCATATATAACAGGTGTGACCCAGCGCAGCGATAAAATGACCAAGGAGACTCCACCGACTGCGGCAGCGATAAGCAGTGTGTCGCATACCGCTGACGTCAGTACGACAGGCATTACACTGCGGAATCTAGGATGCTGTGCCCCTTGGTTGAAGACGAATATATTCTGCACGCCCAGCGGCAGAATCAGCCCGAAGGCCAGGATCATTCCATGTAGAATGGCCTGCACCATTTCTTTTCCCCCTTATATCTTCCTAGTGGTGCTTCCAGATAAACAAGCCTCTCAGACTTCCTCCGGTTATAGCCTAATGATCGTACCCTGCCATAGTGGCTGCCGTAACCATCCAAGTTCTGCGACACATACCAACCAAGATGAATGAAAGAGGAGGAATCATGGTAGACTGGAAGAAAGAAGGAACGAGAAAGAGAGAACGAAATGAGAGATAATGTTAGTCAGTAGCGGCTGTGAGGGGACAGTGTGTTCGCTTTTTTTCGCTTTTGCACAATAATTCGCCCGGAAGGAGCCTGCTCTTGACACATGCACAAAGGCCCAACCATACAACAACAGAAATAAACACGCCCGGCCCATCCGTACATACGGAGGATTCCCTGCCCGCAGCTACTGGATCACAGCAAGCTGGTACCCGCTCCGTCCTGACGGACACCTGGAAGCCGGACCCGGCTTCTCCGCTGCCGCTTCACGGCCAGATCTCCGACTACTTCATGGCGAAGATCAGCACAGGGGCCTGGCCTCCCGGTATGCGTCTGGCCCCGCAGCGGGAGCTCAGCCGCCAGTTCGGAGTGAACCGCAGTACGGTGGTTACAGCGCTGGGCCAGCTGACCGCGCTGGGCCTGATCGAAGGCAGACGCGGCGGCGGAACGATAGTTACAGGCGTGCGTTCAACGCCCCCGGCTTCCGGTGGTTCCGCCAGACCGTCCGGAGAAGCCGGGGAAGCGGGGCCCTCTGAGCCGCAACGCTCCGGCAACTGGAATGACTATGTGGAGGAGGGGACTCACTATCCCAACCTGCCTACCGTGCAGGATATTAACCGGCTCGAATATGTGCCCGGTCTGATTCGGCTCGGGACCGGGGAGCCTGCGCCCGAGTTGCTGCCTGGAGCGGCGATGAATGAGGTGCTGGCCGGACTCGCGCAGCGTGTTCTGCCTCCGCTCTCCTATGAAGAGCCGCTCGGTAATCCGGCGCTGCGGGCGGCGGTCAGCGGGTTACTGGCCCGGAGCGGCATTACCGCTGGACCGGACTCGATTCTGATTACCTCCGGCGCCCTTCAGGGGCTTCAGCTCATTGCCCTTGGGCTGTTGCCGCGCGGCTCATCTATTCTGCTGGAGAAGCCGTCTTATCTGTATTCGATTCATGCCTTTCAGTCTGCGGGGGTGAAATTCAGCGGCCTGCCTATGGATGAGCGCGGTCTGATCCCGGAGCAGCTTGCAGCCGAGGCGGTCCGCAGTAAGGCCGCAATGCTGTACAGCATCCCTTCTTATCACAATCCTACAGGGATCTTGATGGATGCCGGACGCCGCCGGGAGCTGATGGAGGTTACAGGCAGACTCGGGCTGCCCATTCTGGAGGATGGGGCCTACCAGGAATTATGGCTGGACGTCCCGCCTCCGCCTCCACTGAAGGCGCTGGATCATGAGGGGCGGGTCCTGCATCTCGGTACCCTGTCCAAGGCTGTCAGCCCCGGGCTGCGCATCGGCTGGATTGCCGGACCGGAGCCGGTCGTCCGGCGGCTGGCCGACATCAAGATGCAGAGCGATTACGGCGCAAGCTCCCTGTCTCAGCTGGCAGCCGCCAGCTGGCTTACGGGCGGCTATCATGAGGAGCACCTGCAGGTGCTGCGGGGCAGACTGCGCGCGCGCCGCAGCCACATGCTTGAGCTGCTTAAGCTCCATTGCACCGGACTGGCAACCTGGAATGTGCCGGCAGGAGGCTTCTATATCTGGTTGTCTCTCCATCAGGCAGTCCCTCCGCGCAAGCTGTTCAGCGCAGCACTAAGTGCCGGACTGCTGCTGAATACAGGCGATCTGTATGACCGCAGCGACGTTAGGCATCTCAGGCTGTCCTACGCTTATGCCTCTGCGGCCGAGCTGGAGCACGGCATCCCCCTGCTGGCTGAGCTGATCCGGAGAGGACTGTGATAAGAGCCATCACCGTCAGACTACAAATAGCCCTGAACAAATGACTGCATACGGGTCATTTGATCAGGGCTATGCTATTGGGACACCCGGGTGAAGCGGAAGGACCCGCAGCTATAGCCAATCTCCGGGCGGGGGACGGCCTCTGCTGGATACCGGGGCGGACCCTCCGCATCAACGGCAGGTTCATCTGCTCTGCTGCGGCAAACGCACGATGAAGGCCGTCCCCTCTCCGGGACGGCTCGTTACGTGTACGCTGCCTTCGTGGAGCTCTACGATCTTCTTCACGAGCGGGAGGCCGAGCCCGCTTCCGCTTCCACTGCTGACGCTTCTGGACTTATCCGCCTTATAGAAGCGTTCGAAGATCCGCTCCAGCTCTTCTTCGGTCATGCCGAGCCCGCTGTCCCTGACCTCCACCTCCACCCGTTCCTCCATGCTGCGCACAAAGACGGTGATCCGTCCGCCCTGCGGGGTGAACTTGATGCTGTTATGCAGCAGGTTGGTCCATACCTGGCTCAGCAGATCCTGTACCGCGCTCACGGTGGTCTCCTGAAGCTCGGCCTCCACCTCAATCTCCTTGCCAAGCCACTGCGGCTCTGCGGCCAGGATCATCGCCTGCACTTGCTTATCCAGCCTATAAGGCTTGCGCTCGAACGGGAAGCTCTCCGCCTCCAGCACAGACAGCTTCAGCAGATTATCACTCAGGCCGGACAGACGGCGGCTCTCCGCTTCAATGATATCCAAATAATGCTTGCGGATATCCGGACTGAGGTTCTCCTCTTGAAGCGCGGCAGCGAACCCGCGGATCGAGGTCAGCGGCGACTGGATCTCATGGGAGACGCTTGCGATGAAGTCCTGCCGCATCAGCTCCATCCGGCTCAGCTCGCTCGCCATTTCATTAATTCCTTCCACAATCCCTCCGAACTGCCGGTACTGGCCGCTGTTCTCCAGTTCAATCTTGAAATCGCCCTGCGAGATCTGCCGCATGGCCGTAAGGATCGGCCTATAGAAATTCTGATCCTTGCCGCGTGTAGCGAAGGCAATAATCGCCCCGCTGACGAAAAAGATGATAATCTGCATCGCCATCACAAACAAGTGATACCCGTATTCAGAGAAGGACCAGCCGAAATGACGGACCAGCAGTTTTGATCCGAAATAGCTCCCGTTCCAGGAGATATAGAGCATAATCAACATTCCGGCTATAGGTCCAACTATACCGATTTTCTCCCATATCTTCATGATTCTGCGCTTCATGCCTATCCCTCCAGCCGGTAGCCAAGCCCCCGGATCGTACGAATGGAGAATCCGAATCGCTCCTGCGGAAACCGCTCACGCAGACGTCCCACATGTACATCCAGCGTCCGCTCATTGCCTTCATAATCATAGCCCCAAATCTCTTCAATGAGCCGATCGCGGGTCAGCGTCTGCCCCCGGTAACTGGCCAGCTTGAAGAGCAGCTCGAATTCCTTCAGCGGCAGCGTGAACTCGCCATGCTCCGACAGCACTTCGTAGGTTGTGCGGTTCATCCGCAGACTGCCTACGGTAACACTCTGGGCGGCGGAAATCTGGTAACGCTTCAGCAGTGCCTTGACCCTGGCGATCAGCACCGGCGGCTCGAACGGCTTGACCAGATAGTCGTCTGTGCCCAGCTCGAAGCCTTTGACAATCTGCGAGGTCTCTCCTTTGGCCGTCAGCATTAGTATCGGAAAATCATACTCCTTGCGCAGCTCCCGGCACAGCTCCCAGCCGTCCATATTCGGCATCATAATATCAATGATCGCCATATCCGCCGTGCTCTCTTCGAGCAGCCGCAGCGCCTCCAGTCCGTCAGAAGCGCTCAGCACCTCCGCCATCCCTTCAGCTCTCAGGAACACTCCCACCAATTCGCGGATATGCGGATCGTCGTCCACTACCAGTATTTTGACCATAGTCTGTAGTCCCCTCCTCTATCCCTTGGCTCAGAAGCTCGGGTGTGTTCAGCTGCAGCTGCTGCTCGGCGAATTCACGGTACAGCTCATGGTCCCTCAGCAGCTCCTCATGCGTGCCCTTGCCGGTAATCCGGCCCTTTTCCATGAAAATAATCTGATCCGCGTTCACCACCGTAGCTAATCTGTGGGCGATTACAATTGTGGTCCGGCCCTGCATCAGATTGCCCAGCGCCTTCTGCACTACGGCCTCCGACTGGCTGTCGAGGCTTGAGGTTGCCTCATCCAGCATGAGTATCTTCGGATCGCGCAGCAGCGCTCTGGCGATGGCAATCCGCTGCCGCTGTCCGCCGGACAGCTTCACCCCACGCTCACCGACATCCGTGTTGTACCCGTCCGGCAGCTCTTCAATGAATCCGTCAGCGTAGGCCATGGCCGCAGCCCGCTTCAACTCCTCCTTGCTGATCTCGCGGTCCAGCCCGTATCCGAGATTCTCGGCAATGGTACCGGCCAGCAGCGGACTTTCCTGTGAGACATAACCGATTTGCTTCCGCCAGGATTTCAGGGAGAACATCGATACCGGCTTGCCGTCCAGACGGATGACTCCGCTCTGCGGTTCATAGAAGCGTTCCAGCAGCGAGAACAGGGTTGTTTTACCGCCGCCGCTTGGGCCGACAATAGCGGTCACCTGCCCCGGCAGCATAGTGAAGCTTACCTTGTTCAGTACCTTCTCTCCCGTCTTGTATCCGAAGCTGAGGTCTTCCACAGCAATTGGCCCCTCTGTGCCCTCAGCCTCTTCCACGCCTTCATACATCTCTTCCTCTGCTGCAAGGGTCTCAATGATCCGCTCGGAGGCACCCTTGGCCTTCTGGAGCTGGGTGAAGAATTGCGTCAGCTGTGTCAGCGGCATAATAATCTGAATCAGATACAGAATAAAGGCGACCAGTTCACCGGCCGTGAGCGCCCCTGAGGATACCAGCATCCCGCCATAGCCGATAATAACCACCAGCAGCATCATGAAGACGAAGGAGATCAGCGGGCTGATCAGGGCGCTGATCTTGCCCTCACGAATCCCGAAGCCCAGCAGGTTCATAATCCCTTGCCGTCCGGCTTCATACTCCTTCTGCTCCGCTCCTGAGGATTTCACCAGCCGGATCTCGGACAATACGCCGCTGAGCACAGCGGTGAAGGAGGCCGTCTCGTCCTGCGTTCCCTTGGAGATCTTGTACATCTGCCGTCCCAGCGGCACCAGAATCAGCGCCGACAGCGGAAGCACCGTGAACAGCACCAGCGTCATTTTCCAGTTCAGATAGAACAACACCAGGACAGAGCCGACAATGGAGATGAGGCCGGTGAACAGACTGGCCAGATGCTCCGAGATCAGTGTCTTGAGAATTCCTGTATCATTAGTCATCCGGCTGACGCTCTCGCCTGTCCGGTTCTCATTGTAATAGGATACGGGCAGCACCAGGAATTTGCGCCACAGCCTGTCACGCAGCCCGGCTACCACCTTTTGCCCGACGGCATTCAAAAGGTAGATGGAGACTCCGCCGGCCACGGTCTGCGCAATGAACGCTCCGGCGATGCCGGCAATCTGCAGCTTGCTCACAGAAGCCAGCGAGAAGCCGTCCACCAGATTCTTCGTGAACATGGGGATGACCAGACCGACGAGGGTCGAAATGATGCTGAGGCCAAGGGCCAGCGCCAGCAGCAGATAAGATGGCTTGGTTTCGTGCAGCAGCTTCAGGAAGGGCTTCATGGCCGCGCCCTGCTTCTGCGGTGCTTGCTTGTTTTTCATAAGAACTCCCCTTTTCCGGCAGATAGATGTATGGAGCAGTCGGGCCCCGCTTCCGCCTTAGAACCCAGAATAACTGGCCTATGTAAACTGAAGTTAAACAGATATTTTGCCATTGATTTGTAATTCCCCATAAAAGTTGGTTTGTATCCCTTTTCAACAAATGTTACAGTGATATCAGCGGCATCATAAGACGGCCACAGCAAGAATGCAGGCATCCTAGCGGGAAAGGAGTGCAAAGTTTGCGGGATCATCTCGATAAGCAGCTGTCTTTCACCTCTCTGAAATGGTTCAACTTCTTCGTATATGGAACGGTTGTCCTCTTCACCAGCTTCTTTCCCTTATATCTGCAGGATGTAGGAATGAATAAGCTGGAGATCGGGAGCCTGATGTCTGTAGGCGCTCTGGTATCCATTATTGCCAACCCCTTCTGGGGCATCTGGAGTGACCGGTATCAGAATATCCGGCGGATTGTCCTCGTCATGCTGACGGGAACGCTGGTCTTGACCCAACTTGTCTTTCAGGCTAATACATATGAAATGATCTACATATCCATTCTGTTCTTCTATTTCTTCCAGGGGCCGCTGTTCGCCCAGAGCAACACGATGATTCTCAGCTATATTGACGGAACCAGCCGCAGCTTTGGCTCTTTCCGGTTATGGGGATCGCTAGGCTGGGCTTTCACCGCCATCCTTGCCGGTCCCGTGATTGAATGGGCCGGTATCTCTGTGTTGTCGTATCTGTTTGCGTCACTGCTCTGTGCAGCGATGATTGCACTGATCACGCTGCCGAAGCTGGACCATTCGATCGGAATCGCCCCCTTGCCCTTCAAAGGCATGAGCCAGATCTTCCATAACCCGTTCTTCCTGTGCTTCATCCTCTTCGGCATCCTGGTCTCGATTCCGAATACGATGAATAACACCTTTGTGTCACTGTACATCACGGAGCTGGGCGGAAGCAAGATTATGATCGGTCTCGCTGTATTCCTGTCCTCCATCCTGGAGATGGGCGTGCTGCTCCTGTGCAATTACTTTCTCCGGCGCAGAATCCCGGTCCTGCTGGCCTCGCTCACGCTGGTCAGCGCGCTGTTCTTCCTGCGGTGGTGGCTGATGGCCGATGCAACGACCCCATTGCAGGTCGCACTTATTCAGGTGCTGCACTCCATTACCTTCGGCGGCTTCTTCTATGTAGGAACCCAGTTGACCATGCTGCTGGTGCCTAGGCCCTACCGTTCCTCTGGACAGGCTCTCTACACGCTCACCTGGAGCGGAATTTCCGGCATTCTAGGCGGCGTCCTCGGCGGCTGGATGTATCAGACCCTAGGCGCGCAGACGATGTATCAATCCGGTGCGCTTCTTGCCCTGTTCGGGGCAATCGGCTTCGGAATGATGTGGCTCACTGTCATTCGCGGCAGCTACCGCCCTCCGGCTGATCCAGAGGATGAGCTGGCGGAGGACTAGCAGTGCACGCAAGATATAGCAAACAGGCTTGGCCTCCCGGTGGGAGACCAAGCCTGTTTGCTATATGCAGCTCTTCTAGCCTTTCTTGGGCTGGAAGGAGCTTTTGAGGGATACAATCAGATTGAACACCAGATGCTCCGGCGATGAATACTTGCTGTCTACGTTGAAGTACCCGTGACGGAAGAACTGGAACTTGTCCTGCGCCACACTGTCCTTCAGCCCAGGCTCCACGAAGCCCTGCAGGATCTCGATGGACTTCGGATTCAGCTGATCCAGGAAGGTTGGCTCCGGCTTGTCCGCGGAAGCTTCCAGACCTTCTACTTCGGCATCCGTCTCCGCCTCTTCAGCAGAGATCAGCGGCTCATAGAGGCGGAATTCCGCCGGCACAGCCTGTCCTGCATCTACCCAGTGCAGCGTTCCCTTAACCTTGCGGCCGGTGAACCCGCTGCCGCTCTTCGTCTCAGGATCATAGGTACAATGCAGCTCCACCACTTCGCCGTTCTCATCCTTGATGAAGTCGTTGCACTTGATGAAATAAGCATTCTTAAGGCGTACTTCATTGCCGGGGAACAAGCGGAAATACTTATTCGGCGGAACCTCCATGAAGTCATCGCGTTCAATATAGATCTCACGGGAGAACGGAATCTGGCGGTTGCCCATCTCCGGGTTCTCCACATTGTTCTCAATTTCGAAGTATTCGGTCTCGCCTTCGGGATAATTCGTAATAACCACCTTCAGCGGCCGCAGCACAGACATCGTCCGGGGAACCGTCAGCTTGAGATCTTCACGGATGAAGTGCTCCAGCATCTGCAGATCCACCAGCCCCTGGCTCTTGGAGATACCAGTCTCATGCACGAAGCTGCGGATGGCCTCCGGCGTATAGCCGCGGCGGCGCAGCCCGGAGATCGTCGGCATGCGGGGATCATCCCAGCCGTCCACATGGCCTTCATCGACCAGCAGCTTCAGCTTGCGCTTGCTCGTAACCGTCTGGGCCAGATTAAGGCGTCCGAATTCATATTGATGCGGCGCAGCCTCCATCTCACATTCCGCGACAACCCAGTCATAGAACGGGCGCTGATCCTCGAACTCCAGGGAACAGAGGGAATGGGTGACATGCTCAATGGCATCCTCCAGCGGATGTGCGAAGGTATACATCGGATAAATGCACCATGCGTCCCCCGTATTGTGGTGATGGGAGTGGGAGATCCGGTAGATGACCGGGTCACGCAGATTGATGTTAGGAGAGGACATGTCAATTTTGGCGCGCAGCACCTTCTCGCCGTCCTTGAATTCTCCCGCCTTCATGCGGTGGAACAGATCGAGGTTCTCTTCTGCTCCACGTTCGCGGTAAGGGCTATTCTGCCCCGGCTCCGTCAGCGTGCCCCGGAATTCACGGATCTGCTCGGCGCTGAGATCATCGACATAGGCCTTGCCCTTCTTGATCAGCAGCTCGGCACGCGCATACATCTCCCCGAAATAATCCGAGGCAAACCGCAGCTCCTCCCATTCATATCCGAGCCATTTCACATCCTCCTGGATGGAGTTGACGTATTCGGTATCTTCCTTGAGCGGATTCGTGTCATCGAATCTCAGGTGGGTTTTGCCGCCGAACTCATCCGCCAGCGTGAAGTTAATCCAGATCGCCTTGGCATGTCCGATATGTAAATAACCGTTCGGCTCCGGCGGAAAGCGGGTGACGACTTCCTTAACCTTACCCGAGCGGAGATCTTCGGTAATGACGTTCTTAATGAAATTGGAGGGTGTACCCTGGTTCTCCACATTGATCAACCTTTCATTCTGTAATATAACTACTTCCTTGTATGAACATGTTTCCTACTAATATACCCGTTAAGCAGTGAATGTTCAACAAGTGGAAGCGGCAGGTGCCGTCATTTTAAAGGACGGTACCGCTTCAGCGAGAAATAGAAGGATAATTTATCGTGTGAAACATATAAATTCTTATATTTTAAAAGTTAAGAAGCAGCCCCCGCATCCTTTGACTTCTCTCCTGGCGATGGAGTAGCATGATAAATATAGGAATATTACGCTAAAGGGGGATGCTTATGCAACCGGTAAAACTGCCTAAAGAGCAGCGGGAGATGATTACGGAGAATATCCGTGCCTACTTCGAGGCGGAGCGCGGGGAAACGATCGGCCACCTGGCCGCAGACAATCTGTTGGAGTTCTTCCTGAAGGAGCTGGGACCGGCGATCTATAACGGGGCGCTTAGCGACTGCCGTACGCTTGCCCTCCAGCGCATGCAGGCCCTGGAGGAAGACATCTACGCCTTGGAGTGGCAGAAGCGTTAGTTCTGCGAGGCTTATATCTCACAACGCATAGGGGGCAGCCGCATGTTTAATTATGTCATAGATGAAGAGCTGAAGCTGAAGCTGCTCATGCCGGAGCATGCCCGTCAGATGTTCGCTCTGGTGGAACGCTCCCGCCACCGGCTCAGGCAATGGCTGCCTTGGGTGGATGGCGTAACCGAGCAGGCTCATCTTACCACGTTCATCAAGAACTCCGTGAAGCAGGGCATTGATAACGGGGGCTTCACCGCCGGACTATGGGTGCGGGAGGAACTGGCCGGAATTATCGGCTATCACGAGATTGACTGGCATAACCGTTCGGTCGGCATCGGCTACTGGCTGGGAGAAGGCTATGAGGGACAAGGCTATATGACCAGCGCCTGCCGGGTCTTTGTCGATTACGCCCTGCTGGAGCTTGAGCTCAACCGCATCGAGATCCGCTGCGCTACAGGCAACCTGGCCAGCCGAGCGATCCCCGAACGGCTGGGATTCATCTTCGAAGGAGTCATCCGCCAGGCCGAGAAGCTGCCTGCCGGTTATGTGAACCACGCAGTGTACGGCCTGCTGCGCAGCGAATGGAAGCTGCTGGGCTGAACAGGGAGGGATGCAGGTCATAGAACACGGTTGGGCTGAGCATTCAGGGTGCACGGGATGGGTCGGGTAGGCGGATTCGGGGGCACTTCTTCTCCTCATTTCCGCTACCGGCCCACTTTCGGCGGATTCGGGGGCACACCGGATATAGTTGGATTTTCTCCACTTGCTGATGAACGATTTGCATTTGTGCGGACAATAGTTGGATAATCAACACTTAAATGACCACATTTCGTCTAACAGTGCTGAAACTAACTATTTTAGTTGTTCTTTTTCCACTTGTTTACTTGAAAGGCGGGTTGAGGGCGGCGGAATGACAGAGTGGCATGTGCAGATGCGAAAGTGGGAGCAGTGTCCCAGCTCCCCTCCCTGCCCCACACGTACCAATCCCCCTTCACCACCTAGCTCTCCGCCGCAGCCAGCCAGCCCCGGAACCGCTCCCGGAGGCCAGCCGCAAGGCTCTCCAGGCGGGCAAGCTCCGCGAGTCCGGTATGGTCCTTGCGTCCGTGCTCCATAGAGTACAGGACCTGCCTCACCGGGATACGGCCTGCTCCGCTCGCAAGCTTCACGATCGGGTCCCCGGCTGCAAGGCTGCCTTCGCGCAGCACGCGGAGGTAGAAGCCGCTGTAGCCGGTGGACAGCACTTGGGCCGGCATATCTGCCGGTCCATGCTTTTGCGTGAGCTTGAAGCACGGGAAGCGCGGCTGGCTCACCTCCAGCAGTGCTGTACCGATCTCTAACACATCCCCGATGCACACCTCAGTCTCCAGCAGTCCACGCGCCGTGATATTCTCGCCGAAGGCGGAATATTCCAGCTTCCGGCCCAGCCGCTCCTCCCAATGGGCATAATGCTCCAGCGGATAGACACAGACCGCCTTGTCGGGGCCTCCGTGGTTGACCAGATCCGCTTGCCCGTCCCCGGTGAACCCGCCCACCCGAAGCGCAAGCGGCCCGGCTACCGGCAGCTTGTAGATTCCGGTGTCCAGCGGCTTGCCGCGGTACTCCACCGTCTTCGGCTTGCCGACATTCAGCGAGACGACTTGCATCTTAATCTCAGTCTCCATCCCCTTCTCCTCCCGTCAGCCAGCAGCTCATAAATACTTCATCCACATAACGTCCGCTTAAGTAGAATTCCTCCCGCAGCCGTCCCTCTTCCTCGAATCCGCATTTGCGGTAGAACTTAAGCGCCGGTGTATTGCAGGACAGCACACGCAGACGCAGCTTGCGGATACCATGCTTGGCGGCATGGCGCTTAATCTCCGCAATCAGCCGCGTGCCTACACCCAGCCGCTGAAAGCGCGGGTGCACAGCGATATTCACCTCGCATACATGGCGGTTGCTCTCCATCCCGCTGGGACAGCCGAAGCCGACATAACCGCATAGCTCCCCGTTCTGCAAGGCTACCAGCTGGGAGCCGGGCGGCGCATGCAGCAGATAGTCCTCCCGCGAGCGCCACATCAGCGGACCCGGGGTTGTATTCTCCGTCCAGATCATATTATCCAGCACGATCAGCTCACGGGCATCCCTGATTTCGGAGGGCCGGATAAGCAGCGCAGCATCTCTGTTGATTGGTTGCATCATTAATACACCCCTTGCCTTACTAAGCATAGTAAAAGGATTAGTTACAGCCTGAACGATTATGCAGTCCTGCGCTCAGGCTGTACAGCCGAACGATTGATATAGGCGTGGACCGCGAAGTATCCCACGGACAGCACGGCCATGCCGCAAGCCAGCCAGGCGGTTGGCGCAAGACCGCCCCTGTCGAACTGGACGCCCATCAGATAGGGCCCGATGACACGGCCGATTGCACCAATCCCGCCGCTAAGCCCGAGATAGAACGGCGCGCTGCGCTGGGCATGCTCCGAGATGAAGGAAGGCATCGCCGGAGAGATCAGCATCTCCCCAAGCGTAGCCAGCACCATGCCCAGCAGCATCCCCGGATAGCTTGGCATCATCAGAATGACAGCATACCCGGCCAGGTAAAAGACGGCGCTTGCTGTCATCTGCGCGGTTGACGTCTGCGCGAACCCGCGCTTGATCAGGCTGACCAGCGGCTGCGCCGCGAAGATCAGCACGCCGTTCAGCGTCCAGAGGAAGCCGTATAGCTGCTTCGACCAGCCCTCCGAGATAATGAACGGCGAGACTCCGCTGTTCCAGATCGAATTACCGATCAGCAGGAACATCGAGCCCAGCGCCATGAACAGGTAGATCCGTATATGGCCGAGAAGTTTCCAGCCGGAACCTTCATTCTGCGGCTGCTTCTTAGCGGCTTTGCCCTGAGCCGGTGCCGCCCCTACCTTGCGCAGATAGACGAAGAAGAATCCGGCAAATACGGCCGAGGTAACCCCGTTGAGCACAAAGCTCAGCATATAATTGCCCAGGAAGCCGCTCAGCGAAGTTCCCAGGGCTACCCCTATATTATTGGCAACATAGATGATATTGAACAGCTCTGCCCGTTGCTCCGCGAACCGGAAGCCGATAAACGCCTGAATGGCCGGGAGGGAGAGGGAGTTGAACAGCCCCATCAGCCCCATCACGATAATGAATACGCTCCAGCTTCCGCTTGCCCACGGGAGGGCAAACAGCGTCAGAGCATTCATGGCCAGAGCACCGACAATCAGGCGGTTGACCCCTACCTTATGGTACAACGAGCCGCCCAGCAGCTGACCGGCAATCCCGCCAAGTGACTGCACCAGCAGAACGATCCCCGCGTCCTTCATACTGCGTCCCAGTTCATCGAATACATACATCGTAACCAGCGGCCACATCAGCGCACTGCCGGTAGCATTAATAAGACTGGCAATCAAGAATACTTTAATTTCCTTCGGATAGGCCTGCATGAATCTCATATCTTGTCTGTCATCCCCTGTAACATAGCTGTCATTAATCCATCCAGTATCATCCGAAAACAGGGGGCAGGGCAAGCATTCGCGTTAATGCTGTATCGCGGGAAACCAGGGAATTATTCTATTGAAAATCAATCCCGTCTTCACCGCCGCCAGCGATATTAATATTCTATAACCCGCTCTTTCACACGTAAACAAAAATACCTTGCCGGCACTGATTCGTTCCCCGGAACCCGGGGTAATGATCCATATGAAACACTCCCTATTTTATTCACCGTGAGATCCGATTTCGTTCCCCCGAATCGGATTGCACGGTGAATTTTGTTTTGTCCGGATTCTTTTATTTGCATAAAAAAACACTCCCTGTCTCTACGAATCCCTTGAAGCAGGGTGCCGAGAAGCAGGAAGTGCCTGGGCCAAGCTATGTTACAGTCCGGCGATTCACACCGGGTCAGGTCCGGTATTGATTAAGCGTGTTTCTTCAAGCCCGCAGCAGGGACGCCTGCAGCCGAGCTCACTGCTCCCGGCTCTTTGCGCAGATAGGCCATCCAGTACGCAGCAGCCACGAAGATCGCGCCGCCCGTCAGATTGCCCAGCCAGACCGGAACGAAGTTGGCCACATACTGGCCCCAGGTGAAATGTCCTTCGAAGATCGCAGCAGGGATAAGGAACATGTTAGCTACAACGTGCTGGAAGCCGATGGCCACAAACGCCATGGTCGGGAACCAGATACCGAGGATTTTGCCGCTGAAATTGTCTGCCCCGTACGACAGCCATACCGCCAGCGCTACCAGCCAGTTACAGCCGATCCCGGAGATAAAAGCCTGCAGGAACGTAGCGTCGATCTTATGCTCCGCCATACTTACCAGCTTCTCCAGATACACACCATCTGATGTAAGGCCAACGATGTGACCGAAGAAATAAGCGACGAACAAGGCGCCTGCCAGGTTGCTGAGCGTGATCAGCACCAGATTCTTGATCACTTCCAAGAACGAGATCTTCTTCGCAATGAACGCCAGTGGCACCGCCATCATATTGCCTGTCAGCAGTTCCCCTCCGGCAAGCAGCACCAGAATGAGTCCAACCGGGAACACCGCAGCCCCGATGAAGTTAGCGATGGACCCCCACTCGGCAGGCGCACCGGCAATGACACGAATATCCAGCAAAAATCCGAGCGCAATAAACGCTCCTCCCAGAAAACCGAGAATGAGTACAGTGCTAAGCGGATTATGTGCCTTCTTGACTCCGTTCTCTACCGTCACTTCAGCGATTCCCTGCGGTTTGTTATAAGCCATGATTCCTATCCCCTTCGAATTACTTAAAATTTGTTCCTTTATGCCATTGTAACGTGATCCTAATCACATTTACGTGATAAAAGTCACTATCCGAAAAACCTAGTGAAAGTTTTCACTGACATGTCAAATTTACCATAAAAGCTGGCATCATGCACTGATTTAATGCAGTTCAAGGAATTCACAGATTAAACTCAACGGAAGGAACCGGAGCATCCAGCAGCGAATAAAAAAGATAAAAGTTATACCGGCTGCTTGTTAAACAGGCCAGAGAGAGGAGTCTTTGTATGGTTAGCCAAGAAGTACAGGACATCATTGAAACGTATATCAGGGCATATAATTCTTTTGACATTCAAGGCATGGTTGACCTGATGCACCAGAATATCATTTTCCGGAATATTTCGGATGGGGTAACCACCACGGAAACCAGCGGCATCCCGGCATTCCGGGCATTGGCTGAGCAATCATCAACGATGTTCTCCAGCCGCCGCCAGATCATTATCGGGTACAGCGCAGGACCTGACAATAATGTTGAGGTGGCCATTGATTATGAAGGCATTCTTGTCGTAGATATGCCTGGAGGATTATCGGCCGGTGATATGCTGCGGCTAAAGGGAACGTCTATATTCGGCATTAAGGATGGAGAAATTGTGTTGATTGAGGACCGCAGCTGAGCACATAACATTTAAGAAACACAAGAGTAAACGGCTTTGTCGTCCTTCACAAGGACGGTACCGTTTCGGCGAGAAATAGACGGATAAGATGTAGTCGGTTTTTCGACCACATTCAGCCCGGATGACCACTCGCGTATCCCCGGCTTTATGCACCACTTATCCACATCGGAAGAAAATCATAATTCCCTTATCAAAAAAAAGAGCCCGGAATGGGCTCTAATACAAAGGTATCAATAAATTAAGCGTGGACAGGCTCCTTGACCGGAGCAGGCTTAGGCAGAGCCTGGAGGCCTGCGGTGTTCAGGAAGTTCCAAGGCTTGTTGTAGTGCGGCTGGAAGAAGAAGTCGATGAAGGCCAGCTGGTCAACGGTCATCTTATTCTGGATGCAGACCGATACGGTATTGATCGACTGCGTCAGATCCATCTTGGACATAATCTGCGCGCCCAGAATGCGGCGGGTGGCACGGTCAAAGACCACTTTTACCTGAACCTGCTCGAAGGTTGGCATGAACTCCGGACGGTAGTTGTCGATCAGCATCACACTTTCCGTATCCATTCCCTCGGCTGCGGCCGCCTCTTCCGTCAGTCCGGTTCCGGCAATATTGTCTTCATAGATCTTGATGCCCGACGTTCCTTGCGTACCCATGTAAGGGATCGTGTTCGAGACCAAGTTGCGGGCGACCAGCGTTCCCATACGCACTGCATTGGTGGCCAGCGGAATGTATGCGTGCTTACCCGTTGGATTGTAATGAATCGCACAGCTGTCACCGGCAGCATAGACATCAGGCAGGCTGGTCTGCATATAATCGTTCACCATAATCGCGCCATTCGGCAGCATATCCACTTGACCCTTCAGCAGCTCGGTATTTGGACGGAAGCCGATGCAGAGAATCACCAGATCCGTCTCATGCTCACCCTTGCTCGTAATCACCTTGGTCACTCTGCCGTTCTCCCCTGCGAAGGAGGCAACCTTTTCGCCCAGCGCCAGCTTAATGCCGTGATCCTCAAGCGACTGCTGGATCGGTGCGGTGAACTCTTCATCGAGATATTTGCTCAGGATGCGGTCTTCCCCATCAATCAGCGTAACTTCCTTGCCGTTCATCTGAAAAGCCTCCACCAGCTCGACCCCGATATATCCGGCACCGACCACAGTAATTCTGTTCACCTTCTGCGCTTCTTCGATAATGGTGTTGGAGTGATTGTAGTTCTTCGAGAGCAGGATGCCCTCCATCTCTATCCCTTCGAGCTTAGGCACGATCGGCCATGAGCCTGTTGTCATAATTAGTTTGTCATAAGTATCTTCCATTTCCTCGCCGGTCACGAGGTTACGGGCTTTCAGGGTTTTGCCGGCGGTGTCAATGTTGATTACCTCATGGCGCATCTTCGTCTGCACACCCAGCGCGGCCAGCTGTTCCGGGGAGGAATAGAAGAGTCCCTGCGGGTCCTTGACCACACCGCCAACGTATAAGGCAATGCCGCAAGACAGGAATGAGATATTATCGTTACGCTCATACACCGTGATCTGTGCATCCGGGTATAACTGTGCGGTATTTACAATGGCGGCCGTTCCGGCGTGGGTACATCCAATGACTGCTACTTTCATGATTTCTTCCTCCTCCAAGTTGAAAAGCTTATTTAGTAAGGCTTGTGTTTACGTTTGTGATTGTTTTCACTTTATACACTGATTATATTGTGATATTTATCACATTACAAGTGTTTTTGTGATTTTTCTCACATTGTTCACAATTTCAAATTTTAATAACTTTGGAGTTTCACCGCATCATCCACTCCACTAGTACCGCCGATGCGCTCTTCAACCTTCGCTTAGTTTCCCCCGGAGGAGGGGCATTATGTCTGCCAGGAGCAGGAAACAGCAGGAGGGAAATTGGCTTATGCTGCGCTCCCAGTCCAATTGTGATCGGTTTTTTGCATACAAAAATAGCCTCACCCTCCGCAGCATACCTGCGGCAAAGTGAGGCCACACTACAACTATTGGCTGGGATGTCTTATTCCAGACCGGAAATTACGCCATCCTCATCCACCAGTATTCCTTCTGCCGCAGGCTTGGCGGGGAGGCCCGGCATCGTGACCATGTTGCCAGTGATCACTACAGCGAATCCCGCCCCGAGGGACAGGGTGATGTCCCGGACGCCCATGGTGAAGCCTTCCGGGGCTCCGAGCAGCCGGGGCTGATCCGAGAAGGAATACGGGGTTTTGGCCATGCAGACCTGAAGATGGTTCAGGCCCAGCCGGTCAATAATAGCCAGACTACGCTTAGCGGCCGGAGAGAAGGCTACTCCCGCTCCACGGTAGATCTCCGTGACGATGCGGTTGATTTTGGACGGAATATCCAGATGGTCATCATACAGCGGTGCGTACTGCACAGGCTCCTCCCGGTCCAGCAGCTTCAGCAGCTCCTTCGCCAGCTCCTGTCCGCCCGCGCTTCCCTCCGCCCATACCTTGGATACCGCAGCAGGTACCCCCAGCCGCCCGCAGGCCTCCAGCACCTCATTCACTTCCGCAGGGGCATCCCCCTCAAAATGATTCAGCGCCACCAGCACAGGCACGCCAAACTTGCGCAGATTCTCAATATGACGCTCCATATTGGACAATCCGGAGAGCAGCGCCGGCCGGTTGCCCTCATACAGCTCTTCCTTGCGGACGCCGCCGTTGTATTTCAGCGACTTCACCGTTACCACCAGGACAGCAGCCGCAGGAGCAAGCCCTGCCTGGCGGCATTTGATATCCATGAATTTCTCCGCGCCCAGATCTGCGCCGAAGCCTGCCTCGGTCACCACCACATCGCCCAACTTCAGCGCGTAGCGGGTTCCGATCACACTGCTGCAGCCGTGGGCAATATTGGCGAACGGGCCGCCATGCACAATGACCGGGGTTCCTTCCAGCGTCTGCACCAGATTCGGCTTCACCGCCTCCTTCAATAGCGCAGTCATCGCCTCCACAGCTCCAATCGCCTGTGCGGTTACCGGCTGACCTGAGTGGTCATATCCGACCAGAATGCGGCTGAGCCGCTGCTTCAGATCCGCAAGGTCGCTGCACAGGCACAGCACGGCCATAATCTCGGAGGCTGTTGTAATCTGAAAACCGCTCTCCCGCACAGTTCCGTTGCCGTCGCCAAGGCCGGTCACGATATTCCGCAGGCTGCGGTCATTCATATCCATAACTCGTTTCCAGACGATGCGCTGCGGATCAAGCCCCAGGCTGTTGCCCTGGAACAAATGATTGTCGATCATCGCCGAGAGCAGGTTATGGGCTGCGCTCACCGCATGGATATCCCCTGTGAAATGCAGGTTAATCTCATCTGCCGGAACAATCTGCGCCTTGCCGCCCCCGGTCGCTCCGCCCTTCATCCCCAGACAGGGACCAAGCGAAGGTTCACGCAGCGCAGCCACCGTACGTACACCCGCTGCATTCATCGCCTGAGCAAGTCCAATCGTCGTCAGCGTCTTGCCTTCACCTGCCGGTGTAGGATTCATTGCGGTAACCAGAACCAGCTTGCCGTCCGGCTCATGCTTCAGCTCTGCCCAGAGCGAGGGCGCCAGCTTGCTTTTATATTTGCCGTACAGTTCCAGATGCTCTTCCTTAATCCCCGCTGCCGATGCTACCTCTGTAATTAACCTCATGCCTGTATGTAACCCTCCTGCCGTTATTATCCTGCATCCTTGCTTCCTGTAAGCCATTCATGGTGTCACGCGAAACATGTCTCTTCAAAGGATACAGGGTCTCTGAAAAGATTCAAGGATAATTTTCATAAAGGGCTACTTCAGAGCGGTTAATTTCAGCCTTACTACAGCAGGGATTCGATAAGCTCCTTCATGCTCTCCGGTGATTCCTTCGGCTCGACACGGGCCACTACATTGCCGCTGCGGTCCACCAGGAATTTCGTGAAGTTCCACTGGATATCACTGCTCTCGCCGTCACCCGGCTGCTGGCCCTTCAAGTATTGAAACAGCATGCTCGCCTCCGGACCATTCACATCGACCTTGGCGAACACCGGGAACGTAACTCCATAGTTAATCTGGCAAAAGGACTCCGCTTCCTCGCTTGTGCCCGGCTCCTGGCCGGCAAACTGGTTGCACGGAAAGCCCAGTACCACCAGACCCTGATCCCCGTACTGCTCGTACAGCTTCTGCAAATCTCCGTATTGCGGGGTCAGTCCGCACTTGCTGGCCGTATTGGCGATCAGCAGCACCTTGCCCTCATAGTCCTTAAACGGCACTTCTGTACCCGAAGGCTTCACTCCGGCAAAACTATAAATCGACATCTCTGCTTCGCTTCCTTTCGGCTATATAATTAACCTCTTCATTTTACCCTATTCGCAGCCAAAACCAAATTCCGGCGGGAATGGCTACGTCCTGCGCTCCAGACCGCAGGCTTCGGCGATGAGCCGGATGGATTGCAGCTTGTCCTCAAAGTCATGGATATGCGAAGAAATCATCAGCTCCCCGCAGCGGTATTCTTCCGCCAGCAGCTGAAGCTGCTCCCTGACTTCAGCAGGCGAGCCTATGACCATCCGCTTCCGGTTATCTGCAATGGTGAAGCGGTCGTACGGGGTATATGTATAGTTCAGCGCTGTCTCTACGGACGGGGTCGGGGCAGAGAGGTGTTCCCTCTCCAGGCTGACCAATGAGAGATCCATACTGGCAGCCAGCCGGTCTGCCCCGGCCGATGTCTCCGCACAGACAGCGAACACCGCAAGCAGCGACTTCGGCGATGCGGCAGCCACGGAAGGTGCGAAGCCATCCTGGTACTCATGCACCGCCCCCGCTCCTCCGTTCCTGGCAATGAACCGGGCGAAAGCATACCCGGTTCCCAGCCGGGCAGAGAGCGCCGCACTCTCCCGGCTTGAGCCCAGCAGCCAGACCTCCGGCGCTGCGTCCACCGCAGGGGTTGCCCGTAATCCGGCGTAACGCTGCGGAGATGCTCCGCCCTCAGAGTCATACAGATAGGCCATCAGCTCCCGGATCTGCTGCTCGTACCGGTCAACGTCGTCAATAGTGACACGGGTATCCTGTAGTGCTTTGGCGGCCAGAGCACCGCCGCCTGGCGCCCTCCCTATCCCGAGATCGATACGTCCGGGATAGAGTGCCTCCAGGACGCGGAAATTCTCAGCGACCTTGAACGCGCTGTAATGCGGGAGCAGCACCGCTCCCGAGCCGATGCGGATCGTAGAGGTTACCGCAGCAAGATGCGCCATCAGCACTTCAGGGCTGGAGCCGGCGAGGCCCGGCGCAGCATGATGCTCCGCGACCCAGAAGCGGTGATAACCAAGCCGCTCCGCTTCGCGGGCCAGCAGCGCAGTCTGGCGGAGCGCCTCGGCCGGAGTGCTTCCCTCCGGCACCGGGGATTGATCGAGAATGCTTAATTTCATGTGAGAGCAGCTCCAATGGGTTGGATTTTCGAGGCTTCAGCATACCGTACATCTATACTAATATACTAACTATACCCGCACCGATGTAATTCACAACCGGAAGAATGTAATGCCGCCAAGCAAACGCACGGGCTGAGGATACGGTTCAGCCACAGACTGATGTGTCAAAGGTTACTTGCACAGTAATCAGGCGGCTCCGCAAGGATCACGGAACCGCCTGATTTATTTTCATAGGAAGGAATGCAATAACGATGTTCATGTTACTTTTTCAGGGATCCATTTTACCCGATGCTGTTGGTGATACTGGTAGTGCTCCTGTTGCTTACCGGCGCTGCCTCTTTTACTGTTGCACCATCTTCACCAGCATATGCGCCAGCCGGTGGCGTTCCTCCTTGTTGCCGGCCTTCCACAATTCCAGCAGCAGCTTCTCTTCACTATTGCGGGGCTCCTCATACGCTGCCAGGTAACCGGCGATTTTCTCGGCGGCCAGTGCCAGCTGTTCGTCGCTGAGACCGATTTTTTGCGCCAATTGAATGCGCTTTCCTAAATACGCCTTGAAGTGCTCGAAGTTGTCCAGTATCATTTCCTTCTGCCCCGGATCAATCCGGTCGAGCGCCTCCGTTACCCGGTTCATGGTCACACTGCCGTCCTTACTCACCACATGATTATGTTCAGACATCAAGAAACGCCTCCCATTTCATAGTGTGCGGTTTCCCACTACTTAACCAGCGTTCCCGGGGGTGAACCACCGTTCACGAACGAGTCTCCGCCCGCTTCAGCAGCATGCAAGGCATGCAAGTGGATAAACGTATCTTATTTTCCCGGTTTCAGCGGATTGTCAGGAAGCAAGTGGATAAACAGCATCTAATTGGTGGCGTTTGACTACTTTTGCTGAATATTGATTAATTAAGTGCTCATTATCCAACTGCTGCCGGAGGATAGCTCAATCGCGCCGCAGCAGCTGGATGAAATCCACTTATTTCCTGAATGGAAGGACAGATACTGGTGACAAGTCTCCGCCCGCTTCCCAGACACACAAACGGCCCCGCAAATCGCGGGACCGCCTGATTATAGTGCGGGTTTAATTCGACACCGGGACAGCGTCATAATATTCTTCGAGTGTAATCCCTCTTTCGGCGATGGAAGCGGCAATCTCCTTACCTACGTAACGGACATGCCAAGGCTCGTACTTGTACCCGGTAATGGCCTCCTTGCCCTCAAGGAACCGGATGATATAGCCGTATTCAGCGGCATGGGCGGCCAGCCACTCCGCTTCCTTCGTCCCTGCAAAGCAGCTCTCGGCTGCACATTTGCCGTCTCTGCCGGACAGGTCAATGGCCAGTCCCGTCTGATGCTCGCTGTGTCCCGGCATGGCACTGTAGGTGCGGGCCTTCTCTTCACCGTCTCTGGCGACATAGTTATTGAACAGCCTTTTCTGGGTCGATTCCGAACGGTAGCCGGATACACCGGCCAGATAGACCCCGTCCGCCTTCGCCCCCGCGAACATCTCCTCCAGCGCCGCAGCCGCTTCACGCCGCAGCATGCGCTTCTCAATCTTTTCCGAGAAAATAAAAGGAACATCCGGGTAGACCAGATCGGAAGGCTTATACTTATCAGGCAGGCTGTACTGCTTATTGACCATGACCGCGATGCTCTCCGGCTCGGCTACCACCATCTCCGCAGCATTATTACCGGATGTTCCATTACCTGAACCTTCAGGATCTGGCTGATCCGTAGGCTCTGGTACTGCCGAAGCTTCAGGCGCTGCCCCCGGCCCCTCGGCTCCCAAATCTGTGCCTGTGTTAACATTGGTTCCGTTCTCCTGAGAAGCTGACGGTGCCGTATACTTCCCGATTCCCCAGCCGGCCGCAATGACGACGATGAGTAGAATGACAATTTTGGCGGTTTTGGACATGCTGTGTAATCCTCCTAAACGTTGTGTACCCTCGCACTCCTGAATTCGGCAGATTCCCGGCTGATCAAAAGTGCAGGCTACTTTCTATATCTCTCTATACTTGTACCCGAATATCCGAATGTTCTGGCAGCATCTATTAGACAGGCCTGATAGCCAAAAGGTTTCAGTAAATAAATATTACCATAGAGTCATTGGCTGTTACGCCGACGGCCCTATGGTAACAAGGATTAGCTATACATGTAAAGTGCCTTTATCTGGCGGAGCCGCGTCCGCCGCGTGAACCGCCGCCGGAGCCTCCGCTGCGCCCGCCGCGCGATGAATTCCCACCGCTGCGTCCGCCCGAGCTGAAGCCGCCCTTACCGCCCTTGGAGCCGCCTCGTGAGCCGCCCTTGGGAGCGGAGGCGCCTCCGCCTCCGGCATCGTTGCTGCGCGCTACATGCGCCCGGAATTTCGGGCTCGACTTCGCGCCGCCGGGATTATACCCGGCCCCGGAGCCAGCACCCTTCGAAGCGCCGTAGCTGAAGCCGCCGGCATCTGCGCCCCGCGATACGTTGGTGCTGTAGCCGCTGCTCGGCCCGCCCTGGGAGGCGTTGCCTCTGGAGGCCCCGCCCCGCGCAGCGCCGCCCTTGCCGCCGCGTCCGCCGGCGGCACCCGCACCTGCACCCGCAGCATAGCCGCTGGCTGCTGCGCTGTCGCCGCCGCTGGCGAAGGCGCCGTAGCCGCCGCCAGGTCTCGGCTTCTTCGCCGCGCCTGGCCCGGCGGAGTCGCCCTTCGGCGCCGCAGCTGCGCTGTACGCGCTGCGCTTGCCGCCTCCGGCCGCGTCCTTCCGGCTGCGGCCGCCGCCTTCCGCAGGCGCGCCCCAGCCGCCTGCGTCCTTGCCGCCGCGTCCGCGCCCGCCCGGACGCCCTGCGGCTTCGCCGCGCGGCGCACCGCCGCTGCGGCCCTGCCCGCGGCCGCCACGGCCGGCGCGCGCCGCTTCAGGCGCCGCGCTCTGCCGCCCGCGCGGCGAGCCGCCGCCTTGGACCGAGGTGAATTCGCCTACGCCGAATTCATCCTTCTCGTACCGGCGGCGGTCCAGCCGCTGGGAGATGCCGTGCTCGATCAGCTCGAGCCCGTCGCGCTCGCGCGGCGAAGCGAACGTGATCGCGAGGCCCTTGCCTCCGGCGCGGCCGGTGCGGCCAATCCGGTGAATATAGCTGTCCGCATCCAGCGGAAGATCATAGTTGAAGATATGGGTGATCCCTTCAACGTCCAGGCCGCGTGCCGCCACATCCGTAGCCACCAGCAATTGGAGCTTGGCATCACGGAACCGCTTCATGACAGCTTCGCGCTTGCCCTGCGACAGATCGCCATGCAGCTCGTCGCAGTCATAACCGGCCGCCTGCAGCGCCTCGTTCAGCTTGATGGCCCGGCGCTTCGTCCGGCAGAAGATGATCGCCAGGTAAGGACGGTCGCGCTCGATCAGGGAGATCAGCGCCTCTTCCTTATTGCGGTCCGAGCATTCCACCACCTGCTGGCGGATATTATCCAGAGGGATCGGCGATCCGCTCTTAATAATGACATCCAGCGGCTCCTTCATATAGTTCGCTGCCAGCCGCTTGATCGGGTCCGGCATTGTCGCAGAGAACAGCATCGTCTGGCGGCGGTAAGGCACCGCTGTGATGATCGTCTCCACATCCTCCAGGAAGCCCATATGCAGCATCTGATCCGCTTCATCCAGCACCAGCATCTTCACGCCGCTGAGGTCCAGCGTCTCCCGGCGCAGGTGATCCAGCAGCCGTCCCGGCGTACCGATGATCAGATGTCTGCCGCCTTCCAGCTTACGCAGCTGCTTCTCCACATCCTGTCCGCCGTAGACCGCCAGAATCTTCACGCCCGTATGACGGGCCAGCTTGCGCGCCTCCTCTGTAATCTGCAGCGCCAGCTCACGCGTCGGCGCGAGAATCAGCGCCTGCGGATAAGCGGCCTCGACCCGGATCTTGTCCATAATCGGCAGCAGAAAAGCCAGTGTCTTCCCCGTTCCCGTCTTCGCCCGCGCAATTACATCCAGACCCTGCACCAGCGGCGGAATCGCCTCTTCCTGCACCGGCGTCGGCTTCACGATGCCCTGCCCCTTGAGCAGATCGGTCAGCACTTCTGATACTCCTAAATCTTTAAAACCCGGCAATTGCTCCACCTCACTATTTTTCTAAGTTTTCATTTCAAAAAAGTCTGGTCACTCGGCCCGGTATCCAGTCAGGTTACATCCTAATTTCATAACTTATATTCATCCATGTAACGGAGTAAAGTACGCAAGGTAAGCAGAGGGGATGTCATCCTCAGGTCCTTTGACAAGGACGGTACCGTTCACATTCTTATCGTTTCAAATAAAAGCGGAAGCACCCCGTCACCGGAGCCCTTCCGTCCTATGGGCCCGCAAGGCAGCGGTCGAACGTTCGGTTATACGGCGCAGCAGCGATCCACCGGACGTTCAGACGGCACTCCATTTGCGTTCCATTACACTTTAATTGTGGCAAGTTATCTTAATATTGTACTTGATTTCGCAGCCTTTGTGTGCATCCGGCGAAGAATAATTATTTATCCGGCGCTTCCGGCTAGAATCTCCCCGATTTGAAGATGGAGAACAGCAGCCACAGAATCATCAGCAGTGCGATGACCGAACCGATCTCCACAATCGGGAAGTCCCAGAGCAGCGACGGCTCGCCGCGCAGGGAGGAGGCAACAATCAGTCCGGCCATGATAATGCTGAAGGCCAACAGCACGATACTGAAGGAGAGACGGTTGCCGATCCGGCTGAACTTATGCTCCAGGTCCTGCAGCTCAGGTACCCCGATCTCTACCTTCAGCTTTCCCTTGCTGATCAGCGAGGAGAGCTGCCGGGCCTGGGCGGGAAGCTCGACCAGACTCTCGGCAAGATCAGCCACCCCGCCCAGCAGCTTGCGCTGCAGGCGGCTTCCGCTGAAGCGCTGCTTGAGCAGACGTCTGCCGAACGGCTCGGCCATCTGCATAATGCTGAAGGCCGGGTCCAGGCTGGCGACCATGCCCTCCAGCGTGAGCATCGTCTTGCCCAGCAGCGCCAGATCCGGCGGAATGACCAGCCGGTGCTTGCGGGCAATGCTGAACAGATCATTCAGCGCCTTGCCGATGCTGACCTGCTTGAACGGGATATCATAATACTGCTCGCGCAGCCGGTCCATATCCTCGTGCAGCGCCGTCCGGTCAGCCTCCTCCGGGATCACTCCCAGGCGCAGAATGGCCCGTACCATCGAGTCCGTATTCTTGCGCATGAGAGCAATCACCAGCGCGGACAGGCCGTCCTTCATATCCTCGCTAAGCCGCCCGACCATTCCGAAGTCGATCAGAGCCAGCTTCCCATCCTTCAGCACCATGACATTGCCGGGATGCGGATCGGCGTGAAAGAAGCCATGAATGAAAATCTGATTCAGCATCATCTCCACAAACTGCTGGGCAATCGTCTTAAGCTTCATATCCAAGCCCAGCAGCTCGTCCTTGCGGTTCAGCGTAATTCCCTCCATGTACTCCATGGTCAGAATCCTGATGGAGCTGAAATCCCAATAGATGGCCGGTATATATACGTTATCTTGAGCAGTCAGCTGCCCGGCTATACGCTCGGCATTGCGCCCTTCCTGGGCGTAATCCAGCTCTGCCATCAGAGCCCGTGAGAATTCCTCGACCATCCGGGCTAAGCCGTATTGCCTGGCCCAGTCCATCTTGCGCTCGGCGAGCAGGCTTAGATCCGATAGAATCTCTAGATCCCTGCTCATCGTCCGCATGACGCCTGGCCGTTGTATTTTGACCGCTACACTCTGCCCGCCATGCAGCACAGCCCGATGCACTTGGCCGATGGAGGCGGCAGCGAGCGGATGATTCTCGAAATATTCGAAGACCGCATCAATGGACTGGTCCAGCTCCTGCTCCAGAATATTGCGGGCCGTCTCGGCTGAGAACGGCGGCACATTGTCCTGCAGCTTGACCAGCTCCTGAATAATCGCATCAGGCAGCAGATCGGAGCGCGTACTGGCGAGCTGGCCCAATTTGACGAAGGTCGGCCCCAGCTCTTCAAGCACCCTGCGGACCCGCTCAGCGAGGGTCACACTTTCATGAACCTCCTGTGTGATGATCCGGCGGGGAAGCGACAGAAGATGGTAGAGGCCCAGTTCCTCCACCATATAGCCGAAGCCATGACGCATAAGCGCCATGGCGATTGCCCGGTAACGTCCGGCATGCCTTATGCGGACAGCCATTTATTCCGTACGCTGTTCCGGCACGGTGGTCTCCTGGGGTGACTTGCCTTCCAGCTCGGCAACACGGCCCTCAAGCTGGGCAATGCGCGATTCCAGCCTGGTGATATCCTCCTGCACTGGTACCTTAAGCTCCTTCAGAACCCGCTGAACCTGCTCCTGCACGGCAGACTTGAACGCACCCCGTTCTTCATCTCCGCGCTCTACCAGCCGGTCCACCAGCGCCTTGGATTCCGACGGGGCCAGCTCGCCCCGCTTCACCAGCTCGTCTACGACCTTTTCAACCTTTTCCTTGCTGACAATGGTGAGGCCAACGCCTAATGAGATAGCTTTCTTCAACAGATCACTCATGGTACTTCCCTCCCAAAGATTGCAGTTATGGATAAAGTATACCCCTTCGCCCGCCATTTCACAAAATAACCCCACAAAGTGGGGCTTAGCACCGATATTGCTGATTATTTGCTGATTATCTGGGGATACGCGCCGCCCAGGTGGCTGCCCGCAGAATCAGCTGGCGAACAGCCGGATGCCGGAACGACGGCTCATGATGGCCCGGCATCAGATAGACCACCCGTCCAAGGCCATAGCTGTGGCACCAGGCCGCAGGCAGCATCTCCCCGTCCGCTTCGTATTCAAGCAGAATCTGCTTCTCGGTGAACGGATCGAACTCGAACCGGTACGGCTCTTCATCGAGCTGGAAGTCTTCGATGCCCTCGGTAATATCATGCTCCTGCACCTTAAACTGAAGCGGAGTATAGGCCGGGTGGCCGGTGAATCTGGCACCGATCAGCTGGGCCAGCTCATAACGCTTCGCCAAGGATACCCCTGTGTGCAGGACAATCAGACCGCCTCCTCCGCTGACATAGCTCAGCAGACCTGCCGTCTGCTGCGGAGATACGGTTTCATTCCACAATTCATTATATGCGATACACAGATCATATCCGGACAAATGCTCGCTTAGCATCAGCTTCTTGTTCTCCGAGCATTGCACAGTCAGAAGCTCATTCAGAATTTCACTGACCTGCTTGTCCACACCTTGCAACGGGTGAAACCGGGGGTGTGTGTAATCGCCTAACAACAGGCATTTTCTCTTATCCATAGGTCTCCTCCTCCATCTCTCTCTGTATTTGTAGTTGTAATTGAACGTCCGCTGCTAGCGGTTAGCCGCAATATAGCGGCCCAGGGTAACGAACATGCTGCCCATCCGCTCGTGCTCCGGCATGACGATCCGCTTCACGCCTTCTTCCTTCAGGGCCTCCGAGGTCATACGGCCTACAGAGACCGCAAGCACCTTGTCTTCAAAAGCCTGCACCAGCGCCGCAAGCTGCCCCTGCTCCCTCGCATGCTGTGCCAGGAAGCGGAATTGCGGTGCACTTGTGAACGCCACCGCATCCACCTGACCTTCCGTGATCTCTGTAAGCAGCAGTTCCAGCGCTCCAGGCTCCGGCTGAGTATACCTGTAAGGCTGCACACAGCTTACAGCTGCACCTGCCTGCTCCAGCCACCCGACCAGCTGCGGGGCAGTCTCCCCGTGCAGCTGAAGCATGACGCGCTTACCCTGCAGATCATAGTCCTGCAGGCCGCGGATCAGTCCGGCAGAGCTGCCGTCATCGTCACGCACGACCGGCTCAAGCCCCCGTTTCTTCAGGGCATTCACTGTCTTATAGCCACGGGCAGCAACAGGTGAGGCAGAGAGAACCTCCAGGAAGCGGTCTGCAAGCGCAAGCTTCGCAGCCGTCTCGAACAATGCGTCCAGCCCCATACCGGTAGTCAGAATAGCCAGATCCGGCGGCTGCTCCGTCCAGGCAATCAACCCCTCACGCAGGGCGGCATCATCCAGAAAGGTTGTCCCTTGAGCGGGACGGTGCAGCGCGGTTCCTCCCATATTCTCTACCAGCTTGGCCATGTCTTCCGCTTTACGCGGACCGGCCAGGGCTACGGTAATGCCCTTTAATTGCTCTGCCATGAACGCTTCTCCCCTTCATCACCCCGTATTGTTGTTTATCAGTATACTTGCAAAGTGAGGTAAAAGAAAAGACCGGACCGTATATTTGACCTCAGGAATTCTGCTTATCTTCAGGCACGGTAAACCCTCCGCAAGCGATGAGTTAAAAGTAATTCTCACACGTGCAGGTTTGAGGCTCTACTGGTTACCCGGGTGCAGCTTGAAGCGCCCGACCAGCTGCTGCAGTTCATCGGCTTGGCGGCTGAGGTCGGCTGAGGAAGAGGCGATCTCTTCCACCGAGGCAAGCTGCTGCTGGGCTGCTGCCGAGATCGTCTCGGTACTGCCTGCCGCAGCCTCGGTGATGCCGCGGATTTCGCTGATGGCCTGGTCCAGACTGTCTGCTTCTGCAGTCAGGGTCTGAACGCCTTCGTTCATCCCGCCTATGGTCTCCGCGGCCCCTTTAATTGCCCTGCGGATGCGCGAGAACGAACGTCCCGTTGTATCCACAGCCATAATGCCGTCCATTACCTTGCTCTTCGCCTCCTCCATGGATGCCGTAGCCCGGATCATCTCTGCATGGATAGAGGCAACCTGTTCGGAGATCAGGCTTGCCGACTTCCCGGATTCTTCCGCCAGCTTGCGGACCTCCGAGGCCACTACCGCGAACCCGCGCCCCTGCTCCCCCGCTCTGGCCGCTTCTATAGAAGCATTCAACGCCAGCAGGTTTGTCTGACGCGAGATTCCCGAGATGACACCGGTAATCCCCTGAATCTGCCCGACCCGCTCACTTAGCTGATCGATAACCGCGCCCATCTCCTCCACGGTCTCATGAATGCCGTTGATTTTGTCGACTACGCTGATGACCGAATCATTGCCCTCCGCAGCTGACAGCGAGGTCTTGTCCATCATTACCGACACCTGCTTCATGAACTCCGAGATATGGGCTACCTCAGTGGTGGTGGCAGCTGTGCTAGCCATCCCTTTATGTACACTGCTGACCTGCTGCTGCGTGCCGGCTGCCACCTCCTGGATGGCCACTGTAACATGTTCTATTGCTTTGGTCGTCTGCTCTGCCCCCGCGCTCAGCTGCTCAGCGGAGAAAGAGACATTATCCGTCATAGTCTGTACCCCGATAATCATCTGCCGCAGATTCTCTACCATCAGGCGGAAATTCCCGGCCAGCAGGCCGATCTCATCTCCCCGGAAGTCCCCGATATCCTGCGACAGGTCGCCGCCGGCAATCCGCTCGGTTGCCTTGCGCAGGCGGATCAGCGGCTTCAGGATCGACGCGATATTGAAATAGATCAGCACCAGCGCCAGCAGCACTGACACAGAGATGACCAGCCAGACTGTCTCACGGATGTCGCTGGTTGCCTGCGTAATCTCATTCAAGCTGAAGGTGCCTCCGATTCTCCAGCCCGTCAGCTCATTCACCATGAAGGTCATCTTCTTGGGTGCATCCTTATATACATAATCGAAGCTGCCGCTCTCACTCCCGAACATCTGCTTCACGAAGTCAAGCGAGGATTCCGCGCCAATTGCTTCTGTGGGATGAACCAGGAATTTCTTGCTGCTGTCGATAATCAAAATGTAGCCCTCCTGGCCGACCTTGATGTTCGTCATACCGGCAAGGAAGGACAGATCCAGATCAAGGCTGACTACACCGTTTCCGCCCGCGAGCACCGCCGATACTGCAATGGCGCTCTCCCCCTTCACCGTCTGAAATACCGGAGAGATCACTGTGCCGCTGCCCTGCTTAAGCGCATTGATATATGTATTTTCCTTGCGGGGATCATAGCCCTCCGGCAGCTCCAGCTCTGCGCTGCGGATGCTCTTGCCTTTGCTGGTTCCGGCATAAATATCAAGCACATCGGGATGCAGCGCCGCATACTCCCTCAATCTGCTCTCCAATGCAGGCGCCGCCAGTCCGGCTGCCTCGTTATTAATGGAATCTGCCGGAAGCTGTCCGGCAAAATAGAGGATATCATCTATTTTCGACTGAATATTGGAACTTATGATCTGATTCACTGCAATTACACTTTCCCGGGCATTATTAGTAAGCTGCTCCTCCATGGTGCTGCTGGCCGATTGATAGGTTAACCAGCCTATAATGATGCTCGGTACCAGCAGGACAAGCAGATAGGTAGTAATCAGCTTTGTACGGATGTTCAGACGCACCTTTTTATTCATATAATGGACTCACTCTCTCTTTCTTCATGGGTCTTAAGATGGATCATGGCGGCAGGCTTAATATATAATTAAATATCAGCCCCCGAAACCCTCTTTTTTCCGGTAATTGATGATAATTTCCCTATATTTATTGATGATTTTTATAGGAGCACAGCAAAAAGACCGTTTCAATGAAAACGGTCTTTTATTATATCCGGTTACTATGCGGACCCTCGCAGCTCATACAAACGTCCTAGTTCTGGCGTGAGTTCCTGCTCTGGCAGGCCGGGCAGATTCCCCCGAATACCACATGGGTATGAGTGATCGAATAGCCTGTATCCGCCGCCACCGAATCGCTCCACTCCTGCGGAACCTGACTCATCACTTCATCCACGGCACCGCAGATTTCACAGACAATATGCTGGTGGTCGTCCAGACGCGCATCATACCGGCTGGCCGCCTCGCCCAGCTTCAGCTCGCGGATCATCTGCTTCTCTGTAAGGTAGCGCAGGGAATTATAGACCGTTCCATAGGCCAGGTTATGCCCTTGCCCGACCAGCCGGTTCATGACTTCCGCAGCAGTAGGGTGATCATGGGAATTGCGGACGATATCGTATACGGCTTGACGCTGAGAGGTAAGGTTCAGGGTTCTCATCTTTATCATCCTCTAACTTGTTTTTAGATCAAGTATAAGTCCTGATGCCGGAAGCGTCAATGCGCCGCTACTTGATCATGCCGGAATACTTCACCTCCACCTGCGCTTTCACCTGGAAGCCCAGCCGGGGGTACAGCCTGCTCCATTCGGCCATCTCCGTGCTGTTATTCCAGTGCCGTGCACCGTAGTGCAGCCCCCAGCCCAGCGGGTCCATGCCGCTGCCTTGTATTTTGACCAGCAGTGCAGTTACGGCTTGTTCCAGTTCTGCGGCACCGGCCTCTCCAATCTCCTTCAGCATATGGTGGGTGACGATCTCCGCCGTGCTGTTCTCCTCCAGGATCGCCCGGATTTTAATGGTATAGCGGAGATAGGGATCTTCATCTGCGGGAGTAACAATCCGGTAGCTTGAAGAGGAGCTCTCCGTATAGTACTGATACATACCGCCGCCTATATGGGCGGGGAAGTTCGTCCGCAGATTGGAGCGGGACAGCAGATTGAACAGCCGGGTCTCGTCCGGGGAGAGGACCAGCTGGATTTTTCTTTTATCCAGCAGAGCGATCTTGTTAATCAGGAACTGGTCCTTCTTCTGCGCTTCAATAACCGGTAATATGGGGTCTATCCCATTCTCATAAATACTCCGCATCAGCTGGTAGGAATACACACTGGAGATGAAGGGCGACTCGGTGCCTTGCCCGCTCATTGCCAGAATCAGCGAGTTGGACGGAATGCGCTCTGACGGCGGCTTAACCTGAAGCACCTCCAGCGCCCCCGGCCTGCCCACGGCGAAATTAAGAATCAGCTGGATGTCTCTGCGCCGGACCGCCCAGTCTGTTACATGCCGGATATCACCCGCGGCAAGCCCTTCCCCCAGAATCACCGATTTGCAGTGCACATAGTCGAGCTCCTTCTCCACCTTGGACTTCATTCTGCGCAGCGCCTCGGAGATGCTCTCTGATTCCTCGGTGAGGATCTGCATCTTCTCGTCAATCTTCGTAACATCGCCCTGGGGAATGGCCAGCTTGAGGCTTACCTTGAATGTCCCTTCCTGCTGGCCGGAATCGATCCCGATAGCGACCACGAAGATTCGCCGGTCGATATCCTTGTAATTGCAGCCTGTAAGGGCCAGGGTCAGGGTTGCGGACAGCAGCATCACCAGCAGAGTCCCGATTGCCCCCGCCCTCACGCTCTTCGCCTCCTTACCATCCAGTAGCACCAGAATAACAGCAGGATCAGCAGCAGCTCCCCGTACCAGCGGATATGCAGCAGGAATACCCCGAGCATATTCAGGTCGTATTGGTCTATACGCATCATGAGCAGAGTAGCTGCTGCAAAAACCGCCAGAATGACGATCTCTTGCCGCAGCTTGGCCTTAGGTCTGCCGGGGGCGGAGGGGAGCTGGCTGAGGAGCAGCTCTTTGCCGACATGCCACTGGATAATGGCACTGACGAGCGCCAGTGTGCTGTAAGCAAAATAAAAGATATAAAGCATACGCTCAATCAAAAACGCTTCGATCCGGATGCTGTCCGCTGTGGTGAACCAGGTGTACACATGCCGCTCTACGCCAACAGTTCCGTGATATCCGATAGGCACATAAAACGTGATGGCCAGCACCAGCAGCCCCTCCAGACTCAGAATCCAGATATGCCTCAGCTTCAAGCCATGAAATACCCGGTTGAAGACCGCCATATTAATGTAGCCGCTGAATGTAAAGGTTGCTGCCGTAAGGCTGTTCCAGTCGGGAGGATGCAGGGCATGTGTCATGATCTGCAGCACGGCGTCCCAGCTAAAGTCCGAGTTCACCACCGCCTTGACTGTCGTGTACACAATTAAGGGCAGGGTGATAGCCAGTGTAATTTCCAGTCCATAGAGCAGGGACAGCGAGTCTATTCTGGCACAGAGGCAGGTCAATATCAGGAACCCGAGCAAGACTGCCATGGTGCCTGTGTCCGGGCTGATAAACCGCATGGTAATATCCACAAAGGATAAGAGAATCAGCGCCCCGGCCAGATACCAGAGTACCGCATATACGATAATCAGCGGGGAGGCCAGCAGCCTCGGCATCACTGAACCGAAGATCTCTGGCAGTCCCTTTCCCGGGAATTTATGAATGACTCTGGTGAACAGATAAATGAACAGCGTGCCCGTGCCCACCGCAACCAGAATGGAGGACTGCGCACCGTCGAAGCGGGCATCCAGCAGCTCACGCGGGGTGAAGTTAATGATATTGATCAGGGAATTCATGAGAAACAGGCAGTAGAAATAGCGGCTGTTTGCCATCAGGAGCCCCCGCTTTTCTTCTTCAGTGACGCTCCCAGCGCATCAAGAGCGAACATCTTGAAGTACGGCTGGCCGAAGCTGCGCTGGCTGCACAGGTACAGTGTGAACCCCACCAGGCAGATGACAACACCGACCAGCCCGAGCACAGCTGCGGCAATGACAAAGAAATACTTCAGCACACGGATGGAGAAGCTCATCATATTCAGCGGGACCAGGAAATTGGATATCGCCACCACAGAGACGAGAATAATCATAATGTTGCCGATCAGCCCCGCCGCTGTAGCAGCTTGCCCCAGGATCAGACCGCCGACCGTGGTCGCTGTAGGGCCGATGGCTCTGGGCAGACGCAAGCTGGCCTCCGTCAGGAACTCCATCATAATCATCATCAGAATCACCTCGACAAAAGACGGGTATGGCACTGTGGCGCGGCTTCCCCCGATCAGCAGGGCGATCTGCACCCGCACAATCTCCGGATTGTATGAGGTGAAGGCAATGTACAAGGCTGGCAGCCACAGCGTCATAGCCACGCCCAGGATGCGCAGGAGCTTCAGGAAGCGGCCGACGAAGGGCAGATGGATTTTATCATCCATGGCGGTGAAGAAATCATTGAATATGGACGGAAGCACAATCGCATACCCGGTCGTATCCAGCAGGATCGCTACCTTGCCCTCTGCCAGATTGAATACCACACGGTCGGGGCGCTCGGTCACTATAGTCTTGGGAAAAATGCGCAGCTTGTCGCTGCTGATATATTTCTCCAGTTCCCCGGCAGCCTGCAGAATGTCGAGCTTCAGCGAGTCCAGCTTCTCTTTTAACTCCGCCAGCACCTGATGATTCACCCGGCTCTCGTCGTAAAGGATCGCCGCTTTGGTCTTGGATACATTGCCGATGACGGTAAATTCCATCTTGAGCGCAGAGGACAGATAACGCCGCCGGACCAGATTGAGGTTCACCGCCAGATTCTCCCCCAGCGCATCGGAGGGGCCTTGACTGATGCTCTCCGTGATCGTCTCCTTGATACTGCTGGCCTCCGCCCGGAGGACATCGAAGCAGCAGAGCTTCCCCTCCCGCCCAATGCAGGCATACCCGCTGAGCAGAAGGTCCAGAGCACGCTGCCCGTCTGTTACCTCTTCACTGCCGGGATAATCGGCCACATAGCTGTAATAGGCTGCGGGATGCCCCATCTCATAGAACGGGGCAATGATATTGCGGCTGATGGCCTGTCCGTCTGTCACACTTTTGATATAGAGCAGGCTGACCTGTCCCGCCGGAATCGTTAAAACCTTGTCTTCAAGGTCGCCGAACCCGCTTAGCTGGCTTCTGATCCATTCGAGCGGGACCCTCTGTGTATGCTGTTGTCCTGACATAGGTCCCTCCCCCTCTCCGCCCGCTGCTCCTTGAATTTCTTCTTAGGTTGGCACTTTCTGGCGATTTTCATGCACCTGCCGGGGAAGCAGAGCGTTTCTTTTCACGGAAGAGTGGTAATAAATGAAATGGATCATCACTTAGGAGGGAATATACTATGAATGCACAGGAACCCCGTTCGCAAGGTCTTCCGCAATTTCCGGAATCATTATGGGTAGGCAGCACCGGGCGGCCGTCTTTTCCGAGACTTGCGGAAGATCATGTTACAGACGTAGCTATTGTAGGGGCAGGAATTACCGGGATTACTACCGCTTATCTGCTGTCCAAGGCCGGATATAAAGTCACACTGCTTGAAGCCGGGCAGATTCTCGGCGGGGCTACCGGTTATACCAGCGCCAAAATCTCCGCCCAGCACGGCATGATCTATCATGATCTGGTGAAGCATTTCGGCGAGGAGCAGGCCCGGATGTATTATCAGTCGAACAGCGAGGCCATGGAGTGGATGATTGCCACAGCGGAAGAGCTGGACCTGTCCTGCGGGATGAAACGGGAGGCGGCCTATCTGTATGCGGATCAAGGCGATGAGAAGACAATCAAGGCTCTGAATAAGGAATTCGAGGCTTACGGTAAGCTAAGACTGCCCGGAGAGTGGCTGGATCAGGTGCCCCTGCCGCTGGGCGCGGGCGGGGCCATCCGGATGCCGGATCAGGCCCGTTTTCATCCGCTGGAGTATCTGAAGGGGCTTCTTCAGGCGGTTCTGGACAGGGGCGGCACTGTATTTGAGCATACGATGATCGGGGAGAAGGTCGATACAGACGGACAGATAACCCTGCATACCGAAGGAGAGAAGTTCCAGATCCGTTGCCGCCATGCGGTGTCGGCTTCCCACTTCCCCTTCTATGACGGCGGCTCCCTCTATTTCTCGAGGCTGCATGCCGAACGCTCCTACTGTCTGGCGTTCGAGCCGGAGACGGATTATGAGGGCGGCATGTTTCTGAGTGCCGGTGAACCGGTCCGCTCGCTGCGGGCAGTGGAATGGGGAGACAAGAAGCTGGTCATTGCCGGCGGGGAGAATCACAAGACCGGTCAAGGCATCTGTACATTCGGCCACTATGAGAATCTGGAGCGGTTCGCCGGGGAGCTGCTGGGCATTCGCAGTATTCCGTTCCGCTGGTCCACCCAGGATCTGATCACGCTGGACCGGGTTCCCTATATCGGCAAGCGCGCCGAGGACGAGGAGATCTATATCGCCACCGGCTTCGGGAAGTGGGGTATGACGAACGGAACCGTGGCTGCCCGCCTGATCGCAGACGGCATTCTGGGGAGCAGCAACCCCTACACCGGGTTATATGATCCCTCACGCTTCAAGGCGGTGCCCGCCATCAAGAACTTCATTGTACAGAACCTCTCGGTTGCCAAGGAGCTGGTCGCCGGCAAAGTGGAGATTGTGCACACCAAGACAAAGGATCTGGAGCCGGATCGAGGTGCCGTTGTCTTCCATGACGGCAAACGCGTGGGTACCTACCGCGACCCTGAGGGCCAATTGCATCTTGTGGACAGAACCTGTACCCACATGGGCTGTGAATGCGAATGGAATAATGCCGAGCGCTCCTGGGATTGCCCGTGTCATGGCTCCCGCTTCTCCTATGAAGGCGATGTACTCGAAGGTCCGGCGACCTTGCCGCTTAAGACAATTACGCCGGAAGACTAGAGCAGGATGACCGGTCACTGCGGGGCATTAGCGGCACAAACGGTCCGGAGGGCCGGGGAGGAGCACTGCCAGAGCTGCGGCTCCGGCGTGATTGTGCCCGGCCGCTCAGGTATAATAGACAGTATCTTCTAGAATTACCCATCATTCTATATATAAGGAGCGTGACGACAGGTTATGGATTTGAGAGGAACCAGTATTGTCATTACAGGTGCAGGCAAGGGAATCGGCAAGGCGCTCGCTATGGCGCTGGCTAAGGAAGGCGCCAACCTGGGGCTGATCTCCAGAACCTCAGCGGATCTGGAGGCGCTGAAGGCGGCGCTGACCGAGGTGTACGACATTAAGGTCAGTATCGCCGTAGCCGATATTGCAGTACGTGAAGAGGCGGAGCGGGCGGTAGTGGCTCTGCAGAAGGATCTCGGCCCCTTCGACGCGCTTATTAACAACGCCGGGATCGCCCAGTTCGGCACGTTCCTGGAGATGGACCCGGCAGACTGGGAACGTCATATGCAGATCAACCTGTTCGGGGCCTATTATGTGACCCGCGCGGCACTGCCTGCGATGATTGAGCGTTCGAGCGGCAATATCATTAACATCTCCTCCACCGCAGGAGAACGCGGCTTCGCCACAGGCTCTGCCTACTGTGCCTCCAAGTTTGCTCTAATGGGCATGACGGAGTCACTGGCGATGGAGGTACGCAAGCATAATATCCGTGTCGTAGCGCTGACCCCAAGCACAGTGAATACAGGCCTTGCTTCCGATGCGGGTCTTAAGATCGGGGACGAGGACCGGATGATGCAGCCGGAGGACGTTGCTGAGCTGACGCTCGCTGCGCTTAAGCTGCCTGACCGCGTCTTCCTGAAGACGGCAGGCATCTGGACCACGAATCCGCAATAACGACAGACTTTACGTAAAGTAAAGCCCTACAAGGAGGACTTGGCATGCTGGTAGTTACCAATACGATTAAGATCAAGGAAGGGCATGGTGAAGCACTGGCCTCACGGTTCAGCGCAGATAACGGGGTGCAGAGCATCCCCGGCTTCATCCGTATGGAGGTGTGGCACGCCGCTCCTAAGGAAGGCGTGGAGGAGTTGAAGATCTGCACCGTGTGGGAGAATGAGGAGGCACTGAACGGCTGGACCTCTAGTCCCGCCTTCCGGGACTCGCACCGCGGTGCCGGCCGGAACGAAGCCATTGTCGGCTCCTCGCTCGACAAGTACGAGCTGGTGCACAGCCGCACTCCGGACGTTCAGGCTGACTAGCCTGCTTCTTAAGCAGCAATAAGTGGAGAGGGCCGGCCGTTTAGGACGGTCCCCTTTTCTGCGTGAAGGATAAGATTCTTATGTGACATCCTATGTATATGCTGGACAAAATTACTGTGCAATCCATTGTGTCCGGATTTTTCACATACATTTGCTCCATAGGCCTGCTTGCGACCACAATGTATGCTGTTTTTCGCATACATTCGGCATACACGTCATCGCCACCAGCACACTGTATTCGGTTATTCACTTACATTTAGTCCGCTATCCTAAACATCTTATCGCAGAAAACAGGGATACCCCGCCAGCCGTCAGGCTTAGCGGGGCATCCCTGTTGTTATTGCTGTGTATCCGAAGCAGAAGCTTCGCTGATCTCCTGATGCTTACCCGGCCAGAAAGCCGCACGGCCAAAGAGGACGGTGATGGCCGGGACCAGGAACGGACGGACAACGAAGGTATCCAGCAGGACACCGATCGCAGTGATGAGACCAAACTGGACCAGCACCTGAATCGGAAGGCTTGCCAGCACGGCGAACGTACCGGCCAGGATAAGTCCGGCGGAAGTAATGACCGAACCGGTCTCATTCACACCTTCTGCAATCGCCTGCTTTAGCGGCATATGCTTACGCTTTTTCCAGATATTCGAGATCATGAAGATGTTGTAATCCTCTCCGAGCGCTACCAGGAAGACGAAGGAATATAGCGGAATAGCCCCTTGAATCGCATCTGCTCCAAGCACGTAATGAATGATGATCCAGCCCAGGCCCAGTGCCGAGAAGAACGATAGAATTACTGTCCCCACCAAATATACTGTGGCTACGACAGATCTGAGATAGACCAGCAGCAGCACCGTAATCAGGCCGATAACGACCGGGATGATCAGATCGGTGTCCCGTTCCCCAATCTCCTTGGTATCGTGCTGGGTAGCGGTCTGGCCGCTAATCCATACCTTATCCTGCGCGTTCTCAATCCCGGATTCCGTCAGAGCCGACTCAACCGTAGCCTGAAGTGCCGGTATATGATCCATCGCCTCAATCGAATACGGATTGTCCTTGAATTCGATATCATAGGCAGTAATCTTCGGGTTGACGGCCCCTTGCTGCGGGTCTGAGACCACATCCACGTAGGACAGGCTGCTCAGCACGGATTTCAGGTCTTCTCCGCCGGATAACCCTTCCGTATCAACCATCAGCTTGGCAGGCGCCAGCTCGCCAGGGGAGAATTGCTTGCCGATCAGGTCAAAGCCTTCCCGCGACTCCATAGTCTTCGGGAACGACGACAGAATATCATAAGTGAACTTAATTCCGCTGGAAAATGAGGCCAGCACTCCCAAAAGCACTACTGTAATTCCGACAATGGCCCACGGGCGGGATACCACCAGGTATCCAATTCCCTTGCGGCGGGCAGGCTGCGGCTGCGGCACCGGTTTGCCCTTGGCCTTGGCCCGCTCCGCTTCCATCTGCGGCGTGCGCGGCACAAACGGGAAGAAGGAGGTCCGTCCGAAGATTGCCAGCAAGGCTGGAACCAGGGTCAGACTGGCTACTCCCATAATCAGAATGGAGACGCTGAACGGCACTGCGAACCGGTGGTACGCGCCATATTTCGCCAACAGCAGAGCGAAGAGGGCCAGCACCACGGTGAAGCCGCTCATCGCAATCGCCCCCGAAGAGTGGGAAATGGCGCTCAGCAGTGCACGCCCCTTGTTCTCCTCCACCTTCAGCATCTGGCGGAAGCGCGAGATCAGGAACAGGCAATAGTCTGTCCCTGCCCCGAAGAGCAGCACCGTCATAATCGAGACCGCCTGTGAATCCACCGTAATCCAGCCTTCCTTGGCCATCAGACCAAGCACCGGGCTGGTTACGCCATAAGCAAAGCCTACAGCAACCAGCGGAATCAACGCCAGAATAGGTGAACGATAGATCAGCAGCAGGAAGACCAGCACCAGAATGACGGTGGCAATCAGCAGCGACACATCGGCATTCTTGAATAGCCCTGTAGCATCTACTGAGATTCCAACCGGGCCGGACACACGCAGGCTTAAGTCTCTGCTATCCGGCTTGGCAGCAGACGGGTCAGTCCCCGTCTCCGTCCGGACCAGCTCCTTCAGGCTCTTGAGCGACTCCCCAAGCTGGTCGCTGTCCGCTGTCTTGTCGAACAGCACCGGGGTGACGAGCGTGCTCCGGTCCTCCGACAAGGACGCCTGCAGTGCCTGCGGCGGCAGCTTGCCCAGCGGCGGAACAAAATTCTGATGCTCCAGCGGCTGCTGCTCAAGCTTGCTGTATACTGCGGTTATATGTACGAGATCCTCCTCTGAGATCCCCCCGTCACGATGCCAGACGAGCAGTGCCGGCACTCCGCTTCCGGCCGGAAATTCTCTCTCGGCAACGACCGATGCTCTCACCGATTGGGAATCCTCCGGCAGATTGGAAGCATTGTTGGCCACCTGCGAATTCACCGAAGGCCATAGCATTGTAAGCACCCCAACCAGTACAATCCACACCAGTAGCGTGATCCATTTGGTCTTGCTCCCTGCTACCCATTTTCCGTAGCCCGACATACCTTTCATCCTCTCTCCTATCCGTCCGCCCAAGCAGAAACGGCTGTGCCGTCCTTTAAAGGACGACACCGTTTCAGCGAGAAATATAAGGAAAATTTATAGTGCGAAACATATAAATTCTTATATTTCAAAAAATGAGCCGCGGGTCATTTTGATATCCTTATCATATATACCCCGAAAATTTTAAGCAAATCTTTTTTTGAAAAACATAGGAAACCCTTAATAAATCATCCAATTTAAGCTAGTGGATTGGTCACCTCGCCTTCAGGGACAACCTCCAGGGTGGGATTTCTTCTTCACGGGCGTTTGACCCGGCTTAGCGGACTGAGGCGCTCTTATTCGGGAAGAATGTTGTCATTGGGGCGAGTAACGGACACCATGGAGCTTATCCCCTGCACTTCCACTCCAAGACGTCTTGTAGCGAGACGTTAAGGTCGCCTGAGTCCGTTATGCTGCGAAAAGGGGTGTTTTCGTGGTGATAACGTCTCTCCGGTCCGTTAGGTGCAGACTCCCCTGGGGGATGGAGCTTCAGTAAACGCACCTCTGAGTTTCACAAACTTATCCACCGTTTAAAATCTGATGCTGTAATAGTAGCCCTTGCCGCGCCGTCACCGGTATATCCTCATATGGTGCGATTCAAGGAAATGCTGCATTTAAAGCAGCTTCTTCCCCCCAGTAACCCGGGTATTCGGAAGATTGTTGCACAAAATACAGGAACTTTGAGTTATACCCGATGTATAGGCGAGGGATTATGCCTTCTATACAACAATTCCCGATTTCGGTGGATTGAATACGGGAATTGTTGTATTTTGGGCAGGAATGAAGGGGGGGTTGACCTAGTTCGGTTAGTTGCAAAAAAAAGCGTTCATACAGAGAATGTCCGAAGACGCTCTGCATGAACGCTGGTTATAGTTGGCTGTGGTCTACAGCCGGCTGTATTCAGAGGACTATTCTATTACAAATTCAGATCAGCCTGCGTCCGGCAGGTCATCCCCGGAGAACTGGCTGTTATAGAGATCGGCATAGAAGCCGCCGGCTTCCAGCAGTTCCACATGGGTGCCCTTCTCAATGACACTGCCCTGGTTCATCACCAGGATCAGATCGGCGTCCTTGATGGTGGACAGGCGGTGAGCGATCACGAAGCTGGTTCTGCCGTGCATCAGCGTGTTCATCGCCTTCTGGATCTGCACTTCTGTGCGCGTATCTACGCTGCTGGTTGCTTCATCCAGAATAAGGATGGACGGATCGGCCAGAATCGCCCGGGCGATGGTCAGCAGCTGCTTTTGACCCTGGGAGATGTTGGAGGCCTCTTCATTCAGAATCGTGTCATACCCGAGCGGCAGCGTACGGATGAAGTGATCGGCATGCGCAGCCTTGGCTGCCCGCACCACATCAGCCTCCGTAGCCCCTTCCCGGCCGTAAGCGATATTATCGCGGATGGTCCCGTTGAACAGCCAGGTATCCTGGAGCACCATACCGAATTTGCTGCGCAGCTCGCTGCGCTTCATATCGGTGATGTTCACACCGTCGATCACAATCTCCCCGCCGCTGATCTCATAGAAGCGCATGAGCAGGTTGATCAGCGTGGTTTTGCCGGCTCCGGTTGGTCCTACAATTGCGATGGTCTGTCCAGGAGTGACTTCGATGTTCATGTCTTCAATCAGGAGTTCACCCGGCTTGTAGCCGAACTGCACGTGACGGAATTCCACAGAGCCCTCTTCTGCATCTGCTGAACGTTTCGCCAGTGTAGCTGCCGTTTCAGGGACTTCCTCTTCCTCATCCAGCAGTTCAAATACACGTTCTGCCGAAGCGATGGTGGACTGGATGATGTTGGCGATATTCGCGGTCTGCGTAATCGGCATGGTGAACTGGCGCGAATACTGGATGAACGCCTGGATGTCGCCGACATCGATCGCTTTTTTGGTCACGAAGATCCCGCCGACCACACACACCAGCACATACCCCAGGTTCCCGATAAACATCATCAGCGGCATAATAATCCCGGAGATGAACTGGGAGCGCCAGCCGGAGTTATACAGGTCCTCATTGATGGCATTGAAGTCCTTCAGGGAGTTCTTTTCCCGTCCAAAAGCCTTGATGATCCGGTGCCCGGTATACATCTCCTCCACATGACCATTCAGCTGGCCCAGCGATTTCTGCTGTCCGACGAAATAGGTCTGGGAGCGCTTGGTGACCAGCATAATCACTACGAAGCTCAGCGGCAACGTAACAATCGTAATCAGGGTCAGCCATGGGCTGATTGTCAGCATCATCACAATAACCCCGACAATCGTCACTATGGAGGTGATAAGCTGGGTCAAGCTCTGCTGCAGGGTAGTACTGATGTTGTCCACATCATTGGTCGCCCGGCTGAGAATCTCCCCGTGGGTCCGGGAATCGAAATATTTCAGCGGCAGCCGCTCCAGCTTGCTGTTGATCTGCTCACGCATATCGTATACAACCTTCTGTGCCACACCGGCCATTACATACTGCTGGATATAACTGAACAGCGCACTGAACAGATACAGGCCTGCCAGCAGGATCAGAATATCATTCACATAGCCAAAATCAATCTTAGCTCCAGGCACGCCCATCATCTTGCCATAAGCACCTTCGAAAAGCTTGGTCGTTGCTTTCCCCATGACCTTGGGGCTGAAAATACTGAATACGGTACTGGCAATCGCCATCACGAATACAATAATCAGCTGGACCTGGCGCGGACGCAAATACCGGACCAGGCGGCGCAGGGTGCCCTTGAAATCCTTTGCCTTCTCGGCGGGCATTCTCATGCCGGGACCGCCGCCCGGCCCGCCGCCGAAGCCGCCGTGTCTGCCGCCCTGCGGCGGCTTCGCTGCTTTGTTCTGTTCACTCATGCTATTTCCTCCTCTGACAGCTGCGAGGATACGATCTCGCGGTACACCTCATTGTTGTCCAGCAGCTCACGGTGCGTGCCCATTCCGACAATCTTACCTTCATCCAGTACGATAATCCGGTCTGCGTCCATTACCGTGCTTACCCGCTGTGCCACAATAAGGACAGTAGATTCCGTAGTCTCCTCCTTGAGAGCAGCCCGCAGCTTGGCATCCGTCTTGAAGTCCAGCGCGGAGAAGCTGTCGTCGAACAGGTACACCTCCGGTTTGCGGACAAGGGCACGGGCGATCGACAGGCGCTGCTTCTGGCCGCCGGAGACGTTGCCGCCCCCCTGGGAGATGCTTGAATCGAAGCCTTCCTTCATCGCCGAGACGAAGTCATAGGCCTGCGCCACCTTGGCGGCATGAAGAATCTCTTCCTCGGTAGCATCCTCTTTGCCGTAACGGATATTCTCGTTGATGGTACCGGTGAACAGCACGGCTTTTTGCGGAATATAACCAATCTTGCTGCGCAGATCCTCCTGCGTCATCTGGCGCACATCCACACCGTCCACACTTACCGTACCCTCTACAGCATCATAGAATCTCGGAATCATGTTCAGCAGCGTGGACTTGCCTGAGCCGGTTCCGCCGATAATAGCAGTAATCTCACCGGGGCGCGCACTGAAGGTAATTCCCGACAAGGCCGCCTGTTCCGCACCCGGATAAGCGAAGGATACATTGTCAAACTCCACATACCCGCGCATCTCGTCACGGCCGTCCGCATGAGTCGCTGTAGCCGTAGTCTTCAGTTCTGCAGAGGTAGGGTCCTTAATCTCAGGCTGCATATCCAGCACTTCATTAATACGCAGCGCTGAAGCTGAAGCTCTTGGAATGAGCACGAACATCATCGATACCATGATCAGCGAGAACATAATCTGCATCGCATACTGAATGAATGCCATCAGGGAACCCACCTGCAGATCGCCGTCGCCGATACGGATTCCGCCGTAATACAGAATGGCAATCATCGAGAAGTTCATGACAATCATCATCAGCGGCATGAGTCCCGCCATCACCTTGTTGACTTTAATCGCCGTATCGGTAAGATCGCGGTTCGCTGCACTGAACCGTCTGTTCTCATGCTCAATCCGGTTGAACGAGCGGATGACGCGGATACCGGTCAGATGCTCGCGCAGCACCAGATTTAATTTGTCCAGCTTGATCTGGATCGCCTTGAACAGCGGAAGCCCCTTCATTCCGATGAAAAATATCGCTCCGACCAGCAGCGGAATCACCACCACAAAGATCAGCGAGAGCTTGGCATCCTCCGACACCGCCATAATAATCCCGCCGATCATCATCATCGGGGCACCGACCATCATGCGGAGCATCATAGTCAGGACGGTCTGAACCTGTGTAATATCATTAGTGGTACGTGTAATCAATGAGGCCGTGCCCAGCTTATCGAATTCATGGAGCGTAAAGTTCTCCACATGATTGAACACCCGGGAACGGGTATTCTTCCCGAAGCCGGCCGCCACTCTGGCTGACAGATAGCTGGCAATAACAGAGCACAGCACGCCTCCGGCCGCCACCAGCAGCATGAAGCCGCCGATTCTCCAGATATACGGCTGGTCTCCGTCCACAATCCCTTTATCGATAATGTCACTCATCAAGGTGGGGAGATACAGGTCCCCCATGGACTGCAGGAATACCAGAATCAATACCCCTGCGACGGCCAAGCGGAAGGGCTTCAGTTGTTTCATTAATTTAATCAAGCTTCTCATCTCCGTTCATTTGTAGCCGGTCTAGATTAGGCGGAGGATTATCCTCCATAAAGGCATAGACTTTCAGCAGCAGTTCCGCCAGTTGATCAGATTCTTCCTCACCTAAATACTCCACCATCCTGTGAAGTGTGGCGTCCATATGGTCCCTGGCCTTGCGGGTAATAATTTTCCCCTGTTCGGTCAACTTGATGCGCACTACCCTGCGGTCAGACGGATCTGCCTGCCGTTCTACCATCTTCTTGGCTTCCAGGCTGTTAATCAGCTGGGTTACCGTTGGCGGAGTCAGTCCCAGGAAACGGCTGATCTCCGACACCTTAAGTCCCAGATCTGAAGCATGCGACGCCCGTGCAATACATATCAGTAAAGTCATCTCACTTGGCTTATGCCCCTCCACCGAGTGATGCCAATGCCCTTTGCGCAGCTTCCGAAGTGCAGAGAAAAGCTTGTGTCCGACTGAGTTTTCACCTTCGCGATTTATCCCAATGCTTCCACCCCATTTTTAGTTAGGTTTCCAAATAATTAAACCATGTATTAATTAGGCTACCTAATTATATTTTCGTGCCTGCAATTTGTCAATTCCTGATTATGCTCTTACTATGTAATTTATTTCACATTACCACGCGCAAACGCTCCCGCGACACAGAGGGTCGGGGAGTCTCTCTTAGCTATCCAATTAACTGCTCTAATCTGCTCTAAAATTCCACTCCGTGTTCAACAGCGGTAAAGCCTTTCACCTTCGACCTCTGGTCTGTTCCTGTACCCGCAAGAATGAAGCTAAACAATACCAAAACGCTGGCCGTCATCAACAGTGATCTCTTCATGTGCTCTCACCTCCCTGATCAGCTCCCGGTAAGCATTCTGCTGGGTATCCGAAGCGTAGTCTCTGTTCACTTCAAATAAGGTTACACAATTAATAAAGTCCTTGCCGCTGTTCAGCCTGATGGTCAGGCGCAGACAATGAAGAATATAGTCAATTCCCCTGGTATACTGCATGCGGGAGATATGGTAGATCGCAATCTGATAATAGAGACGGTACACCCGGTCTACATTAATCGTATCCTGGAATTGTTCAAAGCGCAGCATCTCCCGGGAAAAGCGCGACATCACTGCATCAGCGGAGAACCCGAAGCGGTTGGCCGACTCCATAATGATTACCATGCCGGACAGAATCTCGCCGGGATGCTCGGACAAGAAAGCGATATAGGACGGCAATACAGAGATGTTGCCCATCAGAATCTCCAGCGTGAATCCGTTGGCCGTAGCAAACAGCTTGAAACTGTCCACACTGCTGCGCCCCTCGTCATCCAGCATCTCGAACCAGCTCAGGTCTGCATACCCGGCGGTATATTTCTTGGCCTGCTCATACTCCCCTTGCTTGGTAAGCGCCGATGCCTTCAGCAGATAACCGTGCCCGTAATAGACCACCAGCGGACGTTCTGCCTGAAAGGCCTCTGCCCTCTTCCCCTTACTGCGGCGCAGCTCCTCGCGGTAGATTCCGCTGGCTAATGCCCTCAGCTCGTCGGCGAATTTCTCAACATCCTTCCAGCGGTGCAGCGCGAAGCATACCTTCGCCAGCTTCAGCAGCCCGTCCAGCTGCATCTCCTCGGGAAGCAGCCCGCGGTACGGCTCGAAGCTGATTACAGCGCGCAGCTTCTGCTCCATATCCACATCGGGCGTGGACTGCAGCGACTTGAAGATACGGTACTGGCTAATCGCCATGCGCTCGGAATAGCTGTCTTGTTCATGGTCTACTATCAGCTTGTAGAACACGATGGATTCCTGTACTTTTCCGCTGCAGAATAGCCTCTCTGCCACCCTGTAGATGATATCCAGCGGCCGCTGATATTCCATAATCCGCCTTAAGACCTCTTCAATGCATTGCTGCTTGCCCATCTCGGCACATTTGACCAGGAAGGGCTCAATGCGGCGGCGGGAGATCCGCTCTTCACTGAAGCACTCATCCACATACAGCGGATACAACCAGCCTTCCGGGAAGCCAAAGGCCCGGATCATGGCATCCAGCTGTCCCAGCGAGATGGGCTTCGGCGGATTGCCGTGAAGAATGGCGCTGAGACTGCCGCGGTTCAGGCCGGAGACTTTGGCAAATGAGGCAAGATTATGGCCCGAGCGGGACAGACTCTTCTCAATTTCCGTACGTAATGTAGTCAGCTTCGCTTCCACCCGGCACCTCCCTATCCATCATTCAGGTTATCCTTCTATTAATTGCCATTATAGGACAACACTATGAAAAGCACAACGAAAAGCACAACAAAATGGCCCCACATTAGTAGGACCATGATTACATTCACCATCAATTATTGCTGCAAAGCCGCCTGATTCCGGATCCGCTGGCTCTTCTTATTCTTGCCGTAGGGCGCGGCTCCATTCTTGCGGCTGCGCAGGCTCTCCATCATCAGGTTCTGGGCCATCACAATATATCCATCCAGCCGCTGGCTAAGCTCCAGCACTGCATGGTCGCTCAGACTCCGTTCCTGGGCTACCTCCAGCAGCTCGCTTCTTAAATTCTCTATAGTAAGGAACAGCTCATCTTCTCTGTAATCCCGGCCATTGGCATCAGGAGAATTCTGGTAAAGGTTCACAGTTACTCACCTTCTCTCTATCAACTTCTCCCCTATCATAAATCATGATGCCAAAAAACAAAATTTGCAAAAAAAGAAAAAAATGTCGGCGGAAGTATAAATAAGCTCTGCTATTTATATACCCTCCGGAGGCTCCGGCGGCGAATAACGTTCCCCAAGTACATTCATCGCAAAGGTAATCCACTCCCTGGCGGCAAAGGACAGATAGCGGTCCTTGCGCCAGATCATGCCCAGCTGCCAGGGAATCACCGGCTCGGTCAGGGGAATAACTGCAATCCGCGAACGGTCGATATCCCGGCAGATGGTCTCCGGCAGCAGCGCAATGCCCATCCCGGCGGCGACCATGCGGCTGATCAAATCCCACTGGGAGCTTTCGTAGACCACCTTGGGCTGAAAGCCAGCTTTGACACATTCTGAGATGATCCGGTCATGCAGGGCGAAGTCCTCCCGGAACAGGACGAACTCCTCTTCCGCCAGCTCTTTCAGCGGCACCTGCTGCGCTCCGTCCAGACGATGGCCTGCGGGAACCAGCAATTCCAGCCGCTCCTCCACAAAGGTGAAGCTATGGAACCGTGCCTGGTCCACCGGCAGCACAATCGCTCCTATGTCGAGCAGGCCGGACTCTACGTCATCCTCCACTTTTTTCGCCCCGTCCTCATGCAGCCGGATCGTCACCTCGGGATACTTGCGGTGAAACTCCCCTATGACCGCCGGGAAGAAGCTCGCCCCCACCATGGGCGGCAGTCCGATTCGGATATGCCCATGCTTCAGATTGCGCAGGCTGTCCAGCTCGGAGGAGAGGCTGGCAAAGGACTCTACAATGTTCTGCGCCTTGATGAGCAGCAGCTCTCCGGCATCCGTCAGGCGGATGCTTTTGCCCTCGCGGTAGAACAGATCTGCCCCCAGCTCCGTCTCCAGATTACGGATCATCTTGCTGATGGTCGGCTGGGTGATATACAGCGATTCTGCGGCTCTGGAGAAGCTGTTCAGCCTTGCGGCCTGCACGAAATACTCCAGTTGTCTGATATCCATTAGGCACCCTCCATGTATAGACAATTAGAATGTGAGATATTCAATCTATTCATTGTACCTATGAAAGAATTAGATGTAAAATTTCAGTAAGAGATGAAAGGAAGTAATCATGATGAAAAAGATTGCCTTAGGCTTACTGCAGGTGGCCGGACTAACCGTGTTCTCCCTGCTGGTTAACGGATTAACCTCACTGCTGCATATTCCGCTTCCCGGAAGCATTATCGGGATGATTCTATTATTCCTGCTGCTCGAATCCGGCGTGATCCGTCTGAACTGGGTGGAGGCAGGAGCTTCGTGGCTGCTGGCTGAGCTGCTGCTGTTCTTCATTCCATCGGCTATCGGGGTGATGAACTATTCGAAGCTGCTCGAATCCTTCGGCCTGCAGGTACTGGCTGTTGTGCTCGTGGGCACCTTTGCTGTCATGGCCAGCTCAGGTCTGCTGACAGGTATGATCTATAAAGTAAAGGAGCGTAGAAGCTCATGATGACTGGACTCTTATTCCTTGGACTTACCATCACGGTATATGTTATAACCAAACGGATCTATGCGGCCAGCGGCAAAATGTATACCTCTCCGCTGATCATCACCCCGCTGGTAATCATCGGCTTCCTGTTAATCACAGGCAGCTCTTATGATTCCTACAATGCAGGCGGCAAATGGCTGTCTGACCTGCTTCAGCCGGCGACCATCGCCTTCGCGATTCCGCTGCACAAGAACTTCAAGCTGCTCAAAAAGCACGCCGCCGAAATTGCGGCAGGCGTGCTGTCAGGAACGGTAATGGCTGTGCTGTCTTCCATGCTGCTGGCCAAATTAATGCACCTGAGCGGAGATCTCGCCACCAGCCTGGTCCCGCGTTCGGTAACTACGCCGATTGCCATGAGCATCTCTCAGAGCATAGGCGGAGTTCCCAGCATCACCGCAGTCTTCGTCATTCTCACAGGTGTGCTTGGAACGATGATGGGGCCTTCGGTACTGCGCCTCTTCCACATTGAGAATGAAGTGGCGCGCGGGGTCTCGCTTGGCACCGCAGCGCATGGCACCGGCACCTCCAAGGCCTTCGAGCTCAGCTCGCTGACCGGCACCATCTCCAGTATCTCAATGATTCTGGCAGCGCTGTTCTCCATCGGGCTGGCACCTGCAATGATCGCCGTGTTCATTCATTAAGCAGCCCCCTGGTCCTAAGACAGAGTCCTACAGCTTCACAGGCAATCCGCTCTGGGCAGATTCATACGCGGCGCAGGTTACCTTCAGCGTCTTGTACCCGTCCTCATAATCGCTGAGAATACGGGAGCGGTCTCCAGTGCGGACAGCGTACAGGAAGGCCTCGCTCTCTACCGCGTAGGGGTTGCCCGTATTCCTGTATTCCTTGCTGTCCCCGCTGCGGACCTCTAGAAGACGCTCCGGGTTCCAGTCCAGCATGCCGTTGTCATTATAGAAGCTGATTCCGGCCTTGTTCACCTCACCGGGCAGCACACAGGTATTGGAGATGCTGGCGATAATGCCGCTTGCAAGCTTCAGCGACACGGTGCCCACATCGGCTACAGTCACCCCTTCATGCTTCTCATGCATAATCCGGTTGCCGAACATGCCGTAGACCTCCGTCACCTCACCGGCCAGATAACGCAGCAGGTCAACAATATGCGTCGTCTGCTCCGTGAATTGCCCGCCGGACTGCTCCTGATTGCGCCACCACGCCACGCCGGGCATTCCGCCCATCCATTCTCCGGTAATCATCCCTACCTTGTCTCCGGCAAGCGTCTGCTTCAGCCGCTGGATATTCTCCTGGTAGCGGAAGTGATAACCTACCGAGGTCAGCAGCTGATGCTGTTTGATATCCTCAAGCAGACTTGCCGGAATGGCCGTACTTGAACCTAACGGCTTCTCGATAAAAAAGGGGATATCTCTACGGATCAGCGCCCGTTCAATCGCCCCGTGCGATTGTGGCGGCACACAGATGTAGACGGCATCCAGCTTGTGGCTGTCCAGCATCTCGGTAATCTCCCCGTAGCCTTCGGCCCCGTAAGGGCGGGCCATCTCTTCTCCCTTAAGCTTGCTGCTGCCGCAAACGGCCTTCAGCGACACATCCTCCATGCCCGCCAGCAAATCCGCATGTACCTTGGAGAACCAGCCTGTTCCAACAAGTCCGATATTAAGCGTCATGTCATTACCTCCTGAGTTGTCTGGTGAATGCCTTGTCAAAGATTATACCTGCTTAGGTCATCACAGAGTAGTCCTGCCACTCCTCTGGAAGCAGTTGCCTGTAGGATTGCTGCATGAAGCGGTCGTCAGCGAGCACAATGACCCCGCTGTCGCTCTCACTGCGGATCAGCCGTCCTCCGGCCTGTTGCACCTTGCACATCCCCGGGTAGATATAAGCATAATCGAAGCCGTTCTTGCCCTGTGACTGGAAATAGCTCCGCAGCAGATTGCGTTCCAGCCCCACCTGCGGGAGTCCGACACCTACGACCATCACCCCGTTCAACCGGTCGCCGGGCAGATCCACCCCTTCCGAGAAAATACCGCCCAGCACGGCAAAGCCAAGCAGCGGCTCCGGGTTATCCGGGCGGAAGGCCGCCAGGAAGCTCTCCCGCTCCGGCTCGCTCATCCCGCTGCCCTGCAGCAGCGTGGGGACTTCAGGGTACTTCTCAGTGAACACCTCATAGACATGCTTCAAGTAGAGATAGGAGGGGAAGAAGACCAGGTAGTTGCCCTTCTTAGAGACCAGGCCTTTGAGCGCATCACTAAGCGGCTGTATAGAAGCCTCACGGTCATGAAACCGGGTGGATACCGGCAGCACAGATACCTGCCACTGCTCTTTGTGAAAAGGTGAGGCCAGGCTCAGACTGTAGTCCTCCTCGCCCGCACCGATCATATCCCTGTAATACGAGAGCGGCGAGAGAGTCGCAGAGAACAGAATCTGGCTGCGGAAGCTCTTGCCCATTTGCTGCAGCAGATGCGACGGATCGAGATTGAACAGCTTCAGATACACATCTCCGCTGCGCACCTCGGCATAGGTGATGTAGCGTTCATCGTAGGTTTTGAAGGTGCGGAGCATCGCCTGTACCGCGTAATAGGTATCCAGCAGGCTGTTCTCCCCTTCCTCCTCTGCCTGCGCAGAGCCTACAGGAGAAGAGGGATTCAGCAGCTCCAGCTCGGCTTCGGCTGCGAAGTTCTCCAGCAGCTCCGGCAGCTCCTCGGGATAGGCCGCCCACTCTCCCGCCCCCTTGTCACTACAGCTCTTGCGCAGCGCAATGAAGAATGCGTTCACTGCTTTGGCGGCAGTGCCGAGCCGGGGATTCGCGGTTTTGTAGGCACGGCTAAGCGCCAGGAAGGGGGCCTTGGTAAGCGAGGCAGAATACATCTCCCGGCCCCGGTCTACCAGATTGTGCGCTTCATCCACCAGCAGCACTGTGTTCTTCTTACGTTCCTCGGACATACGTTTCAGACTGATGCGCGGGTCGTAGATATAATTGTAGTCGCAGATCACAACATCGCAGGCATAGGCGGCATCCAGCGAGAATTCAAACGGGCAGACCTGATGCTTATGGGCATAGCCGGCAATCGTCTCCCGGGTCATCAGCGTCTCATGCTCCAGCATGTCAATCAGCGCGCCGTTGATCCGGTCATAGTACCCCTCTGCATAAGCGCAGGAATCCGTGCCGCAGATCCCCTCCTCCCGGAAGCAGGCCTTCTCCTTCGCCGTCAGCGCAATGACATGCAGATGCAGCCCGCGGCGGTTCAGCATCGCGGCCGCCTCCTGCGCCGCGATCCGCGTAACCGTCTTGGCGGTCAGATAGAAGATACCGGCCGCCTTGCCTTCGCCCAGTGCTTTGACCGCCGGGAACAGGGTGGACATGGTTTTGCCGATGCCTGTCGGTGCCTGGGCAAAGAGGTTCGCCCCCTCAGCAATGGAGGTGTAGACTGCGGCAGCGAAATGGCGCTGGCCGGGCCGGTAGGCCGAGAACGGAAAGGACAGGGCCGCGATGCTCTCCCCTCTCTTCGCCTTGTAATGGACCATCATCTCGGCATACGGCGCATACCTGCTTACGGTCTCTAGTGCAAAAGCCGTCAGCGCTTCGCGGGACATCTCCCGGTAGAGACTGTACTGCGCCTCGCTCCCCCGCTGCACATAGGTGAGCTTCACCTGGATATAGGGAAGCTCAAGATCCGTTGCCAGCATGTAAGCGTACATGTAAGCCTGGGCCCAGTGTACCTCCTTCCCTTCAAATGCAGGGTCCGGAATTCCGGCCATGGACTTAATCTCCTCTACCGTCAGGCTCCCATCCTCTGCCGTAAGCAGGCCGTCGCAGCGTCCGTCAATCTGGAACAGCAGATCCCCGTAAGGAATTCCGGTCTTCAAATAGACCTCCTTGCGGTCCCCTTCCTTGTATTGCTTCTGGATCAGCTGATGGCTGCGCGTCCCCTCCGCCATGGCAGCCCCGCTGCGGAAGCCCGGCTCCAGACTGCCGCTGCTGTAGGCAAATTCCACAAGCGCCCTCACGGACAGTGTGATTTCTGTATGCTCCATCCGTCCCCACCTCCAATAATTTCCGCCAGCTTCCGCTGCGTATGGCTCATATTCTTCGTTTAACGCCGATATTAACCCGCCTGAGGGAATGGTCAGCGCCGGGTTCGTTCTAGCCGTAGTTTACGCGCGCTTCAGGGAGTATACGGCAGCTTCTGATTTTTGACATTCCTTCCCTGGCACTTCATAATAAGTTTTATTGATAATGGTATTCTTCTGTCCTCATGCTGCTGTTTCCTTTTCAGCCGGGAAACATGTTCATTTTATAGAAAGAAGGCGAAGCTGTGTCATCCCAAACTGTAAAACGATGGCTCCTTAAGCCATTTGTGTTCTTTTCCATTCTTTTTCTGTTCAAAAGCCTGCTGGCCTGGGGTGTAATCTTTGATGATTTAAAGTTCTGGCAATCCGTATTGACGGAGCTGCCCTTTGTCTGGGCCCTGTTTTTCCTGATTGAGCGCTTTGCTTCCAGACGGAAGCTCGGGTATTACATGACGGTCAATCTGCTGGTTACCGCGATCTTTTTTGCCGCCATTATGTACTTCAAATATTACGGGGTCATTGTCACTTACCATGCCGCCGAGCAAGTGAACCAGGTCACTGCCGTCAAGAACAGCGTATTCTCCTTAATGGACCCTTATTATCTGCTGATCTTCACGGACATCATTGTGCTGGGCTTCTACTTCTTCATTAACAAGAACGGCCGCAATTATAAAAAAGATCAAATCAACCGGCGCAGTGGCCGGACGGTGCATGTCGTACTGTTCGCGGTCTCGCTCGGACTCTGCCTGTTCAATATTCTTCCGAATAAGGCGAGCATGAATGAGATCAAAAAGGCCCAGGAGATGGGCATCCTTAATTATGAAGCATACACGATCTTTGCCAAAGATAAAACCGAGCTGGTCCAGGCCAGTGAAATCACACAGAGCACGATTAACCAGCTCAAGGGCATCGACCCTTCAGCAGTCTCGGCTTATGCCGGTGCCGCCAAGGGCAAGAATCTGATTGTGATCCAATTGGAGTCCTTTCAGAACTTCCTGATGGGTCTTAAGGTAGACGGCCAGGAGATTACCCCTAACCTGAACCGTCTGATGGAACAGAGCCTGTACTTCACGAACTTCTATCAGATGGTCGGCCAGGGCAACACCTCCGATGCGGAATTCGTGGTCAATTCGTCCTTCTATATTCCTCCGCAGGGTGCGGCTACCATGTCTTATATTGACAAGCAGCTTCCGAGCCTGCCCCGTCTGCTGGGAGACAACGGCTATCAGACAGCCACGTTCCACACCAATGTAGTGGAATTCTGGAACCGGGGCGAGCTATACAAGGCCCTCGGCTGGCAAAAGTATTACGATCACCAGTTCTTCGGTGACGAGGATGCCTTCTTCTTCGGCGCTTCCGATGAGGTGCTCTACCGCAAATCCTCGGAGAAGCTGAAGGAAATGAGCGATGCGGGCCAGCCATTCTATGCTCAGGTCATCTCCATGTCGGCGCATCACCCGTTCACTATTCCTGAAGAGAAGCACAAGATGAAGCTTCCTGAGCGGTATGAAGGAACCTTTGTCGGCGATTATGTGCGGTCGCAGAACTATGCGGACTATGCCTTCGGACAGTTTGTAGATGAACTGAAGGCGAGCGGATTATGGGAGAACAGTCTGGTTATGGTCTACGGCGACCATATGGGACTGCCGATCTATTCGCTGGATCATGACGACAAGCAGCTAATGAAGGAAATCTACGGATATGATTACAGCTACGCCAATATGCTCAATATTCCGCTGCTCATCCATGGTGAGGGAATTGCTCCGCAGAAGCTTGCGCAGGTAGGCGGAGAAGTCGATATTATGCCTACGGCCGCCAGCCTGCTGGGGGTATCGATGGATAACAACATCCATTTCGGCCAGGATCTGCTCAGCCAGTCCTACAATCTGCTGCCGCAGCGGTATTACCTGCCTACCGGCTCCTTCATTTCCAGCTCTGCCCTGCTGATTCCGGGCAACAGCTTCGAGGATAATACCCAATATCCGCTGGCGACCGGAGGTACTGCCCCGGCCGGCAACGAGGATGAATACAACCGCGCTCTGCGGCTGCGCCAGCTGTCTGACAGCTATGTTACACAATTGCCGGACAAAGAGCCTGCCGCAGAATAGCCAGACTAGACAAGACAAGAAGCAGCGCCTCTCCTTGAAGGGAGAAGCGCTGCTTCTTTGTGATCCTTATGTTAACGCTCCTGATTCTCCAGCATGAGATAATAATCCGCGAAGTTCTCCAGCTCTGCCGGCTCCAGAATGGCCAGATGCTCTTCCAGCAGCAGCAATGACCGGCGCTGTGCTTCTTCCAGCACTTCTTGTCCCTTGCCCGTGATCGTGACGATTACCGCTCTGCGGTCATTCTCGTCCGTCACGCGGGCGATCAGCTCCAGCAGCTCCAGCCGGTCCAGCATGACGGTGACTGCACTGGATTTCACTTCCATCTTGTCCGCCAGCTGAATCACCCGTGCCTGCTGCTCCTGAAAGATCATATGCAACAGCCCGAATTGCGGCACAGTCAGCCCCAATTCCTTATGCATTGACATCTGCGACATGATTCTGCGCTGAACCTTCCACATGGATAATCCCACACGTTCGATCAAAGGATTGACTTCTTGTGACATCCCTTCAGCTCCCAGTCCGTTTGTTCTGCTTCAAGCGTACCATTATACCGGTCCGACATACAATATTTTTTGAATACGCGCCTACTTTTCAATGATTTTTTATACATAATCCATCATTTTCCGACACAAAAATTCTTTTTTTTTGACTTATGCTCAAACCGCAGCGTATGCGCTATAATCGTAGCAGTGAACCCCATAATTCACTTAATCTTTTAGAGTCAGGGCTGGTGATATTTGTTATGAAATTGGCAACAAAATTAACATGGATGATGCTGATTGTATTGCTGTTGGTTGGTTCATCCATAGGCTTCTTCGGTTATCATGCGGCTTACAAGCAGATCGATGAAGCTGCAGGCATTGAATTGGTAGGCTGCGCCAATATAACTACCGGCTTAATTGATCCTGCAGACATAACCGCTCTGGCTGCCGGGGATACCAGCAAGCTGACTGCGATTGAAGACCGCATCGGATGGATCAGTGATCACAAGCCTATTTTCAAAGAAGCCTTCATTCTTTCGCTGGACGGCAAGGTACTGGCCGCTGACAAAAACTTCAAACAACGGGGATACAAAGCAGGAGACCCCTTCTACTTCTCTGATGAAGATAAAGAAATGATTACCACCATGAAGCATTCCGCCTACTCGAAGGTGTATACATATCAGGGCACCTCCCTCAAAACCGGCTTCGGCCCCATCTATCAGGACCATGACCCTACCAAACCCATCATTGCATTAATGGCGATTAACTTCGACGGCCCCTTAATTCAATCCCGGACCATGGATATCATCACCCAGCCCTTCCTGATCGGCAGCTCCATTCTGATTATTGCGATTCTCGCCGCCTATCTGCTGATCCGCCGGATGGTCAGCCCGCTTACCAAGCTGTCCGCATCCGTTAACACAGTAGCCAAAGGAGATCTGACCCGGGAACCGCTGCTCTTCAAGGCCAAGGACGAGATCGGCGAGCTTGCCCGCGACTTCAATGCGATGACCCTGAGTCTGCGTGACCTGATTACACAGGTCAACGATACGTCCATGCTGGTTGCCTCCTCCTCCCAGGAGCTGTCCGCCAGCGCCCAGGAGACTAACCGGGCCGGAGAGCACAGCGTTAATGTCACGCTGGAACTGGCCGACGGGGCACATACCCAGCTGCAGAATCTGGAGGGCAGCTTCAAGGCCGTGCAGGATATGTCGCATTTCATTACCGAAATTGCAGGCAATGCCGACAGCGCAATGAACCAGGCAGCCATCAACTCCCAGAAGGCCCGGACAGGCCGGGAATCTATGGACTCGACTACTTCACAGATGGCTATTGTGGGTGCAAGCATCTCGGATCTTTCCGGCATTATCGAGACGCTCGGCAGCCATTCCAAAGAGATTGAGAATATTGTCGGCACCATAGCCAGTATTGCCGAGGAGACGAACCTGTTATCCCTCAATGCGGCGATTGAAGCTGCACGGGCCGGAGAAGAGGGCCGTGGCTTCGCCGTTGTCGCAGGCTCTGTACGCAAGCTGGCTGAACGTTCAGCCGGATCTGCCCGCCAGATCGGCGAGCTGGTCAGTCTGATTGTCCAGCAGATGGACAAGGCCGGAGAGACCATGAAGCACTCCACGGAAGAGATGCATCACGGCAAAGAAATGATTATAGCGGCCGGGCATTCCTTCTCCGAGATTGAGTCGTCCGTCTCCGATATGTCTTCCCACAGCCAGCAGATTTCAGCCACTGTCCGTGAGCTGGCCCTGCTCTCTGAGGGACTTGTCACTTCGATCCAGAAGATCGTGGCGGTCTCCAATCAGACAGCTGAGGGCGCGGAGACCTTGTCCGCCTCGTCCCAGGAACAGCTTGCGGCCATGCAGGAGGTTGAATCCTCCGCTACATTCCTCTCCTCCCTGGCAGAGAAGCTGCAGGTATTGGTCGAGAATTTCAAAATTTAGGCCGGAGTATCATACATTCTTCAAGACAAAATCACCCTGCGGGTGAAGGATGCTCGCGCCTTCTCTCACCGACCGCTTGTAAGGGGCAGCATTGTTGCACATTTTGCAGGATTTCTCTATAAATGTTACCGGCTATGGAGGATTGTTGCATCATTTGCAGGATTTTTGGTATTTAGAGTAAGTTAGCGCTGGATTTGTTGCAATTCGTGCAGGATTTCAGCATAGACCGCTCCTATGGGGCAACAATCTTGCACTTCTTGCAAGATTTCTCTATAAATGTTACTGGCTTTAGAGCATGGGGCCCTTCCCCCGGCATAGCAGCACCCATTGTATTCGCTTTTTCGCATACAATTCTTAAGTAACTAAAAAGGCTGCCCTGATGCGGAACAACCCTCCACATCCAGGACAGCCTTTCGTATTATTAGGTCAACCAGAGATTACTGGTTGGCCTTTTTTAATAACCGTTTTACGATGGAGGCAGCCGGGAGAACGTGACAGCCTCTGGGGATAAACCCCGTACTAAAAACAGTTCTCCCACCGCCCCCTTCTACCATGTTTGAGCTGGTTGAGGCCCTGACCTCGTATCACAAGCGAAGCTGTGGAGTAGGAACCATTGTGGGAATACCGGCGAATTCGAATGAGGAGGAGAAGATGAAACCTGTTATTGGCATGGATGTAGCCAAAGGAAAATCTGTTGCCCAAGCATTTGTTAAGCGGAACTATCCTTTTGGACGAGTCCAAGAAATTCTTCATACCCCTAAAGGGTTTGAAAAGCTAAAACAACTCTTGGAGGAATTAGAGCAGAAGACGACCCACAAGCCAGCCGTTATTTTAGAACCCACCGGACATTATCATCGTATCCTGGTGTTCTATTTGCAACAGGCTGGATATGAAGTCATTCTCGTCAATCCGTTGCAGGCACAGAGAGCAAGAAGAACTGGTTTGCGTAAAGTCAAAACGGACGCATCAGATGCCTGGCATTTAGGGGAGCTGTACTATCAGGAAGAAAACTGGTCTACCTATCCTGGACGGAAAGAAGCGTTGGTGGACTTACAGTTCTTAACCCGAGAGCATGAGTTTATCACAAGCTTGTACGTTCAAGCCAAACTGAACATGCGTACACTTGTAGATCAGATCTTTCCGAGTTACGAGGGTGTGTTTAAAGACTTATATTCCAAAACCTCCTTGAACTTGCTAGAAGCTTGTCTCACTTCAGAAGGGGTGAAGGCTCAGACTCCAGAAGCTTGGATGGGCATGGTGAAAGCGGCTACCCAGGCTTCACGCTCTGAAACTTGGATGAACCGCAAGGTAGAAGCACTACAGAACGCAATCGCGGATAATCCCGTGCAGCGCGTTCCTTATGGTCTGGAGATGGCGCTGCGAAGCCTGCTGGCTCTTGTTCGTGAATTTCAAAAGCAACTTACAGAACTCGAAAAAGTGATCCTTGAACTGTCACAAACTCTGAACGAAGTTCAGCTTCTGGAATCCATCCCTGGGGTCGGAACAAAGTTAGCCACGGCCATTGTTTCGGAAATCGGGGATGCTTCACAGTTTCGCCATCCCAAACAACTGGTGGCCTACGCCGGAATCGATCCAAGCGTCTTCAGTTCAGGGAAGTTTGTGGCTACGCAGAACAAGATCACGAAACGGGGTTCCAAGCGACTACGACGAGCGATGTATTTGGCGGTAACATGCGGATTACGACGAGGAATAAACCCTGGTCTCAGGGAGTATTACGACAGAAAAAAGAGTGAAGGAAAGCCCCACAAAGTAGCCGTGATCGCTTGCGCCAACAAGTTACTCCATCACGTGTACGCTATGCTTAAGAAAGGGCAACCCTACACTCTTTAATTGATTTCATCCATAAACTTCCATTTCGTGGAGGTTTATTTGATATGCTTTTTTACAGTATATCAAATGTACACGTTCTTCAAAAGCTCGACTTGACATACCATTAGCTGGTTTTTGTGCAACAGCACCCAGGAACATTATGCCGTATTCTCAATAAACCATTGTCCTAATTCATTAACCGGCATCGGACGCCCGTAGTAGAAGCCCTGCATTACCCGGCAGCCCAGTGATTGCAGCAGCTCAATCTGCTCCGTAGTCTCCACGCCCTCGGCCACAACCTCCATGTTCAGATTGCTGGCAATGGCAATGATGTTGCTGATGATCGCTTTCTTGGAATGCATCTTGCTCTTCCGGATGAAGACCTGATCGATCTTCAGGGTGTTCACTGGAATCTCATCCAGATTGCCGAGGGAAGAGAAACCGGTTCCGAAATCATCCAGGGATACCCGCACACCGAGATCCCGCAGCTTGGAGAGCTGGGCAACCGTCTCTTCCATATTGTTCATTGCAATCGACTCAGTAATCTCAAGTTCAAGGAAATGCGGCGCAAGGCCTGAACGCGACAAAGCCTCTTCCACTACCTCATACAGGCATCCGCCTTCAAACATCCGCGCCGACATATTAATCGAGACTGCTACACTGGCGACCTTCGCCTGATGCCAGAGCATATTCTGTCCGCACACCTCATGCAGCATCCAGTATGTAATAGGAACAATCAGGCCGGTCTCCTCGGCGATCGGAATGAACTCTCCCGGAGAGATGACGCCATGCTCCGGATGTCTCCAGCGCAGCAGCGCTTCAAGCCCCACGGTGACATTCAGCAGCGAATCCCATTTGGGCTGGTAGACCACCATGAATTCCGAGCGGGCCAGCGCCTTGCGCAGATCCTTCTCAAGTAGCATCCGCCGGACCTGATGACGGTTCATCTCCAGATCGAACACACTGAATTTATTCTTGCCCGAATCCTTGGAGGTATAGAGCGCCGTATCAGCTGCCTTCATTAACGCCGAACGGTCGGTGCCGTGCGCCGGAGTCATGCTGATTCCCACACTCGCAGTTACGTACAATTCGTTACCTTCAATACTGTAAGCCTTCTTGAGCTCCTGGAGGATATGCTGTGCCACTTCCTCCGCTGCCGCGGCGGTGCAATCCGGCATAGCAATCAGGAATTCATCCCCGCCAAGCCGGAACACCTTCCCCTTCCCGCCCACACAGCAGGTCAGCCTGGCAGATACCTCACACAGCAGCAAGTCTCCAATATCGTGCCCAAGCGTATCATTAATCGATTTGAAGCGGTCCAGATCAACAAAAAACACGGCGCCGGAGACCCCGCCGAAGAAATCATCCTTGAAGTAGCGCTCCAGACCATGCCGGTTCGGCAGCTCGGTGAGCGGGTCATGATAGGCCATGCGCTCCAGTACATCTCTGTCCAGAAACACAGTCCCGCCGGAGATCGCCAGCACGAACAGGGTAACCAGTGAAATCCCTGTCAGCAGAACCACATCGGTCTCCATCAGTATCGGGGCAGATGCCTGCCAGCTGTAATTATGCAGGTCGCTTGCTCTCAGACTCGTATAATGCATACCGGTAACCGCCAGAGCGATGAATAATGCCGAATACAGCTTCCAGCGGCTGAAGCCCGTATGATCCTTGAATCTGCGGAACATTAGAATGCCGATGTAGGAAGCGGCAAGGGCGATCAGTACCGATACAGCCTGGTCCATTGCCCTGTAATGAATCTTGTCCTCCATCTCCATGGAGGACATTCCGGCATAATGCATGAACGATATGCCGCTGCCGAGTATGCCGCCGCCCGCAAGAAGCCGCCAGCTTCTCTGGCGGGGAGCCGTAACCATCTGCAGAGTTGCATAACAGGAGGACATAATAATGAGGAGAGATACTGCAGCCATCACCGGATGGTAGCTGACCTTGAACGGCAGCCGGCTGGCCATAATGCCGATAAAATGCATGGCCCAGATCCCGCCGCCAAGCACACCGGCACCCGAGAGCAGCCAGAGACGTCTGACCCGGCCCGCGGAATGGGAAACCTGCGAAATCAGATTAAGCGCGGAATACGCTGCAACGGCAGCAAGCGCATAGGATAGTAAAACAATCCAGATATTATAGTGGATTCCCATTTGATCCATAGTTGACCTCTTCACTGGTTATAGTATCAGCGTCGTTTCAGCGTCTATCTTAAGTTAAAAATCAATATACGAATAGCGGATAAATGGAAGAGTATATAATGATTACAGGTATTCTCTGAAAACTAACTTTAGCTGTATTTTACCTTGTATTTACCGGGCTGTCTAAGTAAATAATGGAACTTGGAGCCTTTTTCGAACGCCGGCAAAAATTGTCCATATTTGTCCTCAGCCGCCTGCGCGGAGGGTTGGAAATCCGTTGTCCCGGGAGGTGTCTGGCAGGAAGGCCCTGCGCCAAATCCAGGCATTTGCAGCTACCAGAATTACCATGTAGATGTAGATTCCTGCAGGAATCAGGGTGAAGACATAGTGCACTCCGGCAAGCCCCCCCAGAATGAACAACTGCACAAAGGCACTGCCGGTGAATTCCTTCCGCTGCGCCGCCTCATACTTCTCTGAGAACGGAAGCGCCTTCGGGAACGTAAGGAAACAAATCACGGCATACAGCAATAGAGCCAGCAGGACAACTGCCATATCTGCAATAATCCAGGAGCCTAAGAGAGCAATGAACACCGCCGCCTCCAGCAAAAAGAGCGGCACCAGCAGCTTCACGACCGCTGCCTTCAGCATTCCCCGGTAGACCAGCCCCTTGCCCGGCAAAGGAATTACCTGATAGATCCATGCCCCCTTATAGCTGGCCGAGTAACGGACCATCTGCACGACTGTCATCAGCAGCAGCGCGCTGTAATAGATAAACAGAAAGGACTTGGAGCTTCTGATCCCGGCCAGATCGCCGCTCCACACCTGATTGAAGATGAAGATAAAGGGAAAGATCAGCGAGAAGCCGATGGTCGGATATACCCGGAGCTTGAACTCGCGTTCATTCTTCATCATCGACCAGGTGAAACGGAAGAACATGGCCTCCGCTTTGTTCCGGCACACGCTCTCCGACAGCACCCGGGCAAGCCGCCCGCTATCCCGGCCCTCTGCGCCATGCTCAGCCAGCTTCTGAAGGCTGCGTTCAAATACCGGCATTAGCCGGATGTAAGCCGCGAACATTACGGCAGGCACCACCACAGAGAGCGCTGTCAGAATAATCACTGGGCGGCTGCCTGTTCCGCCGCCCAGCAGTTCGAACGGCGCTCCGAACCAGACTGGCGCCAGCAGGAAATGCCACCAAGCGGGAATGAAATCTAGGCCCAGCTCCGATAGATTGAATATCCGGCTTACCAGCTGGGCACCGACAGTTACCGCCACAGACAGGACAATCTGTACGTAGTTGATAATGTCCTTGAGCTTTTCCCCGTCAAAGAACCTCAGAATCAGCAGATAGATTAGCGCAGTGAATACCAGAATGAATCCGTCCATCAGCAGAATCTCAGCCGCGTACACAAAGAAGAAGCCCGGCCCGTGCCGGAATAGAGAGAACAGCAGTGAAGGACCAGTGAAGGTCAGCGTTAAGGTCAGCAGATAGATCAGAATATGTAAGCTCTTGGCCATGTTCAAGGTGCGGCGGTCCACCGGCTTGGAGAAGAGGATGTTCTTGTCACGTAAATCCAGCATTACCGTCGAGAAATCCGAGATCAGCGTCGTGGTGATTAGGAACATCACTATACTGAACAGCAAACTCATCATCAGCATATGATGATCTCTGGGTGCGACCATAGCGATCAGCATCAGCCCCAGCAGCAGATAGAGCCACTGAACTCTGAAGGGCGAGCCCTCCATCTCGAGCTTGGAATTCTGCGACCCGGAGAACAGGGTAGGCGTCCGTCTGCCATCCATCATCAGCTTGACCTGAAGAATGCGGCGCATGAGCGCATAATCGACTCTCAGTCCCTTAAAGATCCACTGTAGCCGGTCAAGCAGCTTCAGAATCCGGAATTCATTCATGCGCCGCACCCTCGCCTATCACGGCTACGAACTCACTTGCAATATCCCTGTATTGATCGAACCCGGTCAGCTGATTGAAAATCTCCTCCAGCGACCCCTCCCGGCTCTGCTCACGCAGCTGTGTGAAGGTTCCGTCTGCGACAATATCTCCTCCGTCCAGCAGGATGATCCGGCTGCTGATCCGCTCGACCACATCCATAATATGCGAGGAATAAAAGATCGTCTTACCCCTGGCGGCAAGCGTGGCGAATATCTCCTTAACCACCATGACACTGTTGGCATCCAGTCCGCTGAGCGGCTCATCCAGGAACAGAATATCCGGGTCGTGCAGCATGCTGGCAATCAGCAGCACCTTCTGCTTCATTCCCTTGGAGTACGAGGCAATCCGCATATCGTAAGCCTTCTCCATACCCAGCAGCCCCATCAGCTTCCGCGCCTTATCATCGGCATCTGCCTGCTTCAGTCCATACAGTTCACCAGTGAAGGTCAGATACTCCCGCGCTGTCAGGCTGTCATACAGCTCTGCCACCTCAGGTACGTAGCCGATCCTTCTTTTGTAAGCTGTATCCCCGTCCGAGATATCCCTGCCAAAAATCCGTATCGTTCCGTTATATCCCTCCACCAGCCCGAGCATAATCTTGACTGTCGTGCTTTTACCGGCCCCATTGGGTCCGATATATCCGATAATCTGCCCGCGGTATACCTTCAAATCAATCCCCCGCAGCACCATCCGGTCACTGTAATTCATCCACAAGCCCTCAATTGAGATCACCGGCTCTTCCGTTAAGCCCATTGACGTCTCTCCCCCTTCGGTAAGCACATTTTCCCTTCAAGCAGTAGAAAGCACCATTAACCCTATTCTAGCAAATTTTAGCACTTGATTCCTGTGATTTATCGCAGCGGGAATTCTGCATCGACCCGAAAAACAGCAAAAGGGGTGTCCCATAAGCCATGCAATGGCTGGGACACTCCCTTGTTTTGGAGTTGGATGGACGTTTGCGCTCGGTGAGGACGCTCCGCGAACGAAACGTTGTTACAATCGCTGTGCTCGTAAGAATTTTTTTCCATTCCCCTTAACGGTGAAAATCCGGAGGCCAAGGCGACCGCTGCCGCTTTTCCACAATCATTTCGTTCTCTCCGCTGTTTAAGCGGGATATACACCATGGACCCACTTTGCTTGCCAATGGATCTCGAAGAAGATATTCAAGAGCATCACCTCGTTCGTGTCGTAAATGCTTCTGTCCATCGGCTGGACGACGCCATCTTTGACGACCGGGGCTTCTGGCGTTTTCTGCTTCGCGGTATCAAAAAAGTGACGCTTGAGGTCGATTTGCTTTCCGCTTTTGAAGATAGAGGCCTGTCTCCGCTAGTATGGGATAGCCCCTTGATGAACTTGCTATGCTGCTGAGGAAGCGCTGCTATTGCACCAGCAAATTATAAATGACCTGCGCCGCCTGTGCTCTCGTAGACAGCTTTGCGTTTGTAATCTGCCGGTCCGGCTTGAACCACCAGTGCTGGGGCTGCGCTGGCCTTAGTCTGCACGGCGGCAGCTACAGCCGGGGTTGCTGATATATAAAGACACCAAAAAGCAGCAATTCCTCCGTGGTTGGAAGAATCGCTGCTTTTTGGCGCTGTTTATGAAAATGAACTCAAATAATTACCCCAAGCGGATCCGCTCACGCCTCCGGGCAGATTCCAGACAGCTCTCGATCAGCCTCATATTCAGCAGCGGGTCCTCCTCCGCAATCCATGGCTTGCCGCTGAAGACTGCCCTGGCGAAATGGTCGGCCTGCTGGACGTAAGGGTTGGCTCCGACGGCTGCGACACGCCGGGGCTCACCGCCGCCGTATACGAAGAACTCTGCATCATCGAATCTCGCATTGAACGGCATCGGAATCTCGATCCGCCCCTGCGTACCGAGCACCTCCAGCAGCTGGCGGTTGTAGGCCCACATCCCGCAGTCGAAGATCAGGCTCTTCCCGCCGGGGAACTCCACCAGCCCGGAGGCCACCATATCTACATTGTCATGCTCCGGCGAGAACAGCGCGTGCACGGTTACGGCCTCCGGCTCTGTACCGAACAGCATCCGCGCGGCCGTAAGCGGATAGCAGCCGACATCGTAGAGCGATCCGCCTCCCCAGGCAGCATTGAAGCGGATGTTGGAGGTATCCGTAGCATCGTTGTAAGTGAACGTGCCGCGGATGGTACGCACTGCACCGATCTCGCCGCTGGCGATAATCACCTGCAGCTCATTGATGCGCGGATGATGGCGGTACATATAAGCCTCCGCCAAGTGAACGCCCGCCTTCCGGCAGGCCTCTACCATCTCGCCCGCCTCACGGCTGTTCAGCGCAATCGGCTTCTCGCATAGGATATGCTTACCGGCTTCAGCCGCGCGGATCACCCATTCACAGTGCAGATGATTCGGAAGCGGAATGTAGACGGCATCCACCTCCGGGTCCGCAAGCAGCTCTTCATAGCTGCCGTAAGCCTGCTCAATGCCGAATTCGGCGGCTACGCTGCTGCTCTTCGTGAGTCCCCGGCTGGCCACCGCCCGGATCACCCCGGTCTCGGACTCCTGGATAGCCGGCATTACCGAGCCTGTAGCGATCTGCGCGCAGCCCATTATTCCCCAGCGAAGCTTCTCTGCCAAAGTTATCACCTTCCTTATCTTAGTGTAACCCATATAACAGCTATACCCAGCACAAGGATTCTTGCCGCACTCATCAGCACGAAATTCTTCACCGCCAGAATGAAGGTCGTGCCTTTATGCTGCTCCTGATAGAAGCGTGCAATATTGCGGCACAGCGGAATCAGGGTCAGCAGGAGCAGCAGGACCAGGACCGGATGGACCCCGAGCAGCACCAGCACAATCAGATCGGCAAAAGACACATAATAGAGCAGCCTCCACAGCAGCAGTGCATTCTCCCGACCGATGTACACCGGCAGCGTGTATCTGCGGTTCTCGATATCATCCTCAATATCGCAAATATTGTTCGCCAGCATAATTCCGGCAATGCCCAGAATCGCCGGGACGGAGAACCAGAACAGATACAGTACCTCAAGGAAATTGATATGCAGGCTGATCCATTCGCCCTTCAGCAGCAGCGTGACCACTGCCTGATCCGAATGAATATAGGCCGAGATGAAAATAATGACGAACCCCATGAACAGCCCGGAGAACAGCTCACCGAGCGGCATCCGCGAGATGGGGATCGGTCCGAAGGAGTACAGAATACCGATCAGGAAGGACAGTCCCCCGAGCAGGAACACCAGCAGTCCGGTCTGGAATACCAGGGCAATGCCCCCGCCTGCCGCCAGCACCAGGAGAATGACGATCAGCGCCACCACCGTAGACTCCTTCAGCTTGAAGCGGACAATCGGATTATGGGTCTCATACCCGTAGCCATGGGTTTTGGCGGCCTTTTTGAAATCATAATAGTTGTTGATCGCTGTTGTTGCCATATCAAAGCTTAAGAGAGACACCAGCATCAGCACGAAGCGCAGGATATAGAAGTCCTCGAACCGGTACAGGGCATACAACGTCCCCAGCAGCAGCGGGAGCATACTTGCCACCTTGGTCGGCAACTCGACAAACTTGAAGAAAGTTCTTATATTCACGGCCATTCATCCTTATCAGTCATATGGGCACGTTACTGTGCGGTGGTTGTAATGGTAACCGGCGACCATTCAGCGATCACTGTCTGTCCGTGCGCCGACACGCTGCCTTCCGGGGTCAGGTCCTTCTCCGTCATGATGCCCAGGGCAATGGTGAAGCTGTTGAACTTCACAGGCACATTCCGCTCGCGCCGCACCTCATTCCCATTCACATAGAAGACAGCCTCATTATTGCCCCGGTGGTAGGTGATGGCGTACGTGTTGAATTCACGCGGCTTGAAGTCCGTATCCTCCTTGAAAATACAGAAGTATTTGGTTCCCCCCGTCTCGGGTACGGTTACCCCGGGGAACGGAAGGATGCCGTACACACTCGCATATTTATCGTTACCCGCGAAGAAATCAAGCGCCGCGCCTGTGGTGAAATCCAGCAGATTCAGCGACACATAGCCGTCATACAGATCCCCCGGAGCCGTGCCCTGCGTGCGGGCGCGGATCTGGAGCTCGAAGCGGACTTCGCCTTCCTCCGGAACCTCTACCGGCTGGGCCGAATAGTACATATGCTTGGCATTATCCAGAATCTGCACCTGATCATGACGGCGGCTCAGCTGAGCCCGCACGTATAGATGATCATTACGCACGATCACCACCGCTTCCGGCTCACGATACGCCCAGAACGAGCCGTCCGGCAGCTTGAAGCCGCCCGTCTGCCAGACCTTTCCTTCCTCCAGAATCGTATGGAAATCCCCGATCACCGTTTGCTTGCCCTGTACAGCAGGCATACCTTCGTTCTCTGGCTGTTGCTTGTCCATGAATTCTCCCGCTTTCTGTACTGTAGTAGCCTATCCATTTCTTATATTTTAAAATAGCCCCTGGATCAGCAGCGCCACCGTCATGACCGCCCCGCAGCGTACCGATGCGCGTTGTGAAGCGCCCATAAGCGGCAGATAGGCTTCAGAAGGATTCTCCGGCTGGAGGCTGCGGTAGATCCGAATCGGGGCAATAGCTGTCAGCAGAGCGAGCAGCGCATATACCGGCAAGATATGAAGCAGCACACACGCAATCAGTGAGGCATAAGAGATATAGAGCAGCACCTGAGAGAACACCAGCGCTCTGCGCTCCCCCCATACCACGACCAGTGTAAGCTTGCCGGCCTGCTTGTCAGCTCTCCAGTGCAGAAAGTGATGATTGAACAGCAGCAGGGTAGTGAGCAGCCCGCTTGGCAGCGACAGCAGCACCGGCTTCAGGCTGAACGCTCCGGTCTGAACGAAATAAGCGCCCAGCACCGGCATGAGTCCAAAGGCCAGGAAGATGGCAAGCTCGCTGTAGCCCTTGCCCCGGTATCCGAACCGCAGCGGCGGCGCCACATAGAAATAAGCGATCAGCGCCCCTCCGGCCACAAACCAGAGAATCTCCCAGCCGCTGTACAGGCTGAGCAGCAGGCCGCAGCCAGCCGCAACGGCCAGCAGCCCCCAGGTCAAGAGGGCAAACAACGACTCACGCATGATGCCCCCGGACAGGAACCCGGAGTTCGTGGAGATAGCTCCAGGAGTATGCTGGGCCTCTGTATCGGTTCCGTTGCGGAAATCCCACAAGTCATTTACCATATTGGAGAATAAATGCGCAGCCGCCGCTCCAATGAACGTTATTACAAATAAAAACGGATGGAATACTCCCTGCCATACATAGGCCCCGGCCGTTCCCAGGATAACCGGTATGAGCATAACAGGAATCACTCCAAACCGTGAGGCTTTCTTAAATAGGGTCCACTTCTCCATCATGCCAAGAATGATCTCCTTTTATTATTATTTGATAATTATTATCATTAAATTATTATACATCAAAATTCGACACTTCGGGCAGATTTACGCTGCAAAATATTCCCTAATCGTGGTACACTATAATCGATGGTACTTATTTCCTATTAAATCTTAAATAATGAAGGGGATCAGATGAAACTCCGCAAAAAAATAATCATCTTCATTAGTTTTATCGCTATCCTCGGCATTGGTGCCACCTATCTGATGCTTCACCTGATTCTGCTGAACCGCTTCGAGAAGCTGGATGAGGCAGAGCTGGAGCGCAACCTGAGCAAGGCTACCGCTGCTTATCATCAAGAGCTGGAGAAGCTGAGAACAGGACTCCTTGATATTGCTGTCCGTGATGAAACCTACCGGTTCATGGAGAGCGCAGCGGCTACCGGCTCTGCTGACTCCGGCAGTACGACTGCCGCCTTCATCCGCAGCAGTCTTGAACCGGCTGCTGATCCAATGAATCATTTCGATATGATTGCCCTGCTTGATCTGGACGGACAACCACTGTATGGCGGCACTTATGATCTGCCGGCAGGAATAGTCACCCCGTTAACCCAGGAGCAGCTAACGCTAATGAAGCTGATCCGAAGCCGTCTGCCTGTGCCGCAAGCTACCGGCGAGAGCCGGAGCGGCTTCATTAATCTGGACAAGGGCACTATGCTAATTACCCTTGCCCCTATTCTTAACAGCGGCAGAGACAAGCCGGTCATCGGAACAGCCATTGCCGGACGGATGCTGCACCAGGACGAGATCGCGCAGATCTGGGAGGATACCCTATCCACGATGGAGATGTCGCGCCTCACCACCCCCCTGCTTGCGGACAGCGGAGGCCAGCGCGTATGGACCAGCCCTGTCTCAGACGGGCAGATGTGCATTCATACAGTACTAGACGATCTGTTCGGCGATCCCGGAATGGTTCTCACCCTGAAGGAACCCCGCCAGTTCTACAACAGCGGGCTCAAATCGCTCTCCACCTTCCGTATATTCTATTCTATCTCCATTATGGTAATGCTGGGCGCAAGCCTCCTCTTCGTGAACCGGTTCATCCTGAGAAGAATGTCTTCTCTGGTCCGCAACATCCGTAGAATCGGCAGCAGCAAGGATCTGTCGATCCGGATTCCCAGCTCCGGGCAGGATGAATTCAGCGAGGTTGAGGTCGAATTCAACCGGATGATTGATTCGCTGGAGCAGACCCAGGACGAGCTGCGGCAGCAATCGATGCTGGACCCGCTGACCCGGCTGCCCAACCGCTCCCTGTTTTTCGACAAATTAAATGAAGCGATTGCCGCCGTCAAGGGCAGTGAACGCCAGATCGTGCTGGTCTTCATTGATCTGGATCATTTCAAGACGGTGAACGATACCCTCGGCCATGACTTCGGCGATGCTATCCTGAAGGAGACTGCGTTCCGCATCACACAGGTTGTCGGCAAGCATGATGTGGTCTCCCGGCTCGGCGGTGATGAATTTACCATTCTGCTCTACGATGTGCCTGATGAAGGCAGCATTGCCCGGCAGCTCTCCCGGATCCAGGAAGCCCTGTCCATGCCGCACCGGATCAAGGGACATCTTCTATATAATACCGCCAGCATCGGCATCAGTATTTATCCGCAGAACGGGGAAGACGCCGATTATCTGGTCAAGCAGGCGGACCTGGCCATGTTTCATGTCAAGGAGACCGGCCGCAATAATATTTTTCAGTATTCAGAGGATCTGGAAGCAGGCATCCGGCGCAAAAAGGTGCTGGCCCAGCAGCTTCTCTCGGCTGCCGCCGGGAACGAGTTCGAAGTGCACTACCAGCCGATCCTCCGCACGGGACAGCTGCAGGTATCCAAGGTGGAGGCCCTGCTGCGTTGGACCAGTCCTGCTTACGGCAATATCTCACCGGCCGAATTCATTCCGCTGGCGGAGAGCAGCGGCTCTATCGTCGGCATCGGCAGCTGGGTGCTGCGCCAGGTGTGCTCTGATATGCGCGATTTCCGCAGCCGGGGGCTTGAGCTCACCGCAGCAGTGAACATCTCCGCGCTGCAGCTCATGCAGCCGGGTCTGCTGGAGCTGCTCTTAGAGCTGCTGGATGAATATGAGCTGCCGGCCTCCAGCCTGGAGCTGGAAATCACGGAGAGCGTGCTTGTCTCCGGCGACGGCATCTTCCTGTCGCTGCAGCAGCTTCGGGCCCACGGGTTCCGGATCTCACTGGATGATTTCGGTACAGGCTTCTCCTCCCTCAGCTATCTGCGGCGCTTCCCGGTCGATGTGATCAAGATTGACCGCTCCTTCATCTCCGAGATGTCACGGGAGGCCCAAGGGGATGTGCTGGTCAAGGCGATTATCGAGCTGAGCCATAATCTGGGGCTGCGTGTAGTCTCGGAAGGCATCGAGCATAGAGAGCAATTCGATATGCTGCGGGAGCTGGGCAGCGACGAGCTTCAGGGTTACTATATCAGCCGGCCGCTTCAGGCCCAGGCGCTGTATTCTTTTCTGGAGCAAGGTAATTATTACACCGGACGATAAGAGACTTCTTTTATAGGCAAGCTACTAGCGATATGATATGATAGGCAGGCTGATAACAGCACCCGATCCAGGGTGCTGTTATCCTATGCGAACACTTATGAAAATTGGAGGCTTTCATTGTTATGTCAGCGCAACCGCACACCGCACAGTCCGTCAAAATCGTTACCGCCGACCCCAGCGCCATCGGCCTATTCGGACTGGCCATCGTCACCCTGGTCGCTTCTTCACAAAAGCTCGAAATTACAACAGGTCTCAGCTATGCTATTCCATGGGCCATCTTCCTCGGAGCCTTCGCCCAGCTATTCGCATCCATCCAGGATGCCAAGCACAACAATACCTTCGGCATGACTGCCTTCGGCGCCTATGCGTTCTTCTGGTTCGGCATGGGAGCAAGCTGGCTGATCAAGCTCGGTGTATTCGGTGCAGTGCTGGCAGAGGGCGTTGACCCCAAGCAGCTGGGATTTGTTTTTGCAGGATATCTTGTGTTCACACTCTTCATGACGCTCGGCGCCGTTGAGGCGAACCGCGTACTGCTCATTATCTTCATCCTGATTGACTTCCTGTTCCTCGGACTCTCGATGGATGCCTTCGGCGTCGCTGCGGAATTCTTCCACAAGCTGGCTGCCGTATCGGAAATGGCGATCGGTATCGTATCCCTATACGGCTGCGGCGCATCTGTGCTCAACGCCCACTTCGGACGTACCTTCCTGCCGATTGGTGCCCCGCTGGGCATCTTCAAAAAATAGCTCCGGCTTCCAGCCGGGCAGGGCCATGCCCTCTGTCAAAAAACTCGGATAAATGCTTACTGCCCTTTTATGCAGACGGTGTTTATCCGTTTTTAGATTCAGCCTGGTTTTGTTAGGAATTCCCTTGCGCAAACACGATAATAATGACATGCTATAGATACCCAAGCGACATTTATCGACATTTCCCTGCGGTCTAGGAACCGCTTATTATACGCTTTGACATCTACGGCTTTTATTTTTCCGGTATCGGGGGCAATCCATGGCTTTCCTTAGTAAAAAGCCTTTAAGCATCATCATCGGCTTCATCATCGTCCTGCAGCTCTGCCTGTTCTATTACTATTCCGTTTCCCTGGCCCGGGAATATAGAGCCGAGAAGGCGGATCTGGCCTCACAGGCGGTTACGCTGGCCTCGAACATCGAAGAACGGGTGGCCATTGTGAAAGGGGTCAGCTCCTTTATCCAAACTGTCGGCTTCGATGCCGATCCTGCACTCATCCAAAGCTACCTGGTCACCGCACACGCCAAGAACACCAGCAACGTCACGAATATCATGATCGCTCCGGATGGTCTGATCCGCTACCTCTACCCGCTTGAAGGCAATTCGTCACTGCTAGGCAGAAGCCTGCTGCTGGATTCCTCCCTGGCCTCTCCCGGCATGATCCAAGAAACGCTCCGTTCCCGCAGCATTACAGTAGACGGTCCGCGCACACTTGCCCAGGGCGGCTATGGCATGGTGATCCGGCAGGCTATCTATAAGGATAACTCTCTGGAGGGCATCGTCTCCGTCACCGTAAAGATTGATAATATCATTAACCAGCTTGTGTATAAGGATAGTAATATCTATGTCACTACCAAGGATCATACCTTCCTGTTTGGCAATGAATCCAGTGCGTCGGACCCCCGGCTCACTGTTCCCGTCAACACCTACAATCAGCACTGGCTGATGGGGATTTCCCTGCCCTCCCACAAGAAATGGCAGGTGCTGCTCAGCGTGCTGTGGATTGATATTGCTTTTCTGCTGGTGATTGCCTTCATTCTATATATCTTCTGGTATCAGAGCCGCTTCAACCGTGAACTGGAGCGGTTGGTCAGCATCCGGACCCGCGACCTGCGTATTTCCAAGCGTCTCTATGAGAAGCTTGCCCATTACGACAGCCTGACAGAGATCCCCAACCGGCGCTTCTTCATGGATGAATTTGAGCGTCTGCTGCAGAGCTCGGAGCCGACGCAGACCTATACCTTATTCTTTTTCGACCTGAACCGGTTCAAGGAGATTAATGATACTCTCGGACATTCTATAGGGGACCAGGTGATCAAAACCCTGGCCGGACGGCTCAAATCCGGGAGCCTGCCCTTCAAGCTGTTCGCCCGTACCGGCGGAGATGAATTCGTGATGATCTTCGCGGGGCTGCCGCACACGGATATTCCTGTGATCGCTGGTCGGATCAGCATGCTGATCTCACAGACCCTCCTGATCTCGGGAGCACATCTGAGCCTGTCGACCAGTATCGGCATCTCCCTGTACCCCGAACACTCGCAGAATACAGACGATCTGCTGAAATTCGCTGATATGTCAATGTACCAGGCTAAGTCACAAGAGGACGTCAATTACTTCATCTTCGACTGGGGGCTGCGCGAGAAGCTGGAGCAGAAGACGATGATCGCCAAATACCTGCACTCCGCGCTGGAGCGGGAAGAGTTCGTGCTCTACTATCAGCCTCAGATCAACGCTATCACAGGAGAAATGATCGGGATAGAGGCGCTGATCCGCTGGAATCACCCCGAGAAGGGGCTAATTGGACCAGGGACGTTCATCACCGCAGTCGAAGAAGCCGGGCTGATGATCCAGCTGACCGACTGGGTGCTGCGTGAGGTGTGCCGCCAGCTGTGCGAGTGGCGCAGCCTGGGGATGCCGCTGCTGCGGACTTCAATCAATATCTCCAACAGCTGGTTCTACAACCGTAACCTGATTGAGAATCTGTTCGCCGTGCTTGACGAGTACGGACTGGATACCGGTGTGCTGGAATTCGAGATTACAGAGAGCACCGCGCTGCTGGAGGAGCATTATCCATTGCTGCAGCAGATGCGCGATCACGGGATCATCGTCTCCATCGATGATTTCGGCACGAAATATTCTTCGCTGAATTACCTGAAGCATTTTCCAGTGAACAAAATCAAGATTGACCGCACCTTCATCACAGGCATCGGCGTCAGCTCCATTGATGAGACTATCATCAAATCCATCGTCTTCGTCGCCTCCCAGCTTGGCTATGACCTGATTGCCGAAGGGGTCGAGACGCCGGAGCAGCTGGCCTTCCTGGTGCAGCATAATTGCCCGCATATCCAGGGATTCCTGTTCTTCCCTCCGCTGCCTGCCGATGAGATCCGTAAGCTGGCCTCCTGAAGCTGTCAGGATGCTTTGCACGCGGGTATGGCGATCGTTATAATTAGCTTAATTCCGATGTTAACCCGAAAGGATTCTGAGACCATGAATAGATTAACTACCGGCGAAATGGCCGGCACCGCCCTGTTTGCGCTGATCCTCGCCCTCCTGGCGTACCGGATTATCCGCGGCATGCCGAAGATGGCCGGAGACATTACCGCCTTCCGCAAACGCACCCTCGTCTGGACCCAGGTCGCCCTGGTGCTTACCGTTCTTCAGCTCAACTTCAAGGCCGGGGACTGGCGCTTCGGCATTATCCTCGGCCTGATCGTCCTGTTCACCGGCAGCATCTGGCTGTCCGCCCGCCGCTATGACAACGCCCGCCAGGCTGAGTCTGAGCATCGGGATGAGCATTAAGGCATACGGTACGCCTGCATGCCAGCACAATATGTACATTTCAGGCTCCCGTCAGGGGGCCTTTTCTGTGTCTTCCGGCCGGGCGGCAGGCATACTTTCCCTCTCCCTAACCATACTAATGACATTCTATGGATACCGATGGAGGGCTGATGAATGGGCAAAAAACTGAATCTGCTGATGTTCAGCGGGGAGTATGACAAGGCGATGGCCGGGCTGATTCTGGCGAATGCGGCCAGGGATATTGAGGTGGAGGTTACGATGTTCTTCTCGTTCTGGGGGCTGTTTCTGGTCCGGGACCCGGAGACTATGACGCTGGAGGATAAGAGTATCTACGAGAAGCTGATGGATGTCATTACACCCAAGGGACCGGAGCAGCTGCCGCTCTCGCGGATGAACTTCAGCGGGCTTGGCAAGCTGATGCTGGAGGAGATGATGGAGGATCAGGGAGCACCGAAGCTGATCCATTTCCTGAAGGGGGCGCGCAAAAAGAACATCAAGTTCTACGCCTGCAAGCTCTCGGTGGAGATCATGGGCTTCAAGCCGGAGGAGCTGCTTCCCGAGGTGGAGATTATCGATGCTGCCGCGTATCTGAAGGATGCGCTGGAGAGCGATATCCAGCTCTTCATCTGATGGCCCTGGGCTTTAACCTAATTACATCACCGGGCATATACTGAGGCAGACGAAGACGGACCGGTTACGTCCGGCGGGCACGCGCAGGCTACACGACTCACACGATACTTGCCTTGCGGAGCACCAGCGCCTGCCGGAATCCGTCTCAAATGATAGAGCATTCATTGCCTGGAGGGATTGTCCGTGCTGAGTATCCACCGCGCCGCTGCGGCAGAGGCGCCGTCTTCACTGCAAGAGCATTTCGCGGCATTCCGTGAGCACACTGTCGGCAGCCGCCATCTGATCTCCACCCCCTACGGACGGCAGCCGCTGCTGTACGCCGACTGGACGGCCAGCGGCCGGCTGTATGAGCCGATTGAGCGCAAAATACAAGAGAGCTTCGGCCCCTATGTCAGCAATCCGCATACCGACTCCAACACCACGGGGCTGACCATGACCCTGGCTTACCATGAAGCGCGGAGCATCATCCGGCAGCATGTGAATGCCGCCCCCGCAGATGCCTTGCTCTTCTGCGGCAACGGCACCACCGGCGCGGTGAACAAGCTGCTGCGGATCATGGGCCTGAAGCTGCCGGAATGGCTGAAGCAGGAAACCCTCTGCGCACCGGAGGAGCGCCCGGTCATCTTCGTCAGCCATATGGAGCATCATTCCAATCTGCTGCCCTGGCAGGAGAGCTTCGGCGATGTGGTTACTGTCCCCTCCGGGCCGGGTGGAGAGGTAGACCTGCAGCGGCTCGGGGAGCTGCTGACGATCTACCGGAACCGCCGCTTCAAGATCGGTTCCTTCACCGCCTGCTCCAATGTCACCGGCATCGAGACCCCGTATCATCAGCTTGCTTCGCTCATGCACCGGCATGGAGGGGTATGCTTCGTGGATTTCGCAGCCAGCGCCCCTTATCAGGAGATCAATATGCATCCGGCAGCCCCGCAGGAGAAGCTGGATGCCATCTTCTTCTCGCCGCATAAATTCCTCGGCGGCCCGGGAACCGGCGGTGTGCTGCTGTTCGACACCGCGCTCAGCAACGGCCGGCTGCCGGATGAGCCCGGCGGCGGCACCGTGGTATGGGTGAACCGCTGGGGCGGACGCCGCTACATCGATGATGTTGAGGTGCGCGAAGACGGGGGCACCCCCGGCTTCCTGCAGGCGATCCGCACCGCCCTCTGCGTGAAGCTGAAGGAGCAGATGAACGGAACCGGACAATATATGATCGTCCGCGAACAGGAGCTGTGCCGGAAGCTGCTCTCGGGGCTGGCACAGATTCCCGGATGCTCCGTGCTGGAGGGCACACACCGCAAGCGGCATGGCATTGTCTCCTTCACGCTGAAGGAGATTCATTACAATCTCGCGGTACGGCTGCTGAATGACCGCTTCGGCATTCAGGCACGCGGCGGCTGCTCCTGCGCCGGTCCGTACGGCCATCAGCTGCTCGGGCTGAACCCGGCGCAATCCCAGGCGTTCATCCAGGCGATCCATGCCGGGGACCAGTCGCTGAAGCCAGGGTGGGTCCGCCTGTCCCTGCACCCGATCATGACGGACCGGGAGGTGGAGCATATGGTCTTCGCCGTACATTCTGTCGTCAGCAATATTGCTGAATGGAGCCTGGATTACCGTTACAATGCGGTCACCAACAGCTGGCTTCATACCGGCGAGAGAGGCGTTACAGAGGAGGAGGAGGTCCGTGAATTATTTGTGCTGTAGCGGCGCTTGGCCGCGCAGCTCCCGCTCCCGCGCCAGCCGGGCGAACCTGGCTTCAATCGCTTTAACCCCCCAGAGTGAGGCTCCGATAAACAGCAGCACATAGAGGATCTCCGCCGGATGGCGGATGAACCGCTGCACATCATTGCCGATGTAGGAAACCGCAAATACCATAATGGCTTTGCCCGCACACAGCGCAATCAGGTAGGAACGCAGCCGCATTCCGGCCAGCCCCGCCGCCATATTAATCACCACGAACGGACCCACCGGAAACAGACTAAGCAGGAACACATAGCTGAACCCGCTCTGGCGGACCCAGGTCATCGCTTTGGCTACCTTGGGCTGCTTGGCCCATTTGGTGAGGTAGGGATGTCCGGCAATTTTGCGGATAATCAGGAAGGTGACCGTGCAGCCTGCGACCAGACCAATCCATGAATACAGGAACCCCAGCCATAACCCGTACACCGCTCCGTTAAGCCCCACAATCGCTATAGTCGGCAGCGGGGGCACGAACGATTTCATGAAGGTAAGGCCCACACCCGGCAGCGGCCCGAACGAACGGTATTGCTCCAGCAGCTGCATCAGGCGCTCCTCGGTCAGCCATGACATAATATTTAGAAAGAACATTTCTTCAGCGCTCCTCAGGGTACGATATGAAATTCAATTATACAACACTTCCGGCGGGAAGTAGAAGGAAGCTGGACAAGCGCAAGCTGCCGGAGATATGATGAAATCATGAGAACATTTGATTATAATCTGCTGGCCAAAAGAATGCTCGCCCTGTTATGCATCGGCCTGCTCACCGCAGTGGCGCTGATCCCCCTGCTCGGCTCCTCGTCTGCCTGCTACAGCCCACGGTCAGGCTGGGCCGATGTGTCCTCCTGCACCTTCGATAATTCTGCCGTCTACCCGCTTGAAGGGGAATGGGAATTCTATTGGCAGGAGCTGCTGAAACCGCAGGATACCTTATCCGGAACAGCAGAGGCACCGGCCTTTATGCCCGTGCCCGGCGCTTGGGGCCGGGGATCGGAGGCTACCGGCTTCTCCCGCTACGGATATGCGACCTACCGTCTGCTGGTTCAGCTGCCGCCGGGGGTTCCCGCCTTCGCCCTCAAGGTGAGCAATATCCGCAATGCCAGCGAGGTATATGTGAATGGCGAGCGGCTGGGCGGAAGCGGAACACCGGGGAAATCCCGGGAGACCGCCAAGCCGCGCAACCAGCCGTATTCCCTGACTTTTCACAGCAAGGATAACCTGGCGGAGATTCTGATACATACATCCAATTTCACCTATTCCAACGGAGGCATTGCCGAATCTATCCGGATTGGCACTCCCGCTGCTATAGCTGCCCTCGATCAGCGGAACCGGACCTATGATATTTTGCTGGTGGCAGGCTTTGCTTCTATCGGCTGCTATTTCATCGGCCAGGGCTTACAGCGCAAAGAGGACAAGTCTTCGCTCCAGCTGGCCGTCTACTGTTTCGTGATCTCTCTCTACATGCTGACTCACAGTGAGAAGCTGCTCTTCGAGTACCTTCCATCCCTCTCCTATGAAGGATTCAGCAAGCTGCAGGCGGTGTCGGGTGTAATCGGATTCTATTGCGTGTCCAGCTATACTCATTCCTTGTTTCCCGCACTGTATTCCCGGCTCTTCAAACGGATCTGCTTCGTATATGCCTTGAGCTTCTGCACCATTGTACTGTTCACCACACTACCTGTATATTCGCGGATTACAGGAGTGCTGCTGGCCTTCAGCTTCATCTCTGTCTGCTATACCTTCTATGTCATGGTAAAAGCCGCCTGGCGGAGGGAGACCGGCTCTAACTATCTGCTGATCGGTGTAATTGCCGCAGTCATGTTCACCTTATCCTTAATCAGCAATCTGTTCTTCGGCACTGAACTCTACGCCGTTCCGCCGGTAGCCGGTCCGATCTTCATTCTGGCCGAGGGGCTGTTCCTGTCTGCACGCCATGCCCATGCCTATGAGACCATTAAGCAACTGTCCCGGCAGCTGGAGCGCAAGGACAGGGACAAGGACGAGTTCCTCCTGAAGACCTCCGCCGAGCTGCGTACGCCGCTGAATGCCATCATTAATGTGGCGTTATCCATGCATGAAGGGGCCGGAGGACCGCTAAGCCCGTCCCAACGGGAGGATATACGGCTGATTCTCGGTACTGGCAGAAGGCTGGCCTTCCTGGTACGGGATATTCTCGATTACGAACAGATCAAGCGCCAGCGCATCAGCCTGCAATGGGGGATCGTAGATATCCAGGGAGTGGCGGCCATTGTCATTGAGGTCTTCCAGTTCCTGAACAAAAAGGGCAGTATCCGCATCAAAAATCACATCCCGCCGGGCCGCTTCCTGGTCCAGGCCGATGAACAGCGGCTGATGCAGATCCTCTATAGCCTGCTGGATAATGCACTGAAATTCACGGACCGCGGCAGCGTGGTCATTGAGGCCGTCTGGCAGGAGGAGTTCCTCTCCATTGCCGTCACCGATACCGGGAAGGGCATTCCCGAGGATCAGCTGGAGTACATCTTCCGCGACTATGAGCAGATCAGCGAGGCCGATTCACTAGAGACCGGAGGCCTCGGGCTAAGCCTTGCGATCAGCCGTAAGCTGGTAGAGCTGCATGGCGGGAGCATCTCCGTCTCTTCCCGGGTTGGCCGGGGCAGCACATTTACCTTCACGCTTCCGGGCACCCAGGCGGAAGCTGCCGCTGCCGCCCAAGCCGGAGAACAGGCGCTCTTAAGACCCGAGTATACCCAACCGGAAATGCTGGATGACCTCTGGAAATACCGGTCGGCTGATCCGCCGCAGTCCAGCGGACAAGCCGCTCCCTATGCGCCGCGTGTCCTGATCGTAGATGACGATTATGCCAACCTGAAGGCGCTGACCAACCTGCTGTCACTGGAGAATTACAGTATCGCAAGCCGCAGCAGCGGCAAGGACGCGCTGGCGCTGCTGGCTGTAGACCGTAATTTCGATCTCTGCATAATCGATGTCATGATGCCTGAGATGTCCGGCCTGGAGCTGTGCAGGATCATCCGCCAGACCTACACCCCGCTGGACCTGCCGATCCTGATGGCTACGGCCGGGCAGCAGCTTCACTTCAATGAGGCGGCCTTCCGCGCCGGAGCCAATGATTTTATCCATAAGCCTTATATCTGGAGCGATCTGAAGGGACGGGTCAACACGCTGGTTCAACTACGGCGCTCTGTCTCCGAGCGGCTCAGCTCGGAGATCGCCATGCTGCGTGCACAGATCAAGCCGCATTTTCTGTACAACGCCATTAATACAATCATCTGGATGAGTACGCGTGACACCGAGAAGACGCAGCAGCTGCTATACGATCTGAGCCATTTCCTGCGCGGCAGCTTCGACTTCAGCAACCAGGAGACCGCCATTCCGTTCGAGAAGGAGCTGGAGCTGATCGAAGCCTATCTGTCGCTGGAGCAGGCCCGGTTCGGGAAGCGGCTGAATGCCGAGTATCATATTGAGGTCAGTGAATTCCCGCTGCCGCCGCTGATTGTGCAGCCCATCGTGGAGAACGCCGTCCGTCACGGACTGATGGAGAAGATCGACGGAGGAACGGTGATCATCTCCACCCGGCAGGAGGGCGGTGATATCCTGATCACCGTCTCGGATAATGGGAAGGGAATGAGCGATGAACAGCTAGCCTCATGGATGAAGGATGATTACCGTTCTTCGCATGGCGAAGGCACCGGAATCGGCCTGCGGAACATTAACCGCCGGCTGCTCACACAGTTCGGGCGTCCGCTGATTCTTACACGGGGAGCCAGCGGGGGTATAGATGTATTGATTACAATCCCATGGAAGGAAGAGGTCTTCTGAGTATGAGCATCTCTGTAATGGTAATTGATGACGAATGGCCGGCCCTGGATCACATGAAGGAGCTACTGCTCCAGTGTGAAGGAATATCCTCTGTCCTGACTTATGATAACCCGCGTGAAGCCCTCGCTGCTGCTTCCGAACTGAAGCCGGATGTTCTGTTCCTGGACATCCAGATGCCGGAGCTGTCCGGTCTGGCTTTTGCCGAGAAGCTGCTGCCCTTCTCTCCGGATACAGACATCGTATTCGTAACCGCCTACCGCAATTATGCTGTCGAAGCCTTCGACCTGTCTGCGATGGATTATTTGCTGAAGCCTGTTGAGCCTTCCCGGCTGCTGAAGACCTGGAACAAGCTGCTCAGTAAGCGATTGGCGCAAGCCCCTGCAGGAGCAGCCGAAACAGCGGGAGCAGCCGGGAAGACAACCGCGTTCCGGCTCCTGGGGGATTATGAGCTGACCAGCCCTCAGGGTTTGGTGAAGTGGAGAACACATAAGGCACAGGAATTATTTGCGTATCTGTGGATTCACAGACAGGGCAGCGTCAGCGTGATCCTGAATGATGTGTTTCCGCAGTGGAATTACGAGAAGGGCAAGCAATATCTGCATACTACGGTCTACCAGATCCGCACCACCTTGAAGAAAGCCGCGCTGGAGGACAAGATTGAGCTGACTTTCGGCAGGGAGAATTACAGGCTCGAATCGCGGGGGATCGAGAGCGACATTGAGAAATTCCAGGACGCTGCCGCCCTTGCGATGCAGAATGGCAGCCTTGAGGATATGCAACAGGCCGCCGCATTGTACACCGGTGACCTGCTTCAGTCACTGGACAGCCTCTGGGTGTATTCCGCCCGTGATAAATACCGGCGGCTGTATCTCAAGCTGCTGGAGCAGCTTACCTTGGGATTGGTGCAGGCTGCACGGCCTTACGAGGCCGAAGATTACGCCGTGCGCCTGACGGAGCTGGAGCCGCTGGAGGAGAGCTACGCCCTGCGGCTCATCGCGATCTATTACGAAACCGCCAAGCCCCTGCGCGCCCAGCGCAAATTCACCCAATTCAGTGAATCCTACATCGCAGAGACCGGCGACGCCTTGCCGGACTGGTTCGTGGATGAATACCGGCGGCTGGGGAGCTAGCCTGGGGCATTTTCAGGGGAAAATTGGAGTGTGGTGTGGAGACTGCTTATTGCCGATGGATTATTACTAGCTGAGGGTTAGCAGTGACCCGGGGATAGAGGAATGACTGACTTAATTGTACGTTGTACAACTAAATCGTCGGATTCATAACCCTTACTCCGTTTAGCTGTACTTCGTACATTTAAACAGCGGCCTTCCCTGAGTTTTCACATCATTTGGCAGATTTAGTTGTACAGAATACAGTTAGAAGATATATTTATGCCTATTCGCTGTTTTTAAGTGTACATTCTGCAACTATCCCTGCACCTTAGTAATCTTAGTGATGTACCTGCATTTTTTCGATATTTTACGCCACATTTCGACGTTTATCAGTGTTTTATCAGTGACAATTGTTACCATTGTTCATATACAAAGATCATTCGTGCATAGGGATGCATCATTATGATGGCAATGGGGGATGTAACATGAATAAGAGGAATAGATTCAAGCAGGCAGTCAGAGGGATGAAGGTACTGCCACTTATGATGTCCATGATTCGTGAGGCTGCAGTGGATAACACCGCACCTGCGATGTCTGTTGAGGTCTCTACTGACAAAGAGGTTTATACTCCCGGGGAAGAAGTTACCGTGCTGGTGCATTTAAAAGACTTCGCACCAAATGACCCCGGCTACAGCTCTCTTAACTTCATTATCCAATATGACAGCCAGGTATTCGACAACCTTGAATATACGCAGCACTCGGTTTATGCGGAAGGGAATTATACGGCTGGGAGCGAGGTCGATAACCTGTTCCAGTTTAATTTTCAGAGTCCTGTCGATGGCAGTATTTACCTCGGAAAAAACACAAGTATGCGCGGCATCGATATTCAGGTTGAAGCAAGCAGCGGACAGCATACGATTCCTGCGGTAGAGCAGACGCTGGTCACCTTCAAGCTGCGGGTCAAGGAACTTACACTTGCCTCCTCCTCAACGATCAGTCTGGCCAATGAATTCACCAGAATCCGCACCTCCGAAGCCGCGAACAGCTTCTATCTCTACTCGCCCGATGTCACAGCGAACTCCCCGGCAAGGGTCGAAATTGCCCAATCCCCGTCCGTCTCCGTCTTCTCTTCACAGGAGCCGGTCAACCGCCTGGCGTAGCAGCGTATTCTGCAACTGCGGCAGCTCCATCCACATACATATCCCTTACATAATTGGCTGCCGTCTATAATTCTTGTGCTTATGAAGCGTCCGGTTTCAAAAAGGAAGGCACCCTCCGCGAATGTATACACGGAGGGTGGATTTGAATCGCTGACCATCATGTCGATCCTTCGTCAGGAATATAAGGGGGATTAATAACTGTAATGCGGGTTCACCTATGAATCTCAGCCGCAGTCTGTCGGGTTCGGCCAACAAGCAGGGTCGTCACATGCTTGCGCGCGTCCGCTGTGAGCAGCAGCAGCTCCACCGGTCCGCCGGCCGGTTCACTGCGGATGAAGGTAACCCTGGCACCGTCCAGATCCTCATAGATCCCGGCAATGGTATAGCCCAGCCCGATGAGATTGTCGATTTCCTGCCGTTCCCGGTCGAACTCTGCAAATGCTGACATCTCAGACCACTCCTCCGCTGATTTCAGTCTGGGCCGGATGGGGAGCCTCGGCCTCGAAGCGCTTGCGGTGCAGGTATTTACCCTGTCCTGCGGCACCGACGAATACCTTGTCCTTGATGACAAACTCGCCCCTGCTCAGCACAGAGACCGGCTCGCCCTTGACCGTAAGCCCCTCGAACGCATTGTAGTCCACATTCATATGATGGGTCTCTGCCGACAGTGTCCGCTCCGCTGCCGGGTCGAAGATCACAATATCAGCATCGCTGCCCACAGCAATCGTGCCCTTCTGCGGGAAGAGGCCGAACAGCTTGGCGCTTGAGGTGGCGATGATATCTACGAATTTGTTCAGCGTGATGCGGCCCTTCTGCACCCCTTCGGAGTAGAGGACACTGAACCGGTCTTCGATGGTGGGTCCACCATTCGGGATCTTTGAGAAGTCCCCCCGCCCCAGCTCCTTCTGCCCTTTGAAGTTGAACGAGCACTGGTCAGAGCCAATGGTCTGCAGCGTCCCGCTCCAGAGGGCATCCCAGAGTACATCCTGATTCCACTGCTCGCGCAGCGGAGGAGACCAGACATACTTAGCGCCTTCGAAGTCCGGCTTCGCCAGCGCCGACTGATCGAGCACCAGATACTGCGGACAGGTCTCGCCGTAGACACGCAGCCCTTTCTTGCGGGCCTCTGCAATCTTCCAGGCCGCCTCGGCGCAGGTGACATGCACCACATAGAGCTGTGAATCCGTCAGCCCGGTCAAATACGCCGCCCGGCCAGTCGCCTCGCCCTCCAGCTCAGGGGGACGGGTCAGCGCATGATAGATCGGATCGGTATTGCCTGCGGCCAGCGCCTGGTCCACCAGATATTCGATGACATCACCGTTCTCGGCATGCACCATGACCAGCGCCCCTTCGCGCTTCGCCGCCTGAAGCGTCTTATACAGAACTCCGTCGTCGGCCTGGAAGGTGTTCTTGTAAGCCATGAACACCTTCAGCGAGGTGATGCCCTCCTGCTCGATAATCTGCGGCAGCTCGCTGAGCACCTTGTCATTCAGCTCTGACACCATCAGGTGGAAGCTGTAGTCGATGACCGCTTTATCCTGTGATTTGCGATGCCAGGTATCTACGGCCTGCTGGAGCGGCTGCCCCTTCGTGGTCAGGCAGAAATCAATCACCGTAGTGGTTCCGCCGTAAGCAGCGGCAATCGTGCCGGTCTCGAAGTCATCGGCGGTAACCGTACCGCCGAAGGGCATATCCAGATGGGTATGGGGATCAATCCCTCCCGGAAAGAGATAACAGCCGGAAGCATCAATGATCTCCGCTCCCGGCGCTTCCAGATTCAGGCCGATGCCGCTGATGATTCCGTCCTCAATCAGGACATCCCCCGTATACGTATCTGCTGCTGTAACGATAATTCCGTGCTTGATGATCTTCTTCATCTTAACCCACCTCCGCTTCCGAATAAGCACCGTTGACCCCGCTGATGATCCGGCTGCGCTGATTCCAGCTCATCGGGGCCGCTCCGCCCTCCAGTGCTATCATATCAATGGCTCCGTCTGCCGGGCAGACAATCGAACACAGATTGCAGCCTACACAATCCTCCTCGCGCACTTGCAGAATCGCCTTGCCCTCCGCATTCGTCAGCATATCGATGCATTGGTGAGAGGCGTCTTCACAGGCAATATGGCATTTATTGCAGTTGATGCAGTTCTCCTCGTTGATCCGCGCAACGACTTGATAATTAAGATCAAGATCGCCCCAGTTGGAATATTTGGGCACCGACTTGCCAATCAGCTCGGTTACCGAAGCCAGCCCCTTCTCGTCCAGGTAATGGTTCAGACCGTCGATCATCTCCTCCACAATCCTGAAGCCATGATGCATAACCGCTGTGCAGACCTGAATCCCGGTTGAGCCCATCAGCATGAATTCGACGACATCCTGCCAGGTGGAGATGCCGCCGATGCCGGAGATCGGCACGCCGACTTCACGGTCCCGGGCACATTCCGCCACCATGCTAAGGGCAATCGGCTTAACGGCAGGGCCGCAATAACCGCCGTGCGCCCCCTGGCCGCCGACATTCGGAATCGTATTCCAGCTGTGGATGTCCACCCCGGCCAGACTGTTGATTGTATTGATCAGGCTGATTGCATCCGCTCCGCCCTTGACGGCATGCCGGGCCACCACGGTAATGTCGGTGATGTTCGGCGTCAGCTTCACAATGACTGGTGTAGTCGCCACCTCCTTGACCCAGGCGGTCTGCGCCTGCACCAGATCAGGCTGCTGGCCCGAAGCCGCGCCCATTCCGCGTTCAGCCATGCCGTGCGGACAGCCGAAGTTCAGCTCCAGCCCGTCTACGCCGATGGCCTCCACGCGCTTCACAATCTCATGCCACTTCTCCCGCTTCGGCTCCACCATCAGGGAAGCAATGATCGTATGGTGCGGGAATCTCCGCTTCGTTTCATAGATTTCCTTCAGGTTAACCTCCAGCGGACGGTCGGTAATCAGCTCAATGTTATTGAAGCCCGCTACACGCTGTCCGCCAAAATGAACGGCGGCAAACCGGGCCGAGGTGTTGATGACCGGCTCCCCGAGCGTCTTCCACACCGCGCCTCCCCAGCCTGCCTCGAACGCGCGCTGCACCTGATAGCCTGTATTGGTAGGCGGCGCAGAGGCCAGCCAGAACGGATTCGGTGACTTGATGCCTGCAAAATCAATGCTGAGATCTGCCATTGCCATTCCCTCCCCCTTCTATGAAATCCGTGTTATACGGCAGAGCCGATTACGCCATCCTGACGGCCTGACCACTGCTTCACAATCGCATAGGCAGCATCCTTGCCCTGCTGCGCGGCAGAGACCACCATGGCCTCCCCCGTCCCTGCGCCAAAAACAATATCGCCGGCCGCATAAATCTGCGGATCAGAGGTACGGCCGGTCGCGGGATCAATCTCCACTACGCCCCGCTTATGCTTAAGCCCCAGCGCCTCAATGAGGCCAATCCGCCGTTTCTGGCCGATAGCCACCACTACGGCATCCACCGGGAGCAGGAATTCCGAGCCCGCCACCGGTACGGGAGAGGGGCGTCCATCCGGCCCGGCCTCACCGGTCAGCTCCATCCGCACACATTCCAGTGCCGCAACATTCCCCTCTCCATCACCGACAATCCGCTTCGGCAGGGTCAGCCAGTTGAACTCCACACCCTCCTGCTTGGCGAATTCATATTCAAAATCATAAGCCGTCATCTCCCCGCGCGTCCGGCGGTAGATCATCTTCACGTTCGCCGCGCCGAGCCGCACCGAGCAGGTGGCCGCATCAATGGCCGTATTGCCTGCACCAATGACAGCAACACGCCGTCCCATCAGCTCCAGGGCAGGAATCCCGGTCTTTGTGGTCTCCACCAGCTCGATCGCATCATAGACACCGGACAGCTTCTCGCCTTCAATCCCCAGCGGAGGCACATAACCCATTCCGGCCGCCAGCACAATCGCATCATATCCGGCCTTAAGCTCTTCTATGGAAATATCCACTCCCACCTTCATTCCTGTGCGGATCTCTACGCCCAGCCTCTCCACCTGCTCCACTTCCCAGAGCGAGATGTCCTGCGGCAGCCGGAAGGAGACAATCCCGTGGGTATCCAGGCCACCGGCCAGCGGCTTCGCCTCATAGATCACTACCTGGAAGCCTTCGCGTGCCAGCTCTCTGGCCGCCGACAGACCTGCCGGTCCGCCGCCGATCACCGCTACTTTCTTGCCGTTAGGCTCACCCGCCCGGAAAAGCTGGAGCCCGCTGCGGATCGCCCAATCCGTAGCGTACCGCTGCAGCAGGCCAATCTCAATCGGCGCAGAAGTACCGTTTAACACACAGGCTCCCTCGCACAACTCCTCCGTAGGACATACCCGTGCGCAGCTTGCGCCGACCGGATTGGCATCCATGATGGTCTGCGCCGATCCTCTGAGATTGTCCGTCGCGATTCTTTTAATGAAGGAAGGGATATTGATGCTGGTCGGACAGGCCTTGATACACGGCGCATCATAACAGTACAGACAGCGGTTGGATTCCTCGATCGCCCCCTTGCGGGTAAGCCCCGGCTCTGCCTCGGCAAAATTACGCATGAACAGCTCAGGTGTCAATGTGGTAAACGGTGAAGATTGCTCCATCGGGTACCCCTCCTTCTGGCCAGAGTAGCTTCCACTCTTGCTTCGATTTATGTTATATAATATAACATTATTACGATGATTGCCTTAATGTTTTGCATACTTGTAAGAATTATTGTAGTAAAATAAACTTCAAGCCAATAAATTCGCTAATCACACTCTGATTTAAGTTAAGTTTCCTGACATATTATATTTAAACTATAGTCAATCCGTTTTTTCGTTACATTAGACAGATTGTCTAATTTCAAATGTCTATTTTTTACGTGTGAGAATAGCCTGAGAACGAAGTGAATGAGGGGGAAGCTTATGGACTGGGAACTTGTATTTACGATCCGCGACGCGCTGAAGCGGCCGCTGTTCGCTGAAGCTGAGCTGATCGGGGGAAGAAACGGCCTGAACCGGGCTATCCGCTGGGTGCATGTGCTGGAGAGTGCGAGCCTGGAGAGTCTGATTCATGGGGAAGAGATGATTCTGACCACCGGAATGAGCGCAAGCACGGATCTGGACGCCGCCCTGTCTTTCATGCAGAATCTGATTGATAAGAACGCCGCCTGCCTATGCATCGAGCTGGGAGCCTACTTCAGTGCCATTCCGCAGGAGATGATCGCTCTTTCGAACCTGCATGATTTTCCGCTGATCCAATTCACCCGCACTGTACGGTTCGTCGACATTACACTCGATCTGCATTCCCTCATCATCAACCGCCACCACCGGATGCTGCAAGAGCTGGAGAGTATCTCCCGCGAATTCCACCGGCTGACCCTAACCTCCCAGGGAACCCTTAAGGTCCTGCAATTGTTATGTAAAAGCACCCGCACACAGATTCTCTATATGCAGCTGCAAGGCAAACCGCTCTTCTTCCCGGCCCTTGCGCCCGAGGAGCAGCGTCCGCTGCTTGGCTTCTTCGAGACCTTCAGCGAAGAGATGGAGGGAGCAGCGCCGGAGGCCGCCCCCTATATCCGGGAATACGGCCACAAGACCATCGCCGTGAAGCCCGTAGGAGCCTTGGACCAGACCTGGGCCTATATCCTGATGGTCTGTAATCACAAGCCGCAGGAATTCGACTGCCTGCTGCTCGATTCAGCCTCCTTATCCATCGCACAGGAGCTGCTGCGCACGCGGTACATGGAGGAACGGAAGCTGTTCTCGGAGAATCTGTGGGTGGATGAGCTGGTAGGGGGACGCACTCAGGACGACAATCGGCTCAAGGGGCTGGTCGGCCCGGACTTCAACCTGGTCAATGAGCTGCCCTACCGGGTCTGCCTGATTGAGATCGAGAATCCCCGGGATGTCAAATGGAACAGCTCGGAGAATGACTGGGAATCCATCACCTTCCATCTCTCGCTCATCCTGCGCTCCATCTTCGAGAAGCACTCCCTCCGGCCGCTGATCACCCTGAAGAACAACCGGCTGACCGTCATTGCGCTGGATATCCAGTCCAAGCTGCCCGGCAAGCTGCGCCTGCAGCAGGCGCTTGATTCCCTGCAGCATATCCGCGCGGATGAGAAGCTGAAGGACCTGCAGCTCGTCATCGGAGTCAGCAAGTCCCACCGGGGCCTGAAGCATGCTCATGCCGGTTACCAGGAAGCCGTACAAGCGCTGTCCCTCTATTCCTGTTACCAGAAGCCGGTCCTCATGTATGAGGAGTTAGGCGTCTTCCAGCTGCTGCTGAGCCTGAACGACGGCAAGACGCTGGAGAATTTCATCCGCAGCTATATCGGCCCGCTGATTGACCACGATGAGGCAAAAGGCAGCGAGCTGCTGCTGACGCTGCGCGTCTACCTGGATCATGACGGGTCGAAGCAGATCGCCGCCCGCAGCCTCTTCATCGTCCGGCAATCCCTCTACTACCGGCTGGACAAAATCACCGAGCTGCTCGGCGAGGACTTCATGCTCCCGGAGAACCGGATCTCCATTCAGGTCGCTCTGCGCGCCTACCAGTTCCTGTACCCGGAGAAATTCACACTGCCCAGCTCCCGTTCAGCACAGCTGTGAAGGTATCGATGATGAACTGCACATCTTCATCCGTCGAGGATAACGGCGGAGCGAAGGTGAGTACATTATTGAAGCCAGCCACCGTATCGCCGTTCTTGCCGATGATCAGCCCTTTGGCTTTGCAGTCGGCTATAATCCCCTTGACGATGCTTAGCTCGGCGGGCTGTTTGGTGGATTTATCCGCCACCAGCTCAATCCCAACGACCAGCCCGAAGCTGCGGATATCGCCAACCAGCTTATGCCCAAGCAGCCCGGCGAACCCGTCCGCCAGCATACGTCCCAGAATTCCGGCGCGCTCCACAAGCTGCTCCTGCTCCAGAATCTCCAGGTTGCGCAGGGCCAGTGCACAGGCAGCCGGATTACCGCCGAAGGTGTTCACATGACGGAAGTGCCCGTAGTCATCACTGTTATCCTTGAAAGCCTCATAGATCTCCTTGCGCACAGCGGTAGCGGATAACGGCAGATAGCCGCTCGTCAGCCCCTTCGCCATCGTGACAATATCGGGCTTGATTCCGAAATTGTGGTGACCGAACTTGCGGCCGGACCGCCCGAAGCCGCAGATCACCTCGTCGATAATCAGCAATACGCCATGGGTACGGCAGATCTCCTGCACCCGGTCCATATAGACCTGATGCGGGACGATCACGCCCCCGCCGGTAATGACCGGCTCCATAATCACCGCCGCTACAGAGGCTACACCTTCCCAGACGATCATATCCTCAATCGCCTGCGCACACTGGAGGTTGAACGCCTCTTCGGTCATGCCGGCCGGACGGCGGTAGCTGTCCGGCGGCGCCACATGCAGGAACCCCCCACTCAGCGGCTCGTACTTGTACTTGCGCTGCGCCTGCCCGGTCGCCGCCAGGGCGCCAAGCGAGCTTCCGTGATAGCCCCGGTAGCGGGCAATGAATTTATGGCGGTCAGGCTGGCCGGTCTGCTGCTGGTACTGGCGGGCGATTTTGAAGGCTGCTTCGTTCGCTTCCGACCCGCTGTTGGAGAAGAAGATGACATACTCATCCTCCAGCCATTCATTCAGCTTCTCAGCCAGCGCGATGGCCGGCATATGGCTCTGCGTCAGCGGGAAATACGGCAGGCTCAGCAGTTGGTTATACGCCGCCTCCGCCAGCTCCTTGCGCCCGTACCCCACATTCACACACCACAGGCCGGACATGCCGTCCAGGAATTTGTTGCCGTCAGTATCGGTAACCCATGATCCGCTTGCGGATGCTGCAATCATTGGCGGATGCTGCTCACTGTAAGGGGTCATATTATGCCACAAATACCGCTGGTCCTTCTTAACCGCCAGCTCGCTTTCTTTACCCAGACTCTGCACGGCACACTCTCCTCCCTCGGGTTTCCTTCTTTTAGTAACGCGCGGTAATCATTTTCTTGCGGGTGTAGAACTCCACACCGTCACGCCCGTTCGCATGCAGATCTCCATAGAATGATTTCTTGTATCCTGAGAAAGGGAAGAATGCCATCGGTGCCGGCACGCCCAGATTGACGCCCAGCATCCCCGCATCAATCTCCTCGCGGAATTCGCGGACCGCCCTGGCGCTGTCCGTATAGATACACGCTCCGTTGGCAAAGGGAGACTCATTAGTGACCGCTATCGCCTCCGCCAGATCCTTCACACGCACCACTGACAGCAGCGGCGCAAAAATCTCATCACGCCAGATCTTCATGCCCGGCCGCACATGATCGAAGATCGTCGGGCCCAGGAAATACCCGCTGCCCGCGGCCGCAGCATCCTTACGGCCATCCCTCACCAGCACCGCCTCCTCGGCAAGCCCAGCTTCAATGTAATCGATCATCCGGTCTTTGTTCGCCTGCCGGATGACCGGGCCCAGGAACACCCCCTCCTCCTTGCCGTTCCCAATCTTCAGCCCGTCCGCGGCCGCAACGATCCGGCTCACCAGCTCATCGGCAATATCCTCCTGCACCACCACTACAGCGCAGGCCATGCACCGTTCGCCTGCAGAGCCGAAGGCTGCGGATAGAATATTCTTCACCGCATGGTCCAGATCGGCATCCTTCAGCACGATCGAATGATTCTTCGCGCCGGCAAGCGCCTGCACCCGCTTGCCGCGTGCGGTCCCCTGCTTATAGACATATTCCGCCACCGGCTGCGAGCCGACGAAGGAGACCGCCTTCACCTCCTCATTTGCAAGCAGGCCGTCCACCACCTCATGCGCCCCGTGTACCACATTCAGCACCCCCGGCGGGAAGCCCGCTTCTGCGAACAGCTCCGCCAGCCGGTTCACCAGCAGCGGGGTCCGCTCGGAGGGCTTCAGCACAAAGGTATTACCGCAGGCTACCGCCAGCGGGAACATCCAGCAGGGCACCATCATCGGGAAGTTGAACGGGGCGATGCCGCCCACAACTCCCAGGGGATAACGGAACATGCCGGACTCTACGCCTGTCGCGATATCCGGCAGCTGGCTGCCCATCATCAGCGTGGGAGCGCCGGCGGCGAATTCCACGCATTCGATGCCGCGCTGCACCTCGCCCAGCGCTTCCTCCAGGCTTTTGCCGTTCTCCAGCGTAATTAGCTCGGCCAGCTCCTTGCTGTGCTGCACCAGCAGCTGCTGGTACTGGAAGAAATAGCGGGCACGGCGCGGCACAGCGACTCTTTTCCACTCGGAATAGGCTCTGGAAGCTGCCCGCACGGCTGCATCCAGCTCCTCCCGGCTGGAGATCGGCACATAGGCAATCACCTCACCTGTCGCCGGGTTGAACACTTCCTCCTGCCGCCCGGATGAAGACTCCACCCAAGCTCCGTTCACATAGTTCATCACTTTACCGGCCTGCCCCGTGAGCAGTGTCATCGACTGCACCTCTTTCCCTGTGTTCGTCCGCTACCCTAGAAGAGATGACCGCCTTACCAGGCGGCCATCTGCTTCAGCTATGAAGGAATTCTGTTACCTGTTATTTCGCAGCCATCTCTACAATCTCGTTCGTGTAGGCCTCCTCCACCTTGGAAGCCGTCTTAATGACTCCGAATTTCAGCGCGATATCGGCGGTCTGCTGGAAGGCAGCAGCATCCGTATAGCCCAGCTTGGAAGCATCGAAGCCCTCCGGCTGGATTAGCTTGGCAACCTCCGTCATCATCGTCAGCTGATGCTCCCGGGTCGTGCTGCCCGCTTCGGCAAGCTTCATCACACTGTCCACAGCCGCTTCGGGATCAGCAATCGCATCCGCCCAGCCCTTCAGAGAAGCGCGGACGAACTTGGCCGCCGTCTCCTTGTTGCCCTCCAGCCATTCCTTATTGGCGAACAGATTGTCTTCGAGCATCGCCACCCCTTCGTCATTCATGTCGATAACACTGAGGTCCTCTGCCTTGATGCCTGACTCCAGCACCACCTGATATTCGTTGTAGGTCATGGCCGAGGCCGCATCCAGCTCACCGCCGAGGAACTGGTCCATCGTGAAGCCCTGCTTGGTGAAGTTCAGATCCTTGCCTGAATCCAGCTTGTATTTATCAAACAGCGCCAGAAGCTCAAACTCATTGCCGCCCATCCAGTTACCCACCTTCTTGCCCTTCAGCTCAGCCGGTGTAGTGATGCCCGCTTCCTTCTTGGATACCAGCACCAGCCCGCTCTTCTGGAAAATCTGGGCGATCTGCACCAGCGGCATCTCCTGCTCCTGGCTGGTCAGCAGACTCGCCACCCAGTCCACCCCGATATCGGCCGAACCGCCGGCCACCTGCTGCTCAGGCACGATATCCGGCCCGCCCGGCAGAATCTCGACCTTCAGGCCCTCTGCCGCATAATACCCTTTGTCCTGCGCCAGGAAGTACCCGGCGAACTGGGCCTGCGGCACCCATTTGAGCTGCAGCTTCACAGTGACCGGCTCAGCCGCCGGTTCTGTGGTCGCCGCAGCTTCCGGCGAAGCTGACGCCGCATTCCCCGCAGTCGCTTCTGCACCGGAGGGACCGGCGTTGTTGTTACCGCCACAGCCTGCAAGCAGCGAGATCAGCATTAGAACCGCCGCAAGCCATAACCCGCCACGAGTTTTGCCCTGTTTACCCTTCATCATAGCAACTCCCCCTACCACTCAAGTTTTTTTGTAAGACAGCCTGACACAGCATGATTGCGCTCTTATTGCTATATGCATACAGCTTGTGCCTGGCAGCTTCTTTATCTCCTGCCAGCGTACAAACCGGATGTAACAGTTCCAGGGTTGCGGATGTTGCGATTACAGGCATTGCGATTACAGGCGCAGCGGATACTGCGGGAATTCACGCTACGCCCGCCGGGAAGGGTGCCACTTGATAAATACCTTTTCCAGCCGCTCCACGACCAGGTAAAAGATTACTCCGGCAACCGCAGCAAGCACGATGCAGGCCCAGCCCAGCGGCATCTTCGCCACCTTGATGGAATTCGAGAGCAGATACCCGAGCCCCCGCGAGGAGAAGAAGAACTCCCCGACAATTGCCCCGATCATGCTCGCTGTTGCGTTGATCTTCAAGGCAGTGAATACATGAGGCAGACTGTTCTGAATCCGCAGATGGCGGAATACCGCCCGCTTGCCTGCCGCATAGGAATGCATCAGGTCCAGCGCCAGCGGGTCCACAGCCGCCATGCCCTTGTAGGCATTGATCGCCATAGCCGCCATCGTGACCGCGGTCACAATCGCCGCCCGCGAGCCGATGCCGTCTCCGAACCAGAGGTTCATGATAGGGGCGAGCGCCACTATGGGAACTGCATTGAGTGCAGCTACCATCGTGAGGCTGCCGCCGCCCCAGCGGGGCCAGGCCGTAGCAGCCAAGGCAATCAGGAAGCCGCAGCCGGAGCCGATCAGCATACCAAGAACAGCTTCAGTGAGGGTATACCCGGTGTAAGAGAGCAGCAGACTGAGATTATCCCGCATCGCTTCAGCGATGGCGGAGGGGAGCGGCAGCTGATATTTCTTCAGATCGAAGATGCGGTGAAAGATCTGGAGCTCCCACAGCAGCAGGAACAAAGCTCCGGCAAGCAGGGGCAGCACGAACCCGGGGTTCAGCCATTTCAGGAATTTCCATGGATCTCTGCCTTGCTCTATATCCGTCTTAATAACGTTGTTAGAGGATGCGAATTCGTGAACCGTATTGCTGTCCATTAGCGGCTGCCTCCTTGGGGACGGAATTCCGGCTGCCAGGGGGCCACCAGACGTTCCACCAGACTCATCAGCCAATAGCTGGCCATACCCAGCAGAGCACCAACCAGTACCGTGGACCAGAACATGTAAGTATGGGAGGGCCCATAATAGAGATTGCGGAGCATAATAACCCCGATCCCGCGCTGTGCACCCATCAGCTCGACCAGAATTGCGCCGGTTACAGCCAGCGGCGCTGCAATCTCCAGCCCGCTGAACAGTCCCGGCAGCGCTGCCGGGAAGCGCAGCTTCCAATATACAGCCCACGGCTTAGCGGCATAAGAGTGCATCAGCTCCAGGGCAGAGGGGTCCACACTCCGCAGACCGCGCAGCATATTCAGCGCCACCGGGAAGAAGGTGATATAGCCCGAGATGATGATCCTCGACATCTGCTCATCCCGCACAATACCGTATATGATCGGCGCCAGCCCCAGAATGGGAATCATCTGCGAAGCAACGGCATACGGGAAGGCAAGCTGCTCTACCGTCCGGGAGAGGCTCATCAGCACGGCCAGCAGCACTCCGGAGAGCGCTCCGATCAGGAAGCCCACCCCGGCATTGCCGAAGGTGGCTCCCCCTTCCCGGAGAAGGGTGCCGCTGTACTGCCACAGGGTGAGCGCCACTTCATGAACATAAGGCAGCTTGGACTGGGCCAGCGGAGTCTTCGCCACATGCAGCAGCCACCAGGAGACTGCCTCCCACAGCACCAGCAGACCGCAGATCCAGACAAGCAGCGGCAGTGTACGCCCCCGCATTAACGCACGGTTCAGCTTCATAGCTACACCCCTTCGAAGCTGTCGCGGATACGGGCAATCAGCTCGAAGAACTCCGGACTGTTCCTCATATCTGCTGTACGCGGACGGGGCAGCGGAATATCGACAACCGCCGAGAGTCTGCCCGGATGCGGAGACAGGACGAACACCCGGTCCGACAGGAAGATCGATTCAGGAATGCTATGGGTAACGAACACAATCGTGCTCTGCACCTTGCTCCAGACAGAGAGCAGCTCTTCATTCAGCCGCTCGCGCGTGAATTCATCCAGCGCCGAGAACGGTTCATCCATGAGCAGAATTTCCGGCTCCATGGAGAGCGCCCGGGCAATGGCTACGCGCTGCTGCATCCCCCCGCTGAGCTGCCAGGGATACTTGTCGGCGAACCCCTGCAAGCCTACGAGATCAAGCAGCTCCAGCGCTTTGTCCTCACGAACGGATTTCTTGACGCCGAGCAGTTCCAGCGGCAGCGTAATATTATGCTTGACCTTCCGCCAGTCATAGAGCACCGGACTCTGGAACACAATACCGTATTTCTGGGCCAACCGGGCCTCCTTGGCGCTTTTGCCTGCCACCATAATATTTCCTGCCGTTGGTGTGATAAGATCTGCCATCAGCCTCAGCAGCGTAGTCTTTCCGCACCCGGAGGGACCCAGCAGGGAGACGAACTCCCCCTTGGCAATATCAAGACTTACCTGATGCAGGGCCAGCACGTCTGCCGTCTCCGTCTGGTAACGCATTTCGACATGCTCCAGCTGTATTTCAGGAATTTTTGCTGCTACTAGTGACATCTCCAGTCCCCCTCCATCCCTGAATCTATTTAATGTTAATTAACATAACATATAATTCGCAATTTCAGTATTTTTTCTGTACTCATGTACGATTAATTAACATGTTACACGCTGCCCGTGAATCCCACATTAGACAAAGCGTAACATTGAGACAGTGAAATTCCGTCACTTTGTCTAAGGGGCCGCTTACAGTGTAAATAATAGAACAGATTGCCGATAAAAATAGTAATCACATTTACTTACATTTCATTTTGTGTCCAGGAGACTATTCCCAATGTCCTATGCTCATCACAACCCATGGAGGCGCTCCCCATGGCATCTATGATTTCCAACTACATTATTATCGTTTCGATCTCCGGTGTGCTGAATGCCTTGCTCGCCCTGTTTGCTTTTTACAGGAAGACTGACTTCTCGGGTCTGCGCGCATTCATCGTCAGCTCCGCCGCCTCGGCGGTATACACATTCGCCTTCGCGCTTGAACTCTCAGGGAACTCGATGGAACAGATTAAGTTCTGGATCAAGCTGGAGTATCTCGGGATGCCGTACATCGCACCCTCCAGTCTGCTGATGATCATGCATTTCGTGGGCTTAGAGAAGCTGGTCTCCAAAAAACTGCTGGTCCTCCTCTACTCCGTCCCCGTGATCTCCACGGTGCTTGTGTGGACCAACGACTCCCATCACCTGTTCTATAAGTCTATCTACTTCCGGGGAGACGCGCCTACACCGCTGGTGGATATCGTGATGGGACCCTGGTATATCGTGCAGGGCAGTCTGACCTTCGGCTGTATGCTGGCCGGGATGTGCCTGATCCTCTGGCGCTGGGGGCGGATGCGGCGGGCTTATCTGCGGCAGATGCTGATTATTTTTGTCGGACAATTCCTGCCTGCGCTGGGGGCCTTCCTCTATCTGATGGACCTGACTCCGTATGGAACAGACCCTGTTCCTGTAGTGATGAGCGTAACCTCGTCCCTGTATATATGGGCCATTCTGTCCAGAGGGATGCTGACCGCCGCACCGATTGCCCGCGAGAATCTGTTCGAGAGCATGCGCGACGGCGTACTGGTCACGGACCTCTCCGACAAGCTGGTGGACTATAACCGGGCCGCTGCCGAGATGCTTGAGGATCTGGATGCCGCAGCCATCGGCCGCCCGCTGGCCCAGCTCTTCCTGCCTGCCGGCAAGGAGGCGTTCGATTATGTAATGAATTCCAATCCTCAGATCAGCGAAGAGCAGGAGCTGGTATGGCATTCCGGCGGAGAAGTCCGCTATTATCAGGTCCGTTCCTCCCCCGTGCAGAAGCATGACGGCCATCTTGCCGGGCGGATGATCATGCTGATCGATGTTACCGAACGCACCCTGCTCCAGGAAAAGCTGCTGCAGCTCGCCACCATCGACAGCCTGACCGGTATCTACAACCGGACCCACTTCATGGAGCTGAGCCGGCAACGGCTGAAGGAAGCTGCCGGCTCCGCCGCCCCCTTTTCGGTCATCCTGCTGGATATCGATTTCTTCAAGAGCATTAACGACCGCTACGGGCACCATCACGGGGATATGGCCTTGCAGCATGTAGTAAGCGTATGCCGTCAGCATGTCCGGGAGGGCGATGTCTTCGGACGGTATGGAGGTGAGGAATTCGTCTTAAGCCTGCCGGGAGCCCCCTTGAAGGAAGCGGCCCTGATCTCTGAGCGCATCCGCAGGGACATCGAGCACAGCACCTTCTCCACCTTCACAGGAACAATTAAAATCACAGCCAGCTTCGGCGTGACCGAAGCCCTCGGCCGTTCGATCTCACTGGAGGAGCTGCTCTCAGAAGCAGACCATGCCCTCTACTCCTCCAAGCGGAACGGCCGCAATAGCGTTCATCTGTATGGCGTCTCCTCCATCACCCGCTTCAAGCCCATGTGATGGAGGCAACCCCTCTTTTCCTGCCCCGCGCGGCACCTCACGCTTCCCCTGCGCATATCAAGTAGAAAGAATAAATGGCACCCGCCGGGTATAACCGCCTGCTCTTTTGGTGATACCAGCTTCCATAGCCCCTTTTCCTCCAGTTCCTTCCTGTCTCTACACTGATTTCCGTCATTCCTGTTCTCCTGTTGTTTGCATAGGCGGGTTTTCAGTTTAATAAGAGTTAGCCGATCCGTTCGGTCTTCATTCCATAGTTGCGAGGGGGAAGGGACTATGATCAAGATTGGGCTGACCGGCTTCGGGGACCATGAGGAGCTGTACGGCAAAATCAAACCCGCCGACCGCCTGCCCGCTTACAGCGCCCATTTTCCCATTGTGGAGATTGACAGCTCCTTCTATGCGGTTCAGCCGGTCCGAAATTACGAGAAGTGGGTGCATCAGACGCCGGAGGCATTCCAATTCATTGTGAAGGCTTATCAGGGAATGACCGGACATCTGCGGGGGAAAAAGAATTACTACGATAGCCGGAGGAGATGTACCGGGCCTTCCATACCTCTATCGCCCCTGTCCGTTCAGCGGGGAAGCTGGCGATGGCCCTGTTTCAATTCCCGCCCTGGTTCGACTGCACCAAAGACAACGTGGATTTCCTGCGTGAGGCGAAAGAGCGGATGCTGGATGTGCCCGCTGCCATCGAATTCCGTAATGATTCCTGGTACAGCCCTGAGATGCGTGAGCGGACCCTCCGGTTCCTGGAGCAGGAAGGCTGGATTCACACGATAGCCGACGAGCCGCAGGCAGGTTCCGGCTCCATCCCGATTGTCCCTGTCGCCACCCGGCCGGATCTCACCTACGTGCGGCTGCACGGGCGCAACACTGCAGGCTGGAATCAGAGCAGCCACCCGGACTGGCGCAAGCTTCGCTATCTGTACTGCTACAGCACCGAGGAACTGACGCAGTGGAGGGACCGGCTGCTGGAGCTTGAACAGACCTGTAAGAATATTTACGTGGTATTTAATAATAATTCTGCCGGGGATGCCACTCCTAATGCCCTAGAGCTGCAATCGCTGCTCGGGATCGACGGCGGACTGGCCCCGCGCCAGCTGGACTTGTTCACCTGATGTACAGAGGTCTACATATATCTCTTCTACTCCTTGCTGAAGTGCCAGCATTACCAGAAGCTCCAGATCAGACAACCGTCTGAGTCGTCTTACACATGTAAAGGAGGCCTACCTATATGAAGAGAAATCATACTATGATGCAGTTTTTTGAATGGCATGTCGCGGCGGATGGACAACACTGGAAGCGTCTTGCCCAGATGGCCCCGGAACTAAAGGCGGCGGGAATGGATGCGGTGTGGGTCCCCCCTGTTACCAAAGCCGTCTCCCCCGAAGATACCGGCTATGGGGTCTACGATCTCTACGACCTTGGTGAATTCGATCAAAAGGGCGGTGTGCGCACGAAGTACGGAACCAAGCAGGAGTTAATCGACGCAATTGCCGAGTGCCTGAAGAACGGCATTGCAGTCTACGTGGATCTGGTCATGAACCATAAAGCCGGAGCGGATGAGACGGAGGTCTTTGAGGTCATTGAGGTGGACCCGAACGACCGCACCAAGGATATCTCCGAGCCGTTCGAGATTGAAGGCTGGACCAAATTCGATTTCCCGGGGCGCGGGGATGAATACTCCAGCTTCAAGTGGAATCATACCCACTTCAACGGAACCGATTTCGATGCCAAGGAAGGCCGCAGCGGCGTCTTCCGGATTGACGGCACGAATAAAGGCTGGAATGAGAATGTGGATACCGAATTCGGCAACTACGACTACCTGATGTTCGCCAACATCGATTACCTCAATGCAGATGTGAAGCAGGAAATGCTGAACTGGGGCAAATGGCTGGTCGATACGCTGCAATGCAGCGGATACCGGCTGGATGCGATCAAGCATATCAACCACGAGTTCATCAAGGAATTCGCCATGGAGATGAAAAAGAAACGCGGCGAGGACTTCTACATCGTCGGTGAATTCTGGAACTCCAATCTGGAGGCCTGCCGCGAATTCCTGAACACTGTCGATTACCAGATCGATCTGTTCGATGTCTCTCTTCATTACAAGCTGTACTCCGCCGCACTGGCAGGCCGGGACTTCGACCTGACGCATATCTTCGATGATACGCTGGTCCAGACACATCCCGCGAATGCAGTCACCTTCGTCGACAATCATGATTCCCAGCCTCATGAAGCGCTGGAATCCTGGGTAGGTGACTGGTTCAAGCAAAGTGCCTATGCCCTGATTCTGCTGCGCCGCGACGGATATCCCGTGGTCTTCTACGGGGATTATTACGGCATCGGCGGCCCTGCCCCGATGGAAGGCAAGAAGGACGCCATCGATCCTCTGCTCTGCGCCCGCTACACCAAGGCGTACGGGGAGCAGGACGATTACTTCGACCATCCGAACACCATCGGCTGGGTCCGGCGCGGCGTTCAGGAGATCGAAGGCTCCGGCTGCGCTGTAGTCATCTCCAACGGAGACAACGGAGAGAAGCGGATGTTCGTGGGTGAAGCGCGCAGCGGAGAGGTATGGGAGGACTTCACCCATAACCGCGGGGAGTCCGTCACCATCGGCGAAGACGGCTGGGCCGTATTCCCGGTGAACGGCGGCAGCGTCTCCGTCTGGGCACTGCCCGAGCCGAAGCCGGCCGACGCCTGCGCGGAGGAGTGAGCTTATAAAGATGAAAAATGCCGTCCCTGTTGTTAGGGGGACGGCATTTTTTCCACAAATTATCCACAAAAGAAATATATTACTCTCCACAAACCATAACAAGTTACTCATTTGCTAATCTGGTACTCATTCGGCCCACTTCCAGCACCATTAAGGGGATTTATCCCCGATGTTATCCACATTTTATCCACAGAATGCACAACATCCGATGAACCCCACAGAATTCCTATTGTGAATAACGCAAAGTAGACGAATCCACGCCGCAGGGGCTATGAATTCGCCTATTTATGCTGGGCAAGACATAGCTTGCAGTTAGCATTTGTATTTATTAGTGAACAGCTTGTGGTTAGCGGCTTGTGGTTGTGTTGTCCCCGTCAGCCCAGACGCCTGTGTCATGGTTCAGAATACGTTCGATCGGATATACCTTCCATACCGCTGTTACTACAGCCGAACACAGGACTGCTTTGAGCAGGTCGCCCGGAAGAAACGGCCACATACCAGCCGTCAGTGCCTTGCCGAGTGAATCCATGCCTGTAGAATAGGCAAGCCATCCCACACCGCCCGGATAAACTAACAGTGCCCCGAAGATAAAGTTAGCTGCCAACAGCTTCACAAAGGTGTATTTGTCCTGCTTAATGCGTTCGGCGAAGAAGCCGATCAGCCAGGCCACGAACGGCCAGGAGAAGATATATCCGGCGGTAGGTCCAACCAGGACCGCTAATCCTCCGCTTCCGCCCATCACCTGGAATCCGGCAGCAGCGAGTCCGATTACGATTAGTACAGCAAGTGCCCCGTATCGGGCCCCAAGGATAGAACCAGCCAGCATTACCGCAAGGGTCTGCATAGTAATCGGTACCGTGGAGAAGGGCAGCGAGATTTTCAAATAACTCAGAGCTATCATGACAGCGGCGAATAAGGCACTGAATATCAGGCCGCGGGTTGTCCATTTCTTCATGACCGGGAGGCTCCCCCTTTTTTAAAAATATAATTTATATGTTTCACGCTACAAATTATCCTTCTATTTCCCGCCGAAACGATACCGTCCTTTAAAAGGCCGGCAAAGCCGTTTCCACTTGGGATCACTATAACATCCCCCCTCCAGATACATCAATCCTAAAATCTTTGTTATAATGGGGAGCAATTGTTGACTAGAGCTGGACGGAAAGCAGGCATGAAGATGATCAGGGCACATAATGTAAGCTTGTCCGTGCGGGAGGGGCAGCATCGCCGTATGGTACTGCAAGGGATTAACATTCATATAGAGCCTGGGGAATGGGTAGCGCTCACAGGGGCAAACGGCTGCGGCAAAACCTCGCTGATCCGCACCTTCAACGGACTGAACACCCCCTCCAGCGGCAGTCTGTCCGTGGCCGGACTCGATCTGCGTCTGCCGGAGAACCGGACGGCTGTAAAGCAACGTGTGCAGCTCGTATTTCAGAATCCCGAAGCACAGACGGTCGGCTCCACTCCGTTCGAGGATATCGCCTTCGGGCTGGAGAACCGGGGACTGGAACGGGAGCGGATGATTGCACGAATCCATGAGATCCTGCAGCAGGTAGGGCTAAGCCATAAAGCAGAAGCAGAGGTATCCACGCTGTCCGGCGGAGAGCGCCAGCGCCTGGCGGTAGGCTGCTGCCTGGCACTGGAAGCTGAAATGATTATCTTCGATGAGGCCACCTCGATGCTGGACCCTGAGGGGAGATCGGATATTATGGAGCTGGCTCAGGGGCTATGGCAGACGGGCACTACCATCCTCTGGGTCACCCAGCGGATGGAGGAACTGGCCGCAAGCCCGCGCATTGCGGTGCTCGGCGAGGGGAAATTGCTCTATGACGGCGGCCCGCGCAGCCTGTTCTACACCTCGGAGCTGCCGGAGACCCTCGGCTGGCTTCCTTCTCCGGCTGTCCGGGTCGGGAAGCTGCTGCTGAAGCAGGGCTGGCCGCTTCATCTGCTGCCGCTGACCGGGCAGGATCTGGAGGAGCTGCTATGAGAATTCATGCGGATCAGCTCACCTTCTGCTATGTTGGTGGCAGGCCAGCCGTTCAAAAGATATCTCTGGATATCCCTACAGGTTCGCTGACTGTCCTCTGCGGAGTGAACGGGAGCGGTAAGTCTACCCTGCTCCGTCTGCTCGCGGGTCTTGCCCAGCCCTCCTCCGGGCAGATACATTACGGTGACGGTGACGGGAAGAAGACGGACAACACGACCGCCGAACTGGTATCCATGGTATTCCAGCAGCCAGAGACCCAGCTCTTCGCGGGTACGGTACATAAGGATATCGAATACGGCCTGATAGAGCGCGGGGTGTCTAAGGAGAAGCGGACGGAGATCATTTCCAGCGCCCTGGCGAAGACCGGGCTGGCTTACGATGAATTCGCCGGGCGATCCCCCTTTCTGCTCAGCGGAGGCGAGAAACGGCGCGTAAGTATTGCGGGAGCCCTGGCCGTACAGCCCGGGCTCCTGATTCTGGATGAGCCGACCGCAGGGCTGGACCCGCAGGCGGCACAGGCACTGCTCGAAATGGTGGAGGAGCTGCGTAGCAGCGGACTGACCTTGATCATCGGCACCCACGATCTGGACAGCTTCCTTCCAGTTGCTGACAAGGTCATCGTGATGAAGCAGGGTGCTATCCATTATGACGGTCCTGCTCCGGCATTGACTGCCGATCCCGGCCTGCTGGCAGACGCCGGACTCATCCCCCCCGTCTATGCTTCTATGGGACGCAGAGCGGTGCAGCATGGTCTGCTGGAAGCAGTCCCGGATAGTCTGGAGGAGCTGCTGACCGCACTGGAAAAGCACCCGCTGCCTATGCCGCAGACGGACAACTGGGCGGCAGGCTCTGGCATCGTTGCCCGCAGCGGCGCCACAATACCCGGCAGTCAGAACACCAATGCCAGCGAACAGAGCGTGCAATACAGCTTAGAAGGCATCCGCCACCGGGATAATTCCCATCAGTTCACCGGGAGGAAGACCGCCCAGGCGATAATCAGGCCCGGCAGGCCAAAGCTCGAACAGGACCCTCCACGCAGATCTGGTTGGCAAGGCCTTGACCCCCGGGCCAAATGGCTGGGGATGATTCTCGGCTCGCTGGTCCTGTTAGGGATGAACACTCTGCTTCCGCTGCTGCTCACCACCGGGCTACTGGCCGGGCTCGCGGCTTCAGCTCACATCTCCTGGCGCCGGGCGTTCCGCTTCTTCCGCCCGTTCCTGCTGATGTTCCTGTTCCTCTGGCTGCTGTCCGGGCTTAGCTGGAGCTCTCCCGACTTCGCACTCGGGCCGCTCAGCTTCAGCTACGCAGGACTAATGCGCGGAGGAATCAGCGTGCTGCGCTTCCTGCTGCTGATTGCCCTGGGCTTCCTGTTCACCGAGACGACCACCGGCGCCCCCTTGCGCGAGGGGCTGGAATGGGGCATCGCTCCGCTGCGGACCCTGGGCATCCGCACCCGTAACTGGTCGCTTGCCGTATCTGTGACCCTGCAGTTCGTGCCGTGGATTCTCGGCAAGCTGGCCCAGCTGCAGCTGGCGCTGGGCTCACGCGGAAGACGCGCACGCGGGGTGGCCCGCTGGTCCCCGAGGCAGATCGCCCTAATCATCGTGCCCCTGCTGATTCTTGTCCTGGGCATGGGCGATGAGCTGGCGACAGCCGTAGAATCACGTGGTTATGATCCCGCCAAGCAGCGGACCCCCGTCTATCAGCTCCGCTGGAGCAGGCGCGATACACTGGCAGCGCTAAGTATCCTTGCGGTCGCAGCTATATTGTGGTGGGTAGCCCGGATTAGCTGAGCGGATGCGGAGCGATTCAGCGAACAAAATTACCATAGTGGATGGATCATGAGCGAATGGATCATGCAAGAACTTATACGTGCTTCGCAGCTAATATAGTTAAACCCACCTTACCTATCCGCCCACCTGTGGGGCATCCGGCGAAATCTGGGGCAACAGTGCCCCTGATTTTTGCTTCATTGGCCTTTATTCAGCCTTCGCACCCTCGCGTCAGCCCATTGTATGCTGTTTTTGGCATACATTCAGCCCGTGTGCCTGCGTACCACCTCATTGTATGCTGTTTTTGGCATACATTCGGCCCGTGCGCCTGCGCGCCACCCCATTGTATGCTGTTTTTCGCATACATTCGGCCCGTGCGCCTGCATGCCAGCCCATTGTATGCTGTTTTTGGCATACATTCGGCCCGCCTTCCCTCTCACCGCCCATTGTATTCGGTTTTTCGCATACAATCTTGGCACACCATTTACTCATTCAGCATGCGTCCAATTACTCCCCCAACCATGCGCTCACTCCTAATCAAAAGCAAGCCGCCTCCTCCAACAATCGGAGAGGGCGGCAATTTTATGCACCTACAACAGCTTTATTTACTTCAATGTACTCGCAATGACCGAAATATCACCGGAGGAATAATCCAGGAAATACGCTGTTTTCGACTTCACATTAGCATACAGGAATTTGGTGGTGCCATTCTTCGGCCATTCCTGTTTCTTCACCAGCACCGCACCTCCCTGAGAGAATAGAGACCATGAATGCCCCTGCAGATCTCCCACAAAAACCTGACCGTTAATGGCCTCCGTAACCCAACCGGAGATGTCGCCTTCCTCTTTAAAGACTTGTTTCACAGAACCTGTTTCTTTGCCGGTGGCTTTGCTAATTAACCGGAATACCTTCTGAGCCTCATCAGCTGAAGGGCGGCTGACATTCCCCGGCACGGGCTGATAGGTGTACGAAGTGAAGGCAGTATAGAAGTTCCCGCTGGATTGAATGGAAAAGTCCGTATTGAAGTCCTTGATTACCGTCTCATTTCTTGAATAGAGATTAACCAGCTTCACCAGATAGTCCGTGCTCATAACACCCTGTGCCTGATACTTAACCGCCAAATACGGGTATCCCTGAAAATCCCAATCCATTACGGATAGATTCTCATATCCCTTGTCATCGAACTTGGCATTGTAAGTTACATTCGGCTTCACCCAGGGATACTGATAGAGGCTGAAGGTATTCCCCGCTTGGACCATGATCCGTTCATTAGTTTTGCCGGTTGGAGCTACCCATTTCACTTTATCTCCTGCCGTTTTAAGCGAAATATCCGTTTTGCTGAGGAGATGTCCATTAGAGGAGAATACGGATTTTGAAATTTTAGTGCCCTTGCCTTGTTTAAGCAGCACAATTTTCGCGGGACTGCTCATCACCTGTAAGTCCAGGATACGGCTGGAGTCCTCTGATATCGTAGTCGAAGTGTTTGTATGTAAGTCAACGATATCTGCTTTATTATTCACATGATCCACAAGCGCCACTGTATTTCCGCTAACCCATACCACATCGGTCTGCTCATTGACCGGCTGCTCTTTGGGACTGGCATTCGCCGGACCGACGGAAACCAGCAGGCCCATAGCCAACGCAGAAATAACCAATACCTTCTTGAACATAGAATAATCCTCCTGTTACGCGATTTTCGATTCCATGTTTATGACGCCCGAATATATAAAAAGTTGCAGAAAATCAAATATTTTCCGCAACTCTTTATCGCCGTATCCGGCCATCCGTCTACTACAAGGCTTATTCGCCAATCGCAAGCAGGCTATTCATCTCACTTCCCCTCCTCCGGGTGCCTGGAGACCAGCCGCACCAGATCCAGGGTCAACAGAGGGAGTGTAACAGCAGCGGGATAGGCCAGATACCGCGGCTCCCATACCGGGTTGAACTTCTCCTTATACCGGCGCAGACCGGAGAAGCCGTACCAGTGGCCGCCGCGTTCAAAAACCAGCCGGGCAAGCTTCTCCTCCCGCAGCGCTCCAAAGCGTCCCCCGACATTGGACAGCGGGGCAGACCCGAGGTTAAAGCTTCTGTATCCGCGGCCTTTCGCCCATTCCAGCAGGCACAGGAACAGGTAGTCCATAGTGCCGTTCGGGGTATCCTTGTGATGGCGCATCAGATCCACCGAGACGCTCTTCTGCCCGTCATAGCCAGGAGCCACGGAGGCAAAAGCCAGCACATGGCCCTCTGGTCCGCGCAGCAGCGCCAGCGGTGCGAGCTGGAGGTACGGCTCGCTGAACCAGCCCAGCGAATAGCCTTTTTCCATCCGCCCGGCCAGCCATTCCTCTGACAACAGATGGAGCTCCTGCAGCAGCTCCTTCGAATGCTGTGCCTCTGTGATCTCGAAACGGTAGCCCTCGCGCTCGAACCGCCCCTTCACATTACGAAGGCTGGCGTTCCGCGAACCGCTAATGCCAAAGTCCGCCAGCGGAACCAGCGCCTCTTCCCCCAGCTTGAAGAACCGGTAGCCCTGCTCATGATAGAGCGGAAGATGCGCCGGGGTCGCCTGATAGAAGACTACAGATAGGCCATATAAGTCTGCAGCCTGTCTGAACTCACTGATTCCATTGTTAAGCAGATCCATCGGCCCCAGCGGGTCACCCAGCACCACCAGCTTGTCCCGGACTCTGGCGAAAGCGAACAGCACCCGGCCTCCCTGGGCCCAATAGAAGCTTTTGTCGCCGAGGAACAGCATGTGGCTTAAGGCATTGCCCCAGCCTTCTGAGAGAAAGCGCTCCAGCCGCGCCATATCCTTATCCGCGAGAAGCGTATCTGCCTTGTGCTGCGGCCTGAGGGCTACAAGCATCGTCAGCAGCAGCCAGGAGAAGATCAGTCCGCCGGCCGCCGTAACGGCCACATTACTGTGCTGCCGCAGCCATTCCGGCTGGATGCCGGGCGGAAGATGCTTCAGGAAGCCGTGATGGGTATAACTCGCCAGCCCGTAATAGCTAAGGGCTACAGCCGAAGTCAGGAGCAGCCACCATAAGGTGCTTTTAGCGCTAAAAGGAACGCTGATCCGGTAGAACCGGCTTCGTGAGATCCAGAGAATCAGCGCCACCACCAGCAGGAACAAGGCCTCCTCGTAATCGAACCCCTTCGTAAATGCAAAGACCGCCCCGCCAAAAAGCAGCAGGCTTGTCCAGACGTAAGCCCTGCGGACACGCAGGGAGATCCCCCGCGACAGCAGAATCAGCATAAAGCCGATCAGCACGGACAGATGGTGCGAGATCTGCATCACGGGCAGCGACAACAGCTCCTCTGTCACCTTCAGCCGGTAGAGCAGCTCAGGCGTAGCTGCGGACAACAGAAGAAGCAGACCGCTGGCCAGGACCAGCTTGCCGAGTGCCCATACACCCAGATCGCTGAGGAAGGTATATTGGCCGGGCCAGCCCCATATTTTCTGCCATACCGTCAGAGGTGCATCCACTCTATCGCCGCTGCGCTCAACGCCCTTCGTACCCGGCAGCCCGAACTCCAGCGCAGCCAGCACCAGCCCGAGCAGCCAAGGGATAATGTAATAAAATAATCTGTAGATGACCAGGACTGCCATGGCATGGTCACTCTTGATGCCAAGCTGGGTAAGCCCGAGCAGCGCAATCAGATCGAATGCGCCAATGCCGCCGGGGGCCATGCTTAGAATTCCCGCTATGGCGGCAACTACATATATACTAAAGACCGTGAGGAACGGGGCGTTCCCGAGCAGTTCACTGGCAATGAACCAGAAGGTCAGCCCGGCGAATATCCACTCCAGGAAGGAAGCTCCCACAGAAGCAACCACAGTAGACCAGGCGGTTCGCCCCTCACCCCGGTTGACCCATTTGGCGAAGAGCGCAGAGCGCTGGAGGAGTACAAAGAACGGCAGATACAGCGCTATCCCCCAGACTGCAAAACCCAGCCAGCGATGCGCCTCCAGCAGCCGGTCCGCCGGCAAAAGCCCGGTAATCGTCCCCCACCCGAGCAGCGACAGCCCCGTAATCATCAGTGGCGACAAAAACACAATAGCCGGCGCGAGCAAGGACGCGGGCACACTGCTCCGCTTATAGAGCAGCGTTCTAAGGCCCGCACCAGCCAGACCGGCGAATCCGATCATATTATTGAACGTATTGGCAATCCAGGCATAACGGAAGGTCCGCAGCCGACCGATCTGCAGGCGGAAATGCCGCCGGATCAAGTAATCATAAGTACTCATAACCGCCACCGACAGCAGCGATATCCCCAGCATCTGCATAATAGAGGGCACGGGAACGGATTTCAGATCACGGATGATTTTGCCTAAGTGAATCTGCTTCAGCTCATGCTGCCCCTCCAGATAGACCAGCCCGATAATCAGCAGCGGAAAAAGCGCCCGCACCGCCTTAATCCGGTAGATGGATATCAGCAGCCGTACGATTTTGAAGCGTTCCAATTTATTTTTGATTACAGTATGCATGACTTCACCTGTCCTCACTGCCGAACGCTCTTGTCGCCTGAACATATTCAGCCCTCTTCATACGAACCCATTATAACAAGATCCACAGCAGAACTCCCGTATAATGGTCACACGCTTACAAGAGTTAGACGGCAGGCGGAGGATATTCCCTGCACAGGGAGTATATTAGTTCCGGTGATGGGGAGAAGTGTACGCATTCATATATGCATAAAAGCACCCGGACTGCGATTAGTCCGGGTGCTTTTATCATCATGCCAAGGGTTGTCATTCCGTAATGGAGAGCCTGTCACCACGGCAATGGCGGCTCTCTTCATAGGCAAGCTGTTCTCGCTCAAGGTTATACTCTAATGTCGAATCTCCCAGAGCTGTCGGTGGTTGCGTTAGCAATCTCCTGAACGGATGCCGCTGTCAGCTTATTATTGTTACCGGAAGGCTTGTCCGGAGACGCAGCAGCGTTGTTGGCAGCAGCAGAGTTGCCCGCAGCCTGTGACTTCTGGGCAATTTGCGCTTCGATCTGCTTGATCTGCTGTTCCAGCTGCTTGGTTTGTGTTTCTTTGGCTTGCTCGTTGTCCTGGCTTGCGCTTACCTTCTCAAGCTCAGCTTCCAGCTTCGCCTTCTGCTTCTCAAGTGCAGTGGTATCACTGGCGCTGGAGGAAGTATAAGATACGGATGCTGAAGCGGCTACGGATGAGACATTCATGGGCGGTCCCTCCTCTCACCTCTTCAATATATCCCTTTTCTCTACAAGGAACGTTAAAATGCGCTGAAAGTTTGCTGAATAGCCGTTCTTTACTCCTTGCGCACCCTCCGGTTCACCAGCATAACGCTCAGCAGGATGATGACCAGCCCGGCGATGGTGTTGGCATAAACCTGCTCCTGCAGGAAGATTACGCCCCACAACAGGCCAAATACAGGCACGAGGAAGGTAACGCTGACGGTCTTGACCGGGCCGACACTGGCAATCAGCCGGAAATACAGCAAATACGCCACCGAGGTGCAGATCAGCGACAGGCCGAGGACAGAATATACAGCGGCGGAAGAAGGGAGATGATCCGGGGCAAAAATCACCGCCAGCGGCAGCAGCACCACACTTGCGCCCAGCTGCTGTCCCGCAGCAAGCGCCAGCGGAGTGAGACCGGAGCCTACACGTGACGCGTATAAGCCTCCGAACGCATAGCAGAGCGCAGCTCCAAGCGAATAACCTACGGATAAAAGAACCGTACTGGTCAGCGGGAGCGGACTCCAGCCAACCAGCACACCCACACCTACAAGGCCTATTATCAGTCCGGCCGATTTGGCCGCCCCCGGCTTCTCCTTCCGGGTCCCCCATGCCGCCAGTGCTGCGAACATCGGGGTTGTAGCATTCAGAATTGCCGCCAGCGAGGCGCTTAAGTGCAGCTCAGCCATACAGATCAGCGTGAACGGAAACGCCGCGTTAATCGCACCGAGCAGCAGGAAAGACTTCCAGTGCTTCAGGAGATCCAGCCTGCGCCGGGTCAGCAGCGCATAGAGCAGCAGAGCAGCTCCGGCAATCGTAACGCGCAGCTCTGTCGTGAAGACCGGACCCAGCTCCGGCGAGGCAATCCGCATGAACAGGAAGGAGGCTCCCCAGGCAAAAGCAAGCAGCAGCAGGGTAGCGAAATCCTTGCGGCTCAAGGCTGGACCTCTCTTCTGCACAGCAGCAGATAGGACAGAACCGACAGGAGACCCGCTCCCGCGATGACCAGCGCCATCGGCAGGGCCGAGCCGCTGCCGCCAAGTCCGACCAGCGGAGCCGCGCAGCTCCCCAGCAGCAAAGGAAGCAGACCCAGGAGCGCTGAGGCGCTGCCTGCCGTCTCCCCCTGATCCTGCATCGCCAGCGAGAAGCTGGTCGTACCCACCAGGCCTACACTGGAGACCACGGCGAACAGACAGGGCAGAATCAGCGCCAGCCCGCCCCCCGCGAGGAGGGTGACCAGCAGCAGGATGCCGCCTGCGGTGCAGAGAAGAAGGCCGCAGATCAGCAGCTTACGCTCACCCACTCTGGCCGACATCCGCCCGGCAATCTGCCCGGTCAGAATAATACCCAAGCCGTTCACGGCGAAGATCAGGCTGTACATTTGCGGGGATACCCCGTAAATGGTCTGCAGCACAAAGGATGATCCCGAGATATACGCGAACATGCCTGCCATAACAAAGCCCTGGGAGAGCGCGTAGCCCATGAAGCCGGCATTGCCAAGCAGAGTGCGGAAGGTACGCAGGGTTCCTGCCAGTCCGCTGCGTATACGCCGTTCCTTAGGCAGAGTCTCCGGCAGCCGCAGAAGAATGACCGCCGCGAAGAGCAGCCCGCATACGAACAAGACGATAAATACACCCTTCCAGTCCGTCACTCTCAGCAGTTGTCCCCCGATGACCGGAGCTGCAATCGGACCCAGTCCGTTGACAATCATCAGCAGCGAGAAGAACTTGGTTAATTCCGAGCCGCTGTACATATCGCGGACCGCCGCGCGGGAGATCACCACCCCTACCGATCCGGCCAGGCCCTGGACGAAGCGCAGCACAATCAGCAGTCCGATGGACGGGCTGAACGCGCAGAGCAGCGAGGACACCGCATAGATAATCATCCCGAACAACAGCGGAATCCGGCGCCCGTGCACATCACTGAGCGGTCCGGCTACAAGCTGGCCCGAAGCCAGCCCCAGCAGGAAAAAGGTCAGAGTAAGCTGAACCATGGCGGGACTGGTATCGAAATAGAGACCAAGAGCAGGCAAGGCAGGCAGATACATATCAATCGACAGCGGGCCAATGGTAGCGATGGCTCCCAGAATCACGGCAAGCTGCAGCCGCAGGCTTCTGGACGGCCCGCCCTCGGCCAGGCTTGTCATCGAATTTTGCTTCATCATGAACAGGATACATCCTTTCTTGCACGTAACCTTTAGTAAAACGGCAGCGCCATTTATGTTCAGGTCCGTTTATATATTTCTCCATACTACCCGATTACCGCCGGATTGTTCAATGAATTAATGGTTCGGCGGGAAAGAGCAGGGGGAACTGGTGCAGAGGGATCAAAGTGCAATAGTGCCGGGAGATAGAAGCGGTCTGATGGGGGCGACCTGCTCGCAAATCCTGCAGAATATGCAACAATGTCGCTCATGAGAGGCCCTCTGCGTGGAAATCCTGCTTGAAATGCAACATTCGCAGCCCTAACTAGCCCCGAAGCGCCGGAATTCCTGCAAAAGATGCAACAATGTGCCATAGCCAGTAACAAATTTAGAAAATTGCTGCAAAAAGTGCAACATTGCTGCTCGGTTGAAGTGTACTGTGCGCGTATCCTGCGCGAAATGCAACAGTCGCAACCCCAGTTTGTGCCGAATTTGAGTTACGTGCCCCCGCACCCCCGCCCAATCTCCACAACAACAAAAAACCGCCTGCCGTAGCCGCCAATCCACTATCTGTGATCGGCAGGCCCGCAGGCGGTTATTCTATTCCGGGTGGTGCTGTTGTTACTTACACTTAATTGGTAAGAGCGGCCAGCCAATCTCTTGCCGCCTCCGCCTCGGCTGCGCTCAGGCGGTGTCCCTGATTGCCCCAATGGGAGGTAACATCGGCTCCCGCTCCGCTGAGCAGAGCTTCCAGCTCCTTGGTCTCCGGAGTGGGGATAATCGGATCGTTGGTCCCTGCCCCGATAAAGACCGGAACCCCCTGCAGCGAAGGAATCGTCAGACCGCGCAGCGGAACCATCGGGTGCAGCAGCACTGCCGCCCGGAAGAGGGCTCCATAATGGAAGAGCAGGCTGCCCGCGATGTTCGCACCGTTGGAATAGCCGACAGCGACCAGATTACCGGCATCGAAGCCATATTTTGCAGCCGCTTCCTCCAGGAACTGCTTCACCTCATGGGTGCGGAAGATCAGATCCTCCTCATCGAAAATCCCCTCCGCCAGCCGCCGGAAGAATCGCGGCATGCCATTCTCCAGCACGTTGCCGCGGATACCGAGCACAGATGCTCCGGGTGCCAGCAGCTCGGCCAGCGGCAGTAGATCACGCTCGTTGCCGCCTGTGCCGTGGAATAAAACCAGCGTTGGCTGTGTTACGTCCGTACCTTGCTTGAATACATGGATCATACCTGCTTCACCTCGATTTCACGGATTTCAAACGGACTTAAATTGTCTTCTATCGCCGCACGCTGCGGCTCAAACCACGCCGGAAGCATCAGCTTCTGCCCCAGCGCCTCAGGTGCTTCATCACGGGCAAAGCCTGGAGGATCGGTTGCAATCTCGAACAGAATCCCGCCTTCTTCCCGGAAGTAGATGGCATTGAAGTACTGGCGGTCCTGCACCGGAGTCGGCTGGTAGCCGTGACTCTGAACCCGGCGGCCCCACTCCAGCTGCTCGTTGTCATCTACGGCCCGCCACGCAATATGGTGAACCGTACCTGTACCGCCGCCGCCCTGCGGAACCGGTGTGGCCTTCAGATCAATAATATTGCCGATGTCTCCAGTCGCTCTATACCGGATATAACCGTCCCCTTCAGCAATACGTTCCATCCCAAGTGTGCGGGAGAGTGTATCAGCTGTGCGTTCCGGGGCTGTGCTGTAGAGGACAGCACCTCCGAAGCCTTTTACCGCATGCTCTACCGGAACGCCGCCGAACGACCAGGTGCTCAGCGCACCCTCTTCACGCTCCACCAGCTCAATCCGCAGTCCGTCATAATCCGCGAAGGAGAGATACGACTCGCCAATCCGGGTAACCTTAGTCACAGGGATCTGGTAAGCGGCCAGCCGCTGCTCCCAGAATCCGAAAGAGCCGGCCGGTACAGCATAAGTGGTCACACCGACCTGGCCGCCGCCGATTCTGCCTTTACGTCCATGAGCCCATGGGAAGAAGGTGATGATCGTACCTGGTGCACCCTGCTCATTGCCGAAGTAAAGGTGATAGACCTCGGGGGCGTCGAAATTGATGGTTTTTTTGACGAGCCGCAGGCCCAGAATTCCGGCATAGAAATCAGCATTACGCTGTGCGTCTCCTACAAAAGCGGTAACATGGTGAATCCCTGCAGTATGCATAGTCATGAGTGAACCCTCCTGATAGTTATGATGATGATGCGCTTATTTTAATTTTAGTTGAAGAATATTGCGTCCAGCGAAATCGAACCCGCACCTGTCAGCGCTACACCTACAGCGACTACCAGCACCGTCAATGGAAACTCAATCCCGTTCGCCGTGGACCAGAATCCGTTAGGAGCATGCACCTTCACAATGGCACCGAGCATCGTTGCCGCAATCAGTACCGCAGCCACCGGAGTCAGCAGACCCAGAGTGAACAGCAAGCCTCCGACCAGCTCCATCAGACCTGCCAGCACCGCCATACGCACGCCGGGCTTAATCCCCATCGACTCCATCCAGCCGCCTGTTCCCTTAGGCCCATATCCGCCGAACCAGCCGAACAGCTTCTGTGCACCATGCCCGATGAACGCTACACCAATTACCAATCTCATCAACAATAAACCTACACTAACCATTTTAAACACTCTCCATTCCCTTGGTTTTAATTATCTTAACATTAAGATATTGGCTAAAAAAATTTATTGAGCTATTATTCTCTCATTAGTTCAACGTACTAATAAGCAGACAACCTTACCGCCGCTGGGCTGCGACGCACTCACTTCTATACGCCCTTGCCCAGCTTCTTCAACAGCAGTGTCGCCTGAGCCTTCTCTTCACTGTCCAGTCCGCCCATAAGGTTATGAATAGAATGAATATGCTGCGGAAAAATATGATCGAACAGCTCACGCCCCGTCTCTGTAATCTCGGCATACGTAACCCGGCGGTCATCCTCGCAAGGAACGCGCTTCAGCAGTCCACGCTTCTCCAGCTTATCGATATTGTAGGTGATGCTGCCGCTGGTGACCAGAATCTTCTCGCCGATCTGCTGAAGCGGAATCCGGTTTCTATGATACAGCACCTCCAGCACCATGAACTCCGCCGATGCCAGCCCGTGACTCTTCATATCCTTCACCGCCTGATCCATCAGGCTCTTATACGCCTTCGACAGAACGACGAACAATTTCAGCGATGCTGCCTGCTCTTGCTCCTGCGCAGTATCTGCTTCCGTTCCTGCTGTCTTATTCTTGCTGCTCATTCGCTGCACCTCCTGCCCGGCTGTGTTTGTCTTTAAGTTAATTATCTTTAAGTTAAGATAACTATACGTTATGGGGAGCGGTCTGTCAAGTGGTTCTATTCACTGAATTTGCTTCTGGAGAAACAAATTGAACTTCTTTCTAAATGATGTAGAGTTACTCTGCGACAACGGAAGGACATCTCCATTCGAAATATAGATATTATAGCCCTTCACATAACTGACATGGTTCAAATTGATAACAAAGCTCTTATGTGGAACTACAAAGTCATAGAGGCTCATCTTTCTTGAAATATTAGATATCTTTTCTTTATGGATTATGTACTGCTTACCTTTTATGGTCTGTAAATATATATCGCGGTTCATGTACTCAAAGTATAGTATTTCCTGGCTTTGAAGAGATCGCACACCTTCTTTGCACAAAAATTTAACCTGCTGCACCTCTTTCTTGTGCGGAGGAGTGTACCTAACGGTATCTATGAGCAAAGAGAAAAGGGTATCGCGATTCACCGGTTTTACCAGATAACCAAAAGCATGAACGGAGAACGCAGAATCTTTATTTATTGAGTGGCTAGATATAAATACGATTTTCACTTCTGTATCCAGCTCACGGATTTCCCGCGCCAACTCGTAACCGTTAACGCCGGACATATCCAAATCCAGAATTAACAGATCAAAAACTTCCCTGTCCTGTAATATAGTCGTTCCAAAAACGTACTCCTTTATGCTGTATTCTATTTGATTGTTCAAAGCTTCTTGAATGTAACCGCTAATTTGATTAAGGACATGGAGTTCGTCCTCACATACTCCTATCTTCAGCATCCTGGTCATCTCCATACATGTTTTCCGTGCTATTCACAACACAATTGTGATCTGCAGGTGATCTTCCAGCAATTCAGCACTGATCGTTCCGTTTAATTTATCAATTAGAATTTTGACAATTGCCAATCCCAGTCCGGTGCTCCCTGCATTTCGGGATATATCCGATGTATAGAAGCGGTCGAACAGTCTTTCCACATTCACTTCATTCGGGCTTGAGATCCTATTGGTTATTATTAATTCTGTTACGCTGCCCTTCATCAGGGTAATCTTGATATCACCTGTGGCATACTTAGCTGCGTTATCCAGCAGGTTCTGCAAAATACGCCGCAGCATATCCTCATCTGCCCAGACAAATACGGTATCTTCCGGGAGGATAATTTCAGGATGCAGGCTCCGTACCTCGAACATAGCAGCATTCTCCACCACGCTATCCATAATGGCATTCGAGTAATTTACATTCTTGAATTCCGGCTCAATCTCTTCAGAATCAAGTACAGCCAGTTCATAAAATAATTTGATTAAAGTCTGCAGATGAGCAGCTTTGCGGAAGACTATTCCTATTTGTTCACGTTGCTCTGGATTCACTGCCCCTTTGCTCAGCAATTGAAGATAGCCAATCATTGATGTTAAGGGTGTGCGCAGATCATGGGAGATGTTGGCTATGGATTCTTTCAAATGATTGCCGCTGCGTATCATCTGAATGCGGAGCTCACGCTGCTTCGTCAGATTCTTATTGATCTCTGCAGTAAGTGAGTTCAAATCCTTATCGATCAAAGATATACTCAGTTTCTTTTCAACCGTTCCCAAAGACAATTCAACCATCTGTTTTGTAATATTGCGAATTTGCCTTTTTAGTGAAAAGAGGCGGAACATAATTACTCCAAAGATTACCGAGAGCAGAACAGCGATATATATCATTAATTGTAGCGCCTCTTTCCATCCTTATTTAAGTTCAGACGTATTGAACCGCAGAAATGAGAGCGCTATGAACAGCAGCAGAAATAATCCTCCTGAAAGTATGATCTCCGACACCTGAACCGTAGAGAGAGAGAAGGCTAAGGAGACTCTGATCTGATTCATAGGCAGCAACCGCAGCCACGGCACAACTTCATACCAGCCCAGCGGCCCTGCATAGGCAATGCACATTGCACTGATAAAAAGAACAACCATTGATACAGATACTGTTTTGGCAGAGTCCTTGAATAAAAAAGCAAGAAAGATACAGACTGAGAACACTGCACTATTCAGTAGCACCGACAACAGAATTACTCTTAGGATATACAAAATATCATGATTCCAGGAGTTCCCCCAGCCCAATTGAAAGGACATTCTTATGCTCCCCACTACCGGCCCCAGCAGCATCAAAAGATTGAATACAGCCAAGTAGATAAGACATTTACTGAAGAATATTGCCATTCGCGAATGACCCGCTACGACCTCCAGATGAATCGTGCGGTTCGAAAAGTCCTGGCCCATCAGCAAAGCCACAATTGCAGAGAATAACACCAGCCAGACCGTTGAATCGTAAACCATTGCATAAAATATGCCTATAGCATCTTTATGTGTTGTCAGATCAGCAATATAGCTCTTGCTGGCAAGAAGCCCGTAAAGGATACTAAGCAGTGCACTGCCGATAAAAAACCGGTTGTATTTCATGCGGAACCATTCCATTTGCATTAGATTATTCATGGCATCCTCCCCTTTAATATAATTCTGACCGATTGAAGATTCTAACTGCCGCCAAGCAGAAACACATCAAAAAAATGATTCCGACCAGCAACGCCGTACCTATGGATGAAGAGTCCTCAATTAATAATCTCAGCTGCCCCAATGGAATAAAGTGCGCAATCGCCTTAGCGTTCGGACCATTAAGCAGAAAGATGTTCAGAAAATAAACCAATGCTGGAATCGATAGGGTTTTACCAATGTCTTTACAGATGAAGGCCGTCAGCAGCGAAATTCCGCACATCGCTGCGTTCAATACTGCTGTGGTAAAGAATAAGGCAATTACTTTGCTAAAATCAGACCCGAAAGGATGACTACCCCATCCGTGACTTCCGGTGTTATACGCAATACAAAGAATGGGCTGCAATAACAAAATGATGTTGGACCCCACGATAAACAGGATGGCCTTGCTAAAGAAAACATGATTACGTGAATGTCCTGCGCAAATCATGTGGTACAGAGTATGGTCAGCGAAGTCCTTGCCAAGGTAGAGTGCTCCAAATACACAAGTGAGCAGCATTAGTATAGGTGCGTTATACAATGATGCCGATACACTATCATTTCCTGTAAGCTGCCCCTGATCCAGCATAAGGAAGCTGCCAAGCATTACAGACAGAGCAGACAGGATAAAAAAACTCTTATCATGCACCAGCTTATACAGCTCCGCCTTAATGAGACAATACATGCTTCTCTCCTCCAATACGCTCCAGGAAGTACCCTTCCAGCGTATCCCCGGCGATTGCCATTCCTGTAATCAGCACTCCCTCTTTCATTAAAGTAGCCGAAATCCCCTCCATGTCATCTAAGTGATCATATAGCTTAATGGTTCCATCAGGCATAACCTGATAATCTTTGATATTCATCCTGCTCTCTAAAGCATGCAGGGCATTCTCTACATGATTAGTCTGAAGGGCAATATGGCGTTTGCATTTCTCATTTAGCTGACTCTGCGTTAATTCCTCAATCAGAGCGCCTTGATTAATGAGGATGTACTGCGACACTGTCTGATACAGTTCGTTGAGAATATGGCTGGATATCAATATCGTTGTCCCGCGTTCCTCATTTAGGCGTTTCAGCAAGATCCGCATTTCAGCTATGCCCATCGGGTCAAGCCCATTAATAGGTTCATCCAGAATAAGCAACTCGGGATCATGCAGCAAAGCAATCGCAATACCCAGCCGCTGGCGCATTCCGAGCGAAAAATTACGTACTGCCTTCCTTCCAGTAAGATGATCCTCCAGACCCACCAGCTCCAGTGTCTCTCTGATGACCTGCGGATCGGGTATCCCCCGCTGAAGCCGTTGAACCTCCAGGTTCTGCACCGCAGTCATGTTAGGATACAAGGCAGGCGTTTCAACCATACAGCCGATCCGTTTGCGCTGTTCCTGCAAGGCCTGCTTCCCTGTCTTACCGAACAGGTGCAGCTCACCGCTCGTAGGAAAGGACAACCCTACAATAAGACGGATCAGCGTTGTTTTTCCCGCGCCATTCTGCCCGATGAAGCCGTAAATCTTTCCCCTTTCAATGGTTAGATTAATATTATCCAAGGCCAAAGTATGATTATATTTCTTGGTGAGATTTTTGGTCATAAGGATGATGTCACTCATGTCTGCCACGCTCCTTATCTACAGTTACGCTGAATTACATAACCTTACTGACTACATTAAGCGGTAACCTTAAAGAAATTCTTAATTCTGCCTGGGCCACTTTTAAAGAATTTATAAAGTTTATGTTCCTGCAGGGCTTTGCACACAACAGGAAGAGCCGCTTGCGCCATAAGCAAACGGTATCCTCAAAACGAGCTTATATACTTTATCCGATCTTGGGCTAGTCAAGTTTATACAAGCGGTATCCTATTCCCCAAACCGTTTCTATGTAATGTTTATCCGGACTTACTGCCTTCAGCTTATTGCGTATATTGCTAATATGAACATTCAGCGTGTTATCTTCACTCATGTACTCTTCATTCCAGATACTCTGAAATAAATTGGATTTAGAATATATTTTCTCTGGATGCCTCATAAGCAGTTCAAGAATACCGTATTCTTTGGCCGTAAGCGCAAGCTCATGACCCGCAACCTCTACAATATGATTCATCTCATTGAGTTGGATGTCCTGATAAGCTAAACTTCTGGTGCCTACAGAATCCTGGTTCATTCGATTACGCCTTAGATTACTTTCTATTCGTGCAAGGGTCTCATCAAGATCAAAAGGTTTGGTGATATAATCATCCGCGCCAATCCGCAGGAGCTCAATCTTGGTTTGGATCGTGTCCTTGGCTGAGATTATGATCACCGGAACTGCAGAATATTCCCGCAATTCATTTAGCAACTGATCGCCGCTCTTATAGGGCAGCATCAGGTCTAGGAGGACTAAATCATAACAGCCCCTTTGAATGAACTGCAAAGCCTCTAACCCATTGTAAGCTGAAGTAGTCAAATAGCCGTGTTCCGTCAAAAACTGGCGAAGCAGACTATTTATCTCTTTCTCATCCTCAACAATAAGTATATGTTCCAATTAACCACATCCTTATCATTTCTCTAATCATCATTATTCGGCTATTTTGCCGGACTCGCAGACTCTTACGGGTATATATTTTTCCTTTTATCCTTTATTTTAACACTTATTCTCGAAAAAACGATAATTAAGATTAGAATTAGATACATTTTGATTTCAACAAGTCCGTCCAGCCAGTAATGCCGACTCGAGTACCCTATCAGAAAGTTATGATACACTTGAATAACCGGTGTAATAATAATATAGATAAGAACCGACATCGATATTGCATAGTACATAAGATAGACGCCCTTAACTTTTAATGACTTGTTGGTTAACAGTCCCTTAATTCCTGAAAAGGACTTTTTTCTTAAATTAGGAAATTTCAAAATAGTTGTAAGCAGAAAGTATCCATCCAGCGGCAAGAAAGGAATCAGGTTAGTCACTATCAGACCCAGATTTGAATAGCAGATAACCAAAAACAAACTGTGAAGTGTTCCTGTCGAGAACCATTGACCTATTGCACCCGCGGAAAAAATCATAAAGTTGCAAAGTATCCCGGCCACCCAGATAAAGGCTCTTTTTTTGCGTTCTAATGTGTAGATTCCATTAGTTATGATATAGGCCATAGGATTAATATATAGATACAATGTTATTTTCATTTGCTTGGGAATGAGCCCATACTTTTTGGCTACCACAGCATGGGAGATCTCATGAAGCAAAACGCTTACGGTGGTTACTGCTAAAGAAATAATTAGGCTAATCATTGAGGAATCCACAATTTTATAAATATTCACAAATAACAATGCTTTAAAAACCCCAGGCAATAAGGGAATGGCTGCTATCCCTAGTACAACCCCGCACAGCAATAATGCATGGCTCCATTTCGCTAAAATGCTGAACATCGCTTGAAAACGGCTTAAGCTTAGTGCGGTAATTTGTATGCCGTGTTTTTCAAGTTCGTTAGAACTGTCATATTCGATTTCCGCATTAGTGATCAGACCTGCATGCTCAAATAAAGTATAGAGTCTATGGACATCAAGTTTCAGATTGTGTTCTTTCTGGAGAAGAGCATCAACCTCTGACAAAGAATTCTTCCCGTCAAAATAACTCGCCGCCTGCATAATAGCATCTTTATTGGCCTCCTGGGCCTCTATGTAACGGTCATACGCAAGGCTGCCTATGCAGTATATGTTTTCCCTGTTTTTATTCTCAAACAGCAAATAAGCTTCCAAATCGGAAGCTATTATAGGCTTTATCACGTTATGCACCCCGCTCACTCATCTTCTTCACAAAGCGCAAGCAGCACTTGTTCGGTCAATCCCTTGAGGAAATTGCATTCCTCTTCAGGAGTTGTGAATATATCGCCGGTGCCAAAATGATTAATTCCCATACACCCATTGCACATCGTATTGTTAAAACAATCCTTGCATTGCTCATTCTTCAGCTTGTCAAAACGGCGGAATGCATTCGACAGAGAGTCAAGACCGCTCCAGAATTCACGATCTACAGAATTAACATTTCCGAGCTTGTGTTCCTCAACATCTGTAAGCATGAAACAAGGGTAGATATCTCCATTTGAAGAAACCGAGTAAATAGAAGTGCCTGCTTGGCAAATATGCCTATCCGTTCTTCTGGTTCTCAAATTGCCTAGTATTCTATTAACGAGCATGTATCCGTTCTCTTTTTCTCTAATCACCTCCGGAATCGCTTTAAGAAAAGAATCCCGATCCTTCAATTTATATTCCATTCCATCTTCTGCGCTAACCGGGCTGACATGAACATCTGTGATCCCAAGCCTTTCGCCAATATACTTGACCACTTCTCTAACCTCAATGCCCTGCTCTACATGAAGTTGTGTAAAGGTAACCTCTGCACTTTGGGGTTGTCCGGTCCGAGCGCGCAGCTTCAAAATGTTGTCTTCCAGAATATCTGCTACCCCGGCACCTGTGTTCGCCAGCCGGGTCTGATTAGTGATCTCGCGGGGTCCATCTATACTTACGGTAAGTTTTATGTTGTACTTATTGATTAAAGCAATAAATTTTTCACTGGAGCACATCCCATTTGTAGTCATACAAAGAACGGGCTTAGTATCCATTTCTTTTCGCTGCAGCTTCTGTTCAATATATTCTCCTACGTAAGCTATAGCATTAAGATTAAGGCTAGGTTCGCCGCCAAACAGCTGAATTACTCCAATATTATTATATCTTTCAAAGAATATGTTAAGCGCCTGTTCCAGCACGGCTTCTTGCATAATCCCCTTATCTGAATGATATGTCCCGCCGTTGGCGTAGCAGTAGACGCAGTTTAAATTGCATTCATTAGTTATATTCAATACTAATTTGTAAAGTCCATCTGGATCTGCTTGAAGCTCTGTCAGGCTATTCGTATTATTGTTAACGATCTGGTAAAGATCGTAATAGTCCTTATCCGCTATATTATACTTTTTTACGATTTCCTCTTTAGTCATTTCTTTCCAAATATCGCCAATGATGTTTGCAGTCAGGCCATCAATCTTAAAAAACTTATATGAGTTCGGAAAGTACAGCACGTTTGTATTTGTCCCCTCAATAATATGCGCCTTCATATTCTCCTCCTATTTTCATTTTCAGAACGCCCGCTCTGGGAGAAGACGTTCTGAAAATAAATTGTGGAATCCTAATAATTAATGGCAGTATGCACCAAACCAGCCGTTAGGACATCCAAAGCCGAAGCTTGGAGTCATTGCTTCCTCCATAACTTCACAAGCATCCAGCTGCACTTCTTTCATAACGATTTTGTTGATTTCCTGCATTTCTGTTTTGTTTTGCATTTTCATTTTCTCCCTTCAGTTGATTGTTTTATATAATAGGATAAATATCCTGTTATATCTCTTCTTGCAACTTACATAATTCCTCAAAATACCCAATAAAATCTCTTGTTTCCACTTTATTATTTAATATGTAATAGTTATACTTTTCCTTTCATTAAAGATCAATCCTTTGTGCACACAACACATTTTTTTCAACATAGAATCAAGATTTTTCAGTCCGGCAACCAGAACACTGCCTCACCGGGACAGGACGCACCTCTGCCATCAGATCTGCCTTAAGCTCCTTTCAGAATGTCTCCTGCATATTTGACCTGTTCTCTAAAACGGCGTAGACTTTCAAAAGGTGAGTATGAACTGAGGAATGAAACTATTTCTATAGAAGGAGGCTGATTATGGAATCGAAGGATCATCATCATTCCGGGGCCGCCGCGCCGCGCGTGCTGATCGTGACGGCAGTCGCGGCTGAGCGCGAGGCGGTCCTGCGCGGCCTTGCCGGCAGCGGCCGCTTCGACGTCATCGCGGCGGGCGCCGGCACCGCAGCAGCAGCGGCGGGCACCGCTGCCGCCCTGGCAGCCGGCTCGTACGGCTACGTCGTCAGCGCCGGGATCGGCGGCGGCTTCCCGGGCCGGGCACCCGTAGGCTCGCTGGTCGTCGCCAGCGAGATGCTTGACGCGGCCCTCGGCGCAGAGACGCCGGAGGGCTTCCGCAGCGCTGCCGAGCTCGGCTTCGGCAGCGTGTCCGTGCCTGCGCCCAGCGGCACGGTGCAGGCCCTTGCGGCCGCGCTCGCAGCGGCCGGCCTCACGGTAAGCACGGGCACCGTGCTTACCGTGTCGACCGCGACCGGCACCGCCGGGACGGCCGCGGCTCTGGCCGCGCGCCATCCGGAGGCGGCGGCGGAAGCGATGGAAGGCCACGGGGTTGCCGTGGCCGCCCAAGCGCTGGGGATCGCAGCGCTGGAGCTGCGCGCGATCTCGAACCCGGTCGGCCCGCGCGACCGGGCCGCGTGGAAGATAAATGAAGCGCTGGACGCTCTGGCAGCGGCGGCGGCTATTTTACGGGAGGTGCTGTAATGACTCAAGAGCTTCATATTGCTTATTCCCCTTGTCCGAACGATACCTTTGTCTTTCATGCCTGGGCGCATGACCTGATTCCCGGGGCACCCAAGCTGGATGTAATGTTTGCCGATATTGATATCACTAATGGGCTTGCGGCAGACGGCGCCGGGCCGGAGGTACTCAAAATCTCCTACGCCGCACTCCCCTGGGTGCTGGACAAATACAAGCTACTCCCTTGCGGCGGTGCACTGGGACGGGGCTGCGGACCGCTCGTACTGACCCGCAAAGGCGCAGGCGCCATCAAGCATCCACGCGAGCTGTCCGGCCGCAGAATTGCTGTACCGAGCGAACGCTCTACGGCATACCTGCTGTTCCGGCTATGGGTAGCGCAGCAGGTGCAGGACGGTCCGGCCGAGATCATCGTTATGCCTTTTGATGAGATCATGCCCGCCGTGCAAAAGGGAGAGATCGATGCAGGACTCGTCATCCACGAAGCCCGTTTCACTTACCCGTCTTACAATCTCAACCTGCTGACTGACCTCGGCAGCTGGTGGGAGAGCGATACCGGCCTGCCCATTCCGCTTGGTGCGATTATTGCCCGCCGTGATCTGGACCATGAGGCCATTACCGGCTGGATTCGCAGTTCACTCCAGTATGCCTGGGACCATCCTCTGGACTGCCAGGAATACGTGTTAAGCCACGCCCAGGAGCTGTCGCCGGAAGTGGCCAAATCGCATATTGATCTCTACGTCAACGAATTCACAATGAACCTGGGCGAGGACGGCTACGCAGCCATCTCTGCACTATTGACCCGGGCCGCTGCCGAGGGGCTTGTGCCTGCAGTTGATCCGGCGCTGCTGCGGTAGCACGAATACGGTTGTACGGGTATTGATACACCCGGTGTTCAAGCTGCAATTCCACTTTTCTTGCACAGGAGGCTATTCCCCATGATTCCTTCAGGCAACAGCAAGGCTAATATCGACCGTTTTCTAGGATACCAAAATGACTACGACCGTTATCGGCCGGAAGCCCCGCCTATGGTTATTGAACTGCTCACCAGTTATCTGGGCCGCCGTCCTGCCCATGTTGCAGATATTGGCTGCGGCACCGGCCTGTCCACCTTTCTGTGGAAGGATGCCGCTGATGCGGTAACCGGAGTGGAACCTAACCCGGATATGCTCAGCAAGGCACAGGAGAAGCTCCGTCTGCTCGGCAGCGGAGCGGATAACCTGTCTTTTGTGCAGGGCTACTCTAACCAGCTTCCTTTTGATACAGAGAGTGTGGACATCATCACCTGCTCGCAGTCGTTCCACTGGATGGACCCGGCCAGCACCCTTGAGGAGATCGCCCGTTGTCTGCGGCCCGGCGGAGTCTTCGCAGCTTATGACTGTGACTGGCCTCTGCTGCTGCAGCCTGCCATCGAAGCCCGGTACAACCGGCTGATCGCAGCTTCAGATGCCTTGCTTACAGAGCTTCAGCCGGACACTGATCAGGCCAGCAAATGGGACAAGGAAGGACATCTGGGCCGGATCAAAACCAGCGGAAGGTTTACGTATGCGCGCGAGATTGTTTTTCATAACACAGAATCATGCGATGCAGGGCGCTATGTTGGACTAGCCCTCAGCCAGGGCGGCGTCCAGTCCCTCCTGAAGCTCAGCCCGGCCTCACTTGAGCAGGACATTGCCGAATTCTCGGCAGAGGTAGAAGCATTCTTTCAAGGCCGGACCTTACAGGTACCGGTTAGCTACCGGATGCGGACCGCTGTGAAGTGACATTTTGCTCGCTCCATATCTAGTCAAGCCTCCAAATTTACCCTATACTTAAAATCAGCGAGACGAAGAACGTCCCGGTTGCCCTTTGTGGGGAAGCCGGGGCGTTTTCTATTTTCCGGAGAGGATGAGGAGCATGACTTTTGAAGAAGCGCATGAACAGTTTATCAGCGGACACTTGAACAGCAGACCTGAGGGGGAACGAAGAGCACGCTTGGAAAGGGGGCATCGGCATGCCGAGGTGCTGTTCCTGATGAATGTATGGTGGCCTTTGCGGGGACATTTTACCGGACTTCACCCGGAGTATGAGGTGATGGACTGGCGGGGACGATCTTATTTTGCCGACTTCGCCTGGTTACCAGGGTACGTGAAGCTGCTGATCGAAATCAAAGGCTATGCTTCGCATGTCCGAGATATGGACCGCAACAAATACTGCGGCGAGCTGAACCGCGAAACCTTCCTGTATGCTATGGGCTATCATGTAATTTCATTCGCGTACGATGATGTTGAACAGCGTCCCGAGCTTTGCATGACTTTGCTGAGGATGGTGCTGGGCAGGTATCAGCCTGCGGCAAACCCAGTATCGCGTGTACAGCTCATAGAGCAGGAGGTAATCAGGCTAACTGTTCATCTGGCCCGGCCCATCCGTCCGCAGGATGTGAAGCAGCATTTCTCCATCGATTACAGGACCGCCGTCCGGACGTTGCATAGTCTAGTTGACAAAGGCTGGCTCCTACCGGTTCCCACCCGCAATCAGGAACGAACCGCACGATATGAGTTGAAGCGCGGCGTACTGGAGTATTTTAATTAGTCTGCGGCAAATAATTGGAAAATCGCATCTTAATTTCTCGCTTCCTGTGGAATAACCGGAAGCAAGTGGAAAAACAGCATCTACTACTCTTGGTTTTGCCGCTATGGAGCGATCTGAGGAAATTTAAGTGCTGTTTTTCCAACTCTCTCGGCCAGAACCCTTTAATACTTATCAGCAAGTGGATAAAATCCATCTGTTTCCCGCTTCCGCTGTACTATAACTCGACTCCACCAAGGCTAATTACTCCACAAGCCCCAGCAGACCGGTTCTTATCCTCAATCAAAATATCCTCCCCAGCGCCTCCCCCTGGTAACCAAAAACCCCCGCCTGCGCATAAGCACAAACGGGGGATTCTCAGCAGGCCTACAGCCTGCCGGCTACTTCTTATTCATCTTAAACATTAGGAACAGCTCATTATAGTGGGCAAGCATCCGCTTGCCAAGGTTGTCGTAGACCTCCAGCCGGTCGGTGAGCTCGGCGGGCGGGTAGAAGCGTTCGTCGCCGGAGATGTCCTCCGGCAGCAGCTTCAGCGCAGGCACGTTCGGCGTGGAATAACCGACGTATTCTGCATTCTGTGCGGCGACTTCCGGCCGCAGCATGAAGTTGATAAACTTATGAGCGCCCTCGACATTGCCTGCGGTGCGCGGAATGACCATGTTGTCGAACCATTTGTTCGAGCCTTCCTCCGGCACAACGAAGTCCAGCTTGTCGTTGTCATCCATGATCTCCGAAGCGTCGCCGGACCAGACAATACCGACTGCCGCTTCTTCGTTCGCGAGCAGCATTTTGACCTCGTCACCTACAATGGCCTTCACATTCGGAGACAGCTTGTTCAGCTTGGCGAGCGCCTCTTGCAAATGTTCCTCCTTCGTGTCGTTGACGGAGTAGTGCAGGCTGTTCAGCGCCATACCCATGACCTCACGGGCTCCGTCCACGAGGAAAATGTTATTCTTCAGCCGCTTGTCCCACAGGGAATCCCAGCTGCTGAAATCAATCCCCTTCGTCATGTCGGGGTTGAAGATGATCCCCACCGTCCCCCAGAAATAAGGAACCGAATACTTGTTACCGGGATCGAAGGACAGATTCATGAACTTGGAATCGATGTTGGCGAGATTCGGCAGCTTGCTGTGATCCAGCGGCAGCAGCAGATTCTCTTCCCGCATCTTGGCAATCGCATAGTCAGACGGGATGACGACATCGAAGATGGTGCCGCCCTGCTCGACCTTGGTCAGCATCGCTTCATTGGAATCGAATGTCTGGTAGATGACTGTAATTCCAGTCTCCTCTTGGAACTGCTTCAGCAGATCGGGGTCCACATAGTCGCCCCAGTTATAGATGGTCAACGTGTTGCCGCCCGAATAGCCCTGGGCTGAATTCAACCGGGAGGCCAGGAACATCAGTCCGAAGGCAACGATCAGAATCGCCAGGAACGTATTGACTAGCTGCTTCATCTAGGCACCCCCGCTTCGGCCACCGGCTCGGCAATCTGCACCGGCGGACGGCTCTTGCGCTGGTTCAGGTAATAATAACCGATGACCAGCAGAATCGTGAAGAGGAAAATCAACGTCGACAGCGCGTTAATCGACAACGAGACCCCTTGCCGGGCGCGGGAATAGATCTCCACCGACAGGGTGGAATAGCCATTGCCCGTGACGAAGAAAGTAACTGCGAAATCATCCAGGGAATAGGTCAGGGCCATGAAGAAGCCGCTGAAGATTCCCGGCTTGATGATCGGCAGAATGACCTTCGTGAGCACATCCCGGCGCGTAGCCCCGAGATCGCGGGCGGCATCCGTTAAGGTCGGGCTCATCTCCTGCAAATGCGGCAGGATCATAATGACCGCAATTGGAATGCTGAACGCCACATGCGAGAGCAGCACCGAGGTGAAGCCCAGCTTGATCCCGACAATCGTGAACAGGATCAGGAAGGAGGCTCCGATAATGACATCCGGGCTGACAATCAGCACATTGTTCAGCGAGAGCAGCGTGTTCTTGGCCCGGCGGCTGCGGACATGATGAATTGCCAGCGCACCGATCACCGCTATTATGGTCGCAATAGCCGATGACAGGAGGGCAATGACCAATGTGTTAATCACAATAATCATCAGCCGGGTATCCGCAACCACTTCACGGTAATAATCCAGCGTGAAGCCTTCGAACTTGTGCATGGTGCCGCCGCTGTTGAACGAGTAGTACATCAGATAGAAGATTGGCGCGTACAGCACCAGGAAGACCAGCACCAGATAGATATTCGCGATGCCGTTCTGGTTCTTAACCCTGCGTCTGTTCTTCATCCGCGCACCCCCTTCCGCGAGCCGCCGGTCAGAATCATGAACAGCGCCATAATCGCGATCAGGAACACCGCAACGGTCGAGCCCATCCCCCAGTCCTGTGTGACCAGGAAGTGCTGCTCAATCGCGGTGCCGAGCGTAATCACCCGGTTCCCGGCAATCAGACGCGTAATCATGAACAGCGACAGCGCCGGAATAAACACCGCCATACAGCCGGAGCGTACACCCGAGATCGTCAGCGGAAAAACCACCCGCCGGAACGTTGTCCATCCCGATGCGCCCAGATCGCGCGCGGCATCCACCAGCGATAGATTCATCTCATCCAGAGCACTGAAGATCGGCAGAATCATGAATGGAATGAAAATATAGACCGACACAAACACAAAACTGAAGCCTGTAAACAGAATCTGCTGCTCGCCCAGACCCACCAGATCAAAGAAGTTATTGACCGGGCCGAAGGTACCGAAGATCCCGATGAAAGCATATGTTTTGAGCAGCAGGTTGATCCAGGTCGGCAGAATAATCAGCAGCAGCCACAGCTGCTTGTGCTTCGTTCGCGTCAGCAGATAAGCGGCCGGATACGCCACCAGGAGCGAGAACACCGTGATCAGAAAAGCGTACCAGAATGAATTCAGCATCATTCTCATATAGACCGGTGTGAAGAAATTGACGTAGTTATTCAGCGTCAGCTTCCCCTCCAGATCGAACAGGGAATAGTAGACCACCAGCAGCACCGGCGCAATGACAAACAGTGCGATCCAGAGATAGTACGGGATGAGATAATACGACTTCCCCTTACTCATCATGGCTCTCCACCTCGGCGTAAGCCTCCAGACGCTTGTCGAACTCTTCCTCCGTTTCACCGAAACGCATAACATGGATCGCTTCCGGGTCAAAATACAGCCCGATCTCGGAGCCAACCTCAGCCTTACGGGTGGAATGGACGAGCCATTCATGGCCTGAGCCGTCGTAGCAGCTGATTTCGTAGTGAACCCCGCGGAACAGCTGGGAATCCACACGCACCTTCAGCTTGCCCGCTTCCAGGGTGGCAATCTCCAGATCCTCAGGGCGGATCACAACCTCCACTGCTTCATTCGGCTTCAGACCGGCATCGACACATTCGAACCGGTGTCCGTTAAATTCAACCACATAGTCCTCAATCATCACAGCCGGCACGATATTCGACTCTCCGATGAAGTCGGCCACGAACCGGTTAATCGGTTCATCGTAGATATCATTAGGCGTGCCGCTCTGCTCAATTTTGCCGCCGTTCATGACGAAGATCCAGTCGGACATCGCCAGCGCCTCTTCCTGGTCATGGGTAACGAAGATGAAGGTGATTCCCAGCCGCTGCTGCATCTCCCGCAGAATATACTGCATCTCGGTACGCAGCTTCAGATCAAGCGCAGATAACGGCTCGTCCAGCAGCAGTACCTGCGGTTCATTGACAATGGCGCGCGCAATGGCGACACGCTGTCTCTGCCCGCCGGACATTTCATTAATGGCCCGCTGATCATAGCCGACCAGGTTGACGAAGCGCAGCGCTTCCTGTACCTTTTGCTGAATTACATCCTTCTTCAGCTTCTTGATGCGCAGTCCAAACGCCACATTCTCGAATACGTTCAGATGCGGAAACAGCGCATAGTCCTGAAACACTGTATTGACCTGCCGCTCATTGGCGGGAATGTGGTTGATTTTTTTGCCGTTCAGATAGATCGAACCTTCAGTCGGCTCCGCGAAGCCGGCGATTAGACGCAGAATGGTCGTTTTTCCGCAGCCCGAAGGGCCCAGCAGCGTGTAGAATTTACCGCGTTCAATTTCGAAGCTCACGCCTTTGAGTACAGCCTCTTCGTCGTCGTATTGCTTAATCACCTGGTCAAAAGAAATAATAGTGCCTTCCGGGGTAGCTATAGCTAACAACCTCCCTTACCTTATGTATTACAACCTATTTTACCCGCTTCTTGCGGGAGACAATCCGGCAGCGGCATGCTCAGCACGGATAAGCGACAATTCCTGCCTTGGTTCGACAGACTTCAATATATATAGCATAAAGGAATCCTGCAATATATGCGATAGCTTACATTGTGAAATCACGCACAAAAACTTAACAAGTTCGTAAAATCTTGCCCGCCTCCGGCCTGTTTTGAGGTGCTATAATGAAAACGGATGAAAACCATAAAATTTTTCCTATTTACATGAAAGAAGATGACAAACATGAACGAGGGCTTACAAGAGCGCCTTGAAAAGTTCGGATTATCCTTATATATGATACGGATTACGCTCGCCGCTTCGCTCTCGTGGCTGGCCGTGCACATTATCTACGGGGACCATTACCTGTACTTCGCACCGCTGGCGGCGATTCTGATTACCCAGAGCAGCGTCAAGGCCTCCCTTGAAAAAGGCGTCTACCGCATGACCGGCGTGGTCCTTGGCGGCATCGTCAGCCTGATCGTAGGCAAGTTCTTCGATGTGGGCGCGCTGTCGATTCTACTGATGCTGCTGATTGGCATTGGGGTGGCTACAGCCTGCCGGATCAATATCCAGGCCGTCTCCCAGGTCGGCGTCACCTCGGTGCTTGCACTCACCTTCTATCATGACCAATATATCGTCTGGAGAGTCGCCGAGACGCTGATCGGCGTGCTGATTGCCCTAATCATCAATATGATTATCGTGCCGCCCAAGAGCTTCGTCAAGGTCAAGGACCTGGCGCTGAAGGGCAGCCTGACCTTATCTGATGCTTTAACCGGATTTGCTGCAAGCGGCCGGGATGCCGCGCAGGCCAAGGCTGCTCTTGAGCGCTCCGGCGAGCTGCTGAAGAAGAGCGACCGGTTGCAGAAGGAGATGCATTACACGCTGTCCCATTACCAGTGCCGTAAGGACATTGGCAAGCTGACACAGTCGACCACCCATCTCATCAAGGTGCACTCCTATGTCAAAGCCATAAGCGAAGAGATCGCTCTGCTGCCGGCCCATTATGCCGCCGCTGATTGGATGCTGGAGGTTGTAACCGCAACGGCAGACTGTATCGCCCTGTACGGCACACGGACGCTATCGGATGCCGAATGCAGCGGACGTTCACTCCCCGAGAGTCTGAGAAGAGCCCGCGATGTGCAGCTCGCCTGGTTCTCGCAGCTGCAGGATCAGTGCCCGCTCGCAGCCTTCCGTGATCTCGGTGCGGTATTCTCCCACCTGAACCGGATTCTTGAAGAGATCGAACGCGCCGATTACGCGGCCCTTTCCACCGCACCACAGCATGTCAAGGCACAGCCTGCACGCGCCATCCAATTCATACAAAAAGGACTCTTCCACAAGCTATAAGCTTGGGAGGGTCCTTTTTTTTTGTGTTCTAACCATGCCGGCCACTCTGCACCCACCCGGCTCTCCAGCTCGCCGCCGAAGCGGTTGCCGTTCCTTCTTGGTGGATGGGTCGCGCGCTTAAAGTAGCTCGGTTGGCTTGAGTAGATTAGGCGAGGGGCAGGGGTGACTTGGGCTTGGATAGCTAGTGTGGCATGAACAGCGATAGCAGGTATCAGAAGTGGCTTGGGTGGCATCGCAGCGTGCAAGGAATTAGTTGGAAAAAAGGCGCCTAATTCAGCCAAACCAAACGATTTCGCTGAAGCAGTTGGAAAAGGTACATCTAATCCGCCGAATTCTATCTAATCCGTTGAAACCGGGCAAAATAAGTGCTGTTTATCCATGTGCTGTTCCCAAAGGCAGTATTCATCCGGCAGCAGGTGTACAAAATCCAACTAATTACTACAAGTGGAACGTTAACGCGAACTGGGATACACAAATTCCACCTTAGTATAACGCACGCAGAGGTGAACGCCGAAAGCCGCAGTTAATCGGCAGGCAGATATCTCCAGCCCCCGTAGGCTGTAACATTCTCGGCTCCGGCGGCGGCATAGCCTTCGCAGATGAAGCCTGTCACTTCGCGGCCATCGGCAAGCGCCACCCTGCCCAGGCCCAGCGGAGCCGGGATAAGCGTGGCGAATGCACCCAGCGATTCCACAGGCATCTGCCACAGCTCCAGCTCGATTGCGCTTCCCCCTGCCGCCTGTCTCAGCAGGCCCGGCTTCGCCGGCACGGTAGGGAGCTTGACCAACTCGTAACAGGCAGCGGTCCGCGCTTCCTGCCAGAAGCGGGCACCATGCTCCAGCATCTGCTTCTCCAGCGGGAAGCCGCGCATGTGCAGCCCGCAGACGGCAAGTGTAACCATGCCGGACACTGGTAGATCGGCACCAGTAGCAGCGCCAGCAACAGTTCCAGCAACAGTTCCAGCACTAGCTCCTACTCCTACTCCAACGTCAGTACCAGCAGTACCAGCAGTACCAACAGTGCCACCAGTACCTGCGCTACCCTCCGACTCCAGGGATTGGCACTCTGCCAGAGGTTGAGCCCCAGTCCCAGCAGAATTCACCGCACTCTCACCACCACCTTCCCCCTCCGCCAACAGCCGTCTTCCGGCTCCATCGAGCAGATGCTCGCTGTCCGCCAGAGCGAACAGGGTAATGCCGAACGGCAGGTTCTCCGCCGCTTCTCCGGCAGGGATCGCTACCGCCGACAGATCAAGCAGGTTGCAGTGATTGGTGTAGCGGCCCATATCGGAGTTGGCCCCTACCGGGTTCGCGGCTACCTGCTCACGGGTCCAGGTTCCGCCGCAGGTCGGCAGTACCAGCACCGCATCCCTCAGCAGCAGCTCTGCTTCCCGCTTATACCGCTGCAGGCGGTGCATGGCCTGGAACAGGCTTGATGCGGTGTGGCGCTCTGCTGCCCCGGAGGAGAGAATCGACTCCGTTACCGGCAGCACAGCATCACGGTGACTCTCTACGAATGCGGCCAGATCGGCCCAGCGTTCAGCTACCCAGGGGCCATCATACAGGATGGCTGCCGCTTCAGAGAACAACGTGCAATCCACCCGTTCAACGGGCAGCCCCAGCGCCTGCACCACCGCTTCGGCCCGTTCCCAGGCCCGGCGGTATTCGTCCGCATGTGGCCCATAGAAGTCCAGCGGCGCTTCCGGCAGCAGCAGCTTCCCGGGCAGAGCGGCAGCCGCCCGCTTCACAGCACGCGACCAAGGATCGGCTGCTTCGAAGCCGCGTGCTGCGCGGTCCACCGTGAGCGCATCCTCCAGATTGTGCGCGAATACGGTGACACAATCCAGGCTGGCACACGCCGGCACTACGCCGCGCACCGGCCAGGCCCCCAGGCTGGGCTTGAAGCCGACCAGCCCGTTCAGCGCAGCCGGTACACGGCCCGAGCCGGCGGTATCGGTGCCCAGGCTGAACACCGCCTGGCCCCGGGCCACGGCAACCGCCGAACCCGCGCTGGAGCCGCCGCTGATGTATTCGGGACGCAGAGCATTATGCGTCTCTCCGTAAGGGCTGCGCACACCGACGAGTCCGGTGGCGAACTGGTCCAGATTGCTTTTGCCGACCGGGACCGCCCCTGCAGCCACCAGTCTCGCCACAACCGCTGCGTCTGTATCCGGTTGATAAGCGAATTCAGGACATGCCGCCGTCGTGGGCAGCCCCCTCACATCAATGTTATCCTTCACCGCGAACGGGATGCCCCACAAGGGATACTCCTGCGGATTCAGCACTTTGAGCGCTGCCAGGTAGGGAGCGATCTGTGCCTCGGCGGGCGGTTCAATCCAGATGTTCATGTCCTTGTCCCGCTCAGCACGGCGGATGATCTCCCGGATGACCTGCTCCGGGTCTAGCGTGCCGCTCAAATACTGCCCCCGCAGCCAACCGGCAGTCAGCTTCACGGGCCATTCTGTTGTTGCTGTCATCAGGCTTCATCTCCTTCTCTGCGTATCGGTGCCGGACCTGCGGCCCTTGCTCATCTCATGCAGCTTCAGCGCAAGCTGCAGCTCCAGCATATCGTCACCGTCATCCTGGCCGAGCCCCAGCAGCTCACAGGCCCGGTCAATCCGGTAGGTGACCGTATTATAATGAGTGAATAGCTCCCCGGAGGTCCGCTTCACGTTGCGGTTGCACTTGAAATACAGCTGGAGCGTCTGGAGCAGCGAAGCGTTATGCTTGCGGTCGTACTCCAGCAGCGGAGCAATATACTGATCCCTGTACTCCGTAATCTCCTCCAGCTCGGGCAGATGGTACAGCAGCCGGAAGACCCCCAGCTTCCGGTAATCGACATAAGATCCGCGGTATCCGCTGATTTGGCGGATACGGGCGATTTTGCGGGAGGATTCATAGCTGAACCGCACCTGATCGGGGCCGTCCGCAAGATCGCCAATACAGAAGGCGCAGGTCCCGCTGACAAACACCCGGTTCATCTCGGCCAGCAGACGCCCCAGCGTCTCCTCCAGCGGAAGCTCCGGCTGCTCCGGCACGGTCAGAACCAGCTCCCCTTCAAGGATGGTGAGCTTCACATGCTGAAGGTCTGCCCGGGCACGCACCCGCTTCACTACCTGCTGCAGCTGCTTAAGCTCGGGCTTATCCTCCAGCCATCCGGCGGTTACAGCACGCAGCGGGCGCTCCGGGAGCGGGCAGCCGCAGGCCGCGCCGCGCAGCTTCAGATCCTCGGCAGCGGCAATCCGGCCGCTGATCCAGTCCTGCAGGAACTGATCCACATACTTCAGCTCCACCTCGCGGCGGGCTCCGGCATTGATCATTTCCAGCCCGACCAGCACACCGACCCTGTCAATCGTTAACTGATCCACTACCGACAGCTCGCTGTTCCACTCCAGCAGCACCAGCAGACACTGGTCTGCTCCCTTGTCATTGACGGCTGAGACATAAGCGCGGATACGCCGTTCTCCAACGGTGAGGAACGTAATGCCGAGACTGCCTTCCTGGCGGAGCTGTATCCAGGCCGGAAGCTGCTCCTCCAGCTGTAGCGCATCCGCCTGCGGAGAACAGAAGAGCTGATCGGTATCGTCCAGCAGGACGACCGGATTATGCAGCATCCCGTCCAGAGTCAGCAGGAAATCCTCAATCCCGTCGCCATGGAGAAGCTGCTTCGACAGCTTCTGGAACCGGCTCTGCAGCTGCGAGAGCTCCCGCGCCTCCTGCACCAGCACCCGCTCCATAATGTCGCGGACCACATCGGAGAAGGAGGTGGAGGCGGGCAGCTCGAAGATCGGAAAGCCCAGCTGATCCGCCAGCTCCAGCGCCCGCGGCGGAATCTCATCGATATAACGCTTGGTTTTGATCCCGAGCGCGGACACTCCCTTCTGGTCCAGCTGCGGAATAATCTCTGCGAGCAGCTCCGGCCGGTTATGAAAGGGGAAGCCGCTCGTAATCAGGAACTCTCCCGGACGGACCCAGTCAATAACATCGGGAACCTCCATCACATTGACCCGGTTAATATAACGCCCAAGGCCGCCGGCTCCGGCCAGCAAAGCCGCTTCCTTCAGATCGGGAATCAGCAGAATATCGCTGCAGGTCAAACCGGTAATTACATTGCTGCCCATGGCTCCGCCGCCTTTACTATAGCTTGGAAGAATAGATATCCTCGATTAGTGTAGTGCCGAAGAAGCTGTTCCCCGGCACCTCCGCCTCCGCAGGTACAAAAATACTGATCTGCTCCGAAGGAGAATCCCCTGTATTCCGGACAGAATGAACGACGCCAGCAGGCACATGGAACGTATCTCCGGCCCTGTAGCTGTACCACTCCCCGTCACATAGCAGCTTGACCTCTCCTACGGTAATATGAATGATTTCGACTACATCATGATAGTGCGGCAAGACCTGACCGCCGATCCCCAGCTTCTCCCACAGAATCGAGCTCATGCGGATGCCCAGGCGGTCCGCCTCCTTTGCCGAGACAATCTCCCGGTGATACAGCTCTATGTGATTCGGCATAAGCTCCCATGTCATATCTGCTGCTGCCAGCACTTTCGTTTCCTGTGTATGCATATTCGATTCCCCCATGATGGATAAAATGTTGTTGTATCTTACCTGCGGCGGAACACAGCCGCCACCGGCCCTCCGCCCTTCGGCCCCTGATGCTCGCCTCCGCCGGAGACATAGATCATCGGGTCGCCGCCGACATAAGCCAGCACACCGCCGACTACAGCCCGCGCATGGCGGGTATGATTGATATCCGAGTCGTCCAGCATGATATGGCGGCGTCCGCGGATGACGCCATCGGGATCAGCTTCCGCCTTGGCCAGCACCTGTACCAGCTCTTCACCGGGATACCGGTCCAGCAGGCCCTGAAGCGCAGCACCATCCACAGCATCCTGCATCACGGCATGGTCGATGTGGTACGGGCCGTCCGCAGACAGTGAGTTCCCGAACACAATCACTTCGCAGCAGGACAGCTCACTGCCCGCTGAAGTAGAGGCTACCGCGCTGAATTGAGTCCAGTCCGTGCAGATATCTTCCTCCTGTAGAGAGGCACGATCCACCTCACCCAGCGCTACCCCGGCACCAAGTGCAGAGGCTCCTCTGGAATAGCCCATCGATTTATAAGTATCCTCTGTAATGAGTGATACCCCACGGCTGTGCGCCTCATAGATCTGTTCAGCGGTAAGCAGCGGACACTTGATCTGCACAAAATGCACATCCCCCGGTGAGGTGATGCCGGCATCCATAACCGCCCGGGTCACGGCATCCGCCACGGCGTCTGCCTGAGGGAGCCGGCCCAGCTCCTCCGGACGGAAGCTCCGGGTTCTTGCCACACCAATGGCGAGTGACTTCAGGCCATCAGCGACCACACCCGGCTCCCCCTCTCCGCTGCGGCTAATAACTGTGAAGTGCGGGCTGAGCACCCCCTCCGTACCGCCGGACATCACATAGGAGATATCGGCAGCTCCTCCTTTTGCCGCTTCAGCAAAGAAGCCTTTCAGTGCCATAACCGCATAACCCCGCGTAAAATCATTCACACAGCCGTTGCCCTCCGTCTTCCCCAGTACCGCAACCACTTCCTCCGGCCGGAACAGCCCCGCTTCCACCGCTGCGCTTAATCCCGACATATCATGCGGCGCGCCTGCAGGGATTCGGATAACCGAGCAGTTCATCATAGATCATCGCTCCTTGTCCAGAAAATAACCCGTTTCTCCAGCAGCCCGATACACCAGAACAACAGCAGGCCGCACAGCGCCGAAGCAATAATAGCCGAGAACATCACCGGCGTATCCATATGATAGGAAGAGACCAGCACTACATAACCCAGTCCCTTATTGGCTCCGACAAATTCGCCGACGATGGCACCGACGATGGCCAGCGAGGTGGAGATTTTGAGGGCAGAGAAGATATAAGGCAGACTCGTCGGCAGCCGCAGCTTCCAGAAGATTTCGCTCTTCGTCCCTTTGTAGGTGGAGAACAGCTCCCAGGCTTCGTATTCAATCGCCTTAAGCCCCTTAACACTGTTCACCAGAATCGGGAAAAAGCAGATCAGCATCGAAGCGATTACCTTCGAGGTATATCCGGTTCCCAGCCAAACGACCAGCAGCGGGGCCAGCGCCACCAGCGGCGTAGTCTTAAGGGCAATGGCCAGCGGGAACATTCCCTTCTCCATCGGCTTGGAATGCACGAAAATCACTGCGGTAGCCAGGCCGAGGATATTGGCGAGAATGAACCCGGTCAGGGCTTCACCCAGCGTAACCAGCGTATGCGACCAGAGCGAGCCATTAATAGCCGAGACTACCTGTGTAGGTGCAGGCAGCAGATACATGGGAACCGCCAGAAGACGTACAGCCAGCTCCCACAGCAGCAGGAAGCCGAGCGCAAACGTAACCGGGTACAGGGTGTCTTTGATTTTGACCGTCATAGATGCTTCACCCGCTTTCTCAGTTCCTTGACAATCCGGTGGAATTCCGGCAGCTCTTCCATGCCCGCTTCACGCGGGGAGGGCAGCGTCACCGGAATGATATCCGTCACACCGGCAGGCCGGGGAGACATCATCACGACCCGGTCCGACAGCAGCGCGGATTCATGAATCGAATGGGTAACCATTACAATGCTGCTTAGACTGGTCTCCGGGCTCTCCCACAGCCGCAGCAGCTCGAAATTCAGCTTCTCCCGCGTCAGCTCATCCAGCGCGCCGAACGGCTCATCCATCAGCAGCACCGTCGGATCGGCCGCCAGAGCCCGGGCAATCGCCGCCCGCTGCTGCATCCCGCCGCTGAGCTGATGCGGAAAGTGGTTCAGATAATCCTGAAGGCCGACCAGGCGCAGGGCACTTTCTGCTTTTTCACGTGCCTCGGCTTTGCTGAATTTCTTCTTCTCGCCCAGCTCAAGCGGCAGCATTACGTTCTGCAGCGCACTGAGCCACGGCATCAGGACCGGCTTCTGGAAGACCATGCCCAGGGACAGATCCGGGGAGGCATACGCCACTTCTCCACCGGCCTCCGGACTTAACAATCGCAGCATCAGCCGGAGTGTTGTAGATTTCCCGCAGCCGCTCGGTCCGAGAATCGAAATGAACTCATTGCGGTATACGTCAAGACTGACCTGATCCAGCACAGGCACGTTGCCGAAGGAAAGAGAGCAATTGCGCAGGGAGAGCATCGTTTCCCGGGTACCGGGATGCTGCGCGGAGGCAGCATCCAGCTGTTCTTTGATCGCTGTTGTCATTATCGGGTCCCTCCTTATTTCAAAAACTCGTTGGTGAACAATCCGCCGATGTCCTGTTCCTTTTTCACAAAGCCCAGCTCGACCAAATTCTTCTGCAATGTCTCCCAGGACGCCTCGTCCATTGAGCCCAGCGGAAGCTTCTCCGGATCAAGCAGCGGAATGCTGGCCTTCATCATATTGACCTCATGCTTCAGATCCAGCTTCTCGCCATATTTCAGACCGAATTCCGCTGCCTCCTCCGGATGCTTGACCGCATAATCCCAGCCCTGCATAGATGCCTGCACGAAGCTTGCGACCATCTCCGGGTCCTTCTTAATAACAGACTCCGTGGTGAACAAGGTATCGGCATAGAAATTGATGCCATAGTCGTTCGGATCAATAATATTCACTTCCTTGCCTTGCTCCTCTACAGCCAGCACCTCATTAATGACATATCCGGGCCAAGCCTTGACCTGACCGGTTAACAGCGGACTCAGATCATATTTGACCGGCATCTCTTCAATTTTCGAAGGTTCGATGCCCGCACTTTTCTCCATGGCACGGAAGGTCAGCTCTTCGTTTCCGCCCAGCTTAATGCCTACCTTTTGCCCGACAAGATCCTCCATTGTCTTGATCCCGGACTCTTTGAGCGCGAACATGACGAACGGGGTTTTGCGGTAGATCGCGGACAATGCTTTGACCGGGACGCCTTTCTCTCTGGCAATGACGACCTGGTCGGCACCGGTAACTCCGAACTCCTCACTGCCGGAAGCTACCATCTGCACAGCCGGGAAATCCGAGCCCCCCGGGCGGATCTCAACATCCAGCCCCGCTTCTTTATAGAAGCCTTTTTCCACTGCGGTATAAAATCCGGCAAACTGCGCCTGATGAATCCACTTCAGCCGGAGCACCACCTTTTTCAGCTCGCCTGAGCCTTCTGCTCCCTGTCCTTCGGCCTTTCCGGCATCCGTATTGTTACCGCAGGCGGTCAGGAGCAGCATTAGCGAGGTTAACAGCATCAGTGCTTTCGTTCTGGACTTGTTCCACATGGTAATTCCCCCGTTTATGAATGATTTAGTATTGCTCCAGTGCCTTAAGCACCGCTTGCGAATCACTTACACTGCCGAACACCCCGCCCTGCATTTGAACCATATTCAACGCCGCCAGGTGATTCGCTTCATCCGTCGCTCCCGTGCAATCCGCAAGGATCAGACACTCGTACCCCCGGTCATTGGCCTCCCGCATCGTGGTGTGTACACAGACATCGGTAGTAATACCAGTCAGAATCAGATGGGTAATTCCTTTATTCTTCAAGATTAGGTCCAGGTCGGTTGCATAAAAGCTGCCTTTGCCCGGCTTGTCTATAATGTACTCTCCGCGGGCAGGCGCCAGCTCCTCAATGATTTGCCAGCCGCGCTCCCCCCGCACGAGGATTCGCCCCGCCGGTCCTTCGGAGCCGATCTCGGCCCCGATCTGGCGGCTGCGCCAGCGTTTGTTCGCCGGCAGATCCGACAGATCCGGCTTATGCCCCTCGCGGGTATGAATCACGGTGAACCCTTCGATGTCCCGGATACGTGCCAGCAGCCGCTGAATGGGCTGAATCGCCCGCGCCGTTAATGAGAGATCATAACCCATTCTCTCGACGTAACCGCCCTTGCCGCAAAAATCCGTCTGCATGTCGATAATCATCAGCGCTGTCTTCGCCGGGTCCACTGCCCCGTCATAAGGCCAGATGTAAGGTGTTGCTGCAATCTGCATGGTTTATGCTCCTCTCCTGATGTCGCTATCTCTATTAATGTTAGTTTAGTTAACATTAACTCGCGTTTCTTTGGTATGAGTTAGATTATATTACAACGAATTTGTGATGTCTTCGGTTTTATTACGAAATAATACACTGAAAGTTTGTGTTTATTTACATAGTTAACACATATATGACATAATCATTCGCAATACTGCTTATTAAAAAGGAACAGTCCGGGTTTTACCAAGCCCAGGGTGTTCCAACAGCTGAATACCCGCATTTCTTCTCATCTCCCTCTTCCATAAGCTGTAAGCGCTGGGAAACCAGTTTTTTTGTCGAAATAGAGCTGCATATTTCGAGTTTTTTGATAAATAGGCATAATATAGTTGAAAAATAGCTCTTTAAGTACTAGAATTAAGCTTGTTTGCAGAAGTTAATGACGCATAAGAACTATTTATGATTCTTTTTGTCGATTGCAGTCGATCACAATTCATCGCCTCTACAGGATGTATATCATTGATCTATTTCTAAAGGCAAACTTCCCGAAAGGGCAGGACGCAAAGCTATGGGCCTAAGAACGCCAGAATCCGCGTTTACGGTTGCCAGGCTGCCAATAGAGACCACTTAAGCCAGCTGTTCAGGAGGAAGACTTCCGGGCTTGATGATGTTCTTTTTCTGTACGAATTGCCATTGATCATACGAAAAAGTGAGGTTACAACCATGCCGCAGCAGGATATCGAACCAAGCCGATATGAATTCGTAGAGTCCCTGATGCTTGAACGTAAAGGTCTCCTGGATTCATTCTCTGTGGAGGGCCGGACTTCTGACGGGACAACTGGAGATAAGAATGGAATTATCCTCGTGCAGGACAACCAGATATTCATTACTCCCCCGCTCCCCGGAGGCGCTCCCGCCCGCATTTCTGCGATCCACCCTGTTGTCCTGAAGATCAACTGGAAGACCGTTACAGAGCCAACCGAGGTGACCAAGTCAGATTATATTACCTGGGAGATCTGCGAGAAGCCGCAGTATGAAATTACCGTATCGCCTGACAAGCTCAAGGTCCACTTCACTTTATACCGTGCAGAGAAGTACGCCTGGAATCTGGTTAACTGTCCCGCCGCCTTCGAGGCGGTCGTCCGTGCCCAGCCCAACCCGGCGGTGCTGCTGTCCACGCTCACCATAGAACAGATTATTTCTTCACTGGACAACCGTTTCATTCTGCGCAGCCTGAACATTCCCGCCCTGTACGCGGAGCTGGAGAATCCTACATATCTTCCCGTATGCATCGCAGAAGGAAGAGCTCCGCTGCCCGGCAAGGAAGCCCGGCTGGAATTCCTGCTGCCGGAGCATACACTGGAGGGGAACAGAATGCTTGGGGGACAGGAATCCCCCGCTCAGAAGCCTGCGGAACCCTTGGAGTATCTCCGTTTCCCGGGAGCTCCCTTTACCTTTGCAGGTGAGGTCTTCGCCCGCAAACTGCCGCCGGAGGAAGGCATTCCCGGCCTCGACACAGACGGAAGGGTTCTGCCCCCTCCCCCGCCGCAGGATATCTACTTTGCTGCCGGCAATCATGCCAAGCTCCTTCCCTGCGGTAATATCGTAGCCAACCACACAGGCAGACCCCGCATCTGCGGAGGAAGCGGCAGCATCCGGATCTGCGACTTCCCTCCGCTCTGTCTGCTGACCAGAGAGATGACAGAGCCTGCGGGCGACGTTATGTTCGCAGGCGACATTATTGTACCGGGAGATCTGGAAGGATCTGTACGGATCGAAGCCCTGGGGAATGTGTACGTCTATGGCGATATCCGCCAATCTACGATTATAGCCACCGGCAGTATTTATGTTAGCGGCCAGGTTACCGGCAGCGGCCTGTACGCCGGATATGCCGGGGTACAGCAGCATCGTCTGCACAGCCTCGCAGGACTGCTGCGTATAGAAGTGGACGGACTGCGTGAGGCGGCACGCCAGCTGGCCAAGAACGTAGAGTCCCGGCAGCAATCGGTGAATTACGGTCTGGTGGTCATGCTGCTGCTGGAGGATAAATACAACCACCTCGATAGCCTGATCCGCGATCTTGAGGCTACCCTGAGCCGTATGAACGGAGAGTTCGGCTCCGGCACAGACCCGCTCCGGCATATGCTTGAGGTGTTCACCCACCCGGGGCAATTCACCGGATACATTACGGATAGTGTCCTAAGCAGCTTCTCCAGGCTGCTCCTCAAGCTGGGCGAGGAGATCGAACTGCTCGAGGAGGAGCATGCAGTAATTAATCTCGCCCGTTCGCAAGGCAGCCGCCTGGAGTCCGGCGGCAAGCTGCTTGTGCGGGATTCTTGTTAAGTACTACTAGATAAGGAGAAGTGAGAGCATGCGATATAACCGTCTAGGCAATAGCGGCCTTCAGGTGTCCGCCCTGGGTCTTGGAACCAATTCATTCGGTAAACGGGCAGATCAGGAGACCTCGGTCCGCATTCTGCACACCGCTATGGGTCAGGGCATCAATTTCATCGATACCGCCAATATCTATGCCGGCTCTGAATCGGAGCGGATCATCGGCCTTGCGCTTGAGGGCAGACGCCATAACGCAGTGCTGGCGACCAAAGCCGGATTGCCGAAGCATGAGGGACCCGGCGGCAGCGGCTCTTCGCGCCATCACCTGATGCAGGAGCTGGAGGGCAGCCTGCGCCGGCTGAAGACTGACTATGTGGATCTGTATCAGATCCACACCTTCGACCCCTACACACCGCTGGAGGAAACGCTGCGCACGCTGGATGATCTGATCTCCGCAGGCAAGGTGCGGTATATCGGAGCCTCCAATTATGCCGCCTGGGAGCTGATGAAGGCGCTTGGAATCAGCGAAGCCCGCAGCTGGGCGAAATACATCTCTATCCAGTGCAGCTATTCGCTGGCTGACCGCACGCCCGAGGCCGAGCTGCTTCCGCTCTGCCTGGATCAGGGGCTGGGCATCATCCCCTACTTCCCTCTGGCGGGCGGTATCCTTACCGGCAAATATGCCGGCAGCGGCAAGGCCCCTGCCGGCTCCAGAGCAGAGACCGATCCGAACTTCCGCCGCTTTCTTACCCCGGAACGCATCTCGCTCGGGGAGCAGGTTCAGGCCATTGCGGAAGGGCTGGGCACCTCACCTGCGGCTCTATCCCTGTCCTGGCTGATGAACCGGCCCGCCGTCTCCACGGTGATTGTCGGCGCGACTACAGTAGAGCAGGTCCAGCATAATTTGCAGAGTCTCTCTGCTTCGCCGGATGCGGAGGTACTTGAGCAACTTGACCAGGCTAGCGCCGCCTTCCGCACCGGCGAGCCGTTTGCGGTCTACCGGCTGCCATAAGCGCTGACGGTAACGTTCATATCTATACACACAAAGCGAGCCCCCGTATACATATACGGAGACTCGCTTTTGTGTTTTTTGGCTCATATTGAATTTGTATTATACCGCAGCGATGAACCGCTCCATATCTTCCTGTACGGTAGTAATACCGCCGATACCAAAGGTATCTACCAGAACCTTGGCTACATTAGGCGACAGGAAGGCCGGAAGCGTAGGGCCCAGATGAATGTTCTTCACGCCCAGATGCAGCAGCGCCAGCAGGACGATCACCGCTTTTTGCTCATACCAGGCAATGTTATAGGAGATCGGAAGATCGTTAATATCCGCAAGACCGAAGACTTCCTTCAGCTTAAGCGCTATAACTACAAGAGAATAGGAGTCATTGCACTGGCCGGCATCAAGCACGCGCGGAATTCCGCCGATATCGCCAAGCGCCAGCTTGTTATATTTGTATTTGGCACAGCCTGCGGTAAGGATCACCGTGTCACTGGGCAGCTCTGCTGCGAAGTCGGTGTAATAATTCCGGCTCTTCATCCGTCCGTCGCAGCCGGCCATGACGAAGAATTGCTTGATCGCGCCGCTCTCTACCGCTCCAACCACCTGATCTGCCACATTCATTACAGCCGCATGGGCGAAGCCGCCGACAATCTCTCCGGTCTCAATCTCTACCGGAGCACTGCAGCTCTTGGCCTGCTCGATCAGAGCTGAGAAATCCTTCTCACCATCAGTGCCTGCCGCGATATGCTGAATTCCCGGATAACCGGTGTTGCCTGTCGTGTATAGCCGGTCTTTGTAGCTGTCCTTCGGCGGTACAATGCAGTTGGTGGTCATCAGAATCGGACCGTTAAAGCTGGCAAATTCCTCATTCTGCTTCCACCAGGCATTGCCGTAGTTGCCTACGAAGTGGCTATATTTCTTGAAGGCGGGATAGTAGTGGGCCGGCAGCATCTCACTGTGCGTATACACATCCACTCCGGTACCCTCGGTCTGCTTCAGCAGCGTCTCCATATCCTTGAGGTCATGACCGCTAATCAGAATACCGGGGTTTGTACCTACACCAATATTGACTTTGGTAATCTCAGGGTTGCCGTAGGCTGCGGTGTTCGCACGGTCAAGCAGGGCCATTACATCCACGCCGAACTTGCCGCATTCCAGCACCAGGGCTGTCAGCTCGCCGCCGCTCAGACTGTCATCCAGGGCAGCAGCCAAGCCTTTTTCCATAAAAGCATGTGCGCCCGCTTCATAGAAGCCCAGCACTGCGGCATGCTCCATGTAAGCAGCCATTCCCTTCAGGCCATAGGTCAGCAGCTCGCGCAAGGAACGGATATCCTCATGCTCCGTAGCAAGCACGCCCACCGTTGCCGCCTTCTCCATCAGCTCTTCATCGGTCACCGCATTCCAGTTCGCCGCGTCATGCTCCGATAAATGGGCCATCACTCCGGCATCGGCCACTCTGCTGCGCCACAGGTCCCGCAGGGCCAGTCCTTCCCGAACCTTCGCCGTGAAGAATTCCGGCACAAAGTTGGCATTGGTAATCGTAGCGAACAAGCTCTCTATAATGAATTTCTCCGTTACCGGATCGGTGATCCCCAGTTCGCGCCCGCTGCGCGCGAAGACGGCAATGCCTTTGAGTGTATATACCAGAAGATCCTGCAGATTCGCTACCTCACTAGTCTTGCCGCACACCCCCTGAATCGTACAACCCGTCCCCTTAGCTGCCTCCTGACACTGGAAACAAAACATTTCGCTCATTACCTGAATCACTCCTTATCATTATTGGAACCGCTCTGTGCCTCGCCTTTACAGTTACCAATAATTGTAGTAGACTTTCGTCTATCAATCGGTAACGAATGTTACCAATCACTACACATCGGGAGGAAAAGTATGAGACCGGAGCCTGCTACACTGCAATCCTGCCTGCTATTTCGCGGAAAGTCCGCAGAAGAGATCGGACAGCTGCTGGATACACTGGCTTACGCTGTCAGCTCCTACCACAAGAATGCGATTATTCTGGCAGAGGGTGATCCGGCAGACCGGCTCGGGATTCTGCTCTCCGGCCGCATCGAGGTGCAGAAGACACACCCCACCGGCAGCAGTGTGACCATCGCGCATCTGAAGGAGGGACAGACCATCGGCGAAGCCGTATTATTCCGCAGGAATAACACCGTGCCCGCCACCGTCACGGCCACTGGCCCCTGCAAGGTGATGTTCATCAGCAAGCAGGAGCTGCTGAGATTATTCGCGGCCGACACCGATATCCTCACCCGCTTCATCGAGAATCTGTCCGAGCGGCTGGTGCTGGTGAACCGGAAGATCGAGAACCTGTCCGCCGGTCCGCTGCGCCGCCGTATCGTAGACTTCCTGCTGGAGCAGGGAGAGCAGCAGGAATCCGATACCTTGAAGCTTCCCTTCAGCCGGAAGGAATGGGCCGAGCATATGAATACCGCCCGCCCTTCCTTGTCGCGGGAGCTGGGATTCCTGCGCGATCAGGGCTGGATCGAATTCAAGGGCAATGAAATCACCCTGCTGAACCGGAGCCGGATGCAGGATTACATCCAGACTCTACCCTCTTCAGCAGGTAATCTGTAGGAACCGCAAACGACCGAGGAGGATACAAGCATGCCACCGTCCACTGCAGGGCAGATTGACCAACTGCTGGCTGAGCACAGACAATGGTTCGCCAGCGGAGTTACGAGAACCCACGGCTTCCGGCTGGAGCAGCTTCGGAAACTGAAGGAGGCCATCTCACGCAATGAAACCCGGATTATTGCTGCACTGAGCCAGGATTTGCATAAAAGCGAGTTTGAGGCTTATGCCACAGAGATCGGATTCACGCTGGACAGCATCGGCTATATGATGAAGCATCTACGGCGCTGGATGAAGCCGGTGAAGGTAGGCTCACCACTGCATCTGTTTCCGGCGCGGAGCAGAATCATAGCCGAGCCTTACGGAACGGCGCTAATTATCGGGCCGTTCAACTACCCGTTCCAGCTGCTGATCGAACCGCTGATCGGTGCTATCGCCGCCGGGAACTGCGCCGTACTGAAGCCCTCCGAGAGTACACCCGCTACCTCCGCTGTCATCGAGGATATGATCCGGGAGACTTTTGATCCCGCTTATATCCGGGTAGTACAGGGCGAGAAGGAGACGACGAATCTGCTGATTCATGCGGCATTCGATTATATTTTTTTTACCGGAAGTGTGCCTGTAGGCAGAATTGTTATGGAAGCGGCGGCGAAGAACCTGGTGCCCGTCACCCTTGAGCTGGGCGGCAAAAGCCCGGTAATCGTAGACCGGAGTGCTGACCTGGAGACCGCCGCGAAACGGATTGTCTGGGGGAAGCTGATCAATGTGGGGCAGACCTGTATTGCGCCTGATTATCTGCTGGTCCACAGCGAGGTGGCAGCGGAGCTGATTGAGCGGATGAAGCGCTGCATCACCGATTTCTATGGCACCGACATCCGGCATAACACAGACTATGGGCGGATCGTGAATGAACGCCAGCTGCGGCGGATCGGAGAGATGCTGGAACGGGACCGCGATAAGCTGATTCTGGGCGGGACAGTGATCCCTGAGGAGCTGTATATCGAGCCGTCCTTGATCTATCCGGCGGAATGGAGTGACGCTTCCATGGAGGACGAGATCTTCGGGCCTGTGCTGCCAATTATGGAGTATACCCGGCTGGAGGAAGCCATCCGGAGCATCAACGCCCGTCCGAAGCCGCTCGCTCTCTATCTGTTCACCCGCGATAAGCAGGTGGAGCAGCAGGTGATGACCGGGGTGTCCTTCGGCGGCGGCTGCATCAACGATACCATCTCCCATGTAGCCAGTACCCGGCTGCCGTTCGGCGGTGTCGGGAACTCCGGGATCGGCGGCTACCACGGCAAATACAGCTTCGACCTCTTCTCCCATCACAAAAGCATTGTTAAGCGGGGCACCCGGCTTGACCTCGGCATTGTCTACCCGCCTTACGGCAGCAAGGTCAAGCTGGCGCGGAAGCTGCTGAAGTAGTGCGGGGCGAGACGAGTAGCGCCATTGTCACGTGAATTGCCGGTTTAGAAATTCTGCCCATAATGCAACATTCCCCTGTTTATTTCGGCTCAATTTTAAAAATGTTGCACAAAAGGAAGCATTTCCTCTTCCCCAAGCGGGTTAACGGTACAATTGATGCAATTTGTACAACAAGCCGCATGAACACATGGCATCTTGGGCTTCAAGTTGCAACAATTACAACACTTCCTCTGATGCAGCATGTATTTAACCAATTAGAAACGGCTGCACCGTCCTTTTAAAGGACGGTGCCGTTTGATTTACTCATTTGGCCTGCGTCCAGTGATTTCAAGTGCACTATAGGTGGCTGATGCTGCTACAAATACATTAACCCAACAAGATGCAACAAACCCAATAGGCCCATTGGATATATAATTAATCTAGAGTATAGGTTCTTGAAATTATTACTTGGATGCTTCTCAAAGAAAAAATGGGCGATCGAGTGAATAATTAAAAATATGTCTATTATAACGAAAGATAACAGCTGTTGACTTATAAATGAAAACAGTAACAAGGCATACAACGGCAGATGCAAAATTGTGAATACTTTAAAGGCACGTTCATCTGTCAACTCTCTCAGGAAGATAAACATCCTCCATTCTCTGGCTCTGATTGCATCCATTTCGTGCACAAGCAAGAGAGCAAAATTAATCGAAAAAATCGTTAGTAAAATTGATGACAAGCCTACACCTCACTTATTGATATACTCAGAGTTAATTACATCATAAATAGATAGTTACGTTTCGGGACACGGAAAGGTTCCGGTGAACTACATAATCCCACTTCTTCCCCATGTTGCCGTATTACTCTGTGAGAAAACCCGGACTTCTTCGGTTCACAGCTTAATCTCAACCCGCCATCCGCCCCGCCACCCAGCCCGCGACCTCTTTCTCCGGAATAGGCTTGCTGATATAGTAGCCCTGAATTTTGTCACAGCGGGTCCGCTCCAGAAAAGCAAGCTGCTCCGGGGTCTCCACCCCTTCAGCCGTAACGTTCAGTCCCATATCATGGCCGATGGTGACGATGGAGCTGGCCAGCGACATATTGTCCGGGGTATCGATGCTGTCGATGAAGGACTTGTCGATCTTCAGGGTAGTAATCGGGAGCTGCTTCAGATAGCTGAGTGAGGAATAGCCCGTTCCGAAGTCATCCAGCGCAATGCCAATGCCTCTCTCCTTGAGCGCCTCCAGCTTGGAACTGATCGCCTCGAAGGATTCCATGAAGATCGACTCCGTAATCTCCAGCTCCAGATACTCCGGCGCAAGCCCGGTATCTTCCAGCACGCTCAGCACCATCTCCGTGAAGTCATCCAGCATCAGCTGAATGACCGAGATATTAACCGAGATATGATAGCCCTCATAGCCCTGATTCTGCAGATCCTTGGTGAACCGGCAGGCGGCGCGCAGCACCCACTCACCTATGGGGACGATCAGGCGGCAATCCTCGGCAATCCGGATGAAGGATAAGGGGGAGACGAAGCCGAGCACCGGGCTGTTCCAGCGGATCAGCGCCTCGAAGCCCCACAGCTCACCTGTGCCGGTATCCACCAGCGGCTGGTAATGCAGCGACAGCTCATTATTGGATACCGCGCTTCTTAAGTGATTCTCAATAATCATCCGTTCGTCAAAATACCGCTGCATCTCCTGCCCGTAGATCATATAGCTGCCCTTGCCCGCTTCTTTGGCCTTGTACATGGCAATATCGGCATTCTTCAGCAGCTCTTCCGCATTCCCTCCGTTCTCCGGGTACCCTGCAACTCCAATACTGGCTGAGATATGCACCACACCCGCATGAAGCTGGAACGGCTCCTTGAAGCTCTGTACCAGGGAATCCGCATAGCGGATCACCTCACCCGCCTCTGCCACATCCTTGAACAGAATCACAAACTCATCGCCGCCGAAGCGAAAATGCTTACTGCGCCCGTCAGAGCGGCTAAGCAGCCGTTCACCGACCTGCACCAGCAGCTCATCCCCGAAGGTATGGCCCATGGAGTCATTAATGTACTTGAAGTTATCGATATCCAGGAAGAACAGCGCCGCATGGCCGCCGGAATGCTCTTCAATGAACCGCTGCAGCTCCTCGGATAACGACAGCCGGTTCGGCAGACCGCTAAGCACGTCGTTATAAGCCAGCAGCCGGTACTTCTCCTCACTGATCTGCAGCAGCGCCTGATTCTCCACCACCTTGTTATACTGCTCCAGCAGCTCATCCTGCAGAGCAGTCAGCTCCTCATAGGTCGATTCCAGCTCCTGATAGCTCGTCTGCAGCTTGCTCTCATAGCCTTTGCGGTCCGTGACATCCACCATCGATCCGGCAAACCGGATATATCCGCCGCCCGCATTACGCAGCACCTTGCCCCGCGCCTGAAACCACTTGTATTCGCCTGTCTTGCTGCGCATCCGGTATTCAGCGTAGTAGTAAGAAGAACGACCCTCCAGATGCTGGATGCGCAGCCGGTTCTCCTGCTCGGCATCCTCCGGATGGAGGATATCCCGCCAGCCGCCGCGGCTCTCATTCAGCTCATCCCGGGCATATCCGAGCACCTCATACCAGCTGTCCGAGAAGTAATAGATCATCGTAGACATATCAACGTCCCAGATTACCGCATCCGAGCCGTAGGTTGCCAGGCTGAAGCGTTCATTGCTTTTTTCCAGGTTGCTTCTAATCCTTCTGACCAGCTGCACATAGAATAACAACACCATAATGAAGGTTACCAGCACCGCAAAAGCAGCCACGATGCTTAGCACCAGCACCTTGTAGGTCTGATAGAAGGAGAACGGCTCGTTAATCACTTCGCTGCCCTTCGGCAGCTTCTCCGGCGATATCTTGAAGCGCTGCAGCTCATTATAATCAAATACCTTACGTACATTGCTGTCGGTCACTACCGGGATATCTCCGGCATGCTCTCCCTTCAGGATACGCTGCGCCAGACCGGCCGCTGCCTGCCCCTGCATTCTGCCGCTGATCAGACCGCCGCCGAAGGCGCCATGGTTCAATGCAAAATCGTAGATATGGTACACCGGAACACTGCTGCTCTTGCCCAGCTCGCTTGCGAACCTGTCGAACTCCACAATTCTTCCGGTAGAGTCACTATAATATGTAGTCATCAGTATAATACTGTCCGGGGACAGCGCCGATGCCGTAGCTTTGATCTGTTCCATGGACAAGCGGTTCATAGGGAACAGCGCAAGCCCCGGATTCAAGGAGCTAATCTGATCCATCACCATCCGGCCGGTCGACAGCCCGCTCTCCGAATTATCGAAGACGACATACACCTTTTTCAGCGAAGGGTTAAGTTCCATGGCCATACGGATGGTGGGGGAAGCATCGATTTTCTCAATAACGCCTGTCATGTTGCGCTTATCCGGGAGGCTGTCCACCCCCAGCTCGTTGACCCCGCTGAAAATAATCGGAGCATCGTTCAGAAGCTCATGGCGGTATTTCATCGCGAAGCTCAGCGCCGCATCGTCCGTTGTAATGATCGTATTAATATGGATGTTCTGATACTTGAAGCGGATGGTTTCGTAGAAATGCTCGAGGTTCCCCTGCGTGGGGTACCTTTTCCAGTCCATGTATTCGGTGTAGATGACGGGAGGATTAGCGGTATCTTTGAGACGTTCCTCTATTCCTGCACTTTGGTCATCGGTCCAGGCGAAGCCCTTCTGATAGGAATGCAGCACCAGCACGTTCCGGGCGGGAAGCTCCTCGGCTGCGGCGAATGCAGCTCCTGCCGGGCCTGTCGTATACAGGAAGATCAGCAGAGGCACAAGCAAGCTTCTTAACAACCTGAGATGAATATGATCTACACTCATTCGCACACTCCCGTTCATCTATCTCATAATCGGAATCTGACAAGTCGAAGGATAATGTATACATGGGGCTTTATTACGGGGACTGCTTTGATACAATTATAGGGGGAAAAGGTGTTTTTAGAAACAACAAAAAGCGACAGCAGCCGCCCCAATTGGACAGAGCCGACCGCTCACGTTAGAATGAATCTGCAGTTGACTGCTCAGACAGGAGGCCTGGCCATGCCGACCATCAAAGACGTTGCGCTGAAGGCTGGCGTATCGGCAACCACCGTATCCCGGGTACTGAACAACAGGGGTTACTTAAGCGAGGAATTGAAGCACAAGGTGCACCAGGCGATGGAGGAGCTGAATTACCGGCCGAACGAACTAGCCCGCTCCCTTAGCCGCTCCAAATCCAACATCATCGGACTGATTATTCCGCATGTGTCTTTGCCTTTTTTCGGCGAATTGACCAGTCATATTGAAGAACATGCCTACCGCGAAGGCTATAAGCTGCTGCTCTGCAATTCGTGGCAGGACAAGCAGAAGGAACAGGAATACATCCACATGCTGCGCGCAAGCCGGGTAGACGGCATTATTATGGGCAGCCATACGCTGGAGGTGGAAGCCTACCGGCAGATGAATCTGCCGCTGGTGACGTTCGACCGGCAGATCTCACCGGATATCCCTTATGTCTGCTCGGATAATTATGAGGGAGGCAAGCTCGCGACAACTCTTCTGATTCAAAAAGGCTGCCGGCACCTCGCCCATATCGGCGGGCATCCCAAGCTGAACATCTTATCCCATCTGCGCTGCGTGGCCTTCGAGGATATGGCGAAGCAGCACAGCCTGGAGTATGTCACCCTCCATACGGACAACAACAGCTTCGACTTCGAAGCCTACGAGCAGCTGCTCGGGCAGCTCTTCCTGGAGCATCCTGAGGTGGACGGGATTTTTGCGGGCAGCGATATCATCGCCGCCTATGCCCTGAAGGCCTGCCGCACCAGAGGACGGCGCGTCCCGGAGGATGTGAAGATCGTCGGCTATGACGGCATTATGCTCCGCAGCCTGCTCGACCCGCCGATCACCACCATCCGCCAGCCGATGGAAGCGATAGGCCAGCTGGCCGTGGATCTTATTCTGCAGCAGGTGCAGGGCCAGAGCGTGGCCGCTGCGCATATTTTGCCTGTGGAGCTGGAGGAGGGAGGGACTACTTGAGGGGGATACTTGAGCGGGCTACTTAACTGCATTCTGTACAACTATATCGTCTGATGTAACGCCGAAAAACCGTTTAGCTGTATTTCGTACAACTAAAATGCCAGCCATACCCTGTTCCCGCCCTTTTGGGCAAATTTAGTTGTACAGACTACACTTAGAAGAAGAACTCCTGCCTTTTACGGTTTTTAATTGTACAGAATACATCTATCGCCGAAAGTTGGCCTCGAACAAAACTCCATACAGTGCCGCATTTATGAGTGTAGCCGAACAAGCCTCTGCATAGCTGCAGAGGCTTGTTTAATCTCATAGTAAATGAAGTGTAATATGAACGAAATCAACTTTTGAGTAAATAACGTTCTATTCCCCGCCGGCGGCCTAACGCGCGAACAGCTCAAGCAGCTTCACGGCATCCAGCTCCGCCGTAGAAGGCAGCACCAGGTCGGCCGCGCCAAGCTGCCCGGCCGCGCCGATGCCTACAGCCTTCATGCCCGCCGCCCGGATCGCGGCCACGCCTGCGGCTGCATCCTCCACGCCGATGCAGTTGCCCGGCGGAACACCCAGCTGCTCTGCCGCCTGCAGGAAGATCTCCGGGTCGGGCTTGCCCTTCCGGAGCACAGCCGGGTCGGCAACCGCCTGGAACCACCGGGCTGCGCCGAGGCGCTCCAGAATCAGCGGCGCATTCAGGCTGGCCGAGGCCAGCCCCACAGCGATTCCCCGCCCGTGCAGGGAATCGAGCAGCTCCCGGATACCCGGCAGGAGGTCCGCCGGGGTGATCCGGCCGATCATCTGCCGGTAATGATCGTTCTTCTTCTCCGCCAGCCGGAGCTTCCCGGCCTCAGGCAGCTTCGCAAGGCCGCTGCCCTCCAGTACGATCTCCAGCGATTCCATCCGGCTGACACCCTTTAGCCGTTCATTCTTTTCCCGGCTGAAGAGTATACCCAGCTCATCCGCGAGGGCCTGCCAGGCCAGATAATGAGCCTCGGCGGAATCTGTAATCACACCGTCGAGATCGAAGATTACGGCCTCCAGCCGGTGCGCCAGCGAAATCCTCACCGGCTCCTGCGGAAGCAGCCGCAGCGGCTGCTTCTTATGCCTGATCTCAAGCGTCGTTCCCTCCAGCAGCGTATACACTACCGCTTCACGTTCAACGAAGATATCCAGCAGTTTACCACCCACTGTAACCTTAAAGCGGTAGCTCTCCCACTGCTCCGGCAGGACAGGGGCAAAACTCAGCTCCCCCTGAGCCAGCCGCATGCCCCCAAAACCATTCACAATCGACATCCAGGACCCGGCCATCGCTGCCATATGCAGCCCGTCCTTGGCATTGTGGTTGATATCGTCCAGATCCATCCGCACCGTGCGGCCGAAATAACGGTATGCCCCGGCCAAATCTCCGATCTCCGCAGACATAATACTGTGGATACAAGGAGACAGCGAGGAGTCATGCGTCGTTAACGGCTCATAATAATGATAGTTGCGGAGCTTATCCGCCAGGCTGAACTTATCCCCGAGCAGGAACAGCGCCATAATCAGGTCGGCCTGCTTCAGCACCTGATGCCGGTAGATTACAAGTGGATGATAGTGGAGCAACAGCGGATATTTATCCGCAGGCGTATGCTCGAAATCCCATTTTTGCTTACTCAGGAAGGTGTCATCCTGGGCATAAATGCCGAGCCCCTCGTCAAAAGGAATGAACATGCCTGCGGCGGCATCCCTCCAGCCCTCTGCCTCTTCCACGGATAGCCCTATCGCCTGCCGTAGCCGTTCGTAATCCGCCGGATAATCCCGCTGAAGCAGCAAAGCTGTCTCATAGGCATACTGGAGCTGATCCTGCACCATGAGATTGGTATAAGCATTGTTATTCACAATCGCTGTATATTCATCCGGCCCTGTTACTGCATCGATGCAGAAGGCCCCTCCTCGCGCGGGGTTATAGTGGCCCAGATCGGCCCAGAACCTTGAGGTCTCGAACAGTATCTCCGCACCCCGGCTAACCAGAAAATCTATATCACCGGTCGCCTGGACATATTGCTTCAGGCCGTAGGCAATGTCGGCGTTAATATGCGCCTGGGCAGTGCCTGCGGGGAAGTAGGCAGAGTTCTCCTCGCCGTCAATGGTCCGCCACGGGTACAGCGCCCCCTTCTGCGACATGACTGCTGCCCGTTCCCGCGCCTTACCGAGCGTTGCATACCGGAAGTCCAGCAGCGCCCGTGCGATCCCCGGCTGCGTGAAGGTGAAGAACGGCAGCATGTACATCTCCGTGTCCCAGAAATAATGCCCCTCATAGCCTTCGCCGGTTAAGCCCTTGGCTCCGATATTCGTTGCTCCGTCCCGGCCCACGGATTGCAGCAGCTGATAAGCATTGAAGCGGATGCCCTGCTGGAGTGCAGGATCACCGCTAATCTCCACATCAGTCTGAGCCCAGAATCTGTCCAGATACGCCTGCTGCTCCCCGGCCAGACCGGTGAAGCCCAGCTCCTTGGCCAGCGCCAAGGCTGCAGCACTCCGGCCGGGCAGCTCCTCCTCCCCATAGTCCCTGGAGGTGTGATACGTTATATATTTGGTAAGCGTCACAGTCTCTCCGCTGCGCACAGCAGCGGCATAACAGACGGAGATGCGCTGAGCGGTCAGCTGGTGGCCCATCCCGCGCCCGGACTTCGCCTGCAGCGCATGGCTGACAGCGGTCAGCAGCGCGAAGCGTGTATGCCGGGTCCGCTGCTTCATCCACAGGTCCCCGGATACTTCGTCATAACCGGTGTCCTCCAGCAGCAGGCTGGGTAAAGCGCTGCCCGCTCCCAGCCTAGGATCATCCGTTGCCTCCGGCCGCCGGATCTCGCCGTCCACCACAGAATCGAACTTCAGTGTCCCGGAGAAGTTCAGCGCCGTCACGGCATAGTCGATAGCGGCCAGATGCTTGTGCGTCAAGTTAACCATCCGGCGGATCACCAGCAGCACCCGGTGCCCGGCGGGAGATTCCCACTCCAGCTCGCGGTGCAGCATGCCGCTCCGCATATCCAGCCGGCGCTTATACCGGTGCAGCTTCCCCTGATCCAGCCGGAATTCATGGCCTTCGATGCTGAGCCGGATGATACGGGCATCGCTCACATTCAGCATAGCCTGGTTGCGGGAGGGATACCCGAAGGCTCCCTCAGGATAGACAACCGGCTCAGAATCAAAGAAGCCGTTCAGATAATTTCCGGCTACCGAAGTCCCCGCGTTGCCGTGATAGCCTTCCTCGAAATTCCCGCGCATGCCGATATAGCCGTTGCCGAGTGCGAAGACACTCTCGCTCCGCTGATTGTATTCATCCTCATAGTGTTCCTCTTCAATACTCCACTCCCTGTAAGGATATAAGGCGGCAGGATGCTCACAGGACTTCATCTTTATTTTCATCTCCGTGCGTATATCCGTGCCTATCTCCGTACTTATCTCCGTTCTTGTCTCCGGTCTCATCTTCGTATTCTCCTCCCGATTGCCGACTTCTCTTGTCCCAGCCGCAGATCAGCCCTTGACTGAGCCGCCCATCAGCCCCCGGACGAAATACTTTTGCAGCAGGAAGAAGATCGCCAGCGGCATCAGCATCGAGATAAAGGCGGCCGAGGTCAGCAGATGCCAGTCATTGCCGCGGGAGCCGACCAGATCGGCGATCTTCATCGACATGACCTGCACCGACGGCTGGTTGCCGATGAAGATCAGCGACACCAGATAATCATTCCATACCCAGAGGAACTGGAAGATCCCGATGGAAGCGAGTGCAGGTACGGAGAGCGGCAGAATCAGTCTGCTGAAAATAGTAAAGTGGCTCGCGCCGTCAATAAAAGCTGATTCAAACAGATCCTTCGGCAGCTGGCTGATGAAGTTATACATAAAGTACGTAACCAGCGGCAGTCCGAAGGCCGTATGTGCCAGCCAGATTCCAAGATAACTGCCGTTCAGCCCAAGCGCCGTGTAATCCTTGAGTACCGGAATTAGTGCAACCTGAATCGGAATGACCAGCATCGCAATAATGATGACGAACAGTGTCTTCCGTCCCGGAAAGCGCAGCCAGGCGAAGGCATATGCGGCAAAAGAGGCGATCAGCACCGGAATCACCGTCGCCGGAACAGCAATCGTCAGTGTATTCCAGAACGCCTGCGACAATCCGCTCCCCTTCTGCACCGTCTCGCTGCCATCCGCTTCCTTGAGTGTGTACTCCTTGCCGGATAGCACATTCTTGTAGTTGTCGAGCGTGAGGTCAGGCAGTGCTTGCCAGCCCTGCTCCTGCATATTAACCGTGCGTGCCCGGCGGTTCTCCCACATCAGCCGGCTGTCATCCGCCTTCACACCTGCCTTGAGCTGTTCATCCGTATAGGTCTTGCCGTTCACCTCAATCGGCCCCCGCAGATCCACCTCCTTGGAGAGCTGCACCGTCTCGCCCGCTTTCCATTCCTGATGGGGGAACACCTTCCACCAGCCCGTCTGCAAAATATCCGCTGCGGGACGGAAGGAGGAAGCGAAGAGTCCGAACGTCGGCAGAATCCAGAGGAAACAGATGACGCCCAAAATCAGATTGACGGCTGTTTTGCTGCCCTTTTTTTTCTTGGTGCCAACCATTAGAATCCCCCCTGCTTGCGGAACTGCCGCAGATTAATAAGAATAACAGGCAATACCGCGATCAGGAGCACGATAGCCAGCGTAGAGCCGTAGCCGAAGTTACGGTACATGAAGAACTGCCGGTAGAACTGCGTCGCTACAACTTCTGTATCGTATTGACCTCCTGTCATCACCATGACAACGTCAAATATTTTCAGCGTAAAGACAATAATCGTGGTGGTTACCGTCAGAATTGTTGTGGAGATGTAAGGAATCATGATGCCAAAAAAGATCTTCACCTCACCCGCACCATCCACCCGTGCAGCCTCCAGAATATCCTCGGGCACTCCTTTGATGGCTGCGGAGAAAATGACCATCGCAAACCCCGTCTGCATCCAGATCAGAATGATAATAAGGAAGAAATTATTCCACGGCTGCAGCATACTCGTCCAGGCCTGCGGTTCACCGCCGAAATAGGTGACAATCGCATTCAATAGTCCAATCTGCTCATCGCCCGGCTGATAATAATAGACGAACTTCCAGATGACCCCGGCGGCAACAAAGGAAATAGCCATCGGCATGAAAATAATAGATTTGGCGATCCGCTCATAGCTGCTCCGGTCGGCAAGAATGGCAATCAGCAGCCCGAAGCAGACACAGGCCAGCGTGCCCACGAACACCCAGAGCAGGTTGTTGCGCAGAGCCGTAGCCATCAGACGGTCGCTGAAGATCGCGGCGTAATTGCTGAGTCCGACGAACTTCTCGGAGGACGCGTTGAAGAAGCTTAAGTACAGCGTCCGCAGGGCAGGCAGAATCAGCAGCCATCCGAGAATAAGGACCGCCGGTCCGACAAAAACATAAGGCAGCACCTTCCTGCGGACATGCTCCGGGTACTGCTCCACTGCCCAGGTCAAGGTGTAATAGATCAGATATACGCCCAGCACGCCCCACAACACTGCGAGCACCGCAGTCAGCAGCGGATGAAGCGTTGAATCGCGGAAAAACAGGAAAATCAGCCCGTTGACCACAATATTCGCAAGCAAGACGCCCAGCGACAGCAGCACTGCCCTGCCGCTGATTCTCTGACTGGCCTGCGCTCCGGCGGCACCCGGCTCCGGCCTTATTTGTGCATCCATATCGGTTCCTCCTATAGGCTCTGTTGGAGCAGAGCCTTCTTCATAAGCACCCGTTAACACCAGTTAAGGGGCAGGCCTGATTGTTCAAGACCGCCCCTTCAACCTCTTGGCGTCTAATTCCGCGCTTGCCTGGTCCTTAGTTCTTCCAGCCTGACTGAATCTGCTCCAGGGCCTGATCCAGCGTAGCAGTTCCGCTCACATAGTCAGTCATGCCTTTCCAGAAGGTACCTGCACCCACCTTACCCGGCATCAGGTCCGAGCCATCGAAGCGCAGAGTCGAGGCATCCTGTACCAGCTTCGCCATCCGGCGGTCGGATTCGGACTGGTACCAGTCCAGAGAAGCATCATTCATTGGGGCAATGACGCCGCCGGATTGCACCCAGCTTTTGATCGATTCGCCAGTGGTGAAGAATTCCATTACCGCGCGTACCTCCGGTCGGTCATTGAACATGGCGTAGATGTCGCCTGCCACCAGAACCGGCTTGCCGTACTGCTCATCAATCGGCGGGAGATAGAACCAGTCATAGTCTGTATCCACCTTGGCCGTTTCCGGGAAGAAGCTGGTAATGAAGTTCCCCATCAGGTTGAACCAGGCTTTGGGCGGGTTCTCGAACATCGGCTTCGGAGCATCACCGAAGGCAGTAGTGACAATGGATTTAGCACCGCCGTAGACATAATCCTTGTTCAGCCAGATCTTGGACATTACTTCCACCGCGTTCTTCACTTCAGGCGAAGTGAACGGCAGCTCCCCGCTTACCCACTTGTCATAATTCTCAGGCGTCGTAGTCCGCAGCATGATGTTCTCTACCCAGTCGGTTGCCGCCCAGCCGGTTGCCGCGCCGCTCTCGATACCGATTGCCCAGGCCGGATCACCGTCTTTGGCGATTTGCTCCGTCAGAGCCATCATTTCATCCCAAGTCTGCGGAACCGTATATCCCGCTTCGTCAAATTGTTTCTTCGGATACCAGACCAGGCTCTTCACATTGCTGCGGTTCCAGATCCCGGCCATAATCTTGCCATTCTTGCCGTCCATGGTGGACATATCCAGCCAGCTCTTATTGTAATTGGCCGTCAGCTTCGCCTGATCCAGCACCCCGGTCAGATCGATAACCTTGCCGGTCTTAGCAATAGAGGCCAGCAGGCCCGGCTGCGGGAAGTCCGCGATATCCGGCGCATTGCCGCCATCGACCCGGATATTAATCGTGGCTTCGAATTCCTTGGAGCCTTCGTATTGAATATCAATGCCGGTTTTCTCTTCGAATTCCTTAATACTGCTCTCGAACTTCACCTGGTCCGCATCGACAAACGGTCCGAACATCGTGACCTTCGTGCCTTTGTATTCACCCTTCATCGCCAAGTCCAACGGGCTGCCTGCCGCAGCGGGATTTGGGCTATCTGTTGATGCTGCGTTGTTATCTGCCGAAGGTGCTGCTGTCGGCGCTTCTGTAGCCGCCGGGGCCTGCGTTGGTGCAGCGTTGTTGTTGCCGCCGCAGCCGCTGAGCATCATGGTGAAGGATAGACACAGCACCATCGCAAGTGACAGTTTACGTGCTGGAGCTTTCTTCATTGTTTCATACATCCCCTTTAATTGTTTTTAGAGACTGCATCAAGCCAGCTTCATTACCGGAACCCCTTCCGGCAGCGCAGCAACTCACCCCCTTATCGAAATTCACGGACACCAGGCACCCACACTCATTAACACCGCTAATTCAAACGTACATTATCCATATCCCACTATAATGTATGCGCTTCCAATATTGCGTTAGTACCTTCTGCTGCGGGTTCGTTTCCTGAAACAATTCCTGAACCGGCTCCCGAAACGATTCGCTCGCATTCCTGTAACCCGCCACTCTGAAAAGCTTTTCAGAATGGCCCAAAGAAACCGTGCTGCCCTATCCCAGGCAGCCGTGCTCCAGCCCGCCGGAACTATATTTCACTTCTCGCGCGAGGATTCTCTTACGATTAGCTTATGTTCCATCTTCTCTTTCATGACAGCCACCTTGCCCGTGGTCAACAATTCATGCAGCTTCTCGGCCGCCCGGTATCCCAGCTGATAGATAGGCTGTGCAATTGTTGTCAGCTTCGGAATGAACATCCCCGACATCCGCAGATTATCGAAGCCGATGACCGACACCTGACCGGGAACCAGAATATTGCGGTCCTTTAAGTAAGAGATCGTTCCCATAGCGAACTCGTCCGCTACACAGAATACTGCGGTTAGCTCCGGATATTCAGTGAACAGCTCGTGCGTTGCCTGATAAGCCTGCTCAAAGCGGTGGTTGGCGTACTTGATTTTCCCGATATTACGCTCCAGCCCCGATTCGCTCAAGGCTCTCACGAACCCCGCCATCCGCGGTGGCCCAGACACCGAATTATCATGATTGAAGCCGATCATCCCGATCTCCCGGTGCCCCAGCTCAATCAGGAATTTCACAGCATCATACGCCGCCTTCTCATCATCCACCTCCACCGACGCTACCTCGTACTCATCGGAATGGGAGGAGACCAGCACGAATGGAATTCTGCAGTCCACCAGCTTCTCATAATACTCAGGGTGTAGAATATCACTGGCGAACACAACACCATCCACCTGCTTCTCATGAAAAGTATCCATATAGGACAGTGTCCGCTCCTTGTCACGGTCTGTATTGCAGATCATCAGACTGTATCCGAGCTTAATGCAGGCATCTTGCATTCCCCGGATCACCCCTGCGAAATACAGGTTCTCAATATCGGGAATGAGCAGCCCGAGGGTGAATGACTTCCTGTAAATTAGCCCCCGTGCAAATGCATTAGGCTGATACTTGAGCGCTTCTATCGCTTCAATGACCCGGCTTCGCTTGCTCTCCACTACCGTATCCGGCGCATTCATTACACGGGACACGGTGCTGATGGATACTCCGGCCATCTTGGCGACATCTCTGATTGTTGGCTTCATCATCTGACTTCCTTCTTATTCTTTTAACCCGAAACGTATGCCCTCCTTATCAGGATTGGCCTGGCCGCTTAAGTTAGAAAAGCTTTTCAAAGCGATTATAGCAAGGCTTCCTAAAATTGGCAAGCAAATTGTTATGCGCTTACATCTTGTACTTTTCTTCTCTCATAGTCCCCTCATAATCCCCGCTCCGCCATGCCGCTTACTTAAAGTGTGTAAATTATATTATTTCATGTTATAATTGGCGGGTATATTGATTCATGGCTGCAAATAAGGCTACTGATGCTGTAGGCATCTACTATAGGAGGGATTCATGTGAAGCAATTGCACGACATACCATTCTCCGTACTGGATTTAGCCCCTATCCGGGAGGGCGGAACGGCGGCGGATTCTTTTCATAACACCCTTGATTTGGCCCGTCATGCTGAGAAATGGGGGTATAACCGTTACTGGCTGGCAGAGCATCATAATATGACCGGCATTGCCAGCTCCGCTACCTCCGTTGTTATCGGACATGTGGCGGCCGGAACTAATACCATCCGCGTAGGTTCAGGAGGCATCATGCTCTCCAACCATGCACCACTGGTGATTGCCGAGCAATTCGGCACACTGGAGTCCCTGTATCCGGGACGGATTGATCTGGGTCTGGGCAGAGCCCCCGGCTCCGACCAGGCAGCCGCCAGAGCACTGCGCCGCAGCCTCGGCAGCGATGGCAGTGAATTCCCTGAGCAGCTAAGTGAGCTGCGGGCTTATTTCGACCCCGAAGGATCAGGCTCCCGGCCAGCCGGTGTCCGCGCCGTGCCCGGTGAAGGACTGAACATCCCGATCTGGCTGCTGGGCTCCAGCGGCTTCAGCGCCCAGCTTGCGGGCCAGCTGGGTCTGCCTTTTTCTTTTGCCAGCCACTTTGCACCGGATTATCTGCTGCCGGCCCTGCATCTGTACCGCACCAGCTTCAAGCCTTCAGCTGTACTCGACAAGCCTTATGTTATGGTGGGCTTGGGAATTACGGCTGCGGATACGGTAGAGGAAGCGCGCAGACTTGCCACTTCCCAGCAGCAGCAATTCCTTAACATTATCCGTGGCCGCACCGGCAAGCTCCAGCCGCCTGTAGACAGTCTGGACGGAATCTGGACCTCCCAGGAGAAGGCGCTGCTTATGAGCAAACAGCAATACTCCATTGCGGGCGACCAGGCCCTGATTAAGGAACGACTGCTGCAGATTCAGGAAGAGACGGATGCGGATGAGTGGATTATCGCCTCACAGATCTATGACCACTCTGCACGCTTGCACTCATATGAGCTTGTGGCCGACTTGTTGAAGAAGTAATAAGGCTGTAGTAACTCATCCGAGTTTAAAGTGTGGATAAGCTTGTAAAACTCAGGGGTTCGTGTAATGAAACCCTATCATCCCAAAAAATCTAACGGACCGAAGAGACCCTATTCCCACGAGAATGCCACCTTTTGCAGCGTAACGGACTCAGGCGACCTTATCGTCTTTCTGCGAGACATTTGGAGCTGAATTGCAGGGGATAAGGTCCTCGCAGTCCGTTAATCGCCCAAGTGACGACTTTCTCCCCGGATAAGAGCACCTCAGTCCGTTACGCTAAGCCAAACGCCCCTAAAGAACAACCCCCGCTTGGAAAAGATGTAATTGATGGGGAATTGCTTCTGCTCCACTATTTTAAATCTGATGGGGTAGTGAACTCATTCGATTTTAAAGTGTGAGAATTACTTCAACTAATGGCTTGCTGAGTTTCATTCTGATGGCCTACTAATCTGATTACTGGCCAGTCTTTATATTTAGCCCATTTAACTACCTGTGGAGTACTCCATTGGGGTAGCTAAGTGGGCTATTTTAGTATGCAGCAAAAAACAAAAGTGTTCGGTGCGGAAATTACTGAGCCGAACCCTCCCAGCCTTAATCGTTCTTTATAAAATACAAAAATAATTAATATACGTAGAAATAACGAGTTAAATGCAGTAAACGTTAAATAATCGTCGTTAATTTATAGTAAACAGCCGAATTTATTTACTTACAGGATCTTTTCCTGTTTTTCTTTATGCCCATTTAAGATTATACTGTAATCAGTATTCGTTATAACGAACAATAATGCATTCTTACCATTCAGGCTCGTTCACGCCCGTTCAGGTCCACTCAGACCCGTTCAAGTTCGTTCTAACTTTATACTATCGCCATGATATTTAGTAGTTCTTCAAGAAACCACTTTATTCGACAAACTATGATTTAGAAGCGCGAACCGGGGCGGATTGTGGCTGGTGGCTGCCGGAGGTCCGCACAGGAAGGGGCGGGGAGAGTGAAGAAGAGACATACATCCATAATCGGCGCGTATATTTTGGCCGTTCTGGCAGGTGTGATCTGGCATGCCGGAGGGGTCAGCGCTGAGGATACGATCAAGCTCACCGTCAACTCGCATACGACCAGTACGGCAACCATGAACAACATGCAGCCGGGAGATACAATGGCTTCGGATTATAAGATAATCAATGACGGAAATGCCCCGTTCGATTATGCAGTTGCCTTCCAGTTCCGCTCCGGGGACGCAGATCTGTACAATATCCTGCAAATGACTCTGCAAAAAGAGGGAGTAATCCTCTATTCAGGGGTAATGAGCGAGGCCCCGGGTGTGGTGACCATCGGCTCGCTTGCCGGAGGGGAAGCGGAAGCTATCGAAATGAAGGTGTTGTTCCCGCCGGAGGCAGGCAACGAGTTCCAGGAGAAGACGGTGAGCGTCGCCTTTGAATTCACAGCTACAGCGGATCCTGCGCCTACAACCGTGCCAACCTCCTCACCGCAACCGACGGCTGAGCCAGCGGCTTCAGCTACACCTTTACCCGGGTCAACACCGGACACCACGGTCAGTCCCGGCAGTACGCCAGCAGCAACAAGTGCCCCTACGGATTCAACAGCAGGCACAGTCTCTCCTAGCGTTACACCATCGCCATCACCAGCAGCGACAGCAACACCGTCTGCGGGTGGAGTAACTGTAAGTGAAGAGCCTGTTCCGCTAGGCGGAGGGGAAGAGGATGGCGGCAACCGCCCGTCCGCAACCCCGGATTCCGGAGCCGCTGCACTTGGCAGCACACCTGCCCCTTCACCAGGGAAAGAGGTCAACCTCACAGACGACACGCTTCCGCTGGGAGGGCCGGAGGAAGACGGCAGACTGCCGGACACAGCCAGCCCTTGGTACAATCTGATTGCGGCCAGCCTGGTTGTCGCCATGATCAGTGTGCTTGTGCTCCGCAGGCTGGGCCAGAAGAAGTAACTTTATGTAGATGTAAGGAGGAGAGAGAGCATGAAGATGCGCAGCGGATTCACTTTAGCCGTCAAGCTGATCTTCCTGCTCTCCTTGTGCGTTATGGTGTATTCCGCCTTCCAGATCCTCAAAGCGCCCGCCGAAGCCCGCGAAGCCCTGAGAATCTGGGACAAAAAGAGGGAGGAAGCCCAGCTTCCCGTAACTTCCGAAGAAGAAATGCCGCTTCCTGAAGGTATGGTTAGCAGCGCAGAATCACCAAAAGGCGACAAACCTGCTTATATAGCGGGCGAAGTAATTGGAGAGATCTATTTCCCTAAGCTGGATAAGCGGGTTGCGATTCTGGAGGGAACCGGCCGGGCGGAGCTGAAGCGGGGCGCCGGACATGATGAAGCAAGCGCCGCCCCCGGTGCCTCCGGGAACAGCGTGCTGGCCGGACACCGTGACACCGTCTTCCGCAGCCTCGGCGAGCTGGAGACTGGAGACACGCTTGAGCTTGCTACAGCGGATGGAACTTTTACCTATGAAGTAACCGGCAGCCGGATTGTTGACAGAAATACACGGGGAGCAATTAAGCCCAGCAGAGCTCCCATACTCACCTTGATTACCTGTTACCCGTTCTCTTATGTAGGCTCAGCGCCTGACCGCTACCTGCTTTCGGCCAAGCTTGTCTCCAGCCAGTCTCCAGTGCAGCAGCCATAACCTGCGTTCCCGCTCCTTCCCTCTCTTCCGCTTTCCCGCTGCCTTCCTCACTCCAACTTGCCCCTCGCCTCCCGCCAGCCTCCATCCCCCTTCACTCCACACCATCCGCCTAAAGTATGAGACCCGGGCCGTATCGTGATAATATAGACATACGAAGCTGAAGAGGAGATGACCTGCATTGAAGGAAGAGTTAATTAGACGTTTTGTATCGTATGCTGAAATGGATACCCAATCCAGCGAGGACAGCGAGACCTGCCCGTCCACTCCAGGCCAAATGGTACTGGCGCATAAGCTGGCAGAGGAGCTGCAGGAGCTGGGACTGACGGAGATTACGGTGGACGAGCATGCATATGTCATGGCCTCGCTGCCCGCTAACACAGATAAAGAGGTTCCGGTGATCGGCTTCCTGGCCCATCTGGATACCGCCACGGATTTTACCGGTACGAATGTGAAGCCGCAGATTGTAGAGAATTATGACGGGCAGGATCTGGTGCTGAATCAAGCCCAGAATATTATCCTGTCCACGAAGAGCTTCCCGGAGCTGAGCGGCTACAAGGGGCATACGCTGATTACAACCGACGGCACCACCCTGCTGGGGGCGGACAACAAGGCGGGCATCGCTGAGATCATGACGGCTATGGCCCATCTGCTGGCGCATCCGGAGATTAAGCATGGCAAAATCCGGGTCGCTTTTACCCCCGATGAAGAAATCGGACGCGGCCCGCATAAGTTCGACGTTGCCGCCTTCGGCGCTTCCTATGCCTACACCGTGGACGGAGGCCCGCTCGGGGAGCTGGAATATGAGAGCTTTAATGCCGCCGCGGCCAAAATCAGCTTCCACGGAGTCAACGTCCATCCCGGTACAGCCAAGGGCAAGATGATCCATTCGTCCAAAATCGCCATGGCTTTCCATCTCCGTCTGCCCGCCGGTGAAGCTCCTGAATTCACAGACGGCTACGAGGGATTCTACCACCTGATCTCCATGCAAGGCAGTGCCGAGCACAGCAAGCTTCATTACATCATCCGTGACTTTGACCGCGACAGCTTCGAGAACCGCAAATCGAATATCGCTGCAATTGTGGAGGAATTCAAATCTACATACGGGGCGGACAACATCGTGCTGGAGATGAATGACCAATACTATAATATGCGCGAGAAAATCGAGCCCGTCCGGCATATCGTCGATATCGCCCGGGAAGCGATGGAGGGCCTCGGCATCACGCCGGTTATCCGTCCAATCCGCGGAGGGACTGACGGTTCACAGCTCTCTTATATGGGGCTGCCTACACCGAATATTTTCACCGGAGGCGAGAATTTCCACGGCAAATTTGAGTACGCCTCTGTAGACGTCATGCTGCAGGCTGTACAGGTGATCGTTGAGATTGCCCGGCTGGCGGAGCAGAAAGCGTAAGCAAGGTTATAGGATGCAGCACAAAAATCCCCGGTCAAGCGTACTCCGCTCAATCGGGGATTTTCGTGCTGCGCGGGGCTTCGTCCCCGCTTTCCTTGCTGTCCTGTCCGTCCTCAGCCAGGGCTCCATCATCACCTCTTGCGAGTACCTCCCGGTATCCCTCACCCCAATGCTTGATGCTGAGAATCGCGGTCTCCAGTCCCTGCGCCCATTCGGTCAAGGAGTACTCTACCTTCTGCGGCACCTGAGGGTACACCTTCCGGTGGACCAGACCGTCACGCTCCAGATCCCGCAGCTGCATCACCAGCATCCGCTGTGTAATGCCGGGGCATAGTCTGCGCAGCTCGTTGAACCGCTTCGGCCCGCTGATCAGATGATAGAGCAGAACACCCTTCCACTTCCCGCCAATAACTTCAAGGGTCCGCTGCATTGAGCTGTTCTCCGCCCCGTAATCCACGCCCTCTGCCTCATCGGAGCCTCCGTCTCTTCCTTGTACGTTCATCTCTGCCGCACCCCATTTCCGGTCGTCCCTGATTTAGTACAATTGTATCATAGATGCTGATACGGCAAAAACCCCGTGCCGCCCTGGAACAACAGGCGTACGGGGTTCTTAACATGCTATGGTCACAGACCGTTACCCGTCTGTTTATTTCTTCACCGGCAGCCAGCCCGGCGTATGGATCAGCGCTCTCCAGAGCGGGTCCGGAATCACAAGCTCTGCTTGGGCATTCGGATCAAGCTCAGTCTTAATCTCATCGGCCCGGCCCCCGGCCAGCTTCTGCACCCAGTCCGGTTCAATCAGCAGCGGACGGCCCAGGGCCACCAGGCTGATGCCGCTGTCCAGACTCTTCAGGGCGTCGGCGGCAGAGTAGAGCGAGCCTACGCCAATTACCGGAGCCTTGCCCCCTGCACGTTCCACAATCTGTTCGATCCGCGGACGGCTGTCTTCTGTCCCCCGGCGCGGCAGCGACCACAGCTCCATGAGGGACGCATGCAGGTAATCCAGCCCCTCCGCTGTCAGCGCATCGATTAGGGCAAACGTGTCAGCCATCGTAATCCCCGGTGTCTCCGGCTCTTCAGGCGAGAAGCGGTAGCCTACAAGGAATGCACCCTGTGCATGCTGCTTCACCGCAGCCTTGACACTGCGCAGAACGGCCAGCGGGAAGGTGAGCCGCTTCTGCAGATCTCCGCCCCAGCGGTCTTCGCGTCTGTTGGAGTGCGGCGAGAAGAATTGCTGCAGCAGATACCCGTTCGCACCGTGAATCTCAACGCCATCGAAGCCGGCCTCAATCGCCCGGCGTGTCGCTTCTCCGAAATCGGCGATAATACCGGTAATCTCTTCGTCTGTCAGCGGGCGCGGAACTGTACCCTGTCCGCCGCCCGGCAGCTCAGCCGGCACATCGCTTGCACTGACAGGCTGCCCGTCAACCAGCTGCTCCGGCGGGCATTGGCGTCCGCCGTGGAAGATCTGGAGCACAGCCTTCGCTCCTTCGCCCTTGATGGCCTCCGCCAGCTCACGCAGGCTCGGAATCAGGCCGTCATGGTCAGCTCCGAATTCGCCAGGGAAGCCCTTCCCGCCGCGCGACACATAGACACAGGCAGTAATGACCATCCCCGCTCCGCCAGAACGGCGGATATAATAGTCCAGCTCCGGCCGGGAGACGGTTCCATCCTCATTCGAGGAGAAGTTAGTCATCGGCGCCATGACCACACGGTTCTTCAGTTCAATCCCGCTCTTGAATTTGAACGTCTCCAGCAGCGGGCTATATTCTGTCTTTAGCATAACTACCATTCCCTCCAATAAATCAAATATACACATACAATAGTGTACAACTTAATTTTACACAATACAAATGGTAAATCTGCATTTACAGAACCTATCTATCAGAGGGAGTTCCATCTTTCCAGATTACCTTCTCCCCGTAATTCTTGCCCCAGTCATACATCATACGCAGCACCGGCATCAGCGTGTGTCCATACTCTGTCAGGGAGTATTCGACGCGCGGAGGAACCTCCGCATATACCTGTCTGAATACCAGCTGATCTTCCTCCAGCTCACGGAGCTGGTTGGTCAGCATTTTCTGGGTAATATGGGGAATCAGCTTCTTCAATTCACTGAAGCGTTTGGTCCCTTCCAGACCCAGGTGCCACAGTATAATCAGCTTCCACTTGCCGCCGATCACAGCGAGTGTGAGCTCCTTCTCGCAGTTGATCTCCTTCAGGTTGATGCGGTCTTTAATTTCAGTCGCCAATATTCAGCCCCCTTCCGGCTATAAACATATTACAAATCCATCAGCCACTCCGCATAGGCAACAAAGGATGCCCTCCCGTCAAGGAAAGCATCCGTGTGATAGCTTTATTGTACTCCAAGCTCTATTCTATTCCAAATCGTATACTATTCCAAATTGGCATGCTTGCCGAACATCCGGCCGGAGGTCTGCCCCGTCTGCTCCATGATCCGCAGAATGACTGCATCATAGAATACAAGCAGCGTCTGTTCAAACAAGGAGGCCATCGGCTGCAGCGTCGTATAGCTGCCGTCCGGCCGTTCCTTGGGAGCGCCGGGCAGCTTGACTGTATGATCTGCGAGACGTCCGAGCGCCGAGTCCGGCTGAATGGTTACGAGGACTACAGCTGCTCCGATTGCCTTGGCTTTCTCAGCCATGGAGACCAGTCCCTTCGTCCCGCCTGAGCCGGAACCCAGTACAAGCACATCGCCGGGGCTGATGCCCGGCGTTACCGTCTCTCCGACCACATAAGCTGTCCGCCCGGCCTGCATCAGCCGCATGGCGAAGGCCCGGCCCATCAGGCCGGAACGCCCGGCACCGGCCACGAAGATCTGACCTGCGCGCAGCAGCAGCTCCGTCAGCACCTCGCCCTCTCCGGCATCCAGCCCGGAGACGGTGCCTTCCAGCTCCTTCACAATTTCATGTGCGTAATACTGCGTGTCCATGGCTGCTTAAGCCTGGCTTACAAGGCGCTTCATTTCCGCCGCAGTTGCTTTCATATCAGCTTCGCCGGTAATGCCGCCGCCCACGATTACCAGATCGGGCTGCGCAGCAATCACTTCAGGCAGCGTACTCAGCTTGATGCCGCCGGCAATTGCCGTTTTGGCCCGGGTCACCACGCTCTTAATATCTCTCAGATCCGCGAAGGAATTCTTACCTTCAGCCTGATGGTCATAGCCGGAATGCACGCAGACATAATCCACACCCAGCGCATCCACTTCAGCGGCTCTGGCCTTGAGATCCTTCACGTTAATCAGATCGACCAGGATTTCAGCTCCCGTCTTCTTCGCTTCCTCCACCGCGCCGCGGATCGTTGAATCATCGGATACACCCAGCACAGTCACGATACCCGCGCCCGCTTCCACTGCCTTCATTACCTCGTATCCGCCGGCATCCATAATTTTGAGATCGGCCAGCACCGTAAGCGCCGGGAAAGCTTCCTTGATGGCTTTTACCGCATGCAGCCCCTCATTGATAACGACAGGTGTTCCAATTTCAACGATATCTATAGATTCGGCAACCTCTGCAACTACCGCCTTGGCTCCAGCAATATCCACCAGATCGAGTGCTAACTGTAATTTCATATGTGTAAGTTCTCCTTATCCGTAATGTATTTTTGGAAGTGCTGTTTCTCAGTTTAGGGATATACTGCCGATAAGGGAAGTAGGCACTTTTTTGTGAGGTAGTCACCTGGAGGATACTATTGGGCGAAGCCGGAGGATTTTATGGCAACATGCCCGAAAATCCTACTGCATTTTCACAACAGTTGTGCTACCATACATTTGATTCGAAGATTCACAGCCGCAAGGAATCCTAATAAGAAGGTGTATGATGGAAACAAGCAAGCCCAAGACATTCAACCTAATGAAGCTGACCTGGCCGATCTTCCTGGAGCTGTTCCTGTTCATGCTTATGGGCAGTATGGATACCTTCATGATCAGCTCTGTGTCTGATGATGCGGTCTCCGGTGTCGGAGCGGCCAATCAGATTATTGCCATAGCTATTCTGGCGCTTAGTGTCATCGGGAACGGCGCGGCGATCGTCGTGTCGCAATACCTCGGCTCCAAGCAGCCCAAGGAAGCCGCCAGAGTGATCGGTAACGCAGTTACCCTGAATCTTGCGGTAGGGATCGTACTTAGTACAGTGATGCTGCTATTCGGAGGTCATCTGCTGCAAGCACTGAACGTGAAGGGCGACATTCTCGCCTACGCCCGTTCGTATATCAACATTGTCGGAGGCGCGATCTTCCTGCAGGCCCTTATCAACGCGCTGGCTGCAACTATCCGCACCCACGGCTTCACCAAGCAGACGATGGCGGTATCGCTGCTTATGAACGTCATCCATGTTGGCGGTAACTATCTGCTGATCTTCGGTCATTTCGGACTGCCTGCGCTCGGTGTAGAGGGGGCTGCCGTATCAACCGTAATCAGCCGCTCCATCGCTCTCCTGATCTTCTTCCTGCTGCTTTACCGGATTATGGAGGTACGTGTGAAATGCAGCTATTACGTTCACCTCTCCAAGAAATATGTGCTGCAGATTCTCAAAATCGGTATTCCATCCGCCTTCGAATCCGTAATGTACCAGTGCTGCCAGCTCGTCTTCACCCTATACATCACCTATTTGGGGGCCGAGGCCATGGCTACCCGCCAGTATGCGGTCAATATCTCGAACTACATCTTCCTGTTCAGCGTAGCGGTGGCCATGGGGACCTCAATTATTGTGGGCCATCTTGTAGGTGCAAAACGGACGCAGGAGGCTTACTCACGGGTGTTCACCAGTGTGAAGTGGGCACTTCTGGTCACAGTCATCATGGACCTGATCGTCATTCTGTTCCGCAAGCCGCTGCTGGGACTGTTCACGGATAATGAGCTGATTATCACCATGGGCGCCCAGGTTATCCTGCTCAGCTTCTTCCTGGAGACCGGGCGGACCTGCAATCTGGTCATTATCAACTCGCTGCGCGCGTCGGGCGATGCCAAGTTCCCGGTCTACATGGGCATGATTTCTATGGTGTGCATGAGTCTGCCGCTGGGCTACTTCCTGGTATTCACGCTTGATCTGGGTCTGGCCGGGGTATGGCTGGCCACAGCGTTCGACGAATGGGTACGGGCCGTCATTATGTACTTCCGCTGGAAAAGCAGAGCCTGGGAGAAGCATGGCCTGATCCAGCATGAACCGCCGGAAGCCGCTCCGGCAGCCCCGGCGCACTAATTCTGCGGCAGCGCCTCACACAAGCGGAAACGGCCTTGCCGTCCTTCAATAGGACGGCATTCGTTTCAGCGAGAAATAGAAGGATAAATAAGGGATGCTAATCAGCCACCGGAAATACGGCTGATTAGCATCCCTTTGTCGTAAGCTCGTCCCATACTCAGTTCCCTTTGGCTACTGCAATTTTATGTCTGGCTGCGAACTGCTTCGGCGTGACCGCTTTGCCGAACAGCGCCTGGATCATATCCAGATGGACCTGGGCAGCATTCGGCTTCATCTGCACATCCGCGAACAAGGTAATACTGCTGGCATTGTTCAGTTCATTCAACAGATCCACGTATAGCTGCGGCAGCTTCTCATTCGTGGTATCGACCTTAGTCGCCGGAATCACTCCCGCACTCGTCACTGAAGCCTCGCCCCATTTGAAGACGAAGTATTCGACAAAAGCCTTAGCCTCCTCCTTCACCCTGGACGATTCCGCTACGAACAGTCCGACACCCGGACCGCCTACCCAGTCGCCCGAACTCCCCTTCCCGCCTTCCACCGTAGGGAATTTGAAAAAGCCGACCTTATCCTTGAAGGCCTGCGGAGTCTCCGGGTTGGTCGTGAAGTTGGGCAGCTCCCAGGTACCGGTCAGGTACATGGCCGCCTTTTCTTCCATAAATTCCGATTTGCCCTCATCATATGACAAGCCGTTGAAGCCGTTGTTGAAGGCGTTCATATCGACAAGGTTCTGTACTTCAGCCGCAGCCTGCACCAGTCCGGGATCATCGAAATAACCCGTCCCCTTCGTCGCCCGCTTCAGCGTCTCACTTCCGGCCAAGCGGTCCGCCAGATACATATACCACAGCGAGCCTGTCCACCGGTCCTTATTACCCAGCGCCACCGGAGGCACACCATGACCGGAGAGCACTCTCACAACTGCCTTGAACTCCTCATACGTTGAAGGCACCTGAAGATTATATTGGGCGAAGATTTCTTTATTATAAAAGATCGGTGAGATGTTCATCTCCAGAGGGAGCGCATAGGTCTTGTTATCAACAGCATAAGACTCTGTAGTGCTCTTCACGAATTTATCCTTAAGCTGCCCGCCGTTCAGGATGTCATCCAGCGGAGCGAATAATCCGCCTTTTACATAAGGCTCCATGAAGCCTGCCGCCCAGGTTATGCCCACATCGGGAAGGTCATTGGAGGCGGAGAGCACCTTGAGCTTGCTTTTATACTGCTCATTCTCCAGCACATCCTGCCTGATGAGGATACCCGGATGCTCCTTCTCGTATTGTGCGATAATCTGGCTGACCAGCTTATACTGCTGCGCAGAGAGTCCGGCGGGCCAGATGTGCATCATATGAATGGTTATTTTGGGGGAAGAGGCGCCGTTAGCTGCCAGCGTACTATTATTGTCTCCCGCAGAGCCGCAACCCGTCAGAACAAGCACCCAGATACAGGCCAGGAGCAGCCCCTTGGTCATGTGATTCCTTCGCATTGCATTGCCTCCCCATCTTACATTGCAAAAGGCCGAACTCACCCATGTAATCGCTATCATTAAAATTCTAGCATCGTACCCTGAGGCAGATAAGGGCACACTTATTGGCTAAAATACCACATTTATTGGATCTCCTGAGCTCCGCCCTTCATCTGCTGACGGTAACGGCTAGGGCTTATGGCCTCCAAGGACTTGAATACCTTAATGAAATATTTATCCGTCCGGTACCCTACACGCTCTCCGATCTCCCCGACGGGCAGTGCGGTCTGGAGTAGTAACTCCTTCGCCCGCTGAATCCGCAAACGGGACAGATATTCAGTGAAGGACACCCCGGCCTGCTCCTTGAACAGCACGCTGAAATAGCTGGCATTCAGGTGAATCAGCCCCGCTACCTCAGCCATCGTCAGCTGTTCGTGCAGATGCTGCTCCACATAGGCAATTGCCTCCTTAACCGGCTGCCCCATCCCAGCCTGCTCCGGGTCAATCTCCAGCAGCTTGTGATCCACCAGCTTCTCCAGCTTCACATGGCGCTGCTGCTCCTCCTCCCGCTTCAGCGCATCCTCAACCACTGTCAGCAGCTCTGACTTGTCCAGCGGCTTCAGCAGATAATTGACCGCCCCCAGCCGCATTGCCTGCTGCACATAATCGAACTCGGCATAGCCGGAGATGACAATGATCACCGGCTTCCGGGGAGATTCCTGCAGCGAATGGATCAGATCCAGCCCGCTCACCTCCGGCATGCGCACATCTGTAATCAGCAGGTGGACCCGCTCCTGCCGCAGCCGCTCGCGCGCTTCCACCCCATTATCGCAGGTCTCCACGGTATACCGGCCTGCCGCCCATAATTCCAGCGTCTGCTTAATCCCCTGACGCGTTCTTGGTTCATCATCTACGATTAGAATCGTCTTATTGCCCAGACTCATAGGTATCTCCTCCATTGCTTGGAATCTCAAACCTTATTACGGTCCCCTCAGACCGCCGGCTCTCCACGATCAGGCCTTCCGTCTGCATGTCCGCTTCCGCGTAGTACAGCTTCAGCCGCCGCTGCACATTCACCAGCCCCACTCCGCTGCCCTTGGCAGAGACCGGAGGCCCGCCATCCAGCGCATCGCGCAGCGCCAGCAGCGTAGCCTCATCCATACCCGGCCCGTTGTCAGACACTTCAACGGAGGTCCACCCCTTGCGGGAGGAGGGGCTGATTATGACTTCAATCACGCCCTTGCCGACGCGGCTCTCCACTCCATGGAGAATCGCGTTCTCAACAATCGGTTGAATCAGCAGCTTGGGCACCGGCACAGCAGCCTCATGCGGATCAAGCCTGATATCCCAGGACAGGCGCTCTCCCATCCGCATCTCCATAATCCGCAAATACCGCCTGATCTGTTCCACCTCATCGCTCAGCGTTACCCATTCATCCTTGTTATGAGGGCTGCCCATAATGTAGCGGAACAGCCTGGACATCATGACCACTAATCCGGCCAGCTCCTCCTCCCCCTTCTCCTCCAGGGACCAGTTGAAGGCCTCCAGCGTATTGAACAGGAAATGGGGATTAATCTGCGCCTGCAAGGCTTTGAGCTCAGTCCGGCTCTGCAGGACCTCCTTCTCATAGACCACCCTGATCAAATCATTAATATTAGCCACCATACCGTTATAGGTATTATTCAGCTCCCGCAGCTCCATGGTAGATACCTTCTGCGAATTGGGGGTCAGCACCCCCATGCGGGATTTGCGCATTGCCCGGATCAGGTGAATGATCGGACGGGTAATCATTGTCGACAGCAGGAAGGATATAATCAGGAACAGCAGGGTTCCGATTCCGCCTGACACCAGCAGCACCGTCCGCAGCACAGACAGCCCCTTGGTCACATAGCTGACAGGCGTCAGTACCAGCAGCGTCCAGGAGGTCTTGTCCGAGCGCAGCTTGACCTGCACATACTCCTTGCCCCGGAAACTGACCGTCTGATCCACGCTCTCCAGCAGCGGCAGCAAATCCTCCTGCGGTGTTCCGCTGCTCCCGAGGAGCTGTCCCTCATCATTCACGAGCAGCACTGACTCCCCGCTGTCGCTGCCGGAGAACGGATCGTCGAGCTGAAAGTAGCTGCGCTGGATGCGGGCCATCAGGTAGCCTCCCCGCGAGAACCAGCGGTCCATCAGGCTGACCTGGCGGATCGCCAGCAGGCTCTGGTCATCATGCGGATCAACGCCGATCCAGACCAGCCGCCCCTTTTGCGCATTAGCCTCACTGATATGCTGCTCGTTAATTCTGCTCTCCAGGCTGCCTTCCTTAATCGGGAACAGCAGCCTGTAATCAGCGGTATATAGCTCCAGCGAGCCCACGCTCGGCATGTACGCCTGATAGCTGGAGACAATCTGCAGCAGCGACTGGCGCTGATTGAAGGACACCTCATTGCCGTCCAGCTCCTCCAGCAGCAGCTGCTGAACGGTAGGATGATTGGCCACCTGCTCCATCAGACCGTCAATCTGACCGGTCAGCGCGTCCAGCCTTCCGTTAGCCTGAACCGCCGTCTGCTGGATATGCCGCTCGGCATTATTTTTGAGCAGAATAGAGACACGGTCATACACAAATATCCCGGATACCAGAATAATAATGAGCATCACCAGCAAAAAACCGATGAATATCTGATTGCGCAGTGTATTGAGCTCTCTGAACCTCTGAAGCATCAGAATTCCCTCTTTCGTTGGCAGCGTTTCCAACTCTATTCTCCAAACCCCGGGAGTTTTGTCAAGATAAATCAATGCCCGCAGGCGACATACGGCGTTAACCATGAGTAGCACAGCTACCCTTTCTTCAATTGTGTTCGGTTTTTCGCATACATTCAGCCTTTGACCGGTATACCAACAACAAATAACCCTCAGTACAGTTCTCCCGCTTCAAGGAGCTGCCCTAAGGGCTTACACACAAGACTACTTAGATGAACATCAGCGGAGTAATCCATTCGAAATGCAGGGCTGCCCACAGCAGAGCCAGCAATACCGCGCCGATGCAGTAACTCATGACTTTGCGGCGGGTCGGCTCCAGATAAATATCAAACGGAATCAAGATCAGAATCATACCAATCGCAATGATGTTAAGCAGAGGCTTATGATAGAAAATCCCCACTGCATTCAGGGCCACCGCAAGGAGCGTCAGAAGCAAAAAATATTTTCTCATAGCTCCATCATCCCTGTATTTTCCATCATTGTCAAACAAAAAAAATAGCCCATTACGGGCAAGGAACAGACAGCCAGGTAAGGGCTATCCTCTTATTCAGTATGCAACCTAGCGGATAGTCACACTCTTCTTGATAGCCTTCGCATCCAAATTCTTATTAACGAGCGTAGGCAGCATCTTCATGCTCCGGGTCATAGGCGAATTGCATTGCCAGCAGGTCGGCACATGTTGGAAGGCAAAGTTGTCGCGTATCCATCCGGTGCATTCTTCCTTGGTGCAGGACCAGATGGCCGTCTCTTCCTGTGGAAGATCTACTACCGCTTTTTTACGAAAATACATAAGTCCCCCTCCTAATAGCTTGGTTAGTGTCCTACGGACTGTCATGGCAGAACGGAAGCTACTCCTCTACTACCTGGTCACAAATACCTGGTCATAAAAAAAACTACCCTCAACTGATGTTAAGGGCAGCTTATTTGTGATATTACAGTTTTACAACGTTTTCAGCCTGTGGTCCACGAGCGCCTTGAGTTACGTTGAACTCAACGCGTTGGCCTTCGTCCAAAGACTTGAAGCCTTCGCCAGTGATTGCGGAGAAGTGTACGAATACGTCGCTTCCGCCTTCAACCTCGATAAAACCGAAACCTTTGTCTGCGTTGAACCATTTTACTGTACCTGTTTGCATGATATTACCTCCAAAGTTTATTTAACACATGTCCTTTTATTCCTACGTATTGTACGAACAAATAAAAATTCACACATTGGAAAAGGATTCATACACAAATGATAACCTTTTACAATATGTGAATTAAGGGTTAAATTTATGATTAACTTCATTGTAGCACACTAATTTCCCAAATGCAAAGCATTATTGCCAAATATCCAAAATAAATTTTAAATTTTAGAGAAGCCTTGCCGGGCGCACGGGTTCTTGGCATCAGCCATGCGCCTCCGGCTACAGGATTCAGTCGATATATCCGGCCAGTCCCTTGTCCATCAGGTAATCCATTTCCGCATCCAGAATGGTCTCCACCGTTAGCTCGTCCAGCTTCACATCGCGCTGGGCAGTCACATAGTCGACCAGATCATCATTATCGATATCAATTTCGCCTTTGGCGTTGGCCTTAGCCTTATTGATGAACGTCTGCTCATGCTTCAGCACCAGCCGGATGACGGCCGGGTCCACCTTCGTTTGTGCAGATAATACCTCCACCAGTTCCTGCTCGTTCACTTCATTACTCATCTTCGTTCGTCAGCTCCTTGGGTTCTATGAACCCTGATTGTACCACAAGTCCCCTTCGGGCACGCAGCCTCATCTCCACCAGGGAACACCCGGATATCCGGCAGCCCCTGCGGTTACAGTCTCCCCGATTCTCGGCGTGGCCAGCCGTACCCCTCTCAGTGCCGCAGCAGCCGAGATCCGTTCTGCCGGATCGGTCCAGTCATGCATCGACAGGGTGAATGCACCCCAATGGATGGGGATCAGCAGACCTCCCTGCACATCGATGTGCGCCTCGACCGTCTGCTCCGGCAGCATATGGATATCCGCCCAGCGCGGATCGTATTGGCCGCATTCCATCAGCGTGAGATCGAAGGGGCCATGGGTGCGCCCGATCTCGGCAAAATGCGGACCATACCCGCTGTCTCCGCTGAAGAAGACCTTGGTCTTCTCTCCTTGAATAATCCAGGAACACCATAGTGTGGTGTTGCGGTCCAGCAGACTCCGCCCCGAGAAATGCCGCGCCGGAGCGCAGGTGAAGGTGATCCCTTCATAGGTAAGCGTATCGCCCCAGTCCTGCTCGCGGATCTTCTCTGCGGCCACCCCCCAGCGGCGCAGATGGGCGCCAACGCCCAGCGGTACAATGAACAGGCCTACCTTATCCTTCAGCTGGCGGATGGTTCCATAATCCAGATGATCATAATGATCATGGGAGAGCAGAACCACATCCAGCTGCGGCAGAAGAGCCGCCGCCAGCGGAAGCTGCTTGCTGTAGCGGCGGCCGCCGATGAACGGAAACGGTGATGGTGCATGGCCCAGCATAGGGTCAAGGAACAGGGTCAGGCTATCCATCTCCAGCAGCACCGCTGAATGCCCGAACCAGGTAACCCGGGTGTCGCGGCCCTGCCCAATAGAGGACGGCAACAGCGGCTGCGGCTGAAGAGGCCCAGCGGGTCTGGAGTTAGGGTTGCCCTTAATGAAGTCCCTCAGAATGGAGAATCCGCTGCCTCCGGCCTTCTCGCCGCTCAGGTCTGCAGTCTGCGGATAAGCAAATTCACCCTTGCTGTATTGGGCGGAACGGAGGTTACGGGCCTTCTCCTGCGTCCCGGCCCTCCGCCCGAACGCCGGATAGACGGTCATGATAAGATACGCAGCGGCAACAACAGCAAGCAGAATGGAGCCAATAATAATCAGGGTCATGCGGTAATCCTTCTTTCTGCGGGTTCGTGCCAAATCTCCTATTTCGCCTGTCCCAGCTTGCGGGCAACGATGAGAATAAGCAGCAGCGAGACTGCAATAATAATGGCATTGAAGCCCCAGCGGCCCTGAAGCCACCAGCTTGTGCCGGGCGGATCTGCTGCTCTTACCGGTACCGGGGTCTCTGCACCCAGCGCGGCCTGCACAAGCTTCTCTCCGCTGATCCGGTCTTTGAAATTAATAATATCATACTGCGGAGCAGTTGCCAGCATGTTGCCATAGAGCAGGGAATACGGCGTCTTCTCCCCGCCCGCGAATACAAGCCGGTCTACCAGATATTCGATCTTAAGATCCGTGATGGAGATGGGGGCATCGTCCAGATTGTAGATGACCACGCGCAGGGAATCAGAAGAGGCCGGAACCACCGGCTGAATCTCCGTCCGGGAGATCCGGGTATCCTTGAAGTCCAGCCGGTACAGCTCTCCGCTTCCGGTGACCGGTATCTTAATCCCGGCACTGTCATACAGCTCATAGCGCCGCAGGAAATTCCCGGTGCTGCCGAGCATCACCTTCCCAATCTTCAGCCGGTCCGTGTTGCTTATCATGATCTCGGTACGGTTCTCCACCTGCTTAATCTCTGTCTGCGGCGTCTTCTGCCGCATGAATGCAGCCGTACTCCACTCCCGGCTGCTGTCTACCAGGGTCAATCCGGGGAACTCCAGCCCTTCCGGGTTGTTCTTCACTACAAGCCGGTAATAGCCGAACTTGTAGCTGCGCTCCAGCGTAATGCTGTCCGCACTTAACCCGCTTGTGGCATACAGATCCCCTGTGCCGAGCTGCTCCCAGGCCTGCCCGTCATAGCCTCCCCATACCTCCACATGCTTCAGGAAGGATTCTGCGGGCAACTCGAACACCAGGCGGTTCCCCTGAATATCGACATCCTCGGCAAGCGGCTTAATCTGATAATCCAGCAGGGTATCCGTTCCTTTCACTGCCTTGTGAATCAATTCTGAGGCATAGACCGCGCTATGCTCCTCCACCGTCTCCGCTCCGCTCTCCATATAATAGGGAACCGGAGCGCCGGTGCTGTCCTGTATACGCAGATCACGCAAGTCCTCTGCCGCCGAACGGTACACCGCTTCATCAAGATACAATTCATAGTACGGAGCCGCCTCCGGCACGGAGATTTCGCGAGAGAACTTCCATTGCCCGCCGTCCGTCTTCTCCGCTCCGCCGGATGCCGCTGCCGCACTGTGCGCCGGGAAGGTGCCGGAACCCAGCACGAGTCCGCCCAATACAGCGAGCAGCACAGCCGCCCTAGCTCTCCGGCCTGTCTTGCTCAGCAAGCGCATAAGCTTCCTCCATTCTGACTGTTATCCGCTGATAGAGGTAGGATATCCCCAGCAGGCAGAGTCCGAAGCTGAAATAAGCGATGATCTTGCTGCCGGTATTCAGCAGAGTCAAGTCATAGAGCAACAGCTTGCCGGTTGCCAGCAGGGACAGCGCCAGTCCGAAGCGGCGGATATACAGATATCTTTTCCAGAAGCCGTACATAATGAACAGCACGGCCAGCAGCAGATAGAGCAGACTGAAGGCCAGCCCGCCGTCACGTACCTGCATCTGCACTCCCAGGAACGCCGTAACCATCACCAGCAGATAGATACCCATAGCTACCGGATACAGCTCTATATTCTTATAATCGCGCAGCAGCGTTGTCCGCAGCAGCCTTGCACTGCTGAACCATACGAACACATTGAACAGAATAAGCAGACCCAGCGCCGCTACATCGGCAGCAGTGCTGCCGGACCACCCTTCCGGAAGACTGGGCAGACCCAGCGTAATGCCGATACAGACCGCATAGGCAATCCCGTGCAGCACCAGAACCATGATGCCGACCACCTTGTCATACAGAACGTTCACCTTCGGCAGCGCATAAGCCAGTCCAGAGGTAAGCAGACCTGCCAGCAGCAGCTTGTAAAAGGCATTGTGCGCCATATCCTCCGGCACCATCCAGTCGTACAGGCGTAACGCTTCATACACCACATACCCGTAGAAATTGACGATAGCCGCATATTTGAACCAGACGGTAGCCTGCACCTCCGCAGGCGTACTGCGAAGCAGCGTCTCCTGATTCGAATAACGGATGGCATATAATAAGGCTACAATCACCATTCCCGCCGTAATGAATGTATACTTCAGATCGAAATAGGAGTTCGTGTAGTAGATGACCGCATTATAATCCGAGAGCTGCAGCAGAACGTCGAATCCGAAGAAGGTCAGCAGACAGAGGGAAAGGATGCCCCAGCCTGCGCGTTCTACCATTTTGAAGCGGTACAGATGTCCGTAGACCGTGAGCGCCACACCTTCCACCAGCCAGCCGATCGACCACCACGCCGCTCCCAGCTGGAACGGAATCATCAGGATGGCGAAGGTCAGTGAGGTAACATAGAAGAGCAGACGGCTCTCGCGTTCCTGCGGCATCTGCTTCTCCAGCAGCACGCCAAGCCCCAGATACATGAGGCAGAAGGCCAGCGCCAGCGCGCCTTTGAATTCATCCAGCCCGGCATTCAGGAACAGAAGATACAGCGTTATGCAGCTAACGAGCGTGTTACAGCCCAGCAGGCCGAAGTCCAGCCAGTTAAGCTTCGTCTTGAACCTGAACGGATACCACAGTGTAATCCCCAGATACATGGCGAAGGTCAACACAACGCAGAGGATGCCCACAGTGTAGCTGTCTGCCAGATAAATCAGCACCAGGATAGACGGTGCATTGAACAGGAAGCTGATGTAATTGACGACCACCCAGCGCTTGCGCAGAGAGATCAGCAGAATCAGCAGGTTCAGCACGAACAGATAACCCATCGCCGCATACACTGCGCTGCCCTCCAGCCCGAAGGCTCCCATATAAGAGAAGAGCGGCAGATAGCCCCCCACAAGCCCCATGGAACAGATCGTCCGTGACTCATAGCGCAGCGACAGCAGCACAGCGGACAGCGTGACCAGCACCGACAGGCCGATCCCGGCCCATAACCCGATAATCTCCAGCAGAAAATAACTGTAAAATATCGAGCCGTACAGCACCGATATCCCGCCGCCAATCAGCCCCAGAGCGAAGGCTCCCCGCCCCTTGCGGAACAGCCACTCCCCGCCCGCCAGCAGGACTGCGCCCAGCAGGAAGAAGGCGCTGCCCTTCATATAATCATTGAACCAGGTGGAGTAGGTGTATCTGAACCCGGCGCCCACTGCCAGGATCAGCAGCAGAATCCCCAGGCGGTTGATCCAGTTCAGGCCGATCTTCATTTCGATCCGGTTCTGCTTGCGGCGGCGCAGCAGGGTCTCCTCGTCAACCCCTTCAGCAGCCAAATCATCCAGTCCGCTGTCCATTGTCCCCCTGAGCGAACGCTCTGCTTCCTGCTGCCATTGTCTGCGCAGCAGAATACTCTCATTCAGCTTCGCCTGCACCTCATCCAATATATAAGTGATCTGGGTCTTCTCCTGGCCCAGCTCGCGGGCCCCGATATTGTACATCTCCTCTATACGCCGCTTGGCGTCCTGCTCGAAGGATGTCAGCCGGTCAAGATACGCATGATCCCGTGAGGCAAAATAAGTCTGCAGCTTCTGCCGCGATACCCGGAGAATACCCAGCTTCTCATCCAGAATCTGCTCCGCCAGCGCAGTCCGCAGCTCCGAGTTGTCGCGCTCAAGCCCCGCAGCCTGAGCCTTCAGCTCCGCCAGGCTCTGCCTGTTCGCCCCATTTTCCCGTCTTAATACTTCGTTCTCGCGGACAAGATCACTGCTCTCATATTCTTCAATTAAAGACTGGTATTCCTTCAAAAGCCCGTCCTGCTGCTGCTGCACAGCCCTCATCCGATCTCTGAAATCCTCCATAGCTTCCCCCCAGTATCTGCTAATCGGCAAATTGTTAATCTATTGATATTACTATATTTCTAATTACCACCACAGACCTTACAGAAATCACACCGCTTAGTTAAGATCCTGTCACATTTTTGTCTTGGCAGACGTTATAGGTTTATTATTGTTGTATATTCGGGAGATGGGGAGAATCGGACATTGAAGCTAAACCTGCACAAACCGCAAACACGTTATATCCTCATCCTGCTGCTGCTGGTGGTGGTCTTCCTGCCTGTGCCTTTTAGACATAAAGCCCTGACCAAGCTTAGCATTACCGGCCTTGACGGAGTCGAATTCAAGACAGATGCCTATGCACTGACCGCAGACCATAAGCTGATGATGGATAAAGACCTCGCTGAACGGATTCTTAATGCGCGTATCGGCTGGGAGAAGGAGGCTCCGCTTCCCAAGGGTGTGTACTACAAGGATCATGTGGCGGTACTCATGTATCACCATCTGGCGGAAACGCCGTTAACGCTCTATCCAGGCGTATTACCCGCCGCACAGTTTGATGAGCAGATGCAGCTCCTGAAGCAGGAGGGCTTCCAGGTCATTACGATGAAGCAGTACCGGGAATTCATGCTGGACCGCGCGCCGGTTCCCGATAATGCGGTTCTATTGACCTTCGATGACGGCTATGAGAGCTTTTATAAGCTGGCGTTCCCCATTCTGCAAAAGTACGGCTACACCGCAGTGAACTTTGTCATTGTCTCCGATGTCGATCACCCCGGTAAGCACCAGGTGCCCAAGCTGACCTGGGAGCAGATGCGGGAGATGAAGCGCGCTGGAATGGACTTTTATAATCATACGTATAACTTGCATTATTATGCAGTTGTTGATGCAGAGGGCGGCACCCGCCCGGCGGCGAGCTCCTTGCTGTACATTCATGACGAGAACCGGAATGAGCTGAATGAAGAATACTACAGAAGAGTAACCGGGGACCTGGCTCATGCTGAGCGCAGGCTGAAAGAAGAATTGGGCAATACGGATTCGGCTATCGCTTTCCCTTACGGCTCCTATAACGAAAAGCTGCTGGAAATCTGCGATTCCCTCGGCATCCATCTGAAATTCAATATCGGGCTGGGCCTCGGCTCCAGAACCACGCTGAACGCTCCACGAATCAACGAAGGGAACCGGACACTCACCCCAGAGCTGTCCATCCAGCAGCTGAAGCAATTCGAGCCGCCGATGATTCTGACCGTGAACGGGAGGAAGGTTCTCCTTACCGGAACTCCGCCGGTGCTGCGGCACGGGAAAGTTATGATCCCGCTGGATGCGCTATGCTCCGAGCTGGGCGTAGCGATTCATTACGACCGCAGCAGCGCGGTCCTGAAGCTGACGCCTACCCCTTAGCCGCCTGACGTACCATAGGCTCGCGGCCTAAGGTTACCCGGTTCTTCCCCATGGCCTTGGACAGGTAGAGCGCCTCGTCCGCCTCGCGGTACAGATCCTCGAAGGTCACATCTGTGCGATCCGTAAAAGCAATGCCGATGCTCACCGTGAGCTGGATGTGATGCCCTCCATCCAGCTCAACGATGTGCTCGCCCATTGCGGTGCGGAAGCTCTCCGCCTCCAGCAAGGCCGCAGCTTCGCTGCCGGCGAAGAAACAGACGGCGAACTCTTCGCCGCCTACGCGCCCGGCAATCCCTTTGTTATGGTATACCTGCATAATCTTGCCCGACAAATCCACCAGCGCCTGGTCACCGGCCATATGCCCATATGTATCATTGATTAATTTGAAATCATCGATGTCGAACAGCAGCAAGGCCATTCCTGCACCGATCTCCGCGGAATAATTCTGCACCAGCCTCATGAAGTGCCTGCGGTTGTACAGCCCGGTGAGATCATCTACCGTGGCCTGATGCAGCAGCTCCCGCTCATACCTCTTCTTCTCACTAAGATCACTGAATACCAGCAGCATCCCCGCCCCCTTCGCCCGGGCCTGTTCTGTGGCGATGAGCGCAAGCCCATAGCAGGAGCCGTTCCGGCCGGGAGGCTCAATCTCGAACTGGCCTTCCCGCCGCTCCGCGTAACAGGCCGAGAGCTGCCCGTGCTGCCTTAGCAGCGGCTGAATGCTTGTGCCCATCCAGCTCTCCGGCTTCTCCTCCAGCAGCTCGGAGAGCATGGCGTCCGCCGCCTCATTCACATCCATGATGTAATCGTAGCGGTCCGTCAGGACGATGCCGTCCTTCATATTCTCGAAGATTTTATTCTTAGCCAGCGGATATAAGGACAATCTGGGATCGCGGAACAAGGTGAGGTAAGCGGCCACGATGGGCGGCAGGTAGGTGAAGGCTGTGAAGCCTGTAATCGTAATCTGCAGCAGCGGCAGCAGGAACACCGACAGGACCGGCACCAGCAGACTGAATAACAGCAGCGCATTATGGCGGAAATAATATTTGGTTCCGTTCAGGAGAGAGATCGCCAGCAGATACACTGCATACAGTGCGAATAACTGATCATATGCGATGAAGATCATGCTTAACACCGTGGGCTTCAGGGCGATTCCGGTGACACCCGCCACCGTAGCCAGTCCGACCCCGCTGCGCATCAGATGATGGTAGGAGTCAGTGAAGATCAGCAGTACATCAACCGCCACCGGGATACAAAAGTAAATAAGCCTCTTGGACAAACCCTCAGAGGAACGGGATACATACTCTTTAATCACCGCATAGGTGAAGATCGCACTCAAAAAAAGCGGGCCCTGCTGCACATTCTTCCACCATAGCTTCGCTTCGAAGGAACCGGATAGAATCTCTCCGGCCGTAGCTGCGAAGATCATGCTGACCAGCAGCATCAATATCCATAAATAGCATCTTCCTGGTGTATGGCGGTGCTTGTAAGAACCGATGCCCATGTAGAGACTTAGAACGCTGCCCATTACCAAGTAAAACGGATAACCCTGCATCCACGGCATGTCATATTTCTCCTATTTTTGAGATTGCTTTGCCTTATTATATCCTACTCTTTCGCACAAATGAATCATTCTGACAAAAGTAAGCAAAACAAAGAGGATACTCCTTCACCATCTGCATGGATGCGGGAATATCCTCTATAGGAATACCATTATTTCTTCTGAGCGAGACGTTGTTTGAACTTGTCAACGCGGCCGCCAGTTTCAGTATCTCTTTGTTTACCTGTGTAGAACGGGTGGGATGCAGAGCTGGAGTCTACACGGATCACCGGGTAAGAGTTGCCGTCTTCCCATTCCATAGTTTCACCGGATGATTTGGTGGATGAGCTAAGGAATTTGTAGCCTACGCTAGCATCGAAGAAAATAACCTGGTTGAACTTAGGGTGTATGCCTTGTTTCATTGTAGTAACCTCCTTTCCGTACTAATACAACTAATGAAGAAGTATTAAAGCCATCTCTTGGTCTATTTAAAAAATCCGGTTAGACAAAGGGAGATGCGTAAATCTTCCGATTTTTACACGCCATACTATCATACGTGAAATGAGCCGCTGAGTCAAGAGCCTGTCCTAGAGCGATTTCACCATTCCGCCGTCGATCAGCAGGGACTGTCCGGTAATATACGTATTGGCAAAAGAACCGAGGAATACTGCCGCCTTGCCGAACTCCTCCGGCGTGCCGGTTCTTCCCAGCGGAATCGCCTTCAGCGCTTCCTCCTGAATCTGTGCAAGCGGGATGCCCTGCGCGTCCGCCCGCTTGCCGTCAAGCTGGAGGATCCGGTCTGTGCCGATCCGTCCGGGGGCCAGGCTGTTGATCAGGATGCCCTCCGGGGCAAGCTCTGTAGCCAGGCTCTTGTTCAGCGCGCTCACGCCTGCGCGGAACACATTCGAGAGAATCAGCCCCGCGATGGGCTGCTTGATCGAGACCGAGCTGATGCTGACGATCCGCCCTCCCCCTGCGCTGCGCATATACGGCAGCGCCTCGCGGATCAGGCGGACCGCGCTCATCAGCGTAAGCTCGAAGCCGCCGCTCCAGTCAGCGTCGGCCATATCCCCGAAGCTGCCGCCCGGAGGCCCGCCGGCGTTCGTGACCAGCACCTCCAGGCCGCCGCCGAATTCGGCGGCTATCCGCACCGCCCGGGCAATCTCCTCCGGGCGGGTCACATCCAGCTCGGCTACGGCGATCCTCTGCCCCGTAGCCTCACGGATCACCTGCCGCGCCTTCTCCAGCTGCGGCAGGCTCCGGCTCGCAATCGTCACCCGCGCCCCTTCACGGGCATACTCCAGGGCGGTCGCCAGACCCAGCCCCTTGCTTGCCGCCGCAACGAACACCGATTTCCCCTCAAGACCCAAATCCATCGTCCAGTCCTCCTGTCAGATTGGTTGCAGGATTTCCTGCTCCCACTCATTATACATCGTATTCCAGTTCCTTTTTGGCCTGGACAATGAAATCGAGCGGATTCTCGATGGTGTCCGCCGCATATTCCACTGCACCGATCTTCAGCCCCAGGGTAACCTTGTACTTGCCGGAGAACTCCGAGTCATTTAATTCCTGCAACCGCTGTTTAATCCGCTCAATGACAATCTTGGCCCCTTCCCGGTCCGTGAAGAGCAAGAGGCCCCAGGTTGCATCCTCCTTGTCCAGCAGATACAGCGCGTCATTGGTACGGATGCTCGACTGGCTGAGCTGGGAGACATCGTAGATCGCCTCAGACAGCTGCTCCTCCGGGATCAGGCGGCGGATCTCATTCCAGTACTTCACCTTCACCACAAGCAGCGTCAGCGGGATTTTATAACGGACTGAGATTCCAGTGAACAGGCTGGCATCCTTCTGAAAAGAAATGCTGTTGCGCAGATCCGTATTCTCGTCCACCGCAGCCAGATTATTCGTGCGCTTCAGCAGCCGTTCATTCTCCGCCTGCAGCTCGCGGGTGCTTGAGGTGAAGACCCACAGCACCACCGTAAGCAACGGAGTCATAATCAGCCAGAAATACGTCTCTACACCGATCGATGCGCCTTGGGAGACCGTCTGATAGACCACGAAGAAGCCGTAGCCGAAGACAAACGCCAGATTCAGCGTCAGGCCCGCCGTGACCGTGGTGAAATACGTGACCAGCGCCAGGATGAACGATACATTTAGAATAATAATGTTCTGAACGTAGTTATCCGGTGAGCCCGCAATATATACGATGCAGGCGAAGATCAGGACCAGAAAGGCCAGGAAGCCTAAGTCCGAGGTTAGACTGCTGCGGTTACGTCTCACGCTTGATCACCACGTTTCTTCTTATGTTTGCGCAGCATCAGAATCAGCGCCACGACCACCAGCGTCACGATCATCACCGCTGCGGTCACGAAGCCCAGCACATCACTGCGCTCCATCACCCGCGAGACCAGAGAGTCCGGCGCAGCGCCGGAGACTGTCTTGAAGCGGTAGGCATTTACCGTGCCGTCCTTATCCGCTACAACGCCGTCACCGTACACCCTCCACCTGTCCTTCTCGCTCCCGATCAGCTTGGAGACTACGAAGTAGCTCTCGGAGCTGACCGCAGTCACCGCAAGCAGGCCCCGTCCGCTCTCGTAAGGGGATTCCAGGAGCTGGAGCGTGCCGATGGCGGCTCCGTACTGCTCATCCAGGGCCATTTTCTCATTGGAGAGGAAGGCCAGACCGTCTTTGTTATACTTGAAGAAGAGCTTGCCGTTGTTGTCACGGATTACCTTATTATTCTTATAGCTCCCGATCGCAATAATATTGTTGTCCTTCAGGTTATCCGCTGCGGCATTATCGCTGTAAAAGTGGACATCACCGGTATTTCCTCCGGCAAACTGCCCGAGCATATTGAAGACATTCCCGAGGCTCCGGTAGGTGTAATCATCCTTCTCCTTCGGCAGCACCACCGCCACACGGTTGAAGATGCCGTCCCGCAGGAACGGATAAGGGTAATTGCTCAGCAAAAGGTCAGTGCGGTCCTTCGTGTTCAGGCGCATCAGTGATTCCTTGCTGATATAGGCCCAAGGCATCTCCTCTTTATTCGGTGTACAGAGCATGCTCGCAAGCTCCAGATCGAAGGCCACCGTCACAGTGAAATTGCCGGAGATATTCAGGCTCTGGGGCACACTCAGATTCAGCACATCGCCGTTCGCCAGCTCCTTCGTCAGCTTCTTGCTGCCGATGGGCGTATTATTGATGCTCACCGTCACCAGGGAACGGTTGAAGTCCAGATTCGCCGCATACCGGAAATCCAGGCTGATTCTGCCGTCATCCGCAATGGAGCGGTTGGACGGCAGAGAGACGAAATACGTCTGCTCCTGATGATTCGGCCCGGTGAGCTTGTCCCCCGTCTCCGTGAACGTAATGTTCGAGCTGATGGCCGGCGCAGGGTTGACTACATCGGTAGCATTAGTAACAACCTTCAGATCCTTGCGGAGCTGGCTCATCAGCTCCCGGCTTGCCATCAGCCGTCCGGCCTTGATCAGCAGGCTCTCGTCCTTGGAGGTCACGACCAGCGTAGGCAGGGAATCCTTATTGACCAGCTGAATGACCGCATGGGTGCCGAGATCGTCCGCCGTACTTACCAGCTTCTTCACTCGTTCAGGCAGATGATCATACGTAGCTACCAGCACTACTGCACTCTTGTCCTTGACGGTATCCTCGCGGTAAGGCAGCAGCGGAATGGTTCTGTCGTTCAATGTGTTGCCTTTAGCGAATCCCGAGAGGGCGTAGGCAGCGCTCTCCAGCTCTGCCCCGCTGGCGTTCTGCGGCACGGCGAGCAGGCTTTGCTCATTTTTTACCGTATCCATTCCTGAGAATCTGGCACTGAAATCCTGAATGCCTCCAGTAATGGGCTTCGGCGTATAATTCACAGCAATGTTCGAGGTGTTGAACAGATGCAGCCAGCTGTCCTGCATATCATCGATATTACACAGCTCATAGCCGCCCGTCGTGGTTCTTAAGCTCCCCTGTATCCGCAGCGTATTGCTGCCCTTCGTCAGGAACCCTTTGGGCGCTTCCACGCTAAGGCTCTGCTGCCCGTTATTGTCCAGGGACGGCCGGAAGGAATAGAACGGAATACCGTTCAGCGACAGTGTTACGCTCGACAGCTTATCCTCACTGATCTGTGAGGTCTGGAATTGCAGATTGATCGTCACCTTATCTACATTCCAGTAATCCATCACTGTGAAGAACTGCTGCTGGGAGCTTGAGCCCCTCAGCGAGACATCGCTGGTGAACAGCGTCTCATACGTTGCTCCGGCTTCACCGGGAAGCACCGCCGCCTGCGCCGCAGGGATTTGAACCAGGAAGAGGGAGAGGCAGAGCAGCACTGTTAGGATCTGTTTTTTCATCATGTTCCGTATCTCCTGTATATCTTATTTCTGGACCTCCGGCGCACTAGTAACGCTCGGTTTTGTACCACTTGGCTTCCCGTTTGAAAATAACGTCTTTGAAATAGTTGTACAGCCCGTAAGCGGCCACTACCATCCAGAGCTGGCAATACGAGACGTACATCAGCAGAATGATCCACAGGTTCGACAGGCTCATCTCGCCCTTCTCTGTGGTCAGGGTAACGAAGATCCCCACCACGAAGAGCACAATGGCGAGCAGCCACAGGAAGCTGCTGAGTCCGGCGATGGTCGTATGTACATACCCCATGGCATGCAGCACAAGCAGAATATCCGAGGTGACCAGCGAGATCAGCAGCAGGAAGTAGATGGAGACATAATACAGAATATCGAAGCGGATCTTCGCCGCCTTCCGGTCGATGAGGAGCGGAAGGTTCTTCACAATGACATAGATGTTACCCTTCGCCCAGCGTGTCCGCTGCTTGAACCATACCTTCACCGTCTGCGGCTCCTGCTCCCAGGTGACCGACTTCGGCTGGAATTTGATCCGGTAGCCCATCATATAGATGCGGAAGCTGATTTCCGTATCCTCGGCAATCGCCTTCACATCCCAGCCGCCGATGCTCTCGACAATGCTCCGGCGCATAATGAAGTTCGTTCCCGGAATCGTGCAGAGCTTGAACAGCTTCCAGCGCCCCGCCTGCGCCATCCACTGGAAGGACAGCGTCTCGATATTAATGAACCGGGTCAGCAGGCTGGCATCCCGGTTGCGGGTTCTGAACTTGCCGATGACCGCCCCCAGGGAGGCATCATTCATAATCTCTGCCACCAGATATTTCAGCGCCGTGCGCTCCGGCGTATTGTCGGCATCATAGATCGCAATCAGCTCCCCGCTGCTGCGGGTGAAGCCGATGTTCAGCGCATTGGATTTCCCTTTGCCGCCTGTGACGGCGTCCGTATTGATAATGATCAGCTTGCGCTGCGGATTCCGCTCCTGGATAGCAGCCAGCAGCTCGGCGCTGTTGTCTGACGAATTATCGTTGATGACGATAATCTCATAGCGGTCATGCGGGTAATCCAGTGCCAGCAGGGATTCCACGGTTTTACTGATGACAACCCCCTCATTGTGAGCAGGAACCATAATCGTCACCATGGGATGCTCCCCGGTAATCTCCGGCACCGGTTCGTTTTCCGTTTGAATGTAGTACAGATAGCCCGCTATAATCAGCATTACATTCACCAGCAGCAGGGACCAGATACAGATGACCGCGATCACCATCAATACGTCTGAGATCGTCATAGTATTCTCCTAAACTCGCTATATTTTTCCGGGATTACTTGTTCAAATATTTCCTGCGGTACAGCCTGTAGCCGATAGTGAGCAGCCCGCCGAACAAGAGCAGTGCAGCCAGGATCACGATGATGAAGAATTGATTCTGCACGCTGAACAGCCGGTTGAAGCTCGTCGCCTGCTTCTCCTTGTACTGGAAATCAACGGCGACCTTCTGCGGGGTATAATCGACATCCAGTATGTTGCCATCCATACGGATCACCCCGTCAGCAGACTCAAGGGTGTGCTTATCGGTGCGGACCGTATGGACCTCCTGCTTATAGTCTGCGAAGGTATACCATTCCGCATTCATATTCTGCAGAAGTTCCTCCAGTCCGCGCTCATCCTCCGGCAGATCCAGCGTTACCGCCGTATTCAGCGGAAGCTCCGGCATCGCCTTGCCTGTTCTGCCAATCCCCTGCAGCAGCTCCGGAGGCAGACTGTACAGAGAGGAAGAGAAGGCCACTGAAGTGTCAGTCTGTTCCATATAGTGAGTCTCTCCATCCGGGAAAAGCACCGCCGAATTGAAGAACCCCATGCCTGCGGCAGAATACTCCTTGTCATACGTCCAGTAGCTCTCGGCAGCAACGCCGAGCGGTGCCACGCCCCCCTCTGCCAGCACATTAATGAACTGATTCATCTTCCCGCGCAGCGACCGGTCATTCGAATTGATCGGCGGTCTGACCGCAGGGGCATTGACAATGATGCTGCCGTTGCGGGACTGGACGGCTCTGAGCGCCTCCAGATACCGCTTCATGGCGGGGAAATCGGTATTTGCGAATACCGGACGGACACTCGCGATGAAGGGAATACCGCTTGTATAGAGGCGTTCAGCCAGTTGCTCCAGCAGATTCAGATCCGAGAAGGGATAGATCTCCTTGATGACCAGATACATTTGCGGCTGCGCGGTATAGTGCAGCCAATCCTTCAGCACATAGGCCGCTGCTATGGCTGTGAAATCGCCCTGCTTCAGATAAGGCAGGTAGGCGGAGCGGCCGCTGCTTACCGCAAACGGCACTTGTGCCCCCCCGTCTGATGAGGACCACGTTCCATAAGAACGCCCTGCGGCCGAAGCGGTTATATAGGGCATCCCTTCGGCCTCCAGCGGAATGCCGGTGAAGCCGCCGATGGAGAGGCTTGCGCCCGCTCTATGCCATACCCCGGTCTTCAGCCGCAGCGTCTGCTGCATCCGGGAAGGCGGTCTATATCCAACATGCAGCATAGCCCCCTTATACCCGGCTGCCTCCTGAAGGTAGGCTTGATTCGTAACCTCAAGCTCATCATTGTTAATTACAGTGATCACGCCGGAATAGCCCTTCATGCCGCCAGGCGCATAAGAGGAAATAGGCTTCAGCGTGACCTGTGCGCTGTAAGCGGCAAGCAGCCGCTGCAGCTCGGCCACATTCCCCTCCTGGCCTGTATTCTTCGCCAGGCTGTCGAACAGCAGCAGAATCCGCTGCGCCGGAGCCGGAGAAGCGGCAGCGGATGCCGGCCCGGCAGAGGGCAGCAGCTCAGCCGTCAATACAAGGAACAGCAGAATGACGATCCCTCTGCGTCTCACATGCCCACCCCTTTATTCAGTGCCGGATATTCCTTGAGCGGCCGTGCAGACGGTGCAGACGGCACCGATCGGCGTGAAGAGATTCCACGGCCGATTACGCTGGCAGCCGTCTGGAAGATAATCAGATCGAAGGCTAGAGTGAACAGGAATTCATGCTTGGCAATATCCGCGTCACCCGCACCGATAATGGAGACTACAATACCTGACAGTCCGACCAGCATCGTAGCCAGAATCACCAGCAGACGCTGCATGCCCCGGAAATCCCGGGTGCGGACAGACCGGGCGAACGATGGCATATAGACCCCTATTGTTACGGCCATCCAGAGAAGAATGAAGGCGAAGGGACGGGGGGCCAGCTTCTCCTTAAGCGTGCTGTACAAGCTGAAGAAATGGCTCTGCGCCCGGAACTCCTTACCTGCGGACTGTTCATAGTTCCCCATAGCCGCCGGCTTAATTTTATAAGCACTCTCAGCAGCCGTGTCCAGAATCGAGCCCAGCTCATTCGGGTGCGAAGCATAATAGGTCAGAATGGAGACAAAGCCGTAACGGCTGTAGAAATTTTTATCCAGCAGCTCGGATTTCACATCCACCGTCCCGTATTGGTCATAGTACGTATTCTCTTTGAGAATCGCGTACTGTTCATTGATCCCGAAGGAATCAAGGGCGATCTCCGGATTCTTGGATTCCATCAGCACCCCGCGCGTCATCGCATGGTACTGGTTAATATTCACGAACTCTTTGGAGATATTAAGATACGTCGCAATTCCGGCGAACATCATCAGACCGGCCGACAGCAGTGTAACCCAGCGGAACAGCTTGTCCCGGCGGATCAGCACCAGCGGAATCGAGAGCAGGGAAATCACCATCCCCACCGGAGCATTCTGCTGCTTGGAGGTAGTCAGGATCAGGGTGCTGATCAACAGGATCGCCAGCATGGCATAATCGTTATATCTCTTCCGGTACAGCAACAGCCAGGAGGCGAACACCAGAATCATGGTCACCATCACCAGGCTCTCGCCGAAGAAGGAGCTGAAATAGTTGGTATAGCCTGTATCCCCGAAAATGAACACCGCAAGCGCCGCGACTGCCATACCCCGCTTAGGTGACATTTTCACCGTGATCGCTTCAACCAGCAAGTAGACTGCGGCAACATACAGCACGGTGTAGATTGCAGCCTGGAAGCGGATATCGAAGACCTCGCGGCTGAAAAACAGCTTGTTGACGAAGATTGCCAGCTTGATGAACAGGGACTGGGAGGAGACCACCATCGTGCTGTTCTCGTTGAAATATTGAAAGATTCCGAACTGCTTCACGAAATAGCCGAAGTACTGGCTGTCATAGTCCGGAGCGTTGAAATACAGGCCGTTGCTATATATAATCCGGTAAAAGTCTCCGTTATCCGCCATGCCGATATAAGGGGAGGTAAACAGCGAAATAGCCGTCACCAGCAGCACGCAGAACGCGGCGGCAAATGCCGGAGTAATCCGAAAGCCAGCTAACGTGATACCGGGCCGGGTCGATGTAAGCTCTAGGTTGTCTATCATTCCGATTCCCCTTTTGGTTATATTATGGAGCCTTATAGGAGTAAGCCAGCAGTGCCATCAGGTTATCAAAAGAATATGCCTGCCCGGAGGCAGGATCACCAAAGCCGCCGTATAGCGGACTTGAAGGATCTGTCACTCTGAATTCATTCATCCGTTCTATACTGGACCGATAGAGCTCACCATCCTCCAGCACGGCTCCAATCATGGCTGTGAGTGCATAGACCGCTGTTGAACGGATATCATTAGCCGGCTTGCCCTCACGTGTATATTGTCCGAATAAGGTTCCCGCTGCGACCTGAGCTTTGATGAAGCTGATGCTTGCCGGCTTTTGGCGGCCGGTCTCTGCCAGATGAAGAATAGTCAGCAGAGATTCTACCGAGTTGATGCCTTCGGAGCTGTACTGTCCACTCTGGTAATCGAAGCGGGTCTCATAGAATGGAAAAGAATCGGACAAATATCCCTCCTCCAAAATACCGCTCATATTCTTCAACAAATTCTTTTGTAATTCGCTAGATATCGACAATTTCTGCAATACACTCAGATCAATATAACACAAAGTTACGAATCCGTTGACCACTTTCAAATAATTGTCATAGATGTCATAAATGTAACCTTTTTTAGCATTGTTTTTATAGAACCGTTCTCCATATTTATCGGCTTCTCTGGTATATTCCGGCTGGTTAAATGCCTGCCCCGCCTCATATAAAGCTCCGATCATGCGCAGGTCATCCACCGCTGCATTCACGGGATAACGCTTCTGCTGCTTGGGACTGTAGCGGTAGCTGAAACCGCCCTCCATATCGAAGGTTCTGCGGGCCGTCTCCCACTGCCGGTCAAACAGCTCCTGATTGCGGGTCCGGACTGCCGTCTCCATCAGGAGAGAAGCGGACTCGCTCAGAATCTCATGGCCGGTAGCTACCTCTGCCGCTTCAGAGGTCTCCTTCAGATTCGTATATACCCCGTCGGGGCCTGTAAGCTGCGTATTTATGAAATGGAATAATTCCTGCTGTTCCCGTGTAGGCTCAAGCTGAGGCGCTTCATCCGGCCGGGTAGTCCCTGCGGGAGAGACCGCCGGAGTATAGACGGGAGAAGATGGCGCCGGGCCGGCCTGATTGCCGCCGCAGGAGGTTAGCAGGAGCAGCGACATCCCCAGAACAGCAGCCTTCTTATATCTGCTTTCCAATCGATCACATCCTTAAATGACAACTACCAATTGATCCATACTAATATAACGGTAATTATTGTCACATTATTTACTGTTTCTTCGAACATTATGTGTCAGCATCACATATTTCTCCTTTTTCTCCAAAAAAAAGAGCCACTCCTAGTCTTAACGACCGGAACAGCTCTTATGAATGCTTAGGTATTATCTCTAGCTCTCTTTAATTCTCCGGTACGTGGCCTCATCGGCGACGATGTAGAGTCTGGCATCTGCCGGAATCGGCTGGTCCAGCTTACGGTTAATGCCCAGATCACCGCGGTCGGACAGCAGGGTCGCCCCCTCGCGCAGCAGGTCCTGAAAGGCCTCACCATAGGTTGTCCAGCCGCGGCGGCGGGGAATTTCATAGATATCATCCCCGTGCTCACGGCTGAGAAGCTGGGTGATCACCTCAGAATTGCCCTCCTGCAGGGCAGAGCGGACGGCCAGTCTGGAGATCGCATCATGGGAGAGCACGAACTCGTTCACCTGCACATGCTTGAAGTTCTGAATGTTCTTTTCCTGCATAATCTCTACGGTTGTATGTACCTGCGGGGCAATCCGCTCAATGCTGGAAGCAATCAGCAGCGACTTGCCGTCGCTCAAGGAAGCTTCGTCGATACGGGTGTCGCTGAACACAATCGCTGCTCTGGCGCTCCCGATATTTGCCTTCAGCAGAATGTCATCGCTTGCAGCATCGCCGCTGATGAAGTGGACCTGCTCCATGGCTTCCAGCGGATGCCGTCCGTTCTCATCGATAATGACCACTTTGCATTCCCTGTCGTAACACAGAATCTCATCTACTGCCGCCTGTGTCTTGCGGTTCCAGTTAATCAGCACCACATGATGTTGTCCGTGAAAGGTCAACGTTCCGGCTCCTCTCCTGCGCTGCATCTCGCCCATGGCATCGATAATCTTGCCGATCACCAGACTGAGCAGACCAATGCCAAAGATATATAAGAAAATCGTAAATACTTTGCCGGTAACGGTAGCGGCGAAGTAATCGCCATACCCTACAGTAGCCATGGTGGTCATCACCCAATAAAAGGCGTTGAACCAGCTATGAAACGTGTCCGGCTCCAGCAGGAAGGCGATGGTTGCACTTAGAAGAATGAAGGCCAGAATAATAAAAGCAATGGACTTCTTCTTCAGATGAAGCAGCTTGCCGGATAATTGGATTAGAAAATGCAACGCTCATCCCTGCCTCCCGGTTGAATTGAGCCGGCGGGCAGCAGCCTGCGTCTAGTCCCTTGCGGGGCACAACTGCCGGCCGCCTGCCAAAACTAAATAATCAGACTGCTGACTGCGAAGGCCGTCCCGATGAACACCATGCAGAGCATGACGCCGACCGCCACATTCCCCTTCTCCAGCTGCTCTGAAATCCGGAAGCCGGGTGTGAACAGCTCGAAGATCCAGTAAGAAGCGATCAGGCAGACATAGCCCACCGCGAACCAGAGCATCATGAACCAGATGGAGGTATTGGTATAAGCCGCTACTCCAAGAATGACCGCCGTCGCCAGGAACTTGCCGCCGAACGCCAGCGCTACCGCCACATTCCCCTTCTTCAGCTCCTCCATATCCTTGAAGGGAGTCATGAGCGCGAAGATCACCATACCCAGCACTTGAAGCAGAACAATGGTCAGAATACTGACCACCAGATTAATTACGATCGTCATTTAGCCCACCCCCGAAATTTCGCATAGGCCGAATCATAGTCGGCGAAATCATGTACTTCCTCCAGCACCACAGAAGCTGTCTTCTGCTTCTCCAGCGCGGCATAGCGCTTGTCGTCAATCGGCTGCTTGATCCGGTTGCCGGAAGGCAGCTCCAGCACTGCGAAATTTCTGGTCTTGCTCTGGTATTCCGTCTTGTACACGCCAACCAGGTCCACATCCGTTGTGATAGATACCTTGAGATTAGCCAGATCCTCCGTGGCCGCCTTCTGGTCGGCGTAGGATTTAAGCGTCGTCCAGGCGGACAGCTTGATCTCATTCTTCTGGTCAGCATCCGTCACCAGCTCGGCGTCCATGAACTGAAGCGTCCAGACGGTGTCGCCTGTAGCATAATTCCCGTCGTTGGGAAGCAGCTCATTATCCGGCAATATCGTCATATCGCTGCCGACCAGATCGCCAACCTTGCCTTCCACCACCCGGTAATCCCACGGTACACGTGATACGTTATCCGTTGTGTCCGTACCCGTATGAAATACACTGTCGCTATTCGCCGAACATGCACTCAGCACCATAACCGCCAGCAGCAGCAATGCAGTCAGCAGGGCGCTCCGGGATCTGCGCCCGGCAGCATACCCCTCTCTATCCTTGAACATCTTCAAGCCCCCTCACTCCTAGCGCGATAAAATGACTGGCATTGCCTGTAATCGGCCCGCCGGCCCGGCCAAGCAGCCCGCAGGGCGTTCCGTTAATGACGAACATGCCGGTCAGCAGGTGCAGCTCACCCTCCGCCGTCATGATCCGGGCCATTTCGGCCCTTTTCTGATAGACCACGGGGAATAGCTGGCTGCTGTCGTAGCCCTCCTCGTCCTCGATCTCAAGCACGCCGCTGTCATCAAAGATCCGTACAGATCCGCCTTCGCGGCCGAATACCGATTTGGATACAAAGCTCTCTGAGAAGACTGCCTTATTGTAAGTTGGCAGGATGTACCGGGAGATGGCCTCGCGTTCCGGCTCCGTGAACAGCAGGCCAAGCTCATACATTCCCCAGACAGCAGCCATCAGCCCCTTGGACTGGAGGATGATGCTATGCGGTCCGTTGAACAGCTGGAGCTTCCCGCTCTCAATGGCATAGGCCAGAGCCTCGCCGCCTTCATCTACGGCCATCCACTCCTTCGGATACAGCGCGAACATCCGCTCTATGATCCGGTTCTCCCCGTCCTTGACCACGCCCTCATCAATCCACAGATCCAGACAATCCACACAACGGACATCCAGCCCGCTATGCGCAGCGAGCGCCTCAATCGTTCCGCTGTCTTCCTCGTGGCTGCCATAATCCACACAGGCTACCGTGTCGGGCCGTTCTACACTCCAGGCTGCGGCAAGCTGCTGCTTCATGGCCGCATTCGCGCTTCCGACGCCTGCTTCCGCGCAGATCCACGGCGTAGCAATGGAGGCTTCCACATAACCGGTCGGAGTATCCGCATTCAGCTCCAGCAGCTTAATCGTACCATCCCCGGCCACAGCAAAATCGAACCGGGCATACCGGCTGATTAGTCCCGGCTCCGGCAATGGACAGTCATCCAGCATCTGCCACAGCACCGGAGGAATCCCCAGGAGGTCGTACAGGTCATGTCTCAGATGGACATAACGCACGGCCTTATCCAGAATCGCCCATAGCGCTGCGGCGGCTTCCTTCAATTCCTGGTAGGTCTCACTGCGCATCACAGCCACAGCGTCCAGCCAGTATTCCTCATCCTCCAAGTCGGCCCAGGTGAAGCCCAGCTCATGCAGCCGCTCTACCCGGGGAGCACGTTCCAGACCGGACTGGTCTATATATTCGAATGCCTGCTCCGCCTGGATCATCCGCCGAACCCGCTCTTGCCGGAGCGCACCGAGCTTTTGCCGGAGCTTTTACTGGAGCCGGATTTGGATTTGCTCGAACCCAATCCGCTGGAGGTGCCGCCGATACCGCCCGATTTGGAAGAGGTATTCCTTCTGGTAATGGAACCGGTGGATGAAGTTGAGGTCTTCGGCTTCACCACCGAGCCGGCCACCGGCTTGTTCTGGAATCTTCCGCTATTATAGGAGGGCGGTTTATAGGTATTGCGTGTACCTCCATAATAAGTAGGCCGGTCATTGTACCAGCCTCTGGATGAATAGAACGATCCGCTATTGAAGAGCATGTGGTACAGAAGCACATCATCCCAGCCGAACCCCGAGTTGTAGCCGCCGTAGTTGTTGATTACCGTCGTACCGCCGGAGGTTACTGCCCCCTGCCCTTCCTGAACCTTCTCTTCCTGGTCTTCCGGGTATGGAATATTCCAGTCTACATTCTTATCGAAATATTGCTTAACCTCCTCGGTAGACCAGGAGACCAGCTTAGGCTCCTCGCCGCCGTTGCCGCTTGCGCCTGCGCCGCCGGGAATGAATAATGCGTTCGCCAGCAGCGCAATCCCGAGGGAGGTGGATAATACGCGGACGGGTTTGCCGTCCGGCGTGAACAGCCTGCTGATTGCGGGCTCTTTAGCACTTTCGTCTTTTTCCAACTTGGGACCTCCTTTCCTGGTATTCATTCTTAACCTTCCGTACGCATGGGAACCAGCAGAAGCTCCAGCTTCCCTTCATCCACATTCAGCCTTCCCTCAACCGCCTCGAACTCGCGGCCGCCAACGACAATATAATTGACATGTTCAAGCGCCGTGACCATATTCATGCTCCAGACACGCTCTTCAATCATTTGCAGGTCGCCTTCAGGCAGCTTCTCGAACAGGATGACCTTCAACCCGTTATCCATTCCCACTCCATCTCCTCTTGAATATTCGTATGCTTCTGATACGCTGTCATGACGCTTTCGTTTCAACTCCCGCAGCCTTGAATATGTATACCACAGCATATAAATAATAATGACAACAAGCAGTTTTGCAGTGGCCGGCTACGGGCTTACAATACCTTCTGGACCCAACTGTCCATAACCTGGTCGGGGCGGATACCCAGCTCATTCTCCAAGAGCTCCTTGTACTTATCGTAGTGTGTCCTGAACCCGATGAAATCCCCCAGGTCGGCGTAACTTCGCAGAATCAGCCTGCAGAGCTGGTCGGAATAAGGATCTGCTGCCTGCAGATCCAGCAGCCGCTCCAGCGCCAGCCGGGGACGGCCGGAGGACAGCTCATATTCGGCGGAATGCAGCGCCATGCGGATATACCGGACCTGCAGCTCCTTGCGCCGGATTTCTGCCCAGTCGTAATGATGCTCCTGCAGATAGTCTCCACGGTACAGCTTCAATATTTTTTCCCGGCGCAGCCATTCCTCCTCTGACTCCACTGGCGTACCGGCGTAGCCCAGCTCGAACTCCTCCACATCCAGCAGAACCTGCTCCTTGGTCAGCCTGTACCGCTCCTGCGAGAATTCGACGAGCACCTCCATATCCCAGGCCTTCAGCAGCTTGCGGATATGGTATACCGTGGTATGCAGGTTCGTGACGGCCTTCTCGGGCTTGAAATCGGGCCAGACGAGGTCCACAATGGTGTCCTTGAGTATCCACTGGCCGCGGTTATGCAGCAGCAGGGCGAAGACCTCCTGCGCCTTGCTTGTTCTCCACTGCATTTTGCGCCCCGGCTCCGTGCTGTCTGTGAATTCAAGGCGGTGGAAGCAGAGGATGGACAGCTCCTTAACGGGCGCCGCTGACGCCTGGGCAGGCAGCATCTTCAGTTCAGCGCTCTCCTTGCCGACCTCCAGACGCTCAAGGGTTTTGCTTAACCGCTGGGAGGTCACCGGCTTCAGTAAATAATCCGCAGCATTGAGCTCAAAGGCTTCGATGGCATACTCACTGTACGCGGTGATATAGACAATCCGGATACTCCGGTCCATCCCGGCAATGTATTCACCGGCTTCCAGTCCGTTCATCTCCGGCATCCCGATATCCAGGAATACAATATCCGCCTTCTCCCGTTCCAGATGCGCAAGCCCCAGGCGTGCCGAGGTGAATTTCCCGGTAATCGTAAGACGCCCATCCTTCTGGAGCATCCGCTCCAGATGCTGCAGCGCTGGTTTCTCATCATCAATCAATATGGCCTTCATCGTCCGGACTCACCTCCTCTTCGTCGTTCTCAGCTGCCTTTAGGTGGGGATGGTATATGATATAGCAGTTCCCCTTCCCGGTGCACTGTCGATATTCAGGCCTGCTCCGTACATCTTCAGCAGACGGTTCTGAATATTGCGCAGTCCGATGCCCCCCTCTGTCCGCTCTTCCGAGAGGATCTCTGCAATCTTCTCCGGGGTCATGCCTACACCGTCATCCGTGACTGCTACCTTGAGCCTGCCCGGCAGCAGCTCAACGGTCAGCCTTACGGTCCCTCCGCTCTCCTTCTGCATCAGGCCATGATTCACAGCATTCTCCACAATCGGCTGAATGCTCAGCGGCGGAACCATCGCCATTACATCCTCCGGTACATCGAACTCGATATTCAGCCGTTCATCGAACCGTGCCTGCTCCAGCGCCAGATATGATTTGACCAGTCCCAGCTCCTTCTCCATAGAAACCGTCTGTCCCCGGTTCTGGAAGTCGAAGCTGCTCCGCAGATATTGGCTGAGGTCCAGCAGCAGCTCTGTGGCCTTATCCGGGTCCTCCGGACAGACCGAGATAATCGCGTTCAGCGCATTATATAAGAAATGCGGTTTGATCTGCGCCTGCAGGAAAGCAATCTCTGACTGGACGGATACACGGATCGACTTGCGCATATCCAGCAGGGTCTGCATCCGCGCCTTGAATTCGCGCACCTCCACCGGCTTGCTCAGATAATCATTCGCTCCAGCCTCGAAGGCTGCAAGAATGTCATCAGGCCGGCTGCTCGCCATGAGCACCAGAATCGGCAGCTCAGACAAGGTGAACCGTTCACGGATGGCCTTACAGAGCAGAAGCCCGGGCATCTCCGGCATGACCCAGTCGGCAATTACCAGATCAAGCTCAGGATGCTGCTGAATGATCTGAATCGCTTCAGCCCCGCTGCTGGCGGTAATCACTGAATGGTTCTCCAGCTGTAGTACACCAACCAGCACGCGAAGATTAACAGGATCATTATCCACTACAAGGATGGAGCAACAGTCCTCAGACGGCGGCGGCACAGGCTCTTCCCCGGGAAACGTGTACGAAGGCGCTGTCTCCCAGCCCTGAAGCTCCCCGAATTCCTCCTCCAGCAGCGCATTGCTTCGCTGCAATACCGGCTGGGTGAAGCTGAAGACCGAGCCGTGCCCCAGCTCGGAACGCACCGTAATCTCCCCGCCTGTCAGCTCTACCAGTCTCTGGGTAATACTGAGGCCAAGCCCGTTCTCCCGGTAGACCTTACTCGCGGCAGGACCGCTTGGATCATTTGCATCGAAGATCGTACGCAGACGCTCAGGCGGGATGCCCTGACCGGTATCCGTTATGATAATAGCAACATACTCTTCTTTAACCTCAGCAGACAGCGTTATCACGCCTCTGGGCGTATAATTCACTGCATTTGCCAATAAATTATGCAGGATCTGGGCAAGCCGCTGCTCATCCGTCTCCAGCAGCGGAAGCTGCCCGGGCAGATTCAGCCGGAATTCCAGCTGGCTGTTGCCATACACTTGACGGGTGACAGCCATAATGGAGGAAGCTGCCATGCGGAGATCGACGGCCTGCCGGCGGAGGAAGAGCGCGCCGTGATTCAGCTTCGCGAAGTCCGACATATCATGGATCAAGGCTGTAAGCCGCTTGCCGGTGGAGACAATCGTGAGCAGCTGATCCTGCTGGGCAGTGCTGATGGAGCCGGCCGTACCCTGCGCCACCACCTTGGCCATGTTGACAATCCCCTGCAGCGGTCTCCGCAGCTCCTGCGAGGTGTCAGAGATGAAATCATCCTTCAATCCGTCAAGCGACAAAAGGCGGCGTGAGAGCTGTTCCACCTCTTGGAAGGAGGCTGCGTATTGCCGGGTCATCAGAATTGCCTGTACAAATCCGAACAGGAGAATCTCGTAGGAGATGATGAAATAGCTGAAGCCCAGGCCCATGAAGCTGACCAGATAATAGATAATAACCACGCTCAGGCTCTCGATACTGACCATCATCAGGAACATATTCTTCGGATTTCTCCGGGTGCCCTGGACCATGGAGTAGAGCACGAAGCCCAGGCTTACCGAGCCCCAGGTCAGCAGCAGCACCTCCAGATAGCTGAACAGATAGGCCGGGACGAAGGCAGCAATCAGCAGCAGGAATGCCGTAACCAGCCTGGAGGCCTTAATTACCCCGATAGACATCGGGTAATTCACTGAATTGGCGACATAGTGAAGCAGATAATAATACACCAGTGTAGAGGACGCGAGCTGCAGCTTGAGTATAATCTCGTAAGGGAAGCCGGGCAGCGCCGTCAGGATGAGCTTTTCGCCATGCGTGAAAATGTAGACAAAGGCCGCTATGCAGAACAATCCCAGGTATAATGTGACCCCCCGGCTCTCCCTTACCTTGGAGAACATCAGCAGAAAGAGGGATAGCACGAAGAATCCTATTAGCGCAGCCCCGTCTACAAACAGGGAGAATTCCCTATGCTTCATAATAGCGGACTGATTACCGATCACTATCGGCTGAACGATCCCGCCTGAGGAGTAGCTATAGTTAGCCACCTGCACAATAATCTCCAGGGTATCCCCGGTTACAGAGGCGAATCCCATAAAAGGCATGTTATTCTGTCTGCCCTCAGAGACTGAGGCTGCCGGAGTCCCGCTGCTCCCAATCTCCTGCCCGTTCAGATAGACTTTGCTTGCACTGCGGATGTTGCTGGTGCGCAGGCCGTAGACCATGGGTTCCCCTGGGGTAATCTTCGCCTGAAGGCGGTAGGTAGCATAGCCTTTGGCTCTGCGCTCGCCCTGTTCAGCGATATCATCGTTCCACTTCCCCGGAACCTGAATCATCGTAGAGGCGGCGGGAACCTCCTTACCTGCGTTTACCGGATGGAAATCCTCAGGCGAGAGCAGCACATCGCGGTACAGCTCCCACTCTCCATCCAGCTTCATAATTCCGTCGTGGCGGGAGTCCCAAGAGCGAAGGTCAATCACTCCCTGCACGGCCTGCGGCCTGTCTCCCTTGATCTGATGTGTCTGGAGGACCGAGAGCAGCGGAACGATCAGCACCAGCACCAGACTGCCGAGAATACTCAGCCAATACTTTCTCATACCCTCTGCCAGTCCCTTCTAGTTGTCATTGTATAAATTATACAACAGGCTCCGTTCATCTGAAGCAAAAAAAAAGCCGAGTTCCATTTATTTCGGAATCGGCTGTTCATCTGATTAGAGTTACGTGTATGGAATATTTTACTTCGTTTCCGGAGCGGCGGCTGCAGGAACCGCACTCTCCTGGGTCTTCGACAAGAAGATATTGAGAATGATCGCTGTCAGCGATCCGGATACGATTCCGTTCTGCAATAACATTCTGGCGAATTCGGGAAGCTGGTCGAACATGGACGGAAGCACCGCAGAGCCGAGGCCCACCGCGATGCTGCAGGCGGCGATCAGCAGATTGCCGTCCTTGCGCAGATCCACATCGGACAGAATCGACATGCCGGAAGCAGCAACCGAGCCGAACATAACGATCATCGCCCCGCCCAGCACTGCATTCGGCACAACTGTAGTCAATGCCGCCAGCTTCGGCAGCAGCCCAAGTACGACCATAATTCCGCCTGCCGCAAAAATAACATTCCGCGTCTTCACCCGCGTCAGCGACAGCAAGCCGACATTCTGGGAGAATGCGGTGTACGGGAAGGCGTTGAACAGGCCGCCCAGCATGATGGCCAGTCCCTCAGAACGCAGGCCGTTCACGATCTGCTTCTGCTCCACCTGCTGGTCCGTCGCCTTACCAACGGCAAAGTAGACCCCTGTCGATTCGACCATAGACACGATATTCACGATAATCATTGTGAAGATTGCGGTGATGCTAAACTGCGGCCAGCCGAAGTAGAACGGCTGTGCGACGCTAACCCACGAAGCTGTGGTCACGGTAGAGAAATGCACGATGCCCATGGCATAGCCGATTACAGTACCCACTACAAGTCCTACCAGTACGGATACGGAGCGAAGGAACCCTGTAGTCAGCCGGTTCACGGCCAGAATAACGAGCAGAGTAATCAGAGCCAGCAGCAGATTGCGGGGCTGCCCGAAGTCGGCGCTTCCCTGTCCGCCGGCCACATTATTCATTGCGACGGGAATCAGCGACAGTCCGATGATTGTGACTACCGAGCCGGTGACCACGGTCGGGAAGAACTTCAGCAGCTTCCCGTACACCGGGGCTGCCAGCACCACGAACAACCCGGAGATAATGATTGCACCATAAGCGGTCGCCAGATTGGAGCCTGAAGCGATAGCGATAATCGGGCTAACGGCCGTGAAGGTACAGCCGAGAACCACCGGCAGCCCGCTTCCGAAATATTTGCTGCCCATAATCTGCAGCAGAGTTGCCAGTCCGCAGGTGAACAGATCCGCTGCAATCAGATACGCCATCTGCGTACCGTTCAAATTGAGCGCTCCCCCGACAACCAGCGGTACTATGACCGCTCCGGCGTACATCGCCAGCACATGCTGAAGCCCTAAGGCGAATATCTTCTGTTTGCTTAACATCCTGCACGCTCCTTGATTAATCCTTCATTATCTATGAAATGAATCTCACCCGGCGACATGGAAGCAATCCGCGCCAGGGAATACACCGGAACTCCGCGCTGCTCCAGCAGACCGCGTCCCTCCTGGAAGCTCTTCTCGATGACACAACCGACCCCGGCCAGCTGCGCCCCGGACTCTGCTACGATATCGCATAACCCTACAAGTGCCGCACCGGTAGCGAGGAAATCATCGACAATCAATACGGTATCGTCCGGCCCGAGATATTTCTGCGAAATGCTGATCTGGTAGTCCTCCTGACGGGTGAAGGAGTGAACCGGTGCCGAATATACCGCTTCGGACAAGGTGACTGCCTTCTTCTTCTTGGCATAGATGAACGGCACGCCCAGCGCAATGCCCGCCGCCATGGCGAACTGGATGCCGCTGGCTTCCACAGTCAGCACCTTGGTGATCTGCCGGTCCCCGAAGACCGCTGCAAATTCCTTCCCGATCGCAAGCGCAAGCGCCGTGTCTACCTGGTGGTTCAGAAATGAGTCTACTTTCAGTACAGTCTCCGATAGAATTAAGCCTTCTTGTCTAATACGTTCTTCCAATACTTTCATTACGGCGGATCTTCCTCCTTAGAAATAAAAAAGGACAGATTCCCTGAGTGCTTCTCTCAAGTGAATCTGTCCTTCTGGGTTTTTGTCCCTTGGTGGTGTAACACATATACGTGTCCGCATCGCTTGGACCAGCCTCCCCGTGCCGCAGCACAAGAAACGGAACCCTAGATGCGCTATTTCACTCATAGTCGGATAATTACAGTGGCTATCCGGTAGAAACTTATGGGCCATATTCCCAAGATTATATGAGTTATATGAATCTGTTATATGAAATCTATTCATGAAGCATGTCTGTTATCTTACACGCTCTCCCCGCTGCTTACAAGCAAAATTTTAAGTAAATTGCGGTGATTTCAAAGTTTTCATGAAACCCCAGGCAAAAGTGGGGCTGCCTCCGGAAAGCCTTGTAAATTTTAGGTTTCCGGTGTTTTCTTCATGTCTTCTATATCACTGAAGCTCCATAAAAGCTATAATTATATAGCTTAACATTCTAACTGAACAAAGGCGGCGAACAATGAGAATAAAACAACAGGTTTGGTTAGCAACTTCAGCTACTATACTGCTGCTAGGCAGTATGATTACTATATCAATCCTCTTTATGGAGGGTGGCTCGCGCCTGATTGCAGCAGGGTTAGGTTCAGGCGGCATTCTGGTCAGTATCGGACTTCTTTACAGTATCGGACGGAATGTAGACCGCGGCCTGAAGCGCATTATGGAGATCTCGCAGGATATTGCCGCAGACCGTCTTAACCCTGCGGCGGCGGCTACTGTGCGGACGGATGAATTCGGGCAGCTGGCGGCTTCCTTTTTCGGGCTGGCGTCTGACCTTCATCACAGAACTGCCGAAGAGCGCGAGCTGCGGCTTAGAGCCGAGGAACAAGCCTGGATTAATACGCAGGTGTCAGAGATGGCGCTGCTGCTTCAGGGCTCTGTCCAGCTGAAAACTGCCTCACGTGTGTTCATCGGCAGGCTGGCTACCGCTGTCGGCGGAAGCTACGGGGCTATCTATCTGAAGCAGGGGGGGCAGGTGAACTTCGCAGCCGGCTATGCCTTCGATGATACCGCCGGGCAGCATGAGTCCATACCGCTGGGCAGCGGCCTGGTCGGGCAATGCGCACTGGATGAGCAGATGATCGTTCTGGAGGATCTCCCGGAGAATTATATCAAGGTCCGCTCCGGCCTGGGAGAAGCTGCGCCTTCCTCGCTGGTTATCGTTCCTATTAAGCATGAACAGGAAGTTGTAGCTGTCATGGAGCTGGCTGCCTTAAGCCCGTTCAGCCCCAAGGAGATGCAGCTGATTGAACGAACCGGGCAGAACATGGGCGTGCTGATAAATACGCTGGCGGATGTCGCCAGAATTGAAGAACTGCTGAATGAGACACAGCTGCAGAAGGATGAACTGGAAGCTCAGACCGAGGAACTGCTGGCCCAGACGCAGGAGCTTGAGGCCCAGACCGAAGAACTGGCGGCTCAGACCGAGGAGCTCCGTATGCAGACCGAGCAATTACATGACCAGAAGACAGAGCTGGAAGTGCAGGCCGAGAGCCTGCTGACCTCTAATGAGCAGCTCCAGACGCAAATGAAGCTCACTGAGGCCCAAAAAGACGAGATTGAAGCCCAGACCGAGGAACTGCGGCAGCAGACAGAGGAGCTGCACGCCTCCAATTTGGAATTACAGAATCAAATGGAGATTTCCCGCCGGCAAACCATGGAGATCAAGGCCCAAGCCGATGAGATCTCTGCAGCGAACCGCGATATGCAGAAGCAGCTGCAAATCACGGAGCTGCAAAAGTCCGAGATTGCAGATCAGGCCGAGGAGCTGCAGGCCCAGACGAGTGAATTACTGGAGCAGAAGGAGCAGCTCCAGGCCCAGACCGAAGAGCTTCAGTCTCAGACGGAGGAGCTTCTGGCCCAGACTGATACCTTGCAGACTCAGGCCGATGAACTGCTGATTCAGAAGGAGGAGCTGGCTGCCTCCCATGATCAGCTGCTGCTTCAAGTCGAGCTTACCGAGAAGCAGAAGGAGGAGATCCAGGCTCAGGCTCAGGAGATCTTCATGGCCGCACAATACAAATCGGAATTCCTGGCCAATGTCTCCCACGAGCTGCGCACGCCGCTGAACAGCCTGCTGATCCTCTCGCAGATTCTGGCTGAGAACAAGGACGGCAATCTGGAAGCGAAGCAGCTGGAATACGTCCACACGATCTTCTCGGCAGGCAAGGATCTCCTCCAGCTGATCGATGAGATTCTTGATCTGGCGAAGCTGGAGGTCGGCAAAATGACCCCTGTCATCGAGCCGGTCTCCCCGCAGGATCTCAGCAAACATGTCCACCGCCATTTCGAGCAGCAGGCCAAGAAGAAGAACCTGCGGTTCGATGTCCATTCCGACAACCGGCTGCCTGATTATCTGATGACTGACGGTCACAGATTGCAGCAGGTCTTAAATAATCTGTTATCCAACGCTATCAAATTCACACCTGAGCAAGGCTCTATCTCCCTGTCGATCCGCACCAGCGGCGAAGAGGTCGTCTTCGCCGTCAGCGACACCGGTATCGGCATCGCCGCCTCTAAGCTGGAGAGCATCTTCGAGGCCTTCCAGCAGGCGGACGGCACCACCAGCCGCAAATACGGCGGCACTGGCCTTGGCCTCACGATCTGCCGGGAGCTGGCTACACTCCTAGGCGGAAGAATTGAGGTGGATTCCGTGGAGGGCAAGGGCAGCACCTTCTCGCTGATCATTCCCGCTGTGGAACCGGGAGAGGACGCCCAGACCCTTGCTGCCGCAGCCTATTCAGCAGCAGCCTCTCCGGAGATTCCGGCTTCCGAGCCTATCCGCCGCGAGAATCCGGCCTTCCGCGAGTCCTTCGTGCCCGACATTTCCATCTCCAATCCGAAGCTGCTGCAATATGCGGAGATGGATGATGACCGGAGCAATCTGCTAAGCGGGGATATTACCCTGCTGATCATTGAAGAGGACGCCGAATTCGCCGCCCGGCTGCTGGAGCTGGCGCGCAGCCGGGGCTTCAAGGCCATCGTCGCCTTCCAGGGTGATCAGGGACTTGCCCTGGCCCATGCCTACAAGCCTGATGCGATCCTGCTGGATCTGCATCTTCCCGTTCTGGACGGCTGGTCCATTATCAGCCGCCTGAAGAGCCGGCCGGAGCTGCGGCATATCCCTGTGCATGTCATCTCAACAGCTGAAGAGAACCAGCAGAGCCTGTCGATGGGCGCTTTGTCCTTCTGGAAGAAGCCGAATGATTATGCGGAGCTGGAGGCAGCCTTCCTCCAGATTGAGACTTATATCCGCCGTCCGGTGAAGAGCCTGCTGATTGTCGAAGACAATCAGATTCTGCGTAACAGCCTTGTCGAATTCATCGCCCATCCCGATGTGAATATTATTGCCGTCGGCACCGGAAGAGAAGCAATGGAACATCTGGCGAGCCACCATTTTGACTGTATGGTACTGGACCTGGGCCTCTCGGATATTTCCGGCTTCGACCTGCTGGAGCAGGTTAAGACCAACCGCAAGCTGCAGACCCTGCCGGTGATCATCTATACAGGCAAGGATCTCAGCAAGACAGATGAGCAGCGCCTTAAGCACTACGCCGAGAGTATTGTAATCAAGAACGTGCGTTCAATGGAACGTCTCTATGACGATACAGCCCTGTACCTCCACCGCAAGCATGCAGACCTGCCTCTGGATAAGCAGCGTTTAATTGAGAACCTGCATAATCCGGAATCCGCTTTTGCCGGAAAAAGCATTTTGCTTGTGGATGATGATATGCGTAATATTTTTGCGTTATCCAGTGTGCTGGAAGGTTATAATATGGAGATCAGCTTTGCCCAGAATGGCAGAGAAGCCCTGGAGCATCTGGAGACCCACCCGGGCATTGAACTGGTCTTCATGGATATCATGATGCCGGAGATGGACGGCTACGAGACGATGGAGCATATCCGGCGTAACCCGGGCTATGATCAGATTGTCATTATCGCGCTGACCGCCCGCGCCCTGGAGGAAGACCGGGTCAAATGTCTCGAAGCTGGGGCGAGCGATTATATATCCAAACCAATTAATACCACACAGCTGGTGAGAGTGCTCAAATCATGGTTGATTCAATAGGAGGCAGCATGGAGTATCCGATTAATATTTTGGTTGTAGATGACCGGGCAGACGAGTTCCTGTCCGTTCAGGCTTTGCTGGCGGAGTCGCCCTACCGGCTGGTTCATGCCCTCACCGGCATGGATGCTCTGAAATGCCTGCTGGAGCAGGAATTCGCCCTGATCATTATGGATGTGCTCATGCCCGGCATGAACGGGTTTGAAACGGCGAAGCGGATTAAGATGCGTCAGAAATCACGGGATATCCCTATTATTTTCTTAACCTCGCTGACCTCCGAACTGGAGAATTATATGATGGCCTACTCGGCCGGCGCGATTGACTATCTGACCAAGCCGTTCCATCCGACCGTGTTAAAAAGCAAGATTGACGGCTTCGTCCGTCTCTACCAGACCCGCAAGGAGCTGCAGCTCAAAACGCAGGAGCTGGAGACCGCCAACAGCATCCTGACCGAGCTGAAGGAGACCGCCGAGGTAGCCTTGCGGATTAAGAGCGGCTTCCTCGCCATGATGAGCCACGAGATCCGCACCCCGCTGAACGGGATTATTGCCATGTCGGATGTGCTTCGTTCCTCCGAGCTGTCCGCTGACGACCAGGAGATGGCCGAGATCATTCATACCAGCGGTCACGCGCTTGTCTCTGTCATTACACACATCCTGGACTTCACCAAGATCGAATCCGGTAAAATGGAGCTGGATTACGAGCTCTTCAATCTCCACTCCTGCCTCAAGGAGACCGTTGATCTGTTCCGGGCGCTGGCCAGGGAACGCAGCCTGACCCTGGAGACCTCCATTGATCCTGACATTCCTGCCCTGCTCATCGGTGACCCCAACCGTCTGCGGCAGGTACTGAATAACCTGATCGGCAATGCCATCAAGTTCACGCATTCCGGCGGCGTCAAGGTGGATGTCCGCCTCCGGCAGGTCATAGACAAGCTGCTGGAGCTGGAGTTCATTATCGAAGATACCGGCATTGGCATTCCGGCGGACAAGATGAAATATCTGTTCCAGCCGTTCACCCAGATCGGTGCCACCATCAACCGCAAGTTCGGCGGCACCGGACTCGGCCTGTCCATCTGCAAAATGCTGGTCGACCTCATGGGCGGCAGGATCTATGCTAAGCCTGATGTAGTGGGCGGAGCTACCTTCATCTTCACCATCCAGGTCGCTGAAGGCCAGCCGGACTAAATCCAACTCCACGGAAGACACAAGAAGCTCCCCTTCAGATGATGAAGAGGGAGCTTCTTTGTTATGAATAAGGTTTATTGTAGAATGGAATGAACAAGCCGCGGAAGGGGATGAGCTCTATAGATGGGAACCTCCAGATTCCCTTTGTTCCAGCGGAACTTCGTTCTGCAAGCGAGAAGTAAAACTCATCATTGGGAAGGCGCTGGCCCCCTTTCGATAAAGACATTTCGGAATGGCCGTGCCTATTACAAAACAAAGCTCGGGCATTATGCTGTGGAGGAAGAGGGCTATCTCCTTTTAAATGAGGGGGAGCCGTACGGAATAGACATTGAGTCAGACACAGAGGTCGACTCTTTTTGTGTATTTTTCAAGGCAGGTTATGCTGAAGAATTTCTTAAAGCTATTCATGTCGGAGCAGAGAAGTCTTTGGACGATCCATTCTCAGAATCTAAGCACCCGCTGCAATTTTATACAAAGTCATACCGTCATAGTCACTTGATCACTCCACTTATCGAGAACTTCAAGAATTCCTTGCCTGTACTCGGCAGCGAGAATCTCTGGATCGATGAACAGTATCACAATCTAATCCAAGCACTGCTTAACGTCCATCAGAAGATGGCTCAAGAAATTAATACCGTCCCCGGCACGCGCCCGGCCACCAGGGAGGAGCTGTTCCGGCGGTTAACCGTAGCATACGAGTACTTGCATGCGTATTACAACCAAAACGTGTCTCTTGAAGAAGTCTCCAAAGTCGCATGTCTCTCTAAAAACCATCTGATCCGCAACTTCCGTCACCTTTTCAAAAGAACACCACACCAGTTCATCCTCGAAAAAAGGATATTTGAAGCACAGCGTCTCCTTTCTCAAACGGAAAACAGTGTAACCGAGATTAGCCTAAGCATTGGCTTCGACAATGTCTCTTCCTTCAATAAAGTGTTTAAACAAAGAACGGGATTATCGCCCCAGATGTTTAGAAAAAAGTGATTTTGGAAAAGTAATGCTTCATCGGCACATGTTACATTTACAGCGTGGAACATACAACCTACACAAGGGAGCGATATTTATATGAATTCAGAATTTCAAATTAAAGGCATCGGGCAAATATCTATCCGGGTACATGACATGGAAGCTGCCACTCGTTTCTATCAAGATACTCTAGGACTCAACCTGTTATTTCAGATCCCAAACATGACTTTCCTGGAGTGTAACGGAATTCAGCTGGTCTTGAGCATTGCTGAAGACGCGCGGTTCGATCATCCCAGCTCGGTGTTCTATTTCCAGGTTGACAATATTCACGCATCGTACGAAACGTTGGCCAGGCGGAATGTACATTTCCTGGACAAGCCGCATAAAGTAGCTGAGATGGGTCAAACCGCAACCTGGATGACGTTCTTTCAAGACCCTGATCAAAATGTACATGCACTGATGAGTGAAGTGCCTGTGTCTTAATAATTACTTCTGAGGGCTGACGCGGCACACCCCATCCCATTGTGGTCGGTTTTCCGATTACATTTGGCTGATGCGGCGCACCCAGTCCCATTATGATCGGTTTTCCGATTACATTTGGCTGATGCGGCACACCCAGTCCCATTATGATCGGTTTTCCGATTACATTTGGCTGATGCGGCGCACCCAGTCCAATTATGATCGGTTTTCCGATTACATTTGGTCCGCGTACCCCGTGCCAGCAAATTGTATGCTGTTTTTCGCATACAATCGGCCCGTGGGCCTATCCCCCCACCGCCGCAATCAGCACGGGCAGGACAAGGAAGGAGGCCAGTGTCGTCCAGACGATACAGCGCGAGACCAGCGCAGGCGAGCTGCCGAAGCGTTCGGCCAGGACGACGGAATTGACTGCCACCGGCATGGAAGCCAGAATCAGCAGCACCGAGAAAAGGGGGCCTGTGATGTTCAGGGCGAGCAGCACCAGCGCGGCCAGTAGCGGAGCCAGCACCAGCCGGACGGTCAGCCCTGTCCAGAAGGCCAGCTGCACATTACGCTCCGTATGCGCTGCGCGGACCTTCACCATCTGCGCACCGAGGATCGCGAGCACTACCGGCGAATACGCTCCGGCGGCCATGGATACGCCCGAGGCCAGCTCATGCGGCATATGCAGACCCAGCGCCCGCAGCAGCAGCGCCAGAATGGCGGCGTAGATGGCCGGCAGCGAGAAGACTGACTTCAACGCGCTGCGTACAGAGAACTGTGAACGGGCGGCAAAATACACGCCGATCGTATTCACGATCACCATCTGGGCGATGACGTAGACCGATGCCTTGTCCAGGCCCAGCTGGCCGAAGGCCAGCAGCACCAGCGGCAGGCCGTAATTGACGCTGTTCGTGAAGGTGGAAATGAGCGTAAGGCCGGCGGCTTCCGGCGGAGCCAGCTTCAGTATTTTGCCGATCAGCGTTGCCACACCCCATAAGAGGAACAGGTTCAGCAGCGAGAATGAGAGTGTCTTATAGACATCATCGAAGGAGATATCTGCCGTAGCCAGCGTGTCGAGAATAATAGCCGGACTGAGAAAATACAGGTACAGCGTCAGCAGAGGCCTCGTATCGAGCTGTTTATACCGTCCAAGCAGCGCTCCGGCGGCCACCGGAATGGACAGCGGTACGATGACCTCAACAAGTGTCGTGAGTACAGTCTGAATCACAAGCCAGGACTCCTCTATGTAGTAGTTATTTCTACTATAACCCTCCTTAGCAGGGAGCGTCTAAGACAAGGAAGCAATATCCTTGATAGCAATTGCCTATGGCAGCCCGCTGCATACATTCCCAACCAAACAACCGCGCAGCAGCACGGCTTCGCGGTTTTTTGGTGCATGAAATAAATAATTCGGGTGATTGCCGGACTGGGAGTCTCTTATATTGCCAAAAAGACACCTATCCTGCTATTGCGGACTGAGGGGCCGTTATTGGGTCTGGACGAGCCGAAAACAAGAGCAAATAAGTTAGTTAAGAGCACCTCAGTCCTCCGAGCGTGCAGAATAGCCCAAACGTCTGAAATAACGGCCTCCCAGTCCGCATGGATTGCGGTAGCATGGATGATATATGGCTGCGATAGGCAAAACTACTGAATTCTACGTACGTACCCAAGACTATACAAAATAACCCCACAAAGCCATCCATGCCGCTGACGCGGCACCACAGAAAATGGAAATGGTTACACGCTTATCTTCATCTACAAGTGGAAACGGCTTTGCCGTCCTTTTAAAGGACGGGACCGTTTCAGGGAGAAATAGAAGGATAAGTTATCGTGTGCAACATATAATTTCTTATATTTTTAAAAAAATCCCGCACCCTTAAATTAAGGTCACGGGATTCCGGTTAGTTCTTCGATTTACAGCATTTTGATCTCAAGCAGCTCGTATTTGATGATCCCCATCGGGGCGTTGACGCTGATGATATCGCCTACCTTTTTGCCGATCAGCTCTTTGCCGAGCGGGCTCTCGTAGGAGATCTTGTTGTCCAGCACATCGGCTTCCGCCGGTCCAACCACTCTATATTCGATCTTCTCCGAGTACTCTACATCGTTAAGGATAACGATGCAGCCTACGCTGACTGTACTCAGATCCATATTACTGGCATCCACGATCTGGGCCTTGATCAGCATTTTCTCCAGAATCATAATGCGGGTCTCCATGAAGGATTGATCCTCCTTGGCGGAGTGGTATTCGCTGTTCTCCTTCAGATCGCCGTAGCTGATCGCCAGCTTAAGCCGGGCTGCAAGCTCCTTGCGTCCTGCTCCCTTGAGTTCCCTCAGTTCTTCCTCCAGCTTAGCCAAGCCTTCTTTAGTCAAAAACACTTCGTCATTATTAGACATGTATACAACTCCTATTATTTGCTCGCTTTATAGTATTCTAACTCATAATCGCCCAACATGCGAAGAGAAAGCGCTATAACGCATGATAAAGGAGTATTTACGGCAGAGTCACAGCTTCAAGTCTCCACCTGTGGAGCAGGGGCAGCTGCGGGCTTGCCGCTACTGCCTCGCAGGAGGAAGGTCAGCGGAATAGCCAGCAGTCCCACTGCCGTAGCGATCAGGAAAATATCCTGTACGCCCATCGTCATCCCCTGCGCCTTCAGCAGAGAACCCGCTGCCCGGGCCGTCCCGTCCGCCAGCTCCTGCTGATGGGCCAGCGATCTGGAAGCGAGCAGCGAGCTGAATACGGCAATGGACAAGGCACCTGTAGCCTGGCGGACCCAGTTGGTTACAGAGGAGGCATGGCCTGTTATGGCTCTTGGCACCGCCGACATGCCGGCATTGGTCACCGGCATGAAGGCCAGTGCAATGCCGACATTGCGCACCGCCATAAGCACCGCTACACGGGTATGGGTCACGGCCAGCGTGATGTGGGCAAGCTCCCAGGTCGAGGCGCTTAGCAGCAGAATGCCGCCCAGGATCAGCCAGAACGGGCCGATCCGGGAGTACAGCTTGCCGACCACGGGGGACAGTACAGCCATCACGATCGAGCCCGGCAGCAGCACCAGCGCGGTCTTCAGCGGGGTGGACTGCTGGATATCCTGCAGGAAGACTGGGATTAGGAAGGTCCCCGAGTATAACGCAACGGTGATAATACAGTTGATGATCAAGCTGTAGGTGAACCGGCTCTGCCGGAAGACCTGCAGGTTCAGCAGCGGCTCCTGGAGCGAAAGCTCCCTGCGGATGAAATACGTTAAGGCCGCCGCCCCGACCAGCAGCAGGGTAAGGGTATTCCATGACGTCCAGCCCCAGGCGCCCCCTTTGTTGAAGGCCAGAATAATGAACGCGCTGCTCAGAATGACTGTGACGAAGCCCGGCAGATCAAAGCTTCTGCTCCCGGTGTTCTGCCGCTGGAACGGCAGGCACTTCAGAGCTACGGCAATGGCAATCAGGCCAATCGGCAGATTAATCACGAACAGCGATTTCCAGCCGAAGTATCCGGTCAGCCAGCCGCCGAGTGTCGGGCCGAAGGCAGGCGCCAGCATCGAGGACAGGCTCCAGAGGCTCATGGCGAAGGCCTGCTTTTCTTTGTCGATAAACTGATAAATCATCGTCATGGTGGTGGGGATAATCAGGCCGCCGAATATTCCCTGGATAATGCGGAAGGTAATCAGTGAGTGAATATTCCAAGCCACCGTACATAGTGCCGAGAACAAGGTGAAGCCCGACAGGGCGAATACGTACAGAACCTTATAGCTCCATTTATCCCCGAAATAACCCACCACAGGCGCAATGACGCCGGTAGCCAGCAGATAGCCGGTAATCATCCACTGTACGGTGCTGATCCCGGCGTGAAAGTCCTTCAAGAAGACCGGGAACGCTACGTTAATGGTGGTTGTACTGAGAATAGCCATGAAATTTCCGAAAAAAATGGCCAGAATAATCAGCCAGAATGATGAATGTTTTGCCGCCGGACTGCTCAAGGGCGCTCTCTCCTCTATTTTGCGGTTCACCTTAATATAGGTGTATGATACAATAAATTTAATATATGTGTATTATACAACTATATGTTTGAAAGTCAATGTGACTTATTTCATGCTTCTTTCATAATGAGGCGAGAATATCAGGCGGCCTTAGCATAAGGCCGGTATTATCAATTATACTAGGGAGACATATGACAAAGTAACCGGTAAAGGACGGAATCTAACTATGGCTGACGAACAGAAGGACAAGCACCTCGAAGCTCTGAACCAGGAGCTGATTACGCTGATCCGCCACGGCTCGCTGGATAAGAAGCATGGCGGTCTGGACCGCTCCTCGTATACCCTGCTCCAGCATTTGTCGACGCACGACAAGGTAGGCGTTAAGGCGCTTGCCGAACAATTCGGCCTTGACACCTCTACCATCAGCAGGCAGACAAGCGTCCTGGAGGCGAAGAACTATGTGGAGCGGGTGCCTGATCCGCAGGACGGGCGCTCCAGCTATTTTCAGCTAACTGCGCTTGGTGCACAGACCTTCGCCGAGGCCCGGGACATCCGGCTTGCGCGCTACGGGGAGATCTTCGAGGACTGGTCCCCGGAGGACTGCGGACTCTTCAGCGGACTGCTCGCCCGGCTCAACCGCACCCTGCAGCAAAAATAGCACGAAGAGGATTGACGGATACTGGCGAAGCTGGTAGATTGAATTAATCATACAAAATAACTCGGAATTATATTTTAGTCAAAGGGGCCGGTCTGCATGAACTTTATTTTCTTTTCCCCGCATTTCCCCAAGAACAGCGCTGAATTCTGTACGCATCTGCGGGAGCAGGGGGCCACGGTGCTCGGGATTGGCGATGCAGCCTATAACCAGCTGGAGGACAAGCTGAAATCGGCACTGACCGAATATTATAAGGTAAGCAATCTGGAGAGCTATGAGGAGATTCTGCGGGCTGTCGGCTATTTCACCCATAAATACGGCAAGATTGACCGCTTCGAGTCGCTGAACGAATACTGGCTGGAGCAGGATGCTGCCATCCGTACGGACTTTAACATCTACGGCACCAAGTCGGATTTCGTCCATAATCTGAAGCAGAAGTCCAAGATGAAGGAATTTTTCCGCAAAAGCGGGGTAAGCACCGTCCAGTTCTCCACCGGCACAACGCGTGAGAGCGTCGAGAGCTTCATCCAGAGCGCCGGCTTCCCGCTGGTGGTGAAGCCCGATCTTGGCTCCGGGGCCAGTAATACGTATAAGATCAATAACGAAGAGGAGCTACAGCACTTTTTTGACACGAAGCCGGAGAATGTTGCCTTCATTATTGAGGAATTCATAGACGGGGTTATTCTCACCTATGACGGCCTGGTGGACAGGGACGGGAATGTGCGCTTCGCGGTCAGCCACCTGTTCGAGAACAGTGTGATGGATGTCGTCAACACGGACAATCACCTCTACTACTTCTGTCTGCGGGAGATCAGCCCGGAGGTGGAGGAGGCGGGGCGGAGCATTTTGCAGGCTTTTGACATCCGGGAACGGTTCTTCCATATCGAGCTGTTCAAATCGCACAAGGATGGCCGGATCATTGCCCTGGAAGTGAATATGCGTCCGCCTGGCGCCTGGATGACTGATGCCATTAACTTCGCCTATGATGTCAATGTGTATAAGGAATGGGCCAGCATGGTTGTGCACAATGAGGTTGGCGGACCATACGAAGGTAAATATTATACCGGCTATGCCAGCCGCAAGAATCATAAGCATTACGCTCACAGCCATGAGGACATCTACCGGGCATTCGGCGGGAAGATTGTCAATTATGACGAGATTGAAGAAGTCTTCAGCAGAGCAATGGGCAACCGCGCTTATCAGTTCCGTTCCCCCGAGCTATCGGAGGTCAGAGACATTAGAGGCTATATTCAACAAGAAGAGGGATAGGATGTGTTAACGGATGAGGATAAGCTACCATAAGGAGTACAGCCACAACCTGGGCAGAGACATGGAGTATAAAATATACGGCCACGCCGGCAAACCGATGCTCGTCTTCCCCACCTCACTTGGACGCTTTTATCAATATGAGGATTCGGGCATGATCGATACGCTCTCGTCCTTCATTGAAGCGGGCAAGCTGCAGATCTGGGCCTGTGACAGTCTGGATGAGGAGACCTTCTTCTCCACCCACTGGAACAATGAGGACCGGATACACCGTCATGAGCAGTATGACAAATATATTGCGCATGAGCTGATTCCCGGCATCCTCCATGAGAGCAAACAGAATAACGGCGGGACCAACCAGCGCATTCTGATCTCCGGCTGTTCGATGGGGGCTTATTACAGCGCCAGCTTCTTTTTCCGTTATCCGCACTATTTCGATACCTTAATCGCCCTGAGCGGCGTTTACTCCACCTACTACTTCTTCGGCGACTATATGAGCGGGAACGTCTATCTTAATTCACCGCTGCATTATCTGCCGGGGCTGACGGATGAACATTATCTGAACCAGTACCGCAGCAGCACTATTATCGCCTGTGTCGGTCAAGGGGCGTATGAGGACGAGATGCTTCATGAGACCCGGCTGCTTCAGGAGGTGCTGGCGCAGAAGGGTATTCCGGCCCGGATCGACTACTGGGGCCATGATGTCAGCCATGACTGGCCGTGGTGGAACAAGCAGATTCATTATTATGTGGAAGGCTGCTTGGGCTAGTGAGGCCGGGAATTGAATTCATTTGAATACAATGATCCTATCGGATGGATGGGATTACCTGCGCTGCGCAATGTATGCTGTTTTTCACATACATTCGGCAGCGCGAGGGCTCCCGGGGCGATTGTAATCGGAAAACCGATTACATTTGGCAGCGCGAGGGCTTCCGGGCTGATTGTAATCGGAAAACCGATTACATTCGGCAGCGCGAGGACTTCCGGAGCGATTGTAATCGGAAAACCGATTACATTCGGCAGCGCGAGGGCTTCCGGGGCGATTGTAATCGGAAAACCGATTACATTTGGCAGCGCGAGGGCTCCCGGGCTGATTGTAATCGGAAAACCGATTACATTCGAGCCATATACCTACATCCGAGTACAATGTATGCTGTTTTTCACATACATTCGGGGCAGATGCCGCTGTACCAGCCAATAGTACTCGTTTTTCAGCATACCAAGTTCACTCTTGCTCCTCGCGGCTAACCTTAGCCACATTCAGCAACTAAGTACTCTGCGAATCAAGCATCAAAAAAGGAACTGCTGAAATGAGCAGTTCCTTTTTCTTTGTCGGCTGCCGCCTCTTACTATGCAGGTACATGCTCCGAACAGAACTGAAGCAGCGCCGCTTCCTCATCTTCTTCCATATCGAAATCGAGCAGCTGGCCTGAGGAGGTCTCCAGCAGATCGTAGCTGACCATGCTTGTCTGCTCTTCTTCCACTTTGACAATCACGCGGGCGGACACGCCGTTCTCCACGTACAGCTCATCATCCTCCGGCACATCAATGTTCACGACGAACTCATATCGCTTGCCGCTTAGGATATTAAATGGATCTCTTACGTTCTCCACGGTGTAGCTTGTAAATGTCAACAAGTTGCATTCCTCATTTCTCAATTCACTGCCAGATTATTGTAACACAGTATCTGCGGCTTTGCCTTTGGTCTTCTTGATCTGCTTGCTGCGCAGCTGTCCGCAGGCCGCATCAATATCAACGCCCTGCTCCAGACGGGTGCTGACGCTGACGCCCTGCTTCTTCAGCGTATCGAAGAAGGCACGCACCGACTCCCGGCTGCTCCGCTGATACTGGCTATGCTCATCCACGGGATTATACGGAATCAGGTTGACGTTCGCCAGCTGGCGGCGGTCCCCGATTAACTCAGCCAGCTCCAGCGCATGCTCCTCGCGGTCATTGATATCCTTCAGCAGGATATACTCCAGCGTGATTCTCCGGTTCGTCTTCTCCAGATAGTAATCAATCGCCGGCATTAACTTCTCTATAGGAATGGCCCGGTTAATCTTCATAATCTGTGTCCGCAGCTCATTATTCGGGGCATGCAGCGAGATCGCCAGATTAACCTGCATATTGGCGTCGGCGAATTCTCTGATTTTATCCGCCAGGCCGCTAGTGGATACAGTGATTCCTTTGCCGGCAATCGCCAGACCCTTATGATCCTTGATGGTAATCAGGAAGTTCAGCAGATGCCGGAAGTTATCGAACGGCTCGCCGATCCCCATAACCACGACATGGGTGACCTTCTGGCCGTGGCCTGCCTGATCCAGATAATGCTGAACCTTCATAATCTGCTCCACAATCTCGCCGCTGGTCAGATCCCGGCTCTTCGCCAGCAGTCCGCTCGCACAGAAGCTGCATCCGATATTACAGCCGACCTGAGTAGTGACACATACGGACAAGCCGTATTTCTGCCGCATCAGCACGGTCTCAATCAGGTTGCCGTCATGGAGGCGGAAGAGGAACTTCACTGTACCGTCGGCTGATTCCTGCTTCACATGCTCTTCCATCGTCTGGAACACATAATGCTCTTCCAGCAGCGCTGTGCATTCCTGATTCATTCCGTCCATCTCGGCGAAGCTGGTAATCCGCTTGCGGTACAGCCATTCCCAGACCGCAGTGGCCCGGGATTTCTTGTGCCCATGCTCCAGCAGCCATGCCGTTAATTGCTCCAAAGTCAATCCATAAATGGATTCTTTATTCATTTCATATCCTCTTTTCAAAACATTAAAGTTCAACCTATCTATTTTACCTTGACAGGGACATTAGCAGCAACAATACCTTATTGTCTCAAATTTCGTTAGTTAAAACAAGAGGAAACGCTGCGGAATCGGGGTCTTGGAGCAGGGAAAATAAAAAGCGCAGTCCGCAGGGACCACGCCTTTTCCGTCAAACCTTATTTATACAGAACCTTCTCGACATTGTATTTCGCGCGAAGCTTGTTCACAATGTAGGTCTCATAGATCTCTCTGTCCACCGGATCTTCGACGAGGCAGACTTCAATGCGGGTAACCTCATCGCGGTGGGGCTTCATCACAGATACATTGTCCTCGAAATGCTTCTTGATCCGAGGTCTCAGCTTGCGGGCCTTGCCCACAAATAACAGCTCGTCCTGATCATTGTAGAACATGAAGATGCCGCCGGCTTCACGGGTAATCAGGTGGAAATCGGTAAATCCGTAAATATGGCTCAGCTCAGGGTTCGCTTGCTTGTAAATAATAACTTCCGGTGACGGAATGGTAATGCTGATCATTAAGCTTCACTTCCTCATTGGATATAGAAATAAATAGTATCACAGAATGGGTAACGTGACTATTTGTATCTTGTGCAAATTGCCCGCTGGCCCATAAATTACTTACGCTTCGGCTTCAATTCCGGCATACCCAGCGTAAGAGCCATATTGCACAGCATCGAGTTAGCCAGGAAGGTGCTGACCTTCACCTCAGGATGCGCAAACCCGGCTGCGGTAAACTTACTCTCCATCAGACCGGTTACCTCCTGCATTCCAGCTTGCATGGCCTGCCGGATCGCTTCATCCCGGATGCCGCTTGCCTGCACCTGCAGAATCAGCTCGTTCGGATAAGTCTCCATCAGCTGCTCATATAACTGGATGGCTTCGGCTAGCATTTGTTTTTTGGGGGCGCGAAATCCGGCAAAAGTACGGAGAATCCGTTCAAACGCACGCTCTAGTGCAGCTAAGAACAGCTCCTCCTTATTCTTGAACAGCTTGAAGATATACGGCTGAGAGATTCCCACCTTCTCCGCCACCTGCGCGGTTGTTGCCCGGTAATAGCCATACTCGGCAAAAACAATCACCGCCGCCTCCAAGATCTGCTCCCGGCGATTCACAGTAAGGGTCTCATCTCCCTGTAAACGGATCTTAGCGGATTGCTTATTCATATAGGCTTCCCCCTTATGCCGAAGCATCCGCTCCCGCAACGATTGGTAATTGATCAATCACTCTTCATGGACTGATGGAAAGGGCATCCTTTCGCTTCCTCAATCTCACGCTGTCCAGAGTCGGCCTGTTGCTTCTTCCGGTAGACGAAGCGCGGGCTTAGCTGCAAATCACGCAGCTTATTATCATTCCAGATCGGCGTGGAGGACGGCGACATCGGCGGAATCAGCCAGCCCCACTTGCCTGACACTTCCCGTCCCTGCTGCTGCTCCTGCTCCTGGAAGCGGACGAACTGGTCTGCGGCGGTATGGTGGTCCACAATACTGACCCCCGCCTGCTTGAAGGAATGGAGGACGGCGCGATTCAGTTCCAGCAGTGCCCGGTCCTTCCATAGCGAGGTATTCGTGGAGCGGTCCAAGCCCAGCAGATCTGCCACCGCAGGCAGGCGGTTGTAGCGGTCCGTATCGCCGAAATTCCGCGAGCCGATCTCCGTCTCCATGTACCAGCCGTTAAATGGCGCTGCCGGGTAACGGATGCCGCCAATCTCCAGGCACATGTCCGAGACAATCGGAACGGAGTACCAGCGCAGGCCCAGCTCCGTGAATTGAGGGATCTCCGGGTGGCTGAGCGGCACCTCCTGTACAAGTCCTGCCGGGATAGGGAAGCAGCGGGGTTCCTCCCCGCCGATGCTGATCACGAGCGGCAGAATATCGAAATCCCCGCCCGTGCCCTGCCAGCCCAGCTTAAGGCAAACGGCAGTGAATTCATCGGAAGCCGGATCACCGGCACGCGGATGCTCCCCGTTATCGGGATAACCGGCATAACGGATGAGCTGATGATTCCAGATCCGGATGGCACGGCCTTGCTCCTCTTCACTGCGGAAGACGGTAATGACCGGCCGTATCCGGCCGCCGTTATTCGCATGCTTCATATGATGCAGCAGCGCCTCCGCCACCTCTTCTACAGTCTCTGCTCTGCGGGCGTCAATCACATCTAAGGAATGCCAGAACAGTCTTCCGATGCAGCGGCTGTTATGGCGCCAGGCCATCCTTGCCCCGTGCGCCAGCTCTTCTCCTGTATGCCTGTATGTACCTGTGCGCTGCACCTCTTCCCGTATGTCCGCCAGACGCAGGTCCCGTTCACCCTCTGTTAACCCCAGTTCCAGATAGCAGGCCGTGATGAAGGATTCCGCCTGCCCGATCAACTCCTGAGTGTTATGCTGTGAAACTGTGTGTTTCATCTTCTCTCTCCTATCCATGCGTGCCCTGCTGCAGTACCCTCAGCGTATCATCTCTGCTCCAGCTCTGCCAGTCTGGAGATAATCCGTCTTTTGCGGTAGAGCATCCGCGCTGCCTCCGTCACCTCTTCCAGCGTCTTCCGGTTAAGGTAAGCGCCGAAGAACATGCCTGCGACCGGAACGGTCTGAAGCAGCTTTTTCCAGCCCCAATTGTCACGGTATACGGTCACTACCTCCTTCCAGCCCTGAATCCTGGAGACGGTCTCCTTGGTTGCGGCCAGAATATTGCCGTCTCCGCCCGCCTGCAGATTCAGTTCCTTCAGCAGCGTGCGCTTCCCCACTACATCGGAGGAGGCGAACTGCATCACCTTAACGGTGAAGATCCGCTCCGTCTTATCGGTCGGATCATAGCCATAACAGAGGCCAATCTCCTGAATCGCCTTCAAAGAGAGGCCCAGCACAGCCGGAATATCGGCAGCCAGTGTGAAAATCCCGCCGAAGCCTGTAGTCGCCCCCTGGGCCGTAGCCGTATTCCGGCTTCGCCCCGCGATCTTCATTGCCACTTCATCCATCACAGCCAGAGGAAACGGCCCATCTTCCGGAGCTCCCGCCGCCCGGCTTGTCTCTTCCATCAGCTTGCCCACCTTGCGCCCGGCCACCAGATAGTTGCCGCCGTTCTGGATGTAGCCGCCCAGTTCATCGAGCAGCCGGCCTACCTTATCGTGGATAACCTTTGGCGTAATTGCATCAAGCAGCTTGAACGGCAGCCGGGTAATCCGGTCCCAGATCATCAGCCTATTCTGCTCTTTCTCCCACTTGGTAATCTCCTTAAGCGCGGCATACAGCATCTCCGGTGTCTCCGGAGGACTCCATGAACCGGTGTTGTCTGCTTCTGGCATAGTATGTACCTCCCCTGAATGGTCTTGTCATTACCTTATAACCTATTTCATAACAAATGATTGCAGAGGCCTCCCATTCGCTCCTTGGGTACCATCAACAGCAAACAGGCACCCCGGATCAACTCCGGGAATGCCTGTTCACCTTAGCCCGCTTCAGGCTTTAATCTTGGAATTCGCCTGCCTGCTCATCCAGCGAAGACAATCTGCGCTTCTCTTCCTCCAGTCTCTCTTGGACCAGCTCGACCCCTTGTCTGCCGACTGAACCTTCCGGGGCATGGCGCACAGCTTCTTCAGCGTGCTCCAGACTGCTCTCTGCCTGATCTATTATCTGCCCGGTCGGATGACTCGAAGCCTGGGTTACAGCGTTGTGCAGCTTCGTCACCGCATCGTGCGCCTGATCCACCGTACTGTTGGTGCGCAGACTGGATTCGTAATGCTTCATAAAATCCTTCCCCCTCCATCTCGGTTTCTGTTCCTCTCTAGGATGGATTGGAGAGCGCAATCTTATGCGGCGATCCCGGCTCAGAATCGCCTACACCAGGAACATGGCGACAATCGTCATGGCCGTCAGACCCAGCAGGACCGGCTTCAGATTGCGCCGGGCCAGCTCGAACGGGCTGACGCCGCAGATCGCAGCGGCGGGAATAAGCGCCCACGGGATCAGGGTGCCGCCGCCGACCCAGATGGCGGCCACCTGCCCCAGGGCGGTCAGGGTCGCCGCGCCGGAATGGATCGCGGCGGCGAACAGCCCGGCAATCGAGCCGGCCAGCGAGATGCCGGAGAACCCGGAGCCGTCGAGGCCGGTGATCGCGCCGATCACCGTCAGCGTTACGGCGCCTACCGCCCCGTTCAGCGGCACGTGATTGGCCAGGGCCACGCCCAGGTCGTTCACGATGCCGTGCGAGCCGTCCGGCAGCACCTTGCCGTACAGCTCGGTGAAGGCGGCGTCGCCCAGATAGAAGAAGGCGGCAATCGGGATAACCGGCCCGAAGACCTTGAAGCCGAAGGTGAAGCCTTCTATGAGATAGGCGGTGATCTTCTCCAGTCCCTGCCCCTGGCCGCGATGGGCCAGCAGGGTAACGGCAATCAGGATCAGCACGGCGGTCCCCCCAACCAGCGCGGTAGCATCGCCGCCTTGCAGGTGAAGCACGAACATGCCGATCACATCCAGCAGGAACAGCAGCGGAATAGCGATAGCCAGACCTTTGCGCAGACGGTCACTCATGAAGACAGGCTGGTCAGCCTCCGTCCCCGCATCAGCGAGCGGCTCTGCTGTTCCCGGGGAAGCGACCAGACCGTCTCTCCAGGTGCCGTTCTCCTGGTCCCGCTTCATCATCCAGAATGCGCTCACCGTCGTGACAATCCCCATCACAGCAACCAGGGGGATACTGGCTTGCATCACGCTGGATACTGGAAGACCGGCGGCATCCGCCGTAAGCTTCGGAGCGCCTTGAATAATATAGTCGCCGGAGAGGGCGATCCCGTGCCCGAACAGGTTCATGGCTACCGCTGCGCCCAGCGCAGGCAAGCCGACCCGGACCGCCACCGGCAGCAGAACCGCCCCTACCAGCGCTACCGCAGGGGAAGGCCAAAAGAAGAACGAGGTTACCATCATAATCAGTCCGATTCCCCAATAGGCCATCGCCGGTGTGCGCAGGAACCGGGTGAGCGGCGATACCATCGTCTCATTAATGCCTGTTATAATCAGAATCCGGCTCATCGCCACGATAATGGAGATAATCATGATGGTGCCGAGCAGCTCCTTAGTCGCATAGACAAAAGAGTTAAAGATCCCCGACACCGACCCGCTAAGCGTCGCCGTTGCCAGCAGCCCGAGCGCCAGAATCCCGGTCACACAGATCATGGTTGTATCACGCCGTTTGATCAGAAGCGCCAGAATGAACACAATAAACACCAGATACACCCAGTGAATCGCAGTAAGCTGGATACCCATTAGCCATACGCCCCCTTTCTACTTACAAATAGCAAGCAGGTGCTATATGCTATGCAGGAGGATAGGCTATTGTTCGCCTCAGGGACGGCAGGATCGAACAAAAAGACCCCCGCCTCCACATCACATGGATTCAGGGATCTTATTTGCGATTACACTCTGTTACCGGTGCCTGCCTGCTCTCCTGGCCCGGAGGAACGCGAGCTGCTTCAGCCTGTCCTGATCGTATAAGCTGCCCGCGATTTCCGGTTGCCCGGGTTGTAGATGGGTAATCTCCTGCACTGCTGCCGGTCTTGCGGCGGCAGGAAGAAGCGTGGAGGTGCCGTCCCTGTAAACGATCAGGCTATGGCCGGGCGAGGGGTGCGGCTCGCGCACATACTCGTCAAGGTAGCCATATACCTTACGCTGCATCACAGGATCTTTGCTCATCTGCTGCAGAATATTCGGAGCGATTACAAGCTCTCGCTGATCCCTCCGGTCTCCTGCATCAGTCTTCTTCCCCTTGCTGCCGTCTTTGGCTACCGCCATAATGCGGACGGACAGACCGTACCTTGCCTTGATTCTGCGTGCCTGATCTTCAATTGCCGCTCCCACAGCCGCCATCATCTCCGGGAAGCTGAGCTGCGAGGACCCGGCGGAAGTGTGCTCCGCCTGTTGCGGTGAGCGGGTCAGCGAAGCGGCGTTGATTCGTGATATGGGAATATACATCGAACGTTCCTCTTCTCGCGCGTAAAGTTCAGGACAACTCTTTATCGGCAAAAAGAGGAATATTACTTATAACGCGCTATTCCTTAGCCAATGCGCCCGCAGCCGCATCCTCGCCGCCGAGCCGCCCGGAGGTGAAGGAGTAACCCAGTCCAACGCCGTTGCCTACATAGGTATCGTTGAATAGCACCCCTTCAGACTCTACGCCCACGGCATACAGTCCTTTGACCGGCACACGCTTATCATTCAGCACCTGGAACTTGGTATTGACCAGCAGACCGCCCACCGAACAGAGGTTGTTGATCTCGGCAATAACGGCGTAATACGGTCCGCTGCTGCCCATAGGAACCAGATATTCCTTCGCCTTGCCGAACTCCGTATCAGTGCCTGTCTTCGCTGCTTCCTCATAGAGCTTGAAATCAGCGGCAAACACCGCAGGGTCCATCCCTGCATTCTTCGCCAGCTCCTCCAGCGTATTGCCCTTGAAGCCGTCGCCGTTCGCTACCATGGATTCGAAGACTTTATCGGCATCCTTCCATGGCTGGTCCAGCGTGAACTTGTCTTTATAGGAGGCATAGAATTCAGGCGGCATACCCGGCAGCTTAGGCGCCTGAAGCCCCTTCATCCCCTTGGTCTTAAGCGCATCCAGCTGCACCTGTGAGACAATAACCAGATGATACGCTCCGTTAAAAGCACTGGTATTCGCTGCCGCTACCGCTGTAAGCGTCGCGGCCTCATCTCTGAATCTCGCGCCCGAAGGGCCGACATTCATCAGGGTTGGCAGGTAAGACAGCATCATTGGATAGCTGGCTTCAAACGGCTCATACTCCGTCTTCAGCTTATCTGTAGCTCTGGCCAGCGTCTGGTGCAGCATCTGCCCGCCGAAGTTGTCAGGCACCTTCGCGCCGATCTCCCAGGACATCTTCAGCCCTTCGCCGATGTTCTGCCCAAGCCCGCCGTTCACGCCTTCGAAGCCAAAAGCTTCCTTAACCATCTCTTTATTCCCGGCATAACCGCCGGTAGCCATTACCACGCTCGCTCCTGATATCTCCAGAGTAGTTCCGTCAGACTTCTTGGCCACGACTCCGGTAACCTCTCCATTAGCGCCCGTCATCAGCTTCTGTGCAGTGGCCTCCGTGATCACCTGTCCGCCGCCCTTCTCTACGGATGCTGCAAGCATCTTGCGCAGCAGCTCCTGGCGGGTCTCATAAGGAGGCAGCATATGGAGCTGTTCCCCGGCGAAGTTCAGGAAGGTAGTGGTGTAGCCCTTGCCGGTCAGCCAGTCATAGGTCTCGCCCGACTTCGTGACGTACTGGCGGATCGCCGCCGCATCCACACGCCAGTGGTTATTCACGATCCAGTCAGCAATCTCCTTCTCAACTTCCACTTTCAGCCCGCTGCTTAGCGCGGCAGAGGAGTTGTAAAATTTACCCGCCCAGGACAGGTTGCTCGCGCCGCCGATCGTCGCTGTTTTCTCGATCAGGATGACCTTCGCGCCCTTATCCGCTGCTGATACCGCTGCCGATACACCCGAAGCACCTGCTCCCACAACGACAACATCCGCCGACAGCTGCTCGGTCTTGCCTTCTCCCGATTTCACTACAGCCTTCGTTTTAAAAGCCTCCACATTGCCGCCCGCCTGCTTAAGCGCTTCCTCCACAGCGGTCAGAATCGCCTTGCTGGACTCCGACGCCCCGCTGACGGCATCAATATTCAGGGTCTGGCCGGATAGAATCTCCTCCTTGACCTTGTTGATCGCCTCTACCCCGATGCCGGCGGTTTCGTTCTGGCTGACCACATTGATTCCGGTAATGACCGAATGATCATCAAGAGTCACCTCAACCTGAATCTTGCCGTCTTTGCCTTCAGCCTCTGTTTTATAGGTTCCCGCTTTGAAGCCTGCCGGTACAGCACTTGTATCCGCTGGCTGCGACGCCTGCGGCGAGGCAGACGGCTGCTCTGAAGCTGCCGGTGCAGCGGCATTGTTACCGCTGCAGCCGCTAAGGAGCGACAGGACCAATACCAGACATACGGCGAATAAGAACATTTGCTTTGTTGCTTGCTTACGCATCAATTTCTCCCCCTGTGTGGTTAATGCAGCCCTGTTTCTCTCTCTAATAGAACTGCTGACTACCGCACACAGTGTAAACCTTGGTACAGTACCAAGGTCAATGAACAATATGTGAAATTTTTCTCAAAGTAGAGCGGATGCTACTCCGCTTCTACCGGAATATTAATCTCCAGATACGTTTTGCTGCCGTTACGCGTGCGCTCGGTGAACAGAATTTTACCGCTGATATCTCCGCAAATCTTATAATTCCTTGACTGCACATACTCCAGCATGAACCCGAAAGCCCCCCGCTCCAGGTAATCCTCGTGGCCGCTGACAATGACAGCAGAGATGCAGACCGCCGGCTCCAGAACCTCTACACCATCATTCAAGCAAACCCCGAGCTTCACCTGATCCTCCGCAAGCAGACCAAGTCCCCAGCTATACTGCAGATCCCCTAATCCGCAGACGCATTCGCCTGCCTTATTCTCTACCCGGAAGGAATAGAAGGTGAACGGCAGCAGCTCCATCCACGCCTGGACCGTGTCTTTGAGCTCCTCCTTGTGCAGCAAATGATTCTTGTTCGTCTGCTGAATCCGGTACATGCCCGGCACCTGCTTCATCTTGCACGTATACAGGGATGCGCTGACCTGCGCCAGCTCCGCCTGAATCTCCTGAATCTTGCCGAGCAGCAACGTGCTGCGCCGGATCTCCTCCTCCAGCTGCATACCCGCAGCGGCAATCGATTCCATCACTTGCTCACACGGCGCTTCCTTAATCAGCCCGGCCACATCCTGAAGCGGAATTTGCATGCTCCGGTACCATCTGCTCGTCAATAAATTCCGTGCATCGAGATCGTTGAAATACCTGTAGTTATTATGATGATCCTTCATCGGCCGGACAATATCATGTTTCTCATATAAGCGCAGTGTATCTGCCGTCACTCCAAGAATGGATGCAAATTCACCGATCGAATACTTCATCAGCAGCCCCCCAGCTTACTTGATCGCATACGTTCATGCCTGTCGTTCATGTCGTTAATGATAGAGGGTTTGGCCGGGAGACATTGTGGGTTATGTCACACGCTTCTGCCGGAGGACCGGGAAGAGCTTTTCCTGTCGCAGGTGGCGGCGGCATGGTCTATACTTGAAAGATACGGAAGAAACTGATGAACGGAGGCGGCTGCCATGCCCGCACAGCTAACAGACAAGGTCGCCGGCCTGCCCTTGACGCCTGGCGTATATCTGATGAAGGACGGCCTGGGTCATGTGATTTATGTCGGCAAGGCGAAGCAGCTGAGGAAGCGGGTCCAGTCTTATTTTTATAATAATAAGGGGCATTCGCCTAAGGTGAAGCAGCTGGTTAAGCATATCCGCGATCTGGACTACCGGCTGACCGATACAGAGCTGGAGGCCTTCATGCTGGAATGCCAGCTGATCAAAGAGATCAAGCCGATGTATAACCGCAAAATGAAGAATCCGCTCGCCTACAGCTATATTTCCATCGTGGACAAGGCGCCTTACCGGCAGATTGAGATAGGCTACGAGCCAAGTACAGAGGCGGGCAGCCTTGTATATGGCCCCTATACCAGCCGGAGTACGGTGGAGAGAGCGGTGCTGGGCATCAAGGAATCACAGCGCATTCTGTGCAGCAGTCCCCATGCCCGCAGCTCCCGCTGCCTGAACCATTCGCTGGGCTTATGTATCGGCATGTGCGGTGGCGGGGAGGCAGCTGTGGCGCAGTATGAAGCCGTCATAGACGAGATGATCTGCTTGCTGGAAGGCAAGGACAGCGGAATTGTAACCGGACTGGAAGCCCGGATGGAGGACGCTGCGCTGCGGTTCGACTTCGAGACCGCAGCCAAATTCCGCGATTATCTGGGAGCCGTCCACTCGCTGCTGCAGAAGGAGCAGGTGATTGAATTCACCGGAGCGAACAAGAATATTATCGTGCTGGAGCCGGTGGACGAACAGTCCCATAAGCTGATCCTGATTAAGGGCAGCGTGATTCTCTACCGCACCCTGCTGGCAAGAGACGCGCTGAACGAAGGGCAGCTTACCGGGATGATCGCGGCATCCGCCCGGGAGGTCTTCCGCAGCAGCAGCCAGACCGCCGCTACGGAAGAGATGAGCCGCCACAAGATCGACGAGGCCCAGATCATCTACAGCTACCTGAAGAGCAGCTCCAGCCATTATCTGCTCGTCCCGCCGGAGTGGCTGGAGGATGAGGGTCTGACGGGGTTAGAGGAAGGGATAGCGGAATTGGTTCAGTCCTCTGTCTTGGATATGTAGCAATTGATTCTTCTTCACCCTCAATACACCGCCTGCGGTGCAAACTGCCCAGTGCCTTTTAACGTATAGTCGTAAAATTCAAGAATCAGCCTATTCATCGTCTCAATACAGTAATACTTATCGATATCCGCCCGTCCGTGTTGAAGCACATTGGCAAGTATCGGGGAGAACAGCGGCAGGTCGGTCAGGCTTAAGTGCTTGGCCCCCTCAAAATGAACGGTATACGCGTCCTTGAAGTTCGGATTGGCGTTGTTATTCGCTGCGTAAGCCGAGTTCTTCCCGAGCTGTCTCCACACATCGTCCGTATATAGGTTCAGCAGCGGTACGCGGTAGGGCTCATTAGTGGCAGCCAGATCATTGATCTTCCGGTCATAAACCAGCTCGGTGAAGAACGGGGCATCCAGATTCACAACAGCATCCACATCGCTGCGCTCCCGGCCAAGCGCGACGCTTGCCGCACCACCCATAGAGTGGCCGATTACGCCAATGTGCTCCGTATCTATCCGTTGGTACACGGGGTCTCCGCTACTGGCGGCTTTCTCCAGAATATTATCAATCACCAGATTCATATCCGCGGTCCGCAGCTTCATCCATTTACGCGTAAGTCCGTACAACTCTTCTACGGTGTACACTCCATCTTTGTTAGAATCGCTAACCTCCCGCATATACGCTGCATTAACCGTAGTGACTTTCCCGTCCACACCCTGTGTATAAAAAGAATGGTATGGATGATCGATGGATACCACAACATAGCCGTGACTGGCCAGCTCCGTGAAGGTTGAAGCGTTGCTCTCTCTAACCCCGAAGGCTCCATGAGAAAAGACGATCAGCGGATACTTGCCCTCCGTATGGCGCGGATACCAGAATTCCACATTCACCCGCCGGTGCTCCCCCGTATCTGTAAACTCCTCTACTCGGATAGGGTCTGTATAGGTGTATACAGCCGTACTGACTTCATACTCCCCGGTCACTTCAGGTGCACGGTACTGCGGGAACAGAATAGGCGGGATAAGTGCGATTAGCAGCGCCACAGCGGTTAGCAGCCTTTTCCACACCCGGGTTGAACGCCTGAACGGTCTCACGTCTGTCTTCTTGCGGATCAGATCCACCGAGCCTTTCAGCGCAAAAACAAACAGTAATACCGCCAGTAATACCCAACTGAAGCTCCAATCGATAACGGGGGACCATGTCAGAATAACGAAAACGATAAACAGGGTAATTCTAATCCAGCTTATGAGCTTAATGCGGCTGTGCATAGGGATTCTCCTTTTCGCGTCAGATGATGATCTCATCATAAAAAACTGCGAAAAGGGTGTATACCCATTTACGGTAAGCTGTAGCTACAGGGCAATAAGATGCAAAAATTCTTCATGAAACGGGGGTTAACTCCAGGATTACTCGCGGACTTCCTGCTTCACCGCCTTCAGCCGCTCATTAATCTGCTCCGCTTCCTTCTTATCCTTCTCATAGGACAGCAGACGGACAATGGCATAGACTACAGCGATTTGCAGGGCAAACAGAAGTGCAGCGGATACACTGGCCACAGCTCCGATCAGGCTGGCAAGGGTGATCAACAGAAGCTCCAGCAGGAGAAAATGAATAACAATTCTAACACGCATCGCCCGCTCGCTCACCTCTTCAGGAGCGTACAACATCAAGCCTGTCAATGCTCCAAGCAGGGAGAAGCCCATAATCGTATAGATGGATATCAGGTCAAAGGCGAGTTCCGGGATAAAAATCTGCCGCAGCACCGTAATGATAATGATGATGGATGCGAAGATAACCAGAAAATCGCGGATGATGTCTTTGGCAACCTCAGAACGCTTCATGCTGTGACCCCTCCTTTATAATCCAAGTCTTTGTTTGAGTACGGGTACATACTGTCTTGAAATGACTACACGTTCCCCATTATCAAGCAGTGCCGTGAACCTGCCGCTGAGGGACGGACGCACGCTCTCGATCTTGGCGATATTCAGAATCGTTGATTTGGAGGCGCGAAAACAGTTCTTGTCCCGGCACAGCTCCTCCAGCTCATACAGCTTTTGCTTCACTTCATACACCTGGTTCTCGCTGTAGACGAATACTTTACCGTCCACGGCTTCGAAATAATAGACATCACTGAGCTTAATGCGGCTGACCCTCTCTTCCTGGACTCCCAGTAGGACAAGGGTCTCTGCCTTAAGCTTATGTACTATCTGACTGATCTCTTCAGTTGCTTCATAGCATCTGATGATGATTTCCTCTTGCTGCTCCCTGCTAATATGCTCAATAGAAATTCGGATAGGATCACCTGCGATAATTCAGATTTGAAGGTCTGTTGCCTAATTAATGTACATGATACGGGAACCGCTCCCATACGACAAATATAACTACTACAGGTACGCCAAAAGGCTGGTGCTGTTCATGTGTGGAACCTTCCTTATCTGATAGGTTGTCAATGTAAAATATGGATTCCGCGCGCAACAAAAACCCGCAAACGGCACCTGTTACAGTGAGCCGCTTGCGGGTTTGATCTACTTTTGGCCTCGGTTTAATCCTGGCCTAATATAGAGGGTTAACTTCTGCACCTTAATTACATACTCTTAGTCAAAGTAATAGACTGATCTGCATTGCCCCATTGTACGTTCCAGCCCAGCAATTCGGTGATGAAACGAAGAGGAACTACGGTTCTGTTGTCGTCGTTCACGAAGACTTTGGCGCCGACGGATTTTCTCATGCCGTTGACTTCCATGAAGTCCTTATTCATCCAGAATACAAGGGTGTCGTTGCCTGCCATAATAGTAACCTGCTGCGCTTGCTTATCCCATTTGACCTCTGCCCCGATGCCTTCACTCAGGTAGCGAAGCGGGATGTAGGTCATTCCGCTCCAGATGAACGGCTTGGTATCCATTTGAGTTACTTGTCCGTTAATGTTCAGGACGCCGCTGCCCACCTTCATCCAGACTTTCACCATGGAAGCAGGATCTGCCGGTGTTGCAGGTGCGGGTGCTGCTGCATCCTGGAACTTGTCGTTGAACTGCGTAACAATCGCATTGCCCAGCGCTTGGCCTACACCGAACATCGTCTTGTAGCCCTCGCGGTTCGTCTTATAAGAAGCGTCATAGCTGCCCGCTGCATATTGCGTAAGCACCTGCTGCACCTGGTTCTCGTGAGTGGTCAGTGCAGATTGCCCCGCTGACTTCGGCAGATTGCCTGCTGTAGCCGAATCAAGGAAGGCTGCGAATTCAGTGGTGAAGCCGGCGATACGCGCTTCCACTGCCGCTTTTGCCGCTGCATCATTGTTCTTCACTGCTGATACGAAATCAGCCTGGGCATTCACATGATTCGTGACCCAGATCTTCTCGAAGGCCGCCGCCCCGTCCGCACCATAGATGGAAGCAATGGCTGCCTTGAAGTCTGCCGTATTCATGGCTTCGGCTGCAATCAGCGCATTGGAAGCCGCTCTTCCGTCATATTGCTCCTGCATTTGCAGGACGGACAAGGCGAAGTGTTCACCCGCTAACTGGTTGAGTGCGGATCTCAGATCAGCAGCCTTGGTATCTGCCTTGGTATTCTCGAATTTAGCAGGCATTTGCGTAGTAATCGCACTGGACAGGGCCTTGCTGATGCCGAACATCTCTGCGTACCCCTTACGGTAGGCTTCATAAGCGCCCTTGTAATCGCCGGCTGCATAATCCTCGAACACTTCCTGGACATGGTTCTCATGACTGCGGATAACCTGCTTCGCGGCAGCTGCCGGAAGCTTGCCCTCTGTTGCCGTGCCGAGGAAATTCCCGAACTCGTCTACAAAGCCGCTAACTTTATCTTCTGCTGCTTTGACGGCCACCGTGTCCTTGTTCTTCGTCGCCTTCACCAGATCGTCGGTGTACTTGTTATGTGCACGGAAAATCCGTTCAAATTCTGCCGCTCCTGCATCGCCGTACAGTGAAGCAATGGCGGGCTGCATATCGAGCGCGTTCTGATCAAGCGCCTGGTAGGCCGCTGCCGCGTCCTTGGTGCCGTCATAAGCCGTCGTCATTGCAGTTACGGCAAGGGTGAAATGCTCGGAGAGCAGATAATCCAGGCCTGCTCTCAGCTCGGCAGCCGGTGTATTCACCGAAGCCTTCATCATCGCGGCTGCCGGGGCTGCCTCCGCACCTGCCAGCGCAGGGATCATCAGGGTCAAGCTTAACATCGGAACGACTAATTTCTTCATCTTCATCTCACTTCACTCCTTAGATTGGTGTAATATGTGTTGTTCACGTTGCCTGTTTGCCTATACATATACTGAAACGCAGCGAATTCAGGTTTGGATCACAATCCCGGCTAAAAAAATAAACACCACCCTCAACAGCCGAGAAATCAGAATTCCTATACACAAAAAAGCCGCCCGCCGGTATCAAATACCGGAACAGGCAGCCTCTTGTAATAATATAACCTGCTTGCAGATTGAGTTACGCCAGCAACGCGCGTACACCTTCACTCAGCGGGGTAAGCGGACGGTTCAGCAGCTTCGCAAGGTCGCCGCTCTCGATATTCAGCGCACCATCACGGATGGCTGCCTGAATGGCAACCACGATCGGCAGCGCCGCTTCCGGCACACCGGCTTCGCCCATTACCTTCGCATAGGTGGCATCATCCACCTGTTGCACGGCAACCTCCTGGCCCAGAACCTCGCCGACCACCGCTGCCAGCTCTGCCTGGGTAAGCGGAGTGCCGGACAATTCGTAGATGACGCTCTCACGGCTCTCTCCAGCCAGAACAGCCGCTGCCGCTTCAGCATAATCGCCGCGTGTAGCCCAGCCTACCTTGCCGTCTTCGGCTGAGGTCAGCCAAGGAGCGCCGGCCTTCACGGCCTGAATGGAGCCGGCTTCGTTCTCCAGGTACCAGTTGTTGCGCAGGAAGGCATACGGAATACCGGATTCACGGATGAACTCTTCTGTGGCACGGTGTACCGGAGCCAGGAACAGGGAGCTGTTATCAGCATCGCCTACACTGGTGTAGACGATGAAGCCTACACCTGCACGGACAGCGGCATCTACAGCTGCCTTATGCTGGCGGATACGGGTGTCATTGTCGCCGTCAGCCGAGACGATCAGCAGGCGGTCCACTCCGGCAAAAGCGGTATCCAGTGTCTCCGGCTGATCAAAATCGCCATGGCGGACATCGACGCCGCGTGCCTTCAATGCTTCTGCCTTCTCCGGGTTTCTGACACTGGCTACAATATTCTCAGCGGGTACGGTCTTCAACAGAGTCTCTGCTACGATGGAACCAAACTGGCCAGTTGCTCCTGTTAATGCGATCTTCATTCTTCATTCCTCCATTTGGGTTGTTGTATTTCAATCCCGGCTATCAAAGCTCACGTTGACAGCGGTAATTACTAATCATGTAACCATTGTAGTTACAAGTTGGCCGAATGTCAAACCAAATGTTTCGTCCTCAGCCCACTGTCTTGAAATAGCGGTAGATCTGCTCCAGCTTCTTGCTATGCTTCCCCTTCTTGCTCTCCATGTTACCGAATTCGAAGAACTTCACCTTACGGATGCCCACGTAGTTGAACAGGGCTTTGCGCATCAGTATCTTATGCGAGTTCCCCAGCCACAGCAGCGGGTAGTGGGTCGGCCCCTTCATGCTGGAAATGCAGATTACGCTCTTCCCCTTGAGCAGCCCCTCAGGCAAAAGTCCGCCCTTATCCCGGTAGGCGAAGCCCGATGCAAACATCCGGTCGATGTAGCCCATCAGCATCGCTGGCGGGCGTCCCCACCAGATCGGATAGACCAGCACGATCTGATCGGCCCATAGCAGCTGCTCCCTGTACTCTGCAAGCTCCGGTTCCCGGTACATATCCCGTCTGCGCCGATTTTCATTGAACACCAGGACCGGATCGAATCCGGCCGCATACAGATCAAGCACCTTCACTTCCGTAATTTTGGCATTCTCCTTGCTGCCGCGCAGTACTTCCTCCAGGAAGGCGTAGCTCAGGCTCTTATGGTTCGGATGGGTGTAGATCACAAGTGTATTCATCAGTGGTATTCCCCTTTAGTTGTCATTTGATAACCAAAACATAGCACAGCCGTAAATTACTTGTCAAATGATAATTGTTTTTTGATAATTATTCTGGTATCGTGACCTCTGAGGTGATCTTATGGACAACAACCATCTATTTCAGAAATTTATAGCCTTCACTGCCGCCGTCCATCAAATAACGAACGATATTTCCAAAGATGTGAACTCAGACGGCTTAACGCCGCTGCAATATAAGATTGTCGAATACATCGCCGTCAGCCAGCCTGTTACGCTCAGCGAGATCAGCGACTGCATGAACATGTCGATGCCCAATACCAGCAGGGAGCTGAAGAAGCTTAGCGAAAAAGGGCTATGTACCCGCATCACCGACCCCGCTGACCGCCGCAGACAGGGAATTACGCTCTCCGCTGCAGGCGAGGCGTTGATGAATGAGGCCTTCGGACAGATCGCTGTCCGGTTCGAGCAGCGTATTGCGGCTCTGAGCGCTGAGGAACGCAAAGAGACCGAGCGGGCGCTCGATCTCTTGCAACAGAAGGTATTTTATTTGAACTGAGGATAAGGGCTGCCCTGCATTCTATGAGCGGTTATTTCACAGCAACGCCCTTCGCTGCAATCTCCGCAGGCGCAGGAGCCTCCTTGCGCTTGAGGAACAAGGACAGGATCAGCGCAGCCACCGCGGCGCCTGTGGTGACCATAGAAGCCACATTCATTCCGTGAATTAAGCTATGGACATCGCCTGTCTGCTTCAGGCCGCCGCCGCTGTAGGTCATAATAGTGACAAGCAGGGCGGTTCCAATGGAACCGGCGACGGTACGCAGTGTGGTATTCACCGGGATACCATGGCGGATCAAGTCAGGCGGCAGTGAATTCATTCCGCTGGTGATGACGGGCAGCAGGGTCAGGCTGACGCCAGCCATCCGCAGAGAGTAGCCGACCATCAGGAACATATAGGACGTGTGCTCCGTCAGATTGGAGAACAACAGTGCAGAGATGACCGTCAGGCTGATTCCGGTGATGACCATCGTTCTGGCACCTATTTTATCGAATATTCTTCCCGCTATCGGGGACATGATACAGATCAGAATCGCACCCGGCAGCAGCATCAGACCCGACTTCAGCGCAGTATAGCCAAGCATGGTCTGCATATACAGCGGCAGCAGGAGCTGCGCGCTCAGCATGATAATCATCAGGATCATACTGATTACTGTAGCCATCGTAAAGGCAGAACTGGTGAACACCCGCAGCTCCAGCAGAGGATTCTCCATCTTCAGTTGCCGCCACACGAACAGGCAGAGTGCGATGAACCCGACCGCGAGGGAAATTAGCACCTCGGTGCTTCCCCATCCTTGACTGCCGGAGACACTGAATCCGTACAGCACACCGCCGAAGCCGAGCGAGGATAACGTCATGGAGAGCGCGTCGGCCTTACTTTTTACCTGTGGCGTCACGTTCTTCACCAGAAACACGCCCAGGAGCGTAAGCAGCAGCGAGCAAGGAGCCAGAATATAGAACAACAAGCGCCAGGAATGATCCTCCACGAGCCAGCCGTTCAGCACAGGTCCGATCGCCGGAGCGAAGTTAATCGCCAGCCCGATCAGCCCCATCGTGAACCCGCGCTTGGCTACCGGGATGAGAATGAACGTCAGGGTCTGGACCAGGGGAAGCATAATGCCCACTCCGACCGCCTGCACAATTCTTCCGGTGAGCAGCAGGCCGAAGCTCGGGGAAACCGCACACAGAAGCGTCCCCGCAGTCAGCATGCCCATCGCAAAGACGAATACCTGCTTCGTCGTGAAGCGCTGAATAAGATAAGCTGTAATCGGAACAACAATACCCGTCACCAGTGCAAAAGCGGTCGTTAACCACTGCACGGTACTCGCAGACAACCGGAACTCACCCATAATGTTAGGCAGTGCCGTATTCAGCGAGGATTGATTCAACAGCCCCGCCATTGTCCCGATAATTAGAATAGCCATGATTAGATTGGTTCCCTTTGGTGCCTTCTCCATCTCTGATTCTCCTTTATCTGTTCATTTAAAACTAACTAGTTGTTTATAATTACTGAAAAGAAAAAGCCGCCCCTTACAGTAAAGACGGCTCCATGACGCCATGGATAATAAATTGTACGATCTGACTGGTGGCCTGCTCTCTATTCTGCGGGGAATCCAGATTGCCGAACACGTGCTCGAACCTTGAAGACGACTGCAGTGTCATAGCAATCATGTTCATGGCCAGCATCGGAAAGAGTGCGGGGTCCAGATCCCGGCGGAGGATTCCGTTCCTCTGGGCGGCCAATGCAACCTTATACATCTGAGGATCATCGTCAAGACGGTAGCTGATCTGATTCAAGGTCTTCCAGCCTTCCGCAGCCTCCCAGAACAGGATTCTCAGGTAAGTCCGGTGCTCCAGCAGGAAGGAGACCGTCTGACGGGTCCAGTAATCCACGAAATTTTTGAATGCGGACGGGTCCTTGAGTTGCTGCTCATCCTTCAGCAATTCGCTGATGAACGAGCCGGTGATCTGTTCACTAACCTGGTCCGCCCGCTTGACCACTTCCGTGTACAACCCTAATTTGTCGCCATAATATTGGTAGATCAGGCTTTTGTTATACCCGGAAGCCTTCGCAATGGCATCAATCCGTGCCGCTGAGAAGCCGGACTCGGCAAAGATCTCCTCGGCTGCATCCAGGATAACGCCCCGGGTCCGGGCGGCATCGTAGATTTTGGCGCTGCGTTTGTTCCCAGTTGTGGTTATGGTTGTTACCCCCTATTCCTATTTATAACTAACTGGTTAGATTGTAATCTGCATCCTAGCGGATGTCAAGCGCGGTTCTTACAGCCTTGTCTGCGAAACGTTGCCAACAATTGGCACAAAACCAATTCACACCAATCGCGTCTAACTGGAGAGAGTTAAATCTATCCATAAGGTGATGAATCCATGACAACCAGAACAACTATACTGCTGTCTCTGCTAGGACTGGCCCTGACCGCTACGGCGGGCGGTAATGCCCATGCAGATGCAGCACCCTCACCCCAGCCCATCTCCATTTACCTGGACGGGCAGCAGCTTCAGCCGGAGACCCGGCCGCTGAACATCAGCGGGACTGTACTGGTTCCCATGCGGGGGCTGTTCGAGGCCCAGGGGGCTGAGCTCTCCTGGAACAACGCAAGCAAGACCGTAACTGCCGTCAAAGGCGGCACTGCACTTACCTATACCTTAGGCTCGTCCACTGCTCTGCTGAACGGGAAGACCACCCAGCTGGCGGTACCGGGACAACTATCGCAAGGCTACAGTATGATTCCCCTGCGCTTCGTCAGTGAAGCCCTGGGCAGCGAGGTGAGCTGGGAGCCGGCTTCGGGCTCTGTCCTTATCTCCTCGGCGTCCGCCTATGAGACCTCGGTCACCTGGGGGGTCAACCTGCGCAGCACCCCGGATGCCGGGAGCAGCGCCACCAGTCTGGGCCTGCTGCCCGCCGGAAGCAAGGTCCATGTCATCCGTGAGGTTAATGCCCTCTGGCTGGAGGTTCGGACCACAGATCATATGAGAGGATATGTATCTTCCAAGCCGAAATTCACGGATTACAGAAGCCCTTCCCTGCTGCAGAAGCAAGGGGAAGCCCTGATTGCTTCAGGTAAGAAATACCTGAATACCCCTTATGAATTCGGCGCTTCTCCGAACCAGACGAATACGTTCGACTGTTCTTCTTTTGTGAAGCGTGTATTCGGGGATACGCTTGGGATTGAGCTTCCCCGCGTCTCTTACGATCAGGCAGATGAAGGCCGGAAGGTTGGCCTGGACGAGCTGCGCACCGGAGATCTGCTCTTCTTCACCGCCAGGGGTCTCGACATCGGACATGTAGCCATCTACGCCGGAAATAACCGGATACTGCATACCTACTCCAAGGAGCAGGGTGTACATATGGAGGATTTCAGCAGCAAGTGGAAGCAGCGGTTTGTTACCGCGCGGCGGATTCTATAGCGGGGAGAGAAAGCGGGAATTCAGCGGTCCCCTGTAACAGTTGGATTTTCTACACTTGCTGCCTAAGCAAATGTCGCATTCAGGAGTAACAGTTGGAAAAAAGGCACTTAATCTGACAAGTGCCTTATTTCCATCTCTTCCGCATCAGCTTCATGCTAGGCCTTGCGCACAAACTCCGATTTCAGCTTCATTGCGCCGAACCCGTCGATTTTACAATCGATATCATGGTCGCCGTCCACCAGACGGATATTCTTCACCTTCGTGCCTATCTTCAGAACGGACGAGCTGCCTTTGACCTTGAGATCTTTAATCACCGTTACGGTGTCTCCGTCAGCCAGGACATTGCCGTTAGCATCCTTCACTACCTTCTCATCCTCGCCGCTTGCGCCCGCTGCATCCAGAGACCACTCATGGGCACACTCCGGGCAGACCAGCAGCGCTCCATCCTCATAGGTATACACAGAGCCACACTGCGGGCAATTCGGTAATTCATTCATTGATTAATAATCTCCATTTCTGCTTAATGCATGTTGTATTGGGTAAGTCTGCTTTATTTTAGCATATTCCTGCGCATGGTAGTTGAATAGTTCATATAATTATATTAATATCTAATTAGATATATAATTAATTTTAAGCGGGTGATGATATGATTTGGTTAGAACCAGTACTGGACCCGTTAGCGCCGGAGAGTCTGGATATTCAGGCCTCCATCCTGAACTCTCAGCCTGAATTCAACCAGATGGTCCTGCATAAGGCGTTTCTGGAGCCCCTGGAGCTGGAGGAGGAGAACCGCAACAACCTCACTATGGGGGAGAAAATGCTATACATCAGAAGCCATGACCGGATTGCCGGTCTGATCACCTACCTGCCTGACTATAGCGCGGATCATTATCCGTGGATCGGCCTGCTGGTGATTCACCGGCAATACAGCCGGCAGGGGATCGGAAAAACCGCCGTACATGAGCTGGAGCGAATGTTCAGGAATCATAGCCTCAGCGCCGTCAGACTAGCCGTTCAGCTGGAGAACAAGGCCGGGGAGGCCTTCTGGACCCGAAACGGGTTCGCCCCGGTCAGAAGAGCGACCGATAACCACAATAACGAAGTGGATGTTTACGAGAAGCAGTTTAGATGAATGGCCGGTGTGGTAAGAATTAGGATGTAGATTATTCCATTTCAATGGATATGCGGGAGGGGTATGAGCGTGAATGAGGGCAAGAATGAAGCTGAACTGGACGGACAACTGCCGGCAGGGGAGCAAGCTGCGGCTGAAGGGCTGGCCGCCGAGGCGGTAGACGCGATCGAGAACCTGTCCGGTGTCCATCCCGGATACCGCCGTGCCCATGCGGCGGGAGTCTGCTGCCGCGGCTTCTTCCGGCCTAGCGGACTGGGAAAGGAATTCACGGAGGCGGAACACCTGCAGGAGCAGCAGGTGAACGCCATTATCCGCTTCTCGGGGAGCTCGACCGATCCGGCACTGGCGGATCTGCTCTCTCCTGCCAAGGGAATGGCTGTCCAATTCATCCTGCCGGATGGCGAGGTTACAAATCTGGTTGGAGTGAGCGTCCCTGTCTTTTTTGCCCGGACTCCTGAGTCCTTCATCGACATTGTACATATGGCCCACCGGCTGCGGACCGGGACACTCGGACCGATTGAGCTGATGAAGGAGATTGTCAGCCACTTCAGCGAGAGCAAGGAGGCCCTGCTCGCAGTGCGGCGGCTGATGCCGCCTGCCAGCTATGCCGAATGTCATTACTACTGCATACATGCTTATGTGCTGGTCAATGCCGAAGGCAGGCAACAGCCTGTCCGGTTCGAGTGGGTTCCCGAGAAGGGCGTGCGCACACTGACGCTGGAAGAGGCTGCGCAGCAGCCGGACCGCTATCTGGAGGAGGAGCTGGAGCTGCGCCTGAAGGATGAACCGGCCATTTTCCAGCTTGTCGCCGTTCTGGGCGAGGAAGGCGATGCTACGGACGATCCCACGCGCGCCTGGCCCGAAGAGCGCCGCAGAATCGATCTCGGCCGGCTGCATATTTCCGAGATCTACCCCGATCCGAAGTATCTGCTCATGGACCCTACGATCCTTACAACCGGCATGCTTCTCTCGGATGACCCGATTCTGAGGTTCCGCAGCGCGGCCTACGCCGAATCTTATGGACGGCGGATCGAAGGAAGATAGCCGCTGCCTGCTGCGGCAGATATATCGCTCAGCGCCAAAGGGACACTGCGCCCTTTGGCGCTTTTGATTCAAACGCTATACTTAGTTGGTTAATGGATATTAATCCGGTTACAACAGAGAGGAGTGCAGTATGCAGCAGGCCATGGTCATCATGAACCCGTCGTCGGGCAAGGCAGAGGCGCGGGATTGTATCCAAGCAGCGGAAGAGGTGCTGCAAGGTGCAGGATATCAGGTTACCGTCCAGGAGACCACAGGGGAAGGAGACGCAACCGCCTTCTGCGTTCAGGCCTGCGCCGAGTGTTATGATCTGGTGGTTGCCATTGGAGGAGACGGCACACTCCACGAGACGATGAACGGCCTCACAGATCAGCAGCACCGCCCCACACTTGGCATTGTGCCGATGGGCACCGTCAATGATTTCGCCCGCGCGCTACAGATTCCGCTTGTTCCTGAAGAGGCAATCCAGAGCCTGGCTTCGCCACGGACCCGAAGAGTCGATATGGGCCGGCTGAATGACCGGCTGTTCGTCAATGTGGTGGCCGCAGGCTCTCTGGCAGGCTCCCTCTCCTCGGTTAGCTCCGAAGACAAGAGCCGGCTCGGGTTCCTTGCTTATCTAAAGGAGGGCATTAAGGAGTTGGCCAGCAATACTGCACATACCCTGACGATTACTCACGACGGGGAGATCTGGGAAGGCTCCTCCCCGCTGTTCATTGCTGCGCTGACGAATTCCGTCGGCGGCTTCGAGAAGCTTGCCCCCGCTGCCGCTGTAGATGACGGCCTGCTCCATTGCTTCATCGTCAAAGACCTGCACTTGCTGAATTCCGTTACGGTCAGCATCTCCCTGCTGCTAGGCAATCTGCGGAATCATAAGGATGTCATCTACTTTACAGCCAAGGAGGTCTCCGTCCGCTCCACCGAGCCGGTACAGACGAATGTGGACGGCGAGCAGGGTCCGCCGCTGCCGATCCGCTTAAGCACCATTCCGCGCCATATTCAGGTCGTGGTGCCGGAGGACTGATCAGCCCGGACAACTCAGGCGTTCCAAGCTACAAAGTACAAGCACCAGCAAAAGCATCTACCTTAGCGGATTCCATGCAGCTCTGCGAAGTCCTCATCCAGTGTCCATTCAAGACGTCTGACCCATTCACGCTGCACCTCCTTGGGCGCTATCTGCAGGCGGTGCAGGATATTCCATACCCTGTACAGACTCGCCGCCTTCATCTGGTGCGCAGTGAAGGATAACGGGTTAACAGACAGATAGCCCTGCATGAAGGCCGTGTTGAGCAGTACGGATTGTACGGGATAATGGTGCTTCGTGAACCAGCAGACCCAGGCTACATCATTCAGCGGGCTGCCCCATTCCGCCCATTCCCAGTCCAGCACATGCAGCAGATCATCGGCTTCACAGAGCAGATTATGTACTCCGTAATCGCCATGGGTCAGGACCCAAGGAAGCTCTCCGGCCTCCGCAGCAGACAGAAGGTGAAGCGACTGCCTGCCGAGAGCGGCGGGGACGAATTCCAGCTTCTGAATCACCTCACTCAGTGCTGACCTGTTGCTGATCCGGATCTGTGTCTCTTGCGGCTGATAAGATCGGGAATGAATCTGGGCAGCCAGCAGCTGCCCCATTCTGCTGTAGATCCGCTCGGCTCTTGACCAGTCCCTGGCATCCAGAACGGATTGGGCGTTCCCGCCCTGCATGCAGTCCATAATGATGATGCGCATTCCGTCCATCTCTGCCACCTCATGCACCACCGGGGTATCACAGCTTCCCTGTACCAGCCGCATGACCTCAACCTCATTGAGCGTATCTTCATTGGACATATTTGTTATTTTGGCTACAAGCGGCGGCTCCGCCCCCGCCATCAGATAGGTGAGATTCGTATATCCCCCTGTCAGCCGTTCCAGCCGGCAGGCATACCTTGCTTCCAGACCTCTGATGATGTTCTCAATCATGATATGATTCCCTCTCTTTTTCCTTCTGTAAGCCTTTATCCCAAGAATATCACATGCTCCAGTTAATTACAGGTTAAGGTATTCTGCACAGCAAAAAGACCGGCACGGGAAGTCTCAGCCAGTCTGTCTGTCCGGGTTATACCGCTCACCGGGCCGCTATGCCCCTGAAGGCAGCTCCTATTGCCGGGCCTGCGCGTACAGCTTATGCAGCAATACGATCTGGCCGATATGATAGGCATTATGCGTCGCCGCATTGCTGATCAGCTCCCACCATGCCGCCGGCTCCGGGAACCCGTTCACCTGGTTTTCCAGCCCTTCCTCGGACAACAGGTCCTGCCAGGCCAGCATTGTGTCCACCAGTCTGCCGCGAAGCTCACCGAAGGAAGTATCCGCAGGAAGCACGAAGCTCAGACGATTATCGCCCACCGGAGGCACGGCATCCATATGCCCCTCCCGGTACCGGGTCTGCCAGGCTTCATTCCAGTACAGCAGATGAGCGGTAAGCTCGGCAATGCTGTACAGCCCTTGGCCGGGTTTCCAGAAGGCTTCCTCCTCTGTAACTTCCTCTGTTGCCTGCATATACGGCAGATGCCAGCTGGGGTCATTGGCGCCAGCCAGCAACTGATTGGCCAGCACATCCTTAGCATGAACCATTTGCTTCACGCTCCTTTTTCCCTGAAAATATCACACTCCGGGCGGAATAAGCCAAGTAAACTTCTTGTATAAATAAAGTCACCCTGCAGGTGACGGATAATGGCGCTTTCTCTCACCAGCCGCTTGTAAGGAGCAGAATTGTTGCACTTTTTGCAGGATTCCTCTATAACTATTTCCTAAAAAAAAAAGTCCCCTCCCCTACCGGGAACGAGGACTTCTCTACTGGCTGGAGGGCTTGTATTCGCTCAGCTTGCCGTAATAGACCAGATGCAGCCGGTCGCTCTGCCGGAAATCATCCGGGGTGACAAGCGCTGGCAGCTTGTTCCATAGCTTAATGCCCGAGCGCTCCAGAATCTCGGCAACGAACTGCGAACAGAAATACGAGTTACTGAACTCCACCGGCTCCTTGAGTGCAATACCGATGACGCCGAGGATATTGTAGAGATACTTCTGGCGGCTGCGGATGAAGACCTGGAGCACCCGCTTCATTTTCTCAACCTCACGGTCCGTAACCTGAAGCTCGTAGATGACGCAAGTCGTCTCTGGATATTTACTGTAGGTACCTGTGCGGATATCCTCCTTCACGAACCCGCCGTTCAGCGGATTGGCCGGATGCTTCCTTCCAAAGCTATATAGCTCGGACAGCTCCCTGTTAAACGAGATCGAGGCATGATTATACGGCGCTTTGGTATACCCCTGAATGAGCTTCGTGAACAGCGTTCCCGTATTGGTGAGCATGATGTACACCGATGGATCTGCTGACATTTACAATATTTCCCCTTATCAAGTCAGTTGTTTTACTTCATAATAAGCTGGACGCTCTGTCTATTTTAGCATAAAATCCCTATATTGAAATGATACCCGAGACAAGTTGGTGATTGTAATGAACCGTTCTTTATTCACACTAGTTCTAATCTTTGCAGCTCTATCGGTGATCCATGTGCTGTATCTTGTGGTAAGCAGACTACAGAAGGACAAGGATTATACCGGAATCGGCTTCCGCATCCGAACCTGGTGGGGCATGCTGTTCATCTTCTGCCTGGCTACCCTGTCCAACGCCCTGGTGTCCCTGCTGTCCCTGATGGTCCTGAGCTTCTTCGCCCTTAAGGAATACTTCTCCATGATCCGCACCCGAAAAGCAGACCGCAGGCTGTTCCTCTGGGCATACCTGTCCATTCCGCTGCAATTCTACTGGATCTACATTGAGTGGTACGGGATGTTCATTATTTTCATTCCGGTCTATGTGTTCCTGCTGCTGCCGCTTCCCCGGCTGATCAACAAAGGCACGCTAGGCTTCCTGCGCAGTGTCAGCGCAACCCAGTGGGGACTGATGCTGATGGTATTCGGGCTCAGCCATCTGGCTTACTTCCAGTTCGCCACTCCGGAGTACGGGGCAGGTCTGGTCCTCTTCCTGGTGGTGCTGACTCAGCTCAATGATGCCATTCACTATCTGGCTTCGATCTATTTCGGCAAACACCGGATCGTTCCGACCGCGAATCCCCATCTGACCTGGGAAGGCTTCGTCTGCGCGTTCGTGGTGACTACAGCAGTCTCGTACCTGAGCTATTCTCATCTTACACCGCTGAATCCGGCCTTTGGCTATCTCTCCGGCATGCTGATCAGTCTCAGCGGCTTCTTCGGCAGCCTGACAGTCTCCGTACTCAAGCGGGATCTGCTGATCGGGGATGACGACAAATTCGCAGCGCTGCAAAAAAGCTACCTGAGCCGCGTAGACAGTCTTGCCTACACCGCACCGGTATTCTTCCATGTCATCCGCTACTATTTCGACTTCATGTAGCCGCTGATCACACTTAATATTGTGCAAAAATAGAGACTATCCGCTAATGGATAGTCTCTTCTATACTGTCCCGCTTAATTCGTGCTAGTACCTGCACCCTCTGGAGCTGTAGTGCCCGCATCGGCCGGCTTCGTCGTACCCGCATCTGCTGGCTTCGTTGTACCAGCGTCCGCAGGCGGCGTGCCTCCTGCTCCGCCAGGTCCGCCTCCGGCTCTGTTGCCTCTGCCGCCGCCGAAGCCGCCGCCTCCCGGCCCGCCCATACTGCTTCCGCCTGTGGTTACACCCGAAGCATTCACCCAGGTCACCGTATTGGTGATGTCAAAAGCAACAAATTTGCTGCCCCCGCTGTACGTCCCGCCGGTATACAATCCGTCTGTGGCTGTTCCGGTAGAGCTGCCTCCGGTGTAGACGGTATAAGAGCCGTCCGTAAGCTCTGGAGCGCTGACCACTACAGTCTGGAAGCTCTTCGCCGGAGCGAAGGTCAGAATGGCCTTGCCGTCAGCATCTTCCAGATGAACCATCGTTCCAGCCTGCTGAGTTGCTGCGAATTCCACGCTTACCGAATACTGGCCGGAGTCCTCGCCCGGAGCCTGTGCCATTCCTGATGCACCTGCGGCTACCAGGAATCCGCCGGTGATGTTGAAGGCTCCGTCATAATCCAGGGCGCCGTTGCCGGAGTTCTCGGGGCCATACACAATGACGGTGCCGCCGGTCATAGTCACTGAGCCGTTGGAGTCCAGGCCATCGCCTGCGGCATCTACGGTCAGGGTCCCGCCGCTGATGGTCAGCAGGTTGCTGCCGGTGCTGCTGAACGAATCCTGAGCCTGCGTTCCTGCTGCCGCATTGGTATCGTTGCCTCCAGCCACATTGACGCCATCGTCTGTGGCTGTCACATGAATCTCACCGCCGGATATGGTGATGTCCGCTCCTTCTATCCCTTCATAGCTCTCCGTAATATTGACGGTGCCGCCTGATATGGAGACCAGAGCATCGGCGTGAAGCCCGTCATCCCCTGTAGCGATCTGGAATTCTCCATCCGTTACCGAGATACTGCTGTTGCTGTGCAGCGCATCATCTGCGGCATCCACCGTGAAGCTTCCGCCGTTCACCGTCAGGTCCCCGCCTGCCTTAATCCCTTTGGCGCTGACGGATTCCGTCTCCGCCGCTGCTGCGGTGTCAGTCTGTGCCGCTGCCGCGGTGCTGCTCTCCGCTGCTTGGGGCTGGTCAGCCGCCGGCGCAGCATCCATCGCAGGCGGCGTACCCCCGGCTTCTCCCGGAGCAGGGAAGCTGCCGTCTTCCGGCCGCTGGCCGAAGCCGCCGCCACCCATCCCCGGCCCGCCCTGACCGCCGGTCTTCACTTCGGCGTTCACATAGCCGCCGCCAGTCACCAGCGTATAGGTGCCGCTGTCGATGACAGCAGCGGTCTCCGCTTGAAGCCCGTCATTACCGGCTGTAATGTCGAAGGTTCCGGCGGCAATGGCGATGAAGCCCTTGGTGGCATCCTTGTCATTGGTCGATTTGATGCCGTCGCCTTCGGCATGAATTGTGATATTGCCGTCCTGAATGGCAATCATGTCCTTACCGACAATACCGTCATCCGCTGCCTTCACTTCGAGGGTGCCGGATATGATTGTCAGATCATCCTTGCCGGTGATGCCGTCGTTGTAGTTGCCGGTGACCGTCAGCTTGCCGGTGCCGTTAATCGTCAGGTCCGCTTTGCTGAAGAGCGCAGCGCTTGGCTCATCCTCAGCTCCATCTGCGAATACATACGCAGCTCCATCTGTCACACTGTTATCCGTGCCTTCCTGCAAGGTGATGACTACTTTGCCGGCTTCCTTGATGTAGACGGGAGCATTATCGTTGTCCGTCAGGTGGGCACCGTTCAACACGAGTCTTACAGTACCTTTTGCCTGCTCATCTACAATAATCTGTCCGTCACTTAGTGTGCCGCTGAGCACATAAGTGCCTGCCTCCGTAATGGTCACTGTGCCCTCTTGCGCTGTGGCACCTGCGCCATCTACCACGGCATTAGTTCCAGCCAGAGTTATAGCGGTAGAATCCGCTGCCGTCCAGGCGGTTACAGCATCCTCTTCCTCCCAGGCCACAAGATCCGCTGTCTTCACACTTGCCGGCTGCACCGCGGCAGAGGTACTGCTCTGAACGGCCTCAGCTGTTGTACTCACGTTGTTACTTGTATCGGATGGCGTAGCTGCTTTTGCACTGCATGCCGACATAACTGCGGCGCATAGCAGCATAAGTCCAATTTTACCGGCTGTTAATCTGTTCTTCATCAGTCATCATTCCCTTCCTGTAGCGGATTAATATTCGTTCATGACGGGCGCCATGGTCAGTGAGAGATCCAGGTTCCCGTTGCGGGTACGGATGGCGTCCAGCAGCTCCTTCTGGCTTGTCTGCTCATTAATCGTTACGGCATAGACCAGCTCATACAGGCTGCCCAGCTCCGTGGTTCTGATCTTCTTCAGCTCGTAGGCCACATTGAAGGTGTTGAAGACCTCCGCGAAGGCTTCCTCATAGCCCAGATTCTCAGGAATCGTTACCTTCAGTGTCTTGTGCATCGACTGCTTGCGCCCGAAGCCCGTCCGGTTAAGCAGGACCATCAACACGCAGAGAAGCAGGGTGAAAAATACTGCATAACCGAATGCTCCTACGCCGCAGGCCAGCCCGGAGGCCATAGTGAACAGGACGAAAGTGATGTCCTTCGGATCACCGGGGGCGCTGCGGAACCGGATGATCGAGAAGGCGCCCGCCAGGCTGAAGGCCCGGGCCACATTGCTGCCGATAAGCAGGATGATAATCGCTACAATAACCGGCAGCAGAACCATGGTCAGCGTGAAGCTCTGTGAGTATCCGGCAGGGCTCGTCTTCATGTAGGTGAAGCTGATCAGACCGCCGAGGATAATGGCGATGACCATGGTTAAGGCAGCATTCATGAAGGTTAGTTCCGAAGTAGACTCAGCTACGGAAAATATCGAATCAAGCATAGCGGACACGCTCTCTTTCTGATTGGCTGTTTCGCAGCATTTTTTTATATTCGTTGCCGTATTTGGAGAAGCTGGTGCGGTACATCTGATGCTCCGACAGCATCTTGGCCAGCCAGACCGGAATGGTCTTCTCTGCCTTCACTTCCATCAGCCATTGTCCCGGCTCCAGCAGCTCCTCGCCATACACGCCGTGCTCCATCTTCAGATCATACCGGCGGCAGCGGATGTTGGTGTCGAAGGTGATGCGGAGATCGCGGTTATTTTTGCAGAACATAGCCTTACGGTCATAGGACAAATACAGCTTCGGCTGCAGATCATAGCGGGTCAGCAGGTACTTGATCTCTTCGATCACCTGCTTGTTCATATAGCTCTCGAATGCAGGCTCCCTGCCGCTCTCGATGAAGGCATAGGCTTCATCCAGCTTCAGCGGGGTTCTTCTTTTGTTGACCAGGCCCAGCACCTTCTTCTTGATCTCCAGATAGACTCTGGTGTCGCCTTCAGGAATGCCGTAGGCCCGGATGCGGAGCTTCTCCTTATACTTCGGCTTCGCCAGGCTGCTGCGGATCAGGGAATTCTGCGGGGTGTCATAATAGAGATTGGTGATGGAATAATATTCGTGCTGCTTGTTGTATGCATCAGGCTCCATATATTCCAGCAGTTCGTGATAGAGCTTCAGGTAGGATTCATGGTCGAACAGATACTTGTTCTCGTAACGGTTGAAGACCTCAATGGCCATGGAGATCAGATCCTTTCAGGGGAGTATTAATGGGTGCTGCTTGCTTATGGATGTATCTTATCCCCCGAACCTTTAACGAATCTTAAATGGATTAAGGTTGATTAAAGGTCCCCTTGATATAATGGCAGCAGCAGCAAATCCATTACTTAAGAAGAGGATGAGCCATCCCATGAGAATATTAATCGTAGAAGACGAGATCCATCTGGCGGAGGCCTTAACCCAAATCCTCAAAAAGCACCATTATTCAGTAGACGCAGTCCACGACGGCCGTTCCGGTCTTGATTATGCGCAGAGCGGGATCTATGACCTGCTGCTGCTGGATATTATGATGCCGGAGCTGGATGGAATCAGCGTGTTGAAGGAGTTGCGCAAGGACGGCTTCTCCACACCGGTCATCATGCTTACCGCTAAAGGAGAGATCACCGACATGGTGACCGGACTCGATCATGGAGCTGACGATTATATCGCCAAGCCGTTCGCTTCAGAGGAGCTGCTGGCCCGTATCCGGGCTGCCCTGCGGCGTAAGGGCGAGGTGATTCCAGACGATGCCCTGAAATTCGGGGATCTGGAGCTGAATACGGCTAACCCGAAGCTGACGGTGAAGGGCAAGGAGATGAAGCTGAATCTGAAGGAGACAGAGCTGCTGGAGCTGCTGATCCTAAGGAAGCAGGCAGTCACCTCGAAGGAGCAGATCATTGAGAAGCTATGGGGGTTCGATTCCGAGGCGGAGCATAACAACGTGGAGGTCTATATTTCTTTTTTGCGTAAAAAACTGGCCTTCCTGAACTCGGAGGTGCGCATCAGCACGATTAGGGGCGTAGGGTATGTGCTGGAGGGGAGTGCCTGATGTTCAACAAACTCCGCACCCGGTTCCTGATTGTCAATCTGGTCACCATCTCCATTATCATGCTGGTGGCCTTCGCCGCCATCTACATCTTCACGTACCGCAATGTGCAGGCTGACATCTATATGGCGCTCCACCGGATTGCGGACATGCAAGAGCGGGGTCCGGGCGACGGACAAGGCCCGCGCGGTTCAGGCGGCGGGGCAATGCCTGCGGGCCAGGGGCCAATCGACCCTTACCAGCCGGAGCGTTCCGTCTCCTTCAAGGTGCAGACCGATGCCAGCGGCACGCTGACCGGCAAGGAATCGAAGTTCACCATGGACGATGAACTCTATACCGCCGCGCTGAAGGAGGCGCTCAGCCAGGGCAAGGACACCGGCCGGTTCACACTGGACGGCAGCCGCTGGATCTTCATGGTGAAGCCTGCAAGCAGCGGACAACAATTTGTCTTCATGGACATCACCGCCCAGCAGCAGATCCTGACGAACCTGATCTATACCTTCGCGGCTGTCGGCCTGCTGACGCTGGTCATCCTCTATTTCACCAGCCGCTACTTTGCGGGACGCTCGATTGCGCCGGTGCGGGAGGCTTTTGACAAGCAGAAGCAGTTCATTGCCGACGCCTCCCATGAGCTGAAGACGCCGCTGACGATCATTAACACCAACGCGGATGTGCTGCTGGCGAACAGTGAGGATACAATCGGTAATCAGGCAAAGTGGCTGCAATATATCAAGTCCGAAACGGAGCGTATGACGCGGCTGACAGGCGATCTGCTGTACCTGACGGAGATGGATGACTCGCGGACCGGGAAGCTCCACAGCAGGTTCAACATGAGCGAGGCGGCAGAGAATATTATTCTGACCATGGAGGCGGTCATCTTCGAGAAGAATCTCTCCTTCGATTATGACATCCAGCCGGGCCTTACCGTGCCGGGCAACAGCGAGCAGATCAAGCAGGTGGTGATGATTCTGCTGGATAACGCAGTGAAATATACGAATCCCAAGGGCTCTGTACACATCTCGCTCTATAAGCTGAACACCGGTGTGCTCCTCTCCGTCACGAATACGGGGGAAGGCATTGCGGCGGAGCATCTGTCGCGGATCTTTGACCGCTTTTACCGTACGGATACCTCCAGAGCGCGCAAGCAGGGCGGCTACGGGTTGGGTCTGGCTATCGCTAAGTCGATTGTGGACCAGCATAAAGGGAAGATCTATGCAAAGAGCGTGGCCGGAGAGTCCGTGACATTCTATGTACAGTTGCCTTGAGGGAGCTGTAGCAGATCTGAAGACTGACAGAGAAGGATTGGGCTATAAAAGGGGGTGCCCCGTCAGCTATGTTCTAGCCGGCTGGGGCACCCCCTTCAATATTGTAGCTTTAGTTGATTTCCAGATAATCAATATAAGCATCCCAAGTCCCGTCATCGGCGGTAACCACCAGCTCAATCACCTGATTGCCGGTTCCATGGCTGACATTGCTGATCGTATAGACCGCGGGGCTGCTTCCGCCATAGTAGAAGGTCCCCTTCGTCACCCCGCCGATTTTGAGGTCCACCCTGGCCATATTGGCGTTATTGGAGGCTCCGCGCAGGGAGAAATTATGGGTGCCGCTGGTGAAATTCTGAGTGTACTTCACGGAATCATTATTGGCGTATAAAGCGACTCCAGCGAACGGGGAACTGATGTTAGCAGTATATTGGCCCGCCTTAGTCATACTCTCCGCCTCTACCTTCGTTGCAGCGGGGCCAGGACCATTGCCGCCATCAGGCGCAACCGCCTTGCCGGTGGACGGGGAGATCATGCCTGAACACAGGTTACGGTTCTTGAGGTTCTGCGCAATCTGCGGAACCGCCTGGAGCGTGGGCTGATACTGGTCATGCATCAGGATGACATCCCCATTCTTCATCGTGCCCACAGCGGCCACGATCTGGGCGGTTCCCGCTCCGTTCCAGTCCTGAGAATCCACGTTCCAGAGCACTTCGGTAAGTCCGTTCTGGGCCTCAATGGATTTGAGAGTCGCGTTAGTCGCCCCGTACGGCGGACGGAACAGCTTCGGAGCAGTGCCGGTAATGGATTGCAGCGTCTGCTGCGCCTGCGTAATCTGAGACGTGACCTGGGAAGCGCCCAACTGTGTCAGATTAGGATGCGACCAGGAGTGATTGCCGATCCACATTCCTGCGTTCTTCTGGGCCAGTACAAGCGAGGGATTGTTCTGCGCATTCTGCCCGATATTGAAGAACGTGGCCCGCAGGCCATTCTGCTGCAGAGCATTAAGCAGATTCGTCGTGGTGCTTGGATTCGGACCGTCATCATACGTTAGTGCTACATACCCGGCCGAGCAATCGGCAGCGAACACCCTCTCCCCGCCCACCGCCAGCGACCCCACAAATAAAGACACGACAAGCGACCCGATAGCTGCCCATTGTATAGCTTTCATTCTAAACATTCTCTTAATCTCCTCTCTCGGATTGAATAGTTTGCTGACTGTACCCGTTAAGGCTGTAACTGTATGTATACGCTCTGTTGATATCAATCGCTTACATTAGTAATTATAGCAATAATTCCCTTTTTAAGCTAGATGTGATTCTTGTAATTTGTGATTTTAATAGCCACTAAGGAGAGATACGGCGACGCCGGTAAGGCGCTCCTAATTTATTCAATAATTTCCCATAATTCAGACCTGTCCGGGATGAATAGGTTTTCATTTTACCCGTATGATATAAAGTTCGGCTTTATCAAGAACCATATACGAGGAGGAAGATGAATGACCTTTGGTTTCAGGACACTGGGGAAAATGCTTTTGGCTCTAACACTGCTTGCAGGTACCGCCGCTATTGCCGGACAGCCGGTGAAGGCTGAGGGGGCAGCGAAGCTTTTTTATCACACCTCGGGCAGCCGGATTGTAGATTCGCAGGGGAACCCGGCCGTGTTCAACGGATTGAACTGGTTTGGCTTCGAGACGCCGAACTATTCCCCGCACGGATTATGGTCGCGTTCCATGGATGATGTGCTCGATCAGGTCCGCGCAGAAGGGTACAACCTGATTCGCCTGCCGTTCAGCAGTCAAATGTTCGACCCCGCTTCCCAGGCCAACAGCATTGATTATGCCAAAAACCCGGACCTGGCCGGTCTGACTCCGATCGAAATTATGGATACCTTAATCGAAAAAGCCGGCCAGCGCGGCATTCAAATCTTCCTGGACCGGCACCGCCCCGATTCCGGCGGGCAGTCGACGCTCTGGTATACGGCCGCATATCCTGAATCCCGCTGGATCAGTGACTGGGTGATGCTGGCTGCACGATATGCGAATAATCCTACGGTGATCGGTGCCGACCTGCATAATGAACCTCATGGCCCGGCAAGCTGGGGGACCGGTGATCTCAGCACAGACTGGCGGCTCGCAGCCCAGCGGGCAGGGAATGCCATCCTTGCGGTGAATCCGCATTGGCTGATCATCGTCGAAGGGATCGAGCAGAATGTGCAGGGTAACACCAGCAAGTACTGGTGGGGAGGCAACCTGACCGGGGTGCGGAATTATCCGGTAACGCTTACCGTGCCGAATCAAGTGGTGTATTCCCCGCATGATTACGGTCCCGGGGTGGCGGAGCAGCCGTGGTTCAGCGATCCTGCTTTTCCGGCAAACCTGCCTGCGATATGGGATCAGACCTGGGGCTATATCAGCAAAGAGAACATTGCCCCTCTAATCATGGGTGAATTCGGAGGCCGCAGCGTGGACACCCTCTCGGTGGAAGGGAAGTGGCAAAATAAACTAGTCGATTACATCGGCACGAATGACCTCTACTGGACCTACTGGACACTGAACCCCAACAGCGGGGATACCGGCGGTCTGCTGCAGGATGACTGGGCAACCTGGAACCGGCCGAAGCAGCTCATGCTGAACCGGATCATGAAAACGGTCACTTTCCCTCCTATTGAACAGCCCGGCGGCCCCGGGACAGGACCTATAACCGCCACTCCGCTCTACCGCAGTGATGAGACCGGCAACAATGTGGGCTCTATCCGGGCAAGTCTTCAGCTGAAGAGCACTTCCACCGTTCCCGTCCCGCTCAGCCAATTCACGATCCGTTACTGGTTCACGCAGGATGGCAGCACCGCACACACCATGGAGATTGACTACGCCGTCGTCGGCAAAAACAATATCCAGACCACCATCGTCCCGCTCACAGCGCCGGCCCCTGATGCCGATGCCTACGCTGAAATTTCCTTCAAGGACGGGGCCGGCAACCTGGCTGCTTCCGGCTCGACCGGAGAGATCCAGTTCCGCATTCACAAGGATAACTATGCGAATTACAGCCAGGCTAACGATTACTCCTTCCGGCCGCTGCTAACCAGCTTCACCGCCAATGACCGGATCACTGTATACCATAACGGCACGCTCATTTACGGTATAGAACCATAACAAATGGAAGGAGCTGTCCCAAAATTCATTGAATGGATTCTTGGGACAGCTCTTTATTTTTGAGTAAGGCCAACGTGCACACTTGGTTGGATGCTCTGCGAACGGACCGCTGTTTGGGTCACTGGAGAGGTTGCGGATTATAAAGAAGACTACATCTTAGCGGTATGTCTAATGAAGATGCCAAAAAGTTTATTTGGACAACTGAAGAACAAACGGGGTTCCGACGATTTTGGCGATGCGGCTTGGGGAAAGTGAAGTTCGAAGTCGGTTGGCTTTCGTTCGCCCATCATAGATCACTATTCAAAATAGGAAAAGCGAGAGGAGGTACACCCCGGTTAAGCGCCGCAGTGCGTCTCACTCTCGCCTGATTTCTACAATACAAATATCATGACTAAAGCCCATCAAACGGCCAAAGACGCCAAATATCAGTCATTAAAAATCTAAAGTCATCTCTAAGAATTATGATTCCAAGACCAAAAAAAAGCTCCTTGTGCTGTTATAAGTCTATCAAACCATATTTCAAAGTTCAGGTTTATTGGTTCACCTTCATACTCTGCTGAATCATAAACAGATCGATCGAGTAGGTAGTCTTCCCTACCTTCCTTTACTCTGTTGGCATTTACACAAATAAGTGTCTGATCATATTTAGCTATCACGTAGATATGAGACGGGGCAGGATAACGTTCTAAATAATCTTCAATCTCATCAAGTCCCAAAACATACCACGATGGCTCGACCTTCTCTTCTTCGTCTTTAAATAACTCTGCACCATTATGGATTGAAAGAAACAGTTTTAAGCTATTAGGTAGAATTAATCCAGTTTCCTTTTGAAAATCATCAATTTCTCTTATAGATGCAGGTTTTGAAAAGGAACATGAAGTGTTTAGTGTATAACCTTGAGTTCTTTGAATAACGTTTAAAGAAGATTTACTTAGTCTTCTTTTTAGTCCATCCAGTGTTAAATCAAGTAAATTGGGCACTATTTTCATCCTTTTTATTTATAATATGAAAACCAGAACGAAAATTTAAGATGATGATCTGCCCATAAAGGAATTAGGTTAGAAAAATCATTGTTTCCTCCATATTCTAATGGACGAATATGATGAATTTCAATCGGTTGCGTCCAATTGACATAACCATAATTACTATCATAATAATTTCTATAAGCTGTTCTTACTGAATTATTAAAAGTTTCTCTAAGTGGCGCTGTATAGGATGAACTGTAAGTAGGCCACTCAGTTGAACTAGGCATTGTAGCGTTGAGATAACCATGAACATCCACATTTTTCCAAGATGGATATCTCTGGCCCAATCTATTTAACAATATATCTACTTCCCAATAGTTATTACCTGCTGTTCCAAGTTGACCTGTTTGGGGGTTTACAACCCATATGCCAAAAGCACTATTATACGTTGAATAAAAATATGTTTTATTGACCGTTATAGGTTTTGTTACAGCTTGGCCAACCCATATTTGACCTGCACTCCATGCAACGTTGAGTTGGGTGAACAAACCTAAGGAAGCAAATCGTTCTGTTCCTCTGTATAATGCACTCACAGCCTCAATACTTGTTGGCGGTGTGCCAATAATGTTATTTATTTTTATAACCAAATAAGGGGATGTAGTCTCGGTAACTACAAGGCCTGATTTAAGCTCTACATAATCTGTTCCTATACCGATTGCTTTTTGACTTTCATTAGTTAAATCACGATCATAGAAATTTTTAACTTGTGAATTTTCACTAGATTCTTCCTCTGCCCGTGCGTTTTGTTGATTTTTAACTAACCCAGGTTACTCTGCCTGTTCCTCCAGCCTCGCCCGCATCTGCGCATAGGCCTCCGGGGTGCCGACATCCTCAATCGTGCCCTCCGTATAGTAGGCCCGCATCTCCTGACGGGAATGCAGCCACTCGGGAAAATAACTCGGCGCATCCGGGTTGCCCCCTTCCGCCAGATAACGGGAGAACAGCGGCAGCGTAGAACGTTTGTAGATGTACAGCGCAAATACGCCAATGTTCGAGCGGGGCGCCTGCGGCTTTTCCTCCAGGGACAAGACCCGATTCTGCGCATCCAGCTCCGCCACGCCGATACTGCGCAGCTCCGCCGGATCATCTACCGTCCGCACCAGAATACAGTCGGTATCCACCTTGTGAAAATAGTCCAAATACCCCGCCAGGCCGAAGCCCAGCACATTATCGCCCGCCAGCACCAGCAGATCCTCCTGCGGCTGCTCCTGCTCCAGCACAAACTGGATATCGCCAATCGCGCCTAAACGCCCCTCGGGAGAAGAAGTGCCGTCGTTGAGGATACGAACCTGCTTGCTCCCTTGGTACTGCCCGGCCCACTGTTCAAAAGCATGGAAAAAGCGCTCATTCGTCACCACAAGAATCTCCGAAATCTCCTCCAGCACCTCCAGCCGCGCGGCCAGCAGATCCAGAATCGTCCGGCTTCCCTGCACCGGCAGCAGCGGCTTCGGGGTGTCCAGCGTTAACGGATACAGACGGGTGGCATACCCCGCAGCCAAGATTAAAGCAATCATCCTTTGCTCGCCCCTTTGCCTGGTCCGGGTGCCGCAAACAAGGATTGGGATAGCAAAGCCATCGTCTGTTTGTATACGGTATGGGCGGTTAAGGTATCTCCAAGGAATCCACCCATATACAGATGAATTACACCGTGCAGTGAGGACCATATGACGGCGACAAGAGCCCCGGTCTCTTCCTGATCCGAAATAAGCCCCTGCTGCTGGGCGGTAATGATTAGAACCTGTAGTCGGCTTATGGCGGTCAACGTTCCCTGCATACTCTCCGCATCCGGCTTGAATTCGGCAAAAGCCCCTCCGAACATCAGCTTGTAATAGCTGCTGTAATCCTGTCCGAACTGCCAGAAGGCTTCGCCCAGCTCCAGCAGATGCTGCCGGAGGTCAGCGGACGGCGGCACCTCTTCAAAACGCAGGGCCAGCAGCTTACAACCTTCAAGATATAACTGCTGGGCCAGCCCCTCTTTATTGACAAATAGACTATAGATAATTTTGGTGGAACAGCCCATTCTTTGCGATACTCTGCGTACAGTGACGGCCTCCGGCCCCTCTTCCTGCAGAATATCTGCGGCTGCATCTACCACTAGCTTACGGAGATTCTCCGTATTTTGCAGACGGGCTTCCTGATAGGTCTTCAGTGTCCGGCCCGTGGATGGCGAGGACTTGTCTTCGTTATGGATAGGAATCACCTTCATTCGGTTATCAATGTTATTGACCAGCAACAGGGTTGCCGGGTTCTAACAGGAATTCTAAACATTCGCACCTGGGATGTCAATTAAACCCTTACGTGAAAAAATTAGATTGACACACGTGTGATGTTTTGGTTACTATGATTCACATAGGTAACGTTGTTACCAAAACAAAACATTGGTTCAGAAGGAGAATTGAAAATGAATATTAAAGGGAAATGGTCATTGGTCACCGGAGCCTCTTCGGGAATCGGAGAACAGTTTGCAAGACAATTAGCCAAGGAAGGCAGCCATCTGGTGCTGGTCGCCAGAACCAAAAGCAAACTCGAGGCGCTCGCAGCCGAATTGACGCGCAGCCATGGAGTTCAGTGCCGGGTGATTCCGCTGGATCTATCGCTCGAAGGCGCTGCCGGAGAGCTGTACCAGCAATGCCAGCAGCTTGACCTGAATATCGATCTGCTGGTGAACAATGCGGGTTTTGCCACCCATGGCCTGTTCGAGCAGGTCTCCGGCGAGCGCCAGCATGAAGAGGTCATGCTCAACGTAGCCGCTGTAGTCGATATGACGCATCTCTTCCTTCCCGGAATGCTCCACAGAGGAGCAGGTGCTGTGATCAATGTATCGTCTACCGCAGGCTTTCAGCCGCTGCCTTATATGGCCGTCTATGGGGCGACCAAAGCTTTTGTCTTATCCTTCACCGATGCCCTCTACTGGGAGAATCGTGATCGTGGCGTACAATTCTTCGCCCTGTGTCCAGGCTCGACGGAGACTAATTTCTTCAACGTGGTAGGTACGGAGGATGCCTCTGTCGGCGGCGCGAAGGACTCGCCGGAGCGGGTAGTGGCCCTTACACTGCGCGCTATGGCCAGAGGAAAACAGTACGTTGTTCCGGGGCTCCGCAATTACCTGAGTGCCCAGATCACCCGGTTCATGACCCGCAGACAAAGCCTGCGCCTGGTCGGGGGTATGCTTCGCCCTACAAACCCTAAGGAGAATGTCTAATGTCTACAGAAACTAATCAACGCAAACGGTCCGCCGGTAAGCATATCCGTAGATGGAGCTTGATCCTGCTCGGAATAATCGTGCTGGGAATCGCCGGATTCCTGCTGATGCCAGCCCCGGTAGAGCCTGCCGTGTGGTCTGCACCTGCCGCCCCTTCTTTTGAGCAGGAGGGTCCCTGGAAAGAGAACAGCAAGCTTAGCTCCGCAGAGCTTGTGACAGACCGCGCGAAGTTCCCGGAATTTATCACTTTTGATGCTACGGGCCGCCTGTATACAGGCGACTCTGACGGTAAAATTTACAGAGTGGCCTTCGATGCGGAAGGTAAAGCGCAGCCAGCCGAAGTGTTCGCCGATACCCAGGGAACACCTAACGGGCTGAAATTCGATGCTGCCGGAAATCTGATTGTGACGGATATTCAGAAGGGGCTGCTGTCGATTGGCAAGGACGGGAAGATTGAAGTATTGGCCACAGAAGTAGATGGAGGGCCGATCTATCTGGCGAACGAGCTGGATATCGCGCAGGACGGAATGATCTATTTCTCCGATACCTCTAACTACGGCAAGGTCATGTTCAAAGAGATCGCCGAGAACAAACCGCATGGACGGTTGTTGAGATATGATCCGCAGACCCGGCAGACCACCGTTCTGCTGAAGGATTTATATTTTGCCAATGGGGTCGCATTGTCTGCTGAAGAAGATTTCGTGCTTGTTGCTGAATCGTACCATTATCAGTTGACCCGATACTGGCTGAAGGGGCCCAAGCAAGGCACCTCGGATATATTCGCGGAGAATCTGGCGGGGTTCCCGGACAATATCACCCGTGATGAACAGGGGCATTTCTGGGTAGGGGTATTTACAACCCGGCTGGCTTTTGCCGATTACATGCACAGTCATCCTTGGGTAGCCGCGACGATGTCCAAGGTTCCGCAAACCTTGTTAGATGGAGCAAGTGCCCCGGTAAAACACGGACTTGCCGCAGAATACGGCCCCGAAGGCGAGCTTGTGAGCAGCTGGCATGATCCGGAAGGAACCTTGTACGGGATCACCACTGCCGTAAGCCAGGGAGGATATTTATATCTCGGAACTGCACCGGGCGGAAGCCAAGGGGTTCACCGGGTGCTTTTGAAACCGTAAGATTGCCACATTGAGGCAGCCCAATAGTAGCTCACTCCGGCAGGAGGGGCTGCTGTTGCGGTTCACCACATCCGCAAGCTTAAGACCCACCTGCTCCAGACGACCATTCATATGATTCAGTGCACCTTCCACCTGCTTGTCTGGTTATTTTGCAGGGTAATTATGGTAGAATTACAAGGGAGTCATTGAGATAACGGGTATCATACCTGAATGGAGGATAAGCATGAAAACATTCCTTGCCTCAAAATCTTTTCTGGTCACATCAATCTTGTTCAGTCTGCTATTCATTGTGAATCTGACTGCAACACCAGATGGTACAGCCATAGACATGGTATTCAGTATCCTGAAGTCTGTCTTGGCGGGGGTAATCAGCGGATTTTTGATTGGCGGAGTGATTTTTCTTTTACGGAAGAAGGACAAGATTTGAACACAACTCCACTTACAATGACGGGATCTTCATACTATTTGACCGAGGCACTCCTGTAGCAATTCATGATATCCCCCGGCCTGTTCGTCCGTCACTCCTTCCCGCAGTGCTTCGAACAGCGCCAGACAGCGCTTGAAATTCCCGTCATGTCCGGACTGATGGGCCAGTCTTAAAGATTGCATCATCCAGTCCAGCGCCTCCTGTATTCTGCCTGTCCGTTTATGATATAGCGCTAAATGATAACAATAGCTGAAATAGTGCGAGAGATTGCCTGCATCTTCATAGTCCCCAAACCCGGCACTCTGCTCCGCGAACGTATGCAGCAGATCATCCACATCTAGCCCGTAATCCACCGCAGCCTGCAAAATAGTCCCTAACCCCGGCAACAGCTCCTCCGGATGATCCTGCAAGAAACAGCAATATTCCTCCAGAAGTCCAGTCTGCCCTGAGAGAATATCCACCATATACAAGTTAGCACGCGCCAAGCCTCTGAACTCCTCGGCAATCACCTCTCCTTCTTCCCCCAAATCCTCCATCCAGCCCAGCTCAGCATAGCGGTATATCATCTCTCTAGCGTCGTCATACTTCTGCTGCTTCTGATAAGCGATGCCCCGCATCAAATGACTGAACCCGAAATAATATACAAGCGGACGCTGCATGTCCATAAGCGGTACCGGAATTCCTTTAGCCTTGTGATACTGCCGCTCCTCATAGATACACTGCGCATAGCTGTAAAGAATACCTGCTGTATTCAGCATCTTATCCCAATCCTCTAAGCGATTTGCCATTTCCAGCATTTCAACGATAATGTCCGGATTGAGTATTTTTAGAATAAAAGGGCGCATGGTCGTGCCTCCTTTTTCCATTTTAAGTTAATTGTATAACTAAATATACATTTGGTCAAGATAAAAAGTACTTTTAAGTACTAATATTATAAAGATTACTTTGTCTTTGATGATCTGTAATGGTTAACATACCTCTTCTAACCTTAAGTGGAGGTGATCCCATGAATTTACCAGAAAGTGTAGGAAGTCGGATACGTGAGCTTAGAAAAGCTAAAGGATGGACCCAGGAGCAACTGGCGGAAGCTGCATCACTTCACTACAGCTATATAGGTGGGGTTGAACGCGGAGACCGCAATATTTCTTTGGAGACCCTGGAGAAAATAATAGCTGCCTTCCAAATCCCCGCTGAAGAAATTTTTCGTTTCGAGGATCATACCGACCGCCGTAAGGTGTTAGATGAACATATGACTTTGATAAGTAGCAGGAGTACTAATGAGATAGAAGCGCTGACCAAGATCAATCGGGAAGTGGTGGCTACATTAGATAGCTCCGAAAATAAAGATGGCAGATGAATTCAAACCCGAGCTTGTAAAAAGAATCGGGGAACGCATCCGAAGATTACGCAAAGAAATGAACCTCTCGCAAGAACAGCTTGCAGAACGGTCCGGTCTACATACTAATTATGTGGGTCAAGTTGAACGCGGAGAAAAGAACCTCACGCTTGAGACCTTGGAAAAGGTCGTTACAGGGTTAAACATATCGCTAGAGGAACTGTTCCGTTATATTGGACCCATGGAGCAAAAGGATGCTCTTAGTCAGATTATAGAGTTACTGGTTGAGCGCCCCTCAGAAGATCAGAAAATGGCACTTAGTTTGCTAAAATCGGTTTTAGAGTGGGAAGAGAAGAAACATGACCTTTGAGAATACTACGCTATGACAGACTTACGGAATACAGTCGGAGACCGAATGCGCGCTATAAGAAAGGCCCAAGGATTAACACAACAGCAATTAGCCGAGCTATCCAACTTGGATGATGCGTACATAGGAGCAGTTGAGCGTGGGGAGCGGAATTTTTCTATAGATACCTTAGAGAAGATCGTAACAGCATTACAAATTCAACCCAGCGAGTTATTTCTCCATTCTCAGGGTCTTAACGAGACTGAGGCTGCGCAGCAGAAAGCCCTTGATGAATATGCGGGTATTGTCAGCAGGTTAAGTGTGAAGCAAATCACTACTCTGCAGAGGATTGTTAGCGAGGTAAAAGGAGCTTTTGAAGCATAAGCATTCCTGAGGTGATCCCATGAATTTACCAGAAAGTGTAGGAACGACCCTGGAGAAAATAATAGCCGCCTTCCAAATCCCTGCTGAAGAAATTTTTCGTTTCGAGGATCATACGGACCGCCGGAAGGCGTTAGATGAACATATGACTTTGATAAGTGGCAGAAGGACACACGAGATAGAAGCTCTCACTAAGATCAATCGGGAAGTGCTGGCTACCCTGGATAGCTCCGAAAAAAAAGATGCCAGATGAATCCAAACCCAAAGGGATGCTGCTTAGTAAACTGAACTCGGTTTTGAGAAAAGAGGAGTATTATGGGATCTCCAAGTGGAATGATTATTTTCTCAGCAATATCAACTATATTTTTGGTTGTATGGGTTATCGGAGCTCTGTTAATAGCAATATTCCCCTTTAAGTCCTGGGAGCTACTACAAGGATGGAAGGCACGCAGAGAGCCATCCTCCTCCTATTTTATAATGGTAAGAGTACTGGCATTTATTATGCTTATCATTGGTATTGTTCTACTTTCCTTAAACTTGTTTCACAATTAATAAAAAACAGGACTGCCCATATACAGGCAGCCCCGTCTGATTCGTCCTAATCCAGCTCCGCACGCGAGAACAGATCGCGGATGAGCTCATTATCCTCACAGGCCCGCTTGAAGGCAGTGGCGAACTTGACCAGCGCCTCGCCATCGGAGGAATAGGCGCAGAACATATCTGCTTCCGGGTCAAACCGGATGATCTGGGCCAGCTCAGGCATCCGCTCCTCCAGGAAGACTGCTGCCAGAGAGGCCCAATCATACCCGCCCCCTTCGAAGCCCTCGTCTTCCCGCGCGGCGAATACCTCCGTCTTATAGCTTCCTGCATTCAGAATCACGGACTTGCCGCCGTTATCCTGCTCCACGATAATAAAAGGCTTCAGATCCGCAGCTCCCGCCGATTCCGCCTCTTTCAGCTTCTTCAATAACTGTTCCTTCGCCTCATCCGTGAACCGGAGCGTCCCGTTCGTGTTCACGATCATGCCTTGGCGGACCCGGTCGTCCAGCCAGTCCGAGATGAAGCCCGGGGCATATCCGCCTGTGCTGAATTCACCGCCGAACGCGATCATTTTGGAATATACCTCAAGATATTGGTCACGGCTCGTATTCGGGTAGACGCGCGTATAGAGCCAGAATTGCAGATCATACATCAAGGTGGACCGCTCGTCCGCATGAAGAGAGAAGTGGCCCTTCTCCTCCACAATGGCGGTGCTGATCCTGCGGATAACGCCCTCTATATCGTCCACTTCCGTAACCTTGTCGCACAGCTCCTGCAACAGCGGTGAGAACGCCCCGGACGCCACTGTCTTCAGGTCATCCTCCTTATCCTCCTCCGAGGTATCAAACACCTCATCGTTCACCAGCCCGCGGATGAAGGTTTCGAAGTCGGGGGCCAGGAACGTAATCTCATAATCGCCCTCCTGGTCCACATGAATCACCTCAGGTTCACCCTCCGGGCCGCAGTGGCGGTAATCCAGCATGATGACATCATGTCCGGCAGAAGGACAGTCTCCGAAGACCACGCCAATGTCGGGGTAACCCCACTCCTCAATCATGAAGCGGCTGCCCAGCTCTCCGCAGAGGGAGTAGCTTTTGTCACGGCCGATCCCGGCAATTCCTGATATCGCGACATGGTTCTCCGCCCAGGAGGTAGATTCATTCACCGGAAAACAAGTATTCCGCGGAATCCCCCCGTTATGCTGCTTCATCATGGCAATGTAAGAAGCTGGCAGCTTATAGCCCAGTTCTTGCTCGACTGAAGCAATCAGCTCGTCACTGGGCAGCGGAGAGACATACTCCTTCAAGGCGTAGTCGCTGTCCTCCCAGAAATCCGCACAGAAATCAAGGAAAGACCCAAGGTCTCTGCCGCCGCTCTCTCTGAGCAATTTAGCATTATGTATCGCTTCGGCACGCCTGGCCTGCTCTCTGGCCTCACGCTGCAAGCCTTCCCGGCTGTACTCCAGCATATTCTGAATATCTCCGTCTCCCGGCTCCAGTTCATCTGCACGTGCAAACGCTTGGACAGCCTGCTCGTACTGCTTCAGATAATAGTAGGAGTACCCTGTGCGAAAATGCCACAGCGAATCCGCCTTGCCTTCCTCTGCAATGCTGAGCAGCAGCTCCAGCGCTTTGTCGTAATCTCCCAGGTTGTTATAGGCTCTGCCCAATTGGCTGATACATTCATAATCTCTTGCCTCCGGAGGAATCTCCAGAAGACGGTCCACAATCTGCTGAAATTCATTCTTGTCAAGCCAACGCTTCACTTGTGCCAGCAACGCTTCATCCATACCTTTTAGCCTCCCTGTTTGGACACTGCAAAACAAGCCCATCCCCAAATTCCGCAGGCGCGCTTGCCGTCAGTTCATTCACTATTACCCATTCACCGGAAAATCGGGAAATTAAACAGGCCCCGGTTAACATAGATATCTCCCGGCTCAAAATAACCCCGCAAAACGAGGCTTTAGCTTCGGCTTCTATACCAAAAAGAGGCTGTCCCTGCCTATATCCGGCATCAGGACAGCCCCCTATAATATCATACCTATACATTCCGGCAATTTACTGAATCGACTGCAGATGCTCCCCGAGACGGTCCCAGGTTTCGGTAATTCCCTGGATCATCCCCATATCCATGACAGTACGGAGCGCTTCTTCGGACTCATATTTCGAGCGGCTGATCAGCTTCGTTCCGCCCCCCTCCGTCTCTTCAAAGATCATGCTGACCAAAGTAGACGGCATTCCTTCGGTTTCATTGCCTTCGGCATCCGAGAAGTAATCGGTGTAGACAAAGCTCTCGCCATCAGTAATTTCATGATAGACGCCCTTGCCCCAGGATTCCATTCCGAAGAATTCCCCCTGCTTCTCATCGACACACTTCATACAGTAATGCCAAATACCGCCCGGACGAAAATCAACGCTGCAGAAGGGAACAATCCAGCCGCGCGGGCCCCACCACTGCTTCAGATGCTCTGCCTCAGAAAATACTTTGAATACCAGCTCACGCGGGGCATCGAATACACGTTCCAGAACCAGCTCAAGACCTTCTACTCGGGAAATCATTGTGCCAGACATTCCTAATCCCTCCTGATAGTCATTCATTTGTCTTCGGACTGTAACTGCCGCAGATAGTCATCCAGATTGTCGAAGCGTTCACTCCACAGCCTGCGGTAAGCTTCCAGCCAGGCATCCATAGCCTTCAGCGGCTCCGTACGCAGCCTGTAGTTCCGGCGGTTAGCCGCCGCTTCCACCTCAACCAGTCCGGCTTCCAGCAACACACGCAAATGCTTCGAGGCCTGAGGCTGACGGAGCGTGAGCCGCTCGGCGATATCGCCTACGCTCATCGGCCCGTCTTTCAGGATCTCTACCATCCGCAGCCGCGTAGGCTCAGCAAGTGCGCTAAATGTCGTTGTGTCCATCATTTCAGCATTCCTTTAATCAAGCCTTTTAGTATTTCGGGTACATTCAAAATATACCCTAATGGGAATATTCCCGTCAAGGAATATTTTAAAATTGTCGGACGGCTTCTGCTGCTCTTTTGCTTCTCATTACTTGTTGTCTATTCGAGCAGGTTAACGCCTGCCGCTTCCAGCGAAGGAATAAGATATTTATGGTCTATGGGCGATGACATCACAATTAGAATCGTATAGTTCCCGTATTTATCGCATTCATTGCCGAACTGCTCCAAGGCTTGCGTGGAATCGGTCATTACTTTTAACAGATAGTTGTGCTCTCCGCTGATCCGGTAACATTCAACGACCTCCGGAGAGGAGCGGCAGAATTCCATGAAGGCAGTACATTCTCTGGAGTGGAACAGCATATAGGCAGCCGCATGTTTTCCAATCTTCTCCGGTGAGATTATGGTGCGATACCCGCTGATTACCCCATTTTCCTCCATACGTCTAACTCTTTCTGTCACTGCGGGTTGTGATAGGCCCACACATTTCCCGAGTTCCGTCATAGATATTCTCGCTTGGCTCTGAAGATGAAACAGAATCTGCTTATCCGTATGGTCCATTCCATTCAACTCCTTTAATTTTAAAGAACTTTGTGCAAACTGCCTTGTTTTTAACCGCCGGACGGCTATTATAGCTTGGTTGCCTTATGTAATCCGATTAACTTATTTTATATAATATACTTACATTAGTAAAGCAAACCTTGCTTTAACTATAGTGAAAGGATGATAACTGTTGAGTACACAGTATTTGAACACGATTAATCCAGACCGCCTCCCGGCGCGCATTGATAAAGTTATTGAGCAGACTCTTACTGACAAGCGCCTGGCGGGCGCTGTCATCAAGGTAGCGTTAGATGGGAAGCTCCTATATAGCCGGGCTGCCGGCTTTGCAAGCCGTGAACTGAAGCAGCCCATGCGGGAGGATACCTTATTCCGGCTGGCATCGGTTTCCAAGCCGATTACCTCAACAGCTGCTCTGGTACTAGTGGCCCAAGGCCGCTTGCTGCTTGATGACCGGGTGGACCGCTGGCTACCGGAGTTTCAGCCACGTCTGAAGAACGGCAAGCGGGCGGAAATCACGATACGCCACCTAATGACGCACACCGCTGGTCTAACCTACCGCTTCTTTCAGGAAGAAGGCGGCTCCTATGAGCAGGCCGGGGTATCCGATGGCATGGATCAGTCTGGTATTACGCTTGAAGAGAATCTGAAGCGGCTAGCGTCTGTTCCACTCCTCTATACACCAGGCACCGAGTGGAGATATTCTATCGCAACAGATGTGCTGGGGGCGGTGATCGCAAGGGTTACCGGAACCACGCTCAGTGAAGCCATAGATATACTCGTGACCCGGCCACTCGGCATGAAGGATACCGGCTTCCTTGCAGTGGAACCGCAGCGGCTGGCCACCGCTTACGCCGATGACGTTCCGGGCCTGCGGCCTATGGAGAATCCGGACAGGTTGGCCTTTGTAGAAGGAACGGCGGGATTCCGGCTCGCTCCGAGCCGGGCGCTAGACAGCACCGCCTATGCTTCCGGGGGAGCCGGTATGATCGGCAGCGCCGGAGACTTCCTCCAATTGCTGGAGACGTTGCGGAAGGGCGGGGCGCCCCTGCTGCCGGAATCACTGGTCCGCGAAATGACTACCAACCAGATTGGTGACCTCTCCATGCCCTTCTGGCCGGGACGAGGCTTCGGCTTGGGATTCACAGTGCTTAAAGATCCTGCTGCAGCCGATACTGCAGAGTCCCTTGGCACATGGCGCATGGGCGGTACCTATGGGCATTCGTGGTTCGTCGATGCCAAGCAGCGACTAAGCGTGGTCGCCTTCACCAATACAGCACTGGAGGGCATGTCGGGTCCGTTCACGGTTGACCTGTGTAATGCCATCTATGGCAGATTGGACCCGTCATGAACAATACCAAAGAGAACGCCGGGATGAGCAGCAGCACCATTGCTTCCCCGCAGCAGAGCTCCAGTTCTCCTGCTTCCGTACGCCTTCCCTGGGCTGGATTACTTGCCCTGGCGATGACCGGGTTTATCTGTATTCTGACTGAAACGATTCCTGCCGGACTTCTGCTTCAGATCAGCAAGGGGCTTGGAGTCACAGAGGCCATGGCAGGCCAGCTTGTTACCCTCTATGCCCTGGGCTCGTTAGTCGCCGCCATTCCATTGACCACGGCAACACGCGGCTGGAGGCGGAGACCCTTGCTGCTAGTATGCATCCTTGGTTTTCTCATATTCAATACCGTTACTGCCTTATCTTCGAACTATCCCCTGACGCTAACGGCCCGCTTCTTCGCAGGTGTGTCCGCTGGTGTCCTGTGGGGAATGATCGCAGGTTATGCCCGGCGCATGGTACCGGAGCAGTTGAAGGGACGGGCTATGGCTATTGCAATGGCGGGAACACCGCTTGCTTTGGCGTTTGGCGTGCCAGCCGGAACGTTTTTGGGTAACCTTACAGGCTGGCGTAATATCTTTGGCGTCTTGTCGCTGTTCGCTCTGCTGCTGACCATTTGGATACTCTGGAAGCTGCCGGATTATCCGGGAGAAGCTGCAGACAAGCAGCTAAATAAGGTCTTCACAAGGCCCGGAGTGCGGCCGGTCCTGTTTGTAGTGCTGGCCTGGGTATTGGCCCACAATATCCTGTATACCTATATAGCACCGTTCCTTACTCAGGCCGGGCTGCCAGGGATCGTGGATTTGGTGCTTCTTATTTTCGGTATTACCGCACTTCTTGGCATCTGGTTAACCGGTATCTGGATTGATCGTCACCTGAGGCTGTTGGTTCTGATTAGCCTCACTGCATTTGCATTGGCATCTGTCCTGCTTAGTATAGGCAGCAGCAAGCCTTTCGTGATCTATCTTGTAGTTGCTGTATGGGGCTTAACGTTTGGAGGAGCAGCAACGCTGCTGCAGACAGCAATGGCTTCGGCTGGCGGAGAGAGCGCAGATGTAGCGCAATCCATGCTTGTAACCGCATGGAATCTGGCCATTGGCGGGGGCGGTGTAATTGGTGGAATTCTTCTCGAAACAACGGGTGTTATGACATTTCCTTGGGCGTTGTTTGTCTTGCTGGTCCTTTCCTTATGGATAGCAAGACGCAGCAGAACACATGGATTTCCTCCCGGAATCTTGGATAATCATCGCAATAAATAACCTCACCACTCTGCGTCCCTCATTTGCAGCCCTGTATCATTGTCTGCTTAGCGAAAAAACAGCCGGGAATCCATCCTCCCGGCTGTTCAGCTTCAATTCTATTCAATTCCACTCGGCCGCCTTACGGCATTACACTGCACCCTACCCCTGCTTAATCGGCGCTGTGAGAATCATCTTCCCGCGCGGGGTAACGCCCGCGCCATCCGGCTCCAGTGTAACGGCTATAGTATCATAGGCCTTCGGGTCAAACGAATAATACAGTGCCCCGTTTCCGCCCTGTGAGATGAAGGTACCTGCATTCACCGGCGAGTCCCCTTTGATCAGCCATACCTGATAGACCTCGGTGCCGGTAAGCTCCGGCAGATCTTCTGCCTGAAGCACAAGGTGGGTGCCGGTAGGGTCTGCGACAATCGTTGCTGTACCCTTGGCGGTAACCCCTTCTCCCGCCGGACTTAGCGCTACCGCCTCATTCACCTTAAGCCCCTGGAGCGGTCCGGTGCCGGAAGCCAGCTGCTGCTTCAGCTCAGACACATTGCCGCGCAGCTGGCCAGTGTAGACGACCAGGAGCAGCACAGCCACAGCCAGTCCAAGGCTCAGGTACCCCCAGAACCGGGTTCTCTTGGGCTCCGGGATGCTTAATTGGGGCAAACCCTGCTCTGCCGGAGGAGTCCTCGCTGGCTCATGCTCCGCAGCTCGCTCTGCATCAGGCTGGATATTCAGCAGACGGGTCTCCGGCCGGGCTGCCGGTGCGCCCGCATTCCCGGATTCCAGCACCCGTGACAAGATGCGCTCCTTCATGCCGGAGGGCGGGTCTACGGGCACAGAGGCAAGCGGAAGATGGTCCAGTACCTGGCGGTATTCCTCCACCAGCTCCCTGCATTCCGCGCATTCTGCTGCATGGGCAGCGAATTGCTGCATTTCCTCCGCCGTCAGTGCGCCCAGCGTATATAATTCGGCCAACTCACAGAGTTCCTCATTGTGTTCACTCATGTGCATGATCCCTCCTTCCCCAGTGCCGTAAAGATTTGTGAAGCTGCTTCATCGCCAGCCGGACTCTTCCCTTGACCGTTCCCAGCGGGATTGCCGCAAGCTGGGCTACCTCCTGCTGGGTGTAGCCCTGGTAATAGATCATATCCATTACCTGCTGCTGGTCGCGGCTTAATCCCAGCAGCGCCTCCCTGATCTCTTCCCCCGCCATCTGCAGCTCAACGAGATCCTCGGTGAGCGCACTGTGGTCCTGAACCTGCTCCAGATTCCCGGAATCGGCCGATTGCCGCGGCAGCCTGGCGTCCCGCTTACGGAGATAATCAATCGCCAGATTGCGGGTCACTGCGAACATCCAGGTCAGCAGCTTGCCCTTACCGAAGTCAATCTGCCCCGCATTCTTCCACAGGCGCAGGAACAGCTCCTGCATAACCTCCTCGGCAGCCATCGAATCCTTCACGATCTGGTAAGCAAAGCTATAAATGACCCGTTCATACCGGTCATAGAGCAGTTCGAGGGCATTCGAGTCTTTCTGTGCAATAAGCAGAATTAACTGCTTATCGTCAGCTGTGTCATTCAATTGCCATCCCCCATTCAACAGAAAATATAGTAGTGCCAGTGGTTCCATGCTGAAAAACCTGCGTCCACTGAGTATAACCGCTTTGCACAACCGTCTCAACCTGCCGGCCTGACGGGTGCAGGCATCCGGCAGCTGTTATTGAAGCCCTGCCCGCTTCCATATATGATAGCTATATCATATCCGCAAAGGGAGGATTATTTCCGTGGCCGTACTGATTAATGAACAGATTAAGGCAGCCGAGGTCGAGCTGACCGGGCTGAGGGGCGAGAAGCTCGGCACCGTATCCAGAAGCGAGGCTCTGTCCATGGCCAGAGCCGCAGGGGCCGACCTGGTCTGCACCTCGCTGATGAGCAGCCCGCCACCCTGCAGCCTGGTCGCCAAGGGCAAAGGCAAAGCGGCTGCGCAAGCCGCACGCAAAGGCGATACCAGTCGTCCGCAAGGCGGCAGCAATGAGAAGGTGAAGGAGCTGCGCTTCACCGCTCATATTGAAGAGCATGACTACGACACGAAGCTGCGTCAGGCGGACAAGCATCTGCGCTCCGGCAAGCCGGTGCAGCTCGTCGTGAAGTCCTCCGGCGCCAAGGAGGCCGCCGCTGCGAAGGCAGTGCTGGAGCGGCTCGTGGCCGATCTGAAGGAGGCCGGAACCAAGGCCTCCGGGCTGCAGACCAGCGGCAAGGGCGCACAGGTACGGATAAATCCGCGTACTTAAGTTGTCTGATCAAGGCACCCTTAAGCCTGAATGATGTGCGGGTTCAGAACTGGCTGGACTCTACTTCTGTTGCACTTTATACATTAGCTGACCCCGAAATTGGTCTAAAAATTGATTCTATTGCACTCTGTACAGCAGAATCTGGACAAATAAGGGCTTTCGGGCAGAATTCAAGAAAACCATTGTATAAAATACAACAGATGATTATTTAGCTTAGCTAAGCCCGAATTCTATTGCAGAAAATACAATCAGTCTAAAAAAGTGCTGCAATGCCGCGTGAGACAGCGATAGGGAGTCCTGCTCATACACAACAGGTGCCATCCTATAAGGACGGCACCTGTTACTAAAATACGGCTTAGCAAGCCGTAATCTCTAATCTTCCGGTCTTCTTCCACGCTTCTTCCAATTATATATTCCGCGCATATCCCTCGTCAGTTCATCGCCCGCCCGCTCAGCATATGGTCATTTCCCGCCTTGAAAGCCCGCTCTACAAACCGCTCCTTCGTCAGCACATGCAGCAGTTCCCCGTTGCAGTCCTCATAATCGCCGGTCAATCCGGCCAGCTCCTGCTCCACCCGGAAGCCCAGCTTCCGGAGCACCCCGAGCGACGCGGTGTTACGCGGATCTGCCTTGGCGTATAGCTGCTCCAGTCCGATCACATCGAAAGCGTAGTCCGCCAGCGCCGCAGCGGCTTCGGTAGCATATCCCCGGCCCCAGTGTTCACGCCCGATCAGATAATACAGCTCTGCATCCGGCGCCCTGAACTCCAGCACACCGGCCCCGCACCAGCCGATCAGCTGCCCGGTCGCCTTATCGCAGATGGCAAATGAATACTTGAACGGCAGCTCAAACGGCGTATGATAGCTGAACATCAGCCAGCGGAACATGCCCTCATACTCATGCCTCGGCATGACCTCCATATGCATGAAGGCCAGCACCTCCGGGTTCTGCATGAGCTCGAACGAAGCCATCAGATCACTTTCTATATAGGGACGGATGATTAACCGCTCTGTTTCGAGCTTCATCCTGGACAATGCCAGATTCATAATACACGTAACCTCACCTTCAAGTTCTATCTGCCACCCAGCATAGTTCAGGCGGAGATAGTCCACAAGGTAAAAGATAGTTTAATCCGTTTGCCCCCTGCCGTTATTCCACAGCGTACGGAAGGAAGGGCAGTCCCGGATCAGGGAATCGAAATCCCCTTCCCCCGCCAGCCTGCCTTGCTCCATGACCAGAATTTGGTCCACGCCGCTGATGAAATTCAGCCGGTGTGCGATAATCATGACCGTCTTATGCCTGAACTCTGCGAATACCGTCTCCATCAGGCTGCGCTCCGTAATATTATCCAGGGCCGATACCGGCTCATCAAGGATGATCAGGTTCCGCTTCTGCAGGATCGCCCGGGCAAAAGCCAGCCGCTGACGCTCCCCGCCCGACAGCTTCAGCCCGCGCTCCCCAACCCGCGTCTCCAGCTTCTCCGGCAGCTCCAACACCTTCTCCTTCAGGTGAACCTTATCCAGCACCGCATACAGCTCTTCATCCGGAACGTCCTGCTCAAACACCATGTTGCCCCGGATGGTGGTGTCGAAGATCGGACTGTCCTGCGACAGATATGAGATGTGATCATAGTAGCTGTCCAGACTCAGCTCGTCGATATCCGTGCCGTCGACCAGCAGCTGGCCGCCGTTTTTTTTGAGCAGGCCCGTAATCAGCTTAATAACCGTTGACTTGCCGCTGCCGCTTAGTCCGACCAGAGCCACTGAGGTTCCTGGCGCAACCGAGAAGGACAGCCGGTCCAGCACCTGTACCTCTCCGTAGCTGAATGTTACATCCTTGAATTCAATGCTGCCCTGTAGCTGCGCAAGCGCCTTGCCCTGCTCCAGATTCCGGTCCTCCGGGGCATTCAGGAAGGCCTCGAACCGCTGATAGGTGACCCTGTTCAGCTTATAGCCGACGAATAATACGTTGAAGATGGCGATCGGCGTATAAATTTTCTCAATGAACATGAACAGCGCGACCATGACCCCGACAGAGGCCTGCCCGGACACCACATTCTTCACGCCGTACAGCAGCACAACCACCTTAATGACCGTAATGAACAATTCGAATAAGGCGAAGAAGGATTCATGAATCATCTGCAGCTTCGCGCTCTGCCTGATGATCTGTTGTGCGGCCCTGTTCAGTCTGCCGATCTCCTGCGCGTACTTCTTGTTGGTGCGGAAGACGACCAGCTCCATGAAGCCGCGGACCCCGTACCGGGACATGGCCTCCTGCTGCATAAGCACCGATTCCTTGATCCGGTAGAGAACTTTGAGCAGAATATTCGTTAACAGGAAGATAACCACGTACCCGCCCGCAATCACCAGCATGATTCTGGTGTCATAGTAGCTGATGAAGAGCAGGCTGAAGAGAATCGTAGGCAGCAGCTCATGCAGCGTGTGGAGGACAAAAGAAAACAGAATACTGTTCCCGGCAGCCGCGCCGTTCTCAATCACCTTAATCATCTGGCCTGTGCCCATGTTCTGATAGGCGGAATAATCCATTCTGGAGATTTTGGACAAGGCCATAATCTTCAGTCTTTCTGTGATGCTGCTCGATAGATAAGCGCTGGGATATTCATCCGCATAATTCAGCAGGACGTTCAGGCCGAGCAGTATCCCGTAGACGACTACTCCGTAGAGGATTTCACGGAAGCCTGTTCCCGCCACCGCCTGATCCAGAATCTTCTGGAAGACTACAATACCCAGGCTGCTTAAGAGCTGAATGGCGAAGCCGAGACCTATATACAGTGCGGCCCACCCTCTGAGGTGGACAAGACATTTTTTTAACATGATCACAATCTCCAATCTTATTCATAAGAGTATGGCAAAAAGCCGGGAACTCTCCTCGCCACTCCGCGCCAAAGACTCCTGCCTCAGCAGTATAGTCTTCAAGCGGAATAACTCAGTGTCCCGGCTCACAAAGAATGACCTTCCAGGCACCGTTCAAGAATCCAGTTAGCTGTGACCAAGAGGACAGACCTCCCCCTTGGTGGCTGGTACGCGTTCTACCCAGCCCGATAACTAGTTCCTTGCAACGGTACGGAATGGCATCCATTTCACCTCTTTGATAAGATTGACTATCATTGTATGCTTCGGGCAGACTGGCCGTCAAGCCCTAGCGATTAGTCTTTTTTGCCGCATCCGGATCCGCTTCGGGGCTGGCATCTGAAGCGGAATCCGCTTCGGCGGCTTCTTCTGCATCCTCGCTATCCTCGTCCGCAGCGGCCAGCGCCGCCTTCTCACTGCGGCTCCATTCCAGGAATTCGATGGTATCCTGATCCTCAGGGTCCAGCTTATTCGCCTTCTTGAATGCTTTGATCGCCTGGTCGTACTCGTCCAGATAATAGTGGGCGTAGCCGACACGGAAATGCCACAGCGGGTCTTTTTTACCCTGATCCGCCGCCTTGTTGAACCATTTAAGCGCTTCCCGGTAGCGGCCCAGATTGTTGAGCGCCCGGCCCAGATGAACCGCCAGCTCCTCATCGATCAGCGGTGTCGGCACCTCTTTGATGCGGGATACGATTTCTTCATATTCGTCCGCCTCATGCCAAGCGTTCAATTGCGCGATTAATTCTTCTCTCATTACCCATAGCCTCCCGGTTAATAGTTCCAAGTTCTCTTAGAGATACTTTATCATTTTCACACCAAGTTTCCCACTGTTGCCGTGCGTTAGGCAGGGATGATGATCCGGAAGACCGTTCCCTTGCCCTTCTCGCTGGTGACCTCAATACGCCCCTTGAGCTTGTTAATCGTGTTATACGCCATGACCATTCCGAGCCCCGTTCCATCCGCCTTGGTGGAGTAATACGGCTTGCCCAGGCGCGAGATCTCATCCTTCGTCATTCCGACACCGGTGTCGCTGATGGTAATGATAATATTCTGCCCGCTTGCGAAGACACTAATGGACAGGACGGCATCCTCCACCCCCTCCATCGCTTCAATCGCATTCTTGTACAGATTAATCAGACATTGCTGCATCTCATTACTGTCATAATGGGTGCTGAGCGGATTGTTGAAGCTGAATTCAACCGCAACCTTGTGGATCGTGGCATACGGCAATATCACATTCTTGGTGTATTCACATTCTGCCATCAGGTTGGAGTAGACCCGGCTCGCCGACTGCGGCTTGGCAAAAGACAGATAATCGCTGATAATCTTCTCCGCCCGGTTCAGCTCCAGCAGTGACAGCTCAACATACCCCTTCTCTTGCGGGGTTAGGTTCTTGGAGAGATTAAGCAGCTGCAGGAAGCCGCTGGTCACGGTTAACGGATTGCGCATCTCATGGGAGACACTGGCCGCCAGCTCACTGACCACGTTCAGCCGCTCCGACTGCATAATCCGCTCACGGTTCCTGAGATTCGCCAGGATCTGCTCCAGCAGGATCATCAGGATCGCCATGACCACCGCATGCGTAGTTAAGGCATAGAAGGCGAGCGTCCAGAACTGGGTATCCAGCTTATCCATGATCTGGCCCAGAATGATCAGATAACAGCCCATAGTCAGCACCACGATGGAGGTAGCCCACAAGATCCGTCCCTTAGGCTTAGAACGGAGAAATCTGGAGCTTATAGAAGGAACCAGGATGAATACTGCTGTCGAAAAAAGTAAGGACTGGACGGTTCCCTCACCGCCTATGTAGAAACGGTATACATTCAGAATCACATATAAGGGCAGGGTATGTTTGTACCCTCCATACAAGGCCGCAATGACAAACGGAACATACCGCAGGTCAAAGATGAACCCGGTCTCCAGCCGGATCGGCTTGGCGATACACAGGATCATGGTGGCGGCGATGAGCAGTACAAGAATCTTATGATTGTAGGCGTGGGGCCTGTTCTCGAAGAAAATCAGAAATATCAGCACCGGAAACAGCATAAACAAAAAATTGAGCAGCAGCGTCTCAAACAAGGCTAACTTCCTTTCGGTTCTAATGCTGGTGTCAAGAGATACGTTTGTATTCTGAGCACTATACTTAGAACATTACGCTAACCTGATATTAGAAGTAAAGGAATTATTGTATGCGTTTTTTTCTCCCGGAATTCAAGGATACCCGCAAAAAGTGTCGAATACGTATCCTTTGAAGGCATGAGGCACAGCATTGCATAACTACAGCTACCAAAGGAGCGGGTATCCATGGCTTTTACCATTAATAACCTGAAAGACAATTCCAACGTTGTTATTAAAGAGCAGCTAGGCGGCTTCAGCATCATCGAATACAAAGAGGATCTCAGCACCACCACCCGCTATGAAGCGGAGACCAACTTCTTCATGAGCAAGAGCAACATGCGCAACAAGCAGCTGATGATTGAGCTGAATAACAATGAGGTGATGCTGAGTGCCGGGGCCATGCAATATATGATCGGCAATATCGAGATGACCTCCGGCATTAAAGGCGTAGGAGGACTGATGCGCAATATGCTATCCGGGGCGGCAACCGGAACCAGTGCAGTCAAGCCGCTCTACAAGGGAACCGGAACGATCCTGCTGGAGACCACCTACAAATACCTCTGGCTGATTGATGTGGACAACGACCATATCGTGATCGATGACGGCATGTTCCTGGCTTGCGAGACTACGCTCGACATCTCCGTTGCGGCACGCAAGAACATCTCCTCTGCCGTCCTCGGCGGTGAAGGGCTGTTCAACCTGAGCGCACGTGGCAAAGGGATTCTTGCCCTCGAAGCTCCCATTCCTTCCGAGGAAGCTGTCGTGGTCGAGCTGCAGAATGATGTGCTGAAGGTGGACGGTAACTTTGCTCTCATGTGGTCCAACTCGCTGGACTTCACAGTTGAGAAGTCAGGCAAGACCCGTCTGGGCTCCGCCGCCTCCGGCGAAGGCCTGGTCAACGTGTACCGGGGAACCGGCATGGTCTGGCTGGCCCCGCTCATGAATTACAGAAACAGCCTGCTTCAGGGCACGCCTACTTCTTAATTCTCTCTATTTCTCTCGAAAGGAAGTACCCTCTAATGCCTATCCAAGCAGTACTGTTTGATTTCGGGAGACATTTCGAAGAATTTCAGAATGACGATACCATTATAGCGTTGCTTCAAGATTTGAAGGCCCAGGGAATGAAGCTTGGGGTCATCACCGGAAAAAGCAGACGGGCCTATCAGATATCGGCGGGAGCGCTGGATTTGGACCGTTTCTTTGATCTCTCGATTACTGGAGATGATGTGGTGAAGCCTAAGCCTGATCCTGAGGGAATTCACTCCGCTCTGCGGATTCTGGGTATGAATTATTCCAATGCCATCTTCGTAGGGGACAGCAATGCCGATATTCTCGCGGGCAAAGCAGCAGGGCTGCGGACTTACGGAGTGCGCTGGCTATCGACCTTCCAGAGTCAGACTTACGAGGTTATGCCAGACGGTATTTTCGAGAGTGTTGCCGAATTCCGCCAGCTTCTTAAGCTGGAGAGCATCATTCCAATGACCTACCATTCCAGCCGGCAAGCGGCAGACATTACGCTGCTGGAGCAGCAATGCACTCAGGCGGATTCTATCCAATTGAACTCAGATCTTGAGCATCTCGTCAAAAAAGACGGTGACCATTCCCTGCTCTGCTACCGTGGCGATCAGCTCATCGGCCTGCTTAGCTGGTTCGCTGCCGGGGGCGATGAGGCACAGATCAATGCCATGGTCCATCCGGATTATCGCCGGAACGGTGTATTCCGCAGACTGATAGAACGGGCAACGAAAGATATGGCACCTCTAGGCATTCACAGGCTCAGCTATAGAATTCCAGGAGGCTCAGAGACAGGGATCGGCGCAGCCCTGGCCCTTGGCGCCCACTTCGCCAGATCTGAGTACGCGATGGCTTACGTCCCGCACAACACATCGCTACACCCGGTTGAGGAAGATCTGCGGCTGCTCCCGGCCACACCGGCAGATTGGGAATTCATAATATCCTGCTCCTCCCAGGCATTCGTAGAACCGGAAGATACAACACGCGAGTACTTCACTCAGACGGATGAGCCGGAGCGGGTAACCTATATCGCTTGGCTAGAGAACCGGGCGACCGGTTTGATCCGGGTCAATTATATTAATGAGGATACCGCATTTATTCATAACTTCTGTATACTGCCTGCTTGTCAGGGTCAGGGAATTGGCGGGAAGGTGCTAAGGCAAACCGTCAGTATTCTATTGCAGAAGCCTTATCCGGTAATTCGCCTCAGCGTAGTCACCGAGAACGTCCGGGCTTTGAACCTCTATCTCCGTGCCGGATTTGAGATTAACTCAGAGTACAGATATTACAGCGGCAGCCTGTGACTTAAGCCCAAAAAAGATCCTCTTTCTGATTAAGAAAGGGGATCTTTTGCATGCGGGCTCCTATATCCTATATCGCATTCTAAGACTTCTGCTTACCCGCAAGCTGCTCCTGGGCCAGGCGCACCATCTCGCGGACCATGGAGCCGCCGATTCTGCCGCCAATCTGTCCGGCCGACCCGGTGGTCAGCTTGCCGTTATTTCCGGCTTCCAGTGGGATGCCCAGCTCTTTGGCTACCTCGTATTTCACATCGTCCGGATGATTCGGATCCACGTGATATCCTTCCTGCCGCATAACCTCTGCTTTGAACGTCTGCATTCCCTGGGCGGACCCTGGTACAGCATATTTCCTGCTTCTTCTCGCCATTTACGGACACGCTCCCTTGCTGTCTTTCCTCTAAGTTGCCCAGGAGCGCGTGTCTTCATTCCCTGCCGCCCTTTAAGACTGCATCCCGTCCTCAATCCGCTGCATGAATTCTTCCACCGCACTGTATCCGAGCTGCTTGAGATACCAGTTGTTCGCAGCCGCTTCAATCAGACCGGCTACATCACGGCCCGGCTGAAGCTGGACCTCGATATGCGGGATCTGCACCCCGAGATATTCGGTGAACTGGGGCACCAGCTCCAGCTCATTGTTGAGTGAATTCTCCTGCCAGGGGGCAAGCTCAATATCGAGCACGATCCGTGTCTCATCCTGGAACGCCCGCCGCCCGTACTGCCGCACGACATTGATCAGGCCAATGCTGCGCAGCGCCAGGAATTCACGCGTGGTCTCATTATGGGTTCCAAGGAGCGTCGCCGGACCCAGCTTCTTCAGCACCACAATATCATCCGCCACGAAGCGGTGGCCCCTGCGGATCAGCGTATGTGCCGTCTCGCTCTTGCCGATCCCCGACTTGCCACGCAGCAGAATACCGATCCCCGACACGTTAACGCATACCCCGTGGATCGACAGCTCCGGCGCCAGCGTCTTCACCAGGAAGCTGTCCAGCTTGGCAATGAATTCGGTGGTCACCTCCGGCGTCCGCAGCAGCGGAATGCCCTCCTGGTCGCAGAATAGCGTCAGATAAGGAATCTCCTGCTGGCCGCTGGTTACGATGAAGCACGGCGGATGATATTTGACGATGTTGCCGATATGCAGCATCCGCTCCTCTACACTCAGCGTTAACAGGTAGTTAATCTCTTTACGTCCAAGGACCTGCACCCGCTCCATCGGAAAAAAATCAAAATAACCGACAAACTCCAGACCCGGTCTGTGCGTCCTTGGACGGGTGATGTTACGGTCCATCCGGCCCGCTCCCGCAAGCACCTCCAGATGGAATTTCTCTACAAGACTCTGCACGCTAATAGATTTCATTTGCTCCCCTCCCAATCCAATATTTTCCGATAGATTTATCTAAAAATCTTGTAATCTGCACACGCTAATTATATATTAAAAACAATATATAAGACCTAAGACCCACAAAAATCAATAAATACTATTAAAATCAAGAAGGTGTAACATATTGGCTTTAGCCTCTTGGATCGACCTGATTATGTGCTTCCTTCTGTTCCTGCTGCTCATCTATATCGTGGCCACGGTCACGATTACCAAGCTGCACAAGGTCTATTTAGGGTTTCATTTCGCCATGCTGATCTGGCCCTACTGCCAGTTTGCCATCCGGACCGTTGATGATCCTCTCTATCAGCTCTTTTATGTGAAGCTTGCCTTCGTGGATGCTTCCCTGCTGGGCCTGGGCTGGATCTTCTTCACGATTCTGCTCGCCGGACAATCCCAGTTCCTTACTAAAAGAATGGTGTCCGCGCTGGTAATCCCTGCAGTACTGACATCCGTTGGAGTGGTGCTCAATCCTTATGGATGGTTCGTCCGTCCGGTGAACGGCGGATACGTGGAGCGGACCTACGGACCTATTTTCTGGTTCAGCATGGCCTTCCTTGTCATTGATGCGCTCATATCCATGTATGTCATATACGTGGCTCTGACCTCTAACCAGGCCGCGCGGATCAAGAATCAGGTTATGTACATGCTCAAAGGCATTACGGCGCTGTGCGTCTTCCTTATGATCGACGTGCTTCTCAATGTCATTCTGGATGACTATTTACCGGTAATTCCGGGCTTCACTTCACTGGGTATAGTGGTGTCGGCTACGTTCTTTGTGATTACAATCCACCAGGACAAAGTATTCGATATCGTAACTATCGCCCATCAGGATATTATCAATACCATGGAGTACGGAATTCTCGTGCTGGATGACCAGGAGCAGGTCGTGGAGATCAATCATGCCCTGCATCCCTATATCCCGCTTGTGACGGGTGCGGCGTTCAATATAAGCAGCTATCTGCCGGATGACCCTGCCTTGAAGATCGGGTCCTTCCTTGAGAAATACCATGAGTACCCGCTGGAGACGGCCGAGCTGGAAATTCTGCATCCCGTTATCCAAATGGTTGTCAGTATTCATGCAGCGCCGATCATAGTGAGCGGCAGCCGGGTCGGGCGGATTGTCACCTTCCAGAATGTTACCGAGATCCGGCGGCTCATCGATGAGACGAACCAGCAGAATGCCATCCTGAAGGAACGCAACGACTCGCTGGTGAAGGTACAGGAGGAGCTGTTCCAGACGAACGGCAAGCTGAGGAAGCTGGCGATCACGGACAGCCTGACCGGCTGCTACAACCGGCATTATCTGATGCAGCAATTGGAGCAGGAGGCGCTTCGGGTCAGCGGTACCCGGACACCTTCGACTATTATACTGATCGACATCGATTTTTTCAAAAAAATCAACGACCAGCACGGCCATCTCGCCGGAGATGTGGTCCTGTGCAGCACGGTGGAGCTGCTGCAGCGCAGCCTGCGGCCCTCCGATATCCTGGCCCGCTACGGCGGAGAGGAATTCATCATCTATTTGCCGCATACGGATGGAGCCGAGGCGCGGCGTCTGGCCGAGCAGCTCAAATCCGGGGTTGAACACAACACCATCCATATCGATTATATCGATGGGCCCGTGTCCATCACCATCAGCATGGGGCTGCTCAGCATCGCCGAATTCAAGATCCCGCCTGCCATGGATGCGACCACCTACCTGAACGACCTGTTCAAGTCTGCCGATAAAGCCTTGTACGCCGCCAAGCATCAGGGCCGGAACCAGATTGTTGCGGCGGAGGTTTAATTATAATCAATCTTTCTCTATACATCTGTGTTTCTCCCCTAGGATAATGAATAGCAGTTGGAGCCATTCATAAAGGGGACGCTGCCAGATGAACCATGATCATCTTATCCGTGAGATTAACCAATCCTACCCGTTACGTATTGAGCAGATCAAGCTTCACCGGGAGATGATTGGCTCGGTTTATTTGGCAGAAGGCGGGAATAAGCGTTATGTGCTCAAAATATACCGCAGCTTCAAAACGGCCGATGCCATGCAGTCTCTTCGAATTCTTGACTACTTGCACGCTCATTCCTTTCCGGCTGTGACGGTGCTGAGAACTGTCAGACAAAAGAGTCACATTCTTCTTGAAGCCCCGGAGGGCCGGCAAAACGCTGTGCTCTTCGACTATGTAGAGGGTGACAATCCTGATGGATTTGCCGAAGCGGAGCTTATCGGTTACCAGACAGCCGAGCTTCATAAGCTAATGCAGAATTACCCTGGAGAACAACTGATTAAGCGGACAAAAAATGAATATATTGATGATTATCTCTCTATTATGAGCGAACTGGACTGTGATTCAAACTCCGTGGCTGCTCTTAACCAATATGGAAATGAATTGTGGGGCCGTATGTCAAAGCTTCCACAGGGCTTTTGTCACGGCGACCTTCATACAGGCAATATGATTAGGAACCGCAATGGGCAATATATCTTTATGGATTTTGATGATGCCTCCGGCGACTATCCCGGCATGGACGTGGCATACATGTCTGACGCAACTCATTTCAATCGATATCAAGACTCAATGTATGATACTACCCAGCGTTTATTCGAACGCTTCTATACCGGGTATTGTAAGGTGCGAACCCTGAGTAACATTGAGATCTACGCGATTTTTGACTTCATTGCGGTAAGGCATTATCAGATTATCTCCCGCATTGTCCGCTGCCAGGGGCTACAGTCTGTAACGAAAGAATTCTGCGATGAGCAGTATGGATGGCTTATGAGATGGCAGGAGATTTGTATGAGAAAACGGCACTAGCCCTAAGCGGCCAGTGCTTTTTTTATAATTTATTTTTTTATTTTTACTGGAACCTTTTTGACTACGCCGCCGTCTATGATCACAAATAAACTACAAACTACTCACGAGGTGACTGGACATGAAGAAGACATTCAAGATGATCACCCTATCCGCAGCAGCCGCTCTGGCGCTCAGCTTCACAGGGCAACAATTCGTCTCGGCTGCAGCCTTCAAGGATATCCATAACGTGCAGGATAAAGACAAGATTATCGCGCTTCAGAACAGCGGCCTGATTAAAGGCATCAGCGCGGACCTGTTCGGCCCGAACCTCAGCATCACAGCAGCCCAGGGGGTGCAGATGATCGTCAGTGCGCTTGATCTGAATCTGGATACGATCCGGTTCGTGAAGGAGCCGCATGCTACCGACTATTTCAAGAATGCCAACGACTCCGCCTGGTATGCACAGGCGCTGATTATTGCTGGTGTGCACGGCTTGGACCTGCCTGCGGATCTGAAGCCTGGTGAGAAGCTGACCCGCGAAGAGTTTACCTATCAGCTCATTGATGCGATGGAGAATACGAACCGTCTGCCGATGATTAAGCCGGTGGTGGTAGAGTACGCCGATCAGGATCAGGTGAAGGTGGAATACTCCGGTGCCCTGCAGCGTGCGCTGAATTACGGTGTCCTGAAGCTGGATAACAGCGGCAAGCTTAACCCGAAACAGGAGATCACCCGTGCGGAAGCGGCAGTAGCCATCAGCAATGCACTGTCTTATCTGAAGGCACATCCGGCACCGGTGGCTACGGACGAGGTGCTTACAGCAGCACAAGCCGTACAGGTGATAAAAGAGGTGGCCCGACCTGCAGCGGATCTGCAAATCAAGATTGATCCGGCGGCCGGCATGTCCCGCGAAGAATTCACCTATCTGCTGATCCATACTCTACAGACCAGCGGGCAACTGCCGATGATTAACGTCATTCCGGTAGAGGTGAAGGACGGCGATCAGATCAATATCCTGAACTCGGGTGCCATCCAGGCCGCCATTGCCTTCGGCTTCGTGGAGCTGGATGCTGCAGGTAACTTCAATCCCAAAGCAGGGATTACCCGCCCTGAAGCTGCTTCTATTGCCGGGAATGCGGCGAACTATCTCAAGGCCCATCCGGCGCCTGATGCTGTAAATGAGTACATCACTGCCACCGAGGCCGTACAGTTCATCAAGGATGCTGCCGGACCTGAGGCGAATCTTCAGATCAAAATCGATCCGAATATGAGCGTGACCCGTGAATCGTTCACGTATCTGCTCATCAACACACTCCAGAGCAGCGGCCAACTGCCGATGATCAAGCTGATCCCGGTGGAGATCAAGGATAATGACAAGATCAATATCCTGAACTCGGGAGCCATTCAGACCGCGCTTGCCCTCAAGATCGTGAAGCTGGATCAAGATGGAAGCTTCCATCCGCAGGACGGTGTCACCAGTGCTGACGCAGCGGCAATGGTCAGCCAGGTGAAGGCTATCCTGAGCGGAAAATCTGCGAAGTAAGCAACCTTCCCTTCATCTTTGCCCCTTCTGCCGTAATGGCAGGAGGGGCTTTTGCTGTATTTTACAGCATCAGCACCATCAGATCCTCATCCAGGTACTCGCTGCCAAGCTTCATCGCCTTCGGCTCTGTGCCGTAGCGGACGAATCCCAGAGATTCGTAGAGTCTTTTGGCCGGAACGTTATTGGAGGTTACGGTCAGCGTCAGCAGCTCCAGTCCCGGCGCGGCCTTCGCCCGTGCTATTAGCTCAAGCATCAGCGCACGGCCCGTGCCATATTTACGGGCTCCTGGATCTACATATACTGCATAGACATGAGCTTTGTGCTGAATCTTGGGCCTGCTCTCCCGGAACAAGGTGGCCATTCCCGCCAGTCTCTGCTCCCCATCCAAGAAGGCACCCAGGGTGAAATGCTCATCCGAGGAGTCCAGCTTAATCCGGGTAGTCTCGATAGACAACTTCGCTTCCACTTCATAGGAGCTTAGAAAAGCTTCCGGGTGCTGCTGCAGCGACTGCAAACGAAGCGCCCGGTAGACTTCGGCATCAGACGGGGTTAACGTTCTTATATGTATCACTCTTCTTGCCCCCTTACATTCCAATTTTACGATTTGTAGTAAATTGACAAATATCAAAAAGTCCGGTATATTTAAGTTCGTAAAATTATATTTTGCACAATTTAAATGATAGGCTTAATTCGACTCACATCACTTGAAAAGAGGGACTCTTTATGATGACTGTAAGTTTAATTCTTGTTGCCTTAGTAGCACTAGAGCATGTGTACATACTAGTACTGGAGATGTTTCTATGGACCACCCCGAGAGCACAGAAGGCGTTCGGATTGACCCCTGCGTTCTCCCGGGAGACGAAGTCGCTTGCTGCCAACCAGGGCTTGTATAACGGCTTCCTGGCAGCCGGTCTAATCTGGGGCCTGCTGCATCCGAGCGCAGACTTCGGTTACCAGCTGCAGCTGTTCTTCCTGATCTGCGTGGCGGTTGCGGCCATCTACGGCGGACTCACCTCCAAGAGATCCATCCTGCTGATGCAGGGCCTACCAGCCTTCCTGGCGCTGGCGGCTACAATTATCGCACATCTGTAAGATTTGCGGGCTTATCCAGGCAGCTTCCACACTTACCCTCACAGCTTCTGCGCGAACTGATTCAACTGCTCAGACATCGCCCGGATCTCCTCAATGAAGCTGGACATCTCTTGCGTTGAAGCTGCCTGCTCTTGTCCCACTGAGGCAATCTGACCGATGGATTGGCCGATTCCCTTCATCGCTGTCTGGATCTCCCGCAGGGTGTCCCGTATCCGCTGCGCGGATTGCTCGGTCTCCTGTGAGAACTTGCGGATTTCTCTGGCGACAATGTCGAAGCCCCGGCCCTTCTCTCCGGCATGGGCGGCCTCAATGGCCGCATTAATTCCAAGCAGATGCGTCTGGTCGGCAACCTTCCTCAGAACAGCCAGCACTTCATCGCTTTTTTGGACACTTGCAGCAGTGGTCTCAGACTGGACCAGCAGCTTCTGAGAGAAGCCGGCCAGCTGGTTAGACCCGCCCGCTACCTGCATGATCCGCGCATTAGCCTGATTCAGCGACAGTGCCATCCGGTCGGCAATTTCCCGCAGCTCGGTCTGTCTGCGCACCTGAATACAGACCGCCCCGCAGACACGTTCATCCTCTCCATGTACCGGAAGGACCGTACCCACAAATTCGTATCCATAATACTCTTTGGGAACGTTGGCCCTTGAGTATTCATCATTTTTCAGTGCATGATACAGAGGTTCGTCTGCGTGAATAATCTGCCCGGCGCGAATCCCCAGATCAATGGAATCCCCAGGGTAATAGGCGAGAAACTTCTCGGTATCACAGACGGCAATCGAGATATCGTATGGAAAAGCAGCTTTCAGAACGGGCGCGAGATTTATTATATCTTCAAGGGAGCGTACGATGTTTTTCATAGGTGAGGGTCTCCTTTTATTCAGTTAGCTTCAGGGTACTGCGAAATTAAGAGTTAAGTTCGACATGTTGCGACAAACCTCCTTTATTCAAAAATGAATAATTAAAATTTGACCATTGTGATCGCTTTTTCGATTACATTTAGCCCGTGAGCCCTCGACGTGATCAATGTAGCAAAATAGCCGGAGCCCTCAGTTACTACTGACAGGCTTCGGCTTATTGGCGTTCTTTTATTACGCTACACTTGATCCTAAGAAATCCTTCAACCGGTTCAGCTGCAGCAAGTGATGGCGGTAGTGCATCTCAATCAGCAGATACCATTCTGCCGCAGACAAGGGGCCGAACCGGGGATGAGGGGCGGTGCTGTGCTCAGGTGCCTGCGCAAGCTTCGGCAGGGTCTCGCGCATACGCTCCATCACTGTGTTCAGGCCTTGGATCAGCTGCTCCTTGCTCTCCGGCTGCACCGGCGTATACTGCGGTGACGGCGGAACATGAACGCGCACAGGCGGGAAGCTGCCCCCGGCAAAAACCGCTTTACCATCCGGAGTCATCTCTGCTTCCTTGCCCGCCGCTTCCCCGTTCCCGGCCAGACACAGATCGATATTACGGAGCTGCATGTACAGCGCCGATTGTATCAAATGCTGAACCATCTGCCCGAGGGACCACTCTCCGTCAGCCGGCTGCCGCAGCAGCTGCTCCATACTGAAGGTATCTAATTCCATAAGATAGTGATTCGCAGTCTTTTCAAATTGCTGTAAGGCTTCCGTAGTCTTCGTATTCATATTCATAGGTTTCAGGCAGCTCCTTTATTCTTAAGGTCTGACCTGAATATACACAAACGCTACTGACAACGTTATGTCAGTAGCGTTCCAGCATTTTTGCCGCTTCCTCCCGCACAAGCTTCCGCAAGGCTTCCGGCTCCAGGACAACCGCCCCCGCTCCCCAGCCAAGCACCCATTGCAGCAGGTCCCCGGGCTGACGCACGCGGAAGGTCATAAGCCTGCCGTCTGCCCGGTCCTCCACGGCCTCCAGATAAAAGTTATTCGATTCAGCAGCCTTGTCAGCGATCTCGGGATGCACCAAAATGCACACGCGTACATGGCGGTCATCCTCCGGCTGGTACGCGTGCAGATCGAAATCAGCAGGCACTTCGAACCGGTCGTCCAGAACGGTAAGCCCGCTCATTCTGGATAACCGGAAATGACGGATTTCCTGCCGCAGCCAGCACCAGGCGACCAGGGTCCAGGCACCTCTGTTCAGGACAAGTCCATACGGCGAGGCGGTTCGGACACTCCGGTGACTTCCGTCAGCTTCCTGTCTGCCCTTCGTATACCCGAAGCTGATCTTCCGCTGCTCCAGAATCGCGCGGCGGATCTGCTCCATGTACTCCTTGTCCTGTCCTTGCAGCTTATCTTTACTGGTACTCAGCAGCAGGATGCTCTGGCGGAGCCGGGCGGCATTCTCCTTGGTATCACCCGGCAGAATCGCTTCAATCTTCCTGCCTGCTGCGGAAGCCCGGTTACCATACTCCGTATCGAACCGTTGCTCCACGAAATCCGTCCCGATCAGCAGAGTCACAGCCTCCTCCGCTGTGAAGCTGACCGGGGGCAGGAAATACCCCTCTACCAGTGAATATCCCTGACCTGTAGCTCCTACCACCGGCACTCCGGCTTCACTAAGCGCCTGGATATCGCGGTAGATGGTTCTTACACTGGTCTCGAAGACAGACGCCAGATCCTCTGCCCGTACGACTCCTTTGCGCTGCAGCTCCAGTACGATGGCTAACATGCGGTCTGTCTTGTTCATGCGGCGGCTGCACCTCTTCATCCTGAAATCAGTTTATGTATTGATTATACTGATTTCCTGTTCACTTTTCTCCTTACGGCTTCTGATGGAGTACAGAACGAACAGCAGGATGAACCAGAGCGGAGTGAACAGCAGCGCCGGACGCGTCTCATCGGCAAAGAGCATGATCACAAGAATGGCGGCAAACAGCGTCAGAACAGCATAGTTAATCACCGGGGTGAACGGCGCTTTGAATTTGGAAACGGCATGTAAATCCGGGCGGTTCCTTTTATACTTGATATGGCAGACTAGCACAACGCCCCAGACCCAGATGAAGCAAATAGCGCTGATCGTAGTCACGATGCCGAAGGCCTGACCCGGAATGAGCTTGCTGAGCAGTGCTCCGGCAGAGATCACCAGGGTGGAGATAAACAGGGAATTCGCAGGCACATGATTCCGGTTCAGCTTGCCAAGCTGCGGCGAGGCCTGATTCCGTCTGCTCAGATTGTAGAGAATCCGGCTGGTCGAGAACATCCCGCTGTTGCAGGCGGAGGCCGCCGAGGTTAAGACCACGAAATTGATAATTCCCGCAGCAATCGGAATCCCGACCAAACTGAAGGTACGCACGAACGGGCTTTCCGCCGCGCTAAGCTGGGTCCAGGGATTAATGCACAGAAGCACGAAGAGCGCGCCTACATAGAAGAACAGAATCCGCAGCGGAATTTTGTTGATTGCGGACGGGATGTTTTTCTCAGGATTCGCAGTCTCCGCTGCCGATACCCCCACCAATTCCACGCCGACATAAGCGAATACCACCATCTGGAAGGAAAATAAGAAGCCCTTCACCCCGTTCGGGAACACGCCCCCATGCTCCCAGAGATTGCGGACTGACACCGAGCCTGCATCCGTCTTGAACCCGGTCACCAGCAGGACAATCCCCAGGCCGATCAGAGCCAGAATTGTAACCACCTTGATCAGAGCAAACCAGAATTCGAGTTCGCCGAAGCTTTTGACCGTGAGCAGATTGAGTCCGAGCAGAATGATCAGGCAGATCACGGCCGGTACCCACTGCGGAATATCGAACCAGTACTGCACATAGACGCCCACCGCAATCACATCGGCCATCGCCGTCATAATCCAGCAGAACCAGTAGGTCCAGCCCGTAATGAATGCCGCGCGCGGCCCCAGGTAATCCTCAGCAATGTCTGTAAAAGATTGATACCCCGCCTTCGAGAGCAGCAGTTCCCCCAGCGCCCGCATCACAAAAAACACGGCGATTCCCACGATCAGATACGTGAGCATGATGGAAGGCCCGGCCTGCTGGATCGCCTTGCCTGAGCCGAGAAATAACCCTGTTCCAATCGTACCGCCGATAGCGATAAGCTGGACATGCCGGTTCGCGAGCTCTCTTTTTAATTCTGTCTGTGCCATTCCTGTTTCCCCCTTAATGAATTCAACGCTGCAAATAACGCAAAAAAGGAGACTGGATATCATCCAATCTCCCGGTTCATAAGAGGTTCCAAATAAGCTATCTGCCTACGCTGAAGGAAATCAGCCAGGGAAATAGAAATCCGGTACTCTTCTGTCCTTTTGCCTGAGATTGTGAACCCTTCGGCGCTGCGGTCTCCCGCAGTCTCTCCAGAAGCTGCTCCAGCTATAGTGTGATCCATAGCCTTCATAGCTTGCGAATATTTAATTATTTGAAGCGGACTTCATCTAAATATTTGTCAATTCTATTCATAGCCCAGACTTCTGTCAATAACATTAGTTACATCGCTTGTTATTTAACCGTAATTTTGGTTTCCAGATCTTTATAATAGGTTTTAGCCCATTGGCCCTGTTTGTCCTTGAACATTTTCCCGCTGGCATCCTTGGCATACGTAAACGGCTTAACACTAATGGTCTTCGGGACGGCCGGAAAAGCGCCGTAGTTCTGCTCCTCGGTACCGCTTGTCTTAACCTTCTCAAACGGCTTGCCCCACGGCGAGCTCACATTTCCCTTCTCATCCACAAGGTCATATAACATTCTTTCCGGGTTCCCCTTGGACTTGGCCGCTGCCGGAACTTCCCCCTTGAAGCTCACCTGCAGAGACATTGTCAACGGGGTCATCTGGAAGGATGTCACTGTGTAGCTGAATGTGCTGTTCTTTTTGGAAACGCCCGGCTTCACGGTTAACAGGGTCCCCAGCTTGTTCACTTGAACTTTAAATATAAATGGCTCCTTCACCCCGTTGGCGTATGCCTTCAGCGTAAGGTCGAACTTATCCGGGATTTGCTGCTTCATAGCTCCTTTAGTTAGCCGGATCAACGCCGTGTCCGTATCTTCGGAATTTGTGGAGATGGACGTATCGTACAGCAGCTTTTTCCCATTGACCAATACATCCACAGTTCTGGATGGGTCCATGAAGGAACCATACTTGTCTACCGTCCCTCCCTCCTGCCGGATGCCTGCGACAAGCTCATTACTGTCATAGATCAGATCGGTTAGTGTCAGGGTTACCCCCTCCTGGGTCACGGCCTGATTCGGGGCGGCAGCAAGCTTTTTCTGAACAATCGCCTTCAGAGTGGCGTTATCGCTGATCGCGAATACGCTGCCAGCCTTAGTATCCTTGTTGACATCGGCTGCCGCCGCTACGGCTACAGTGAATCCCCCGCCGACAACTGTTCCTCCGAGTACAGCGGTTACTGCTGTTGCTATAATTGCTTTCTTCATGGTATTTAAGCTGATCGTGTACATAGCTTTTCTCCTTTACTGATTAAGAATATACAGGTATAACGTTCCCCTCCTGCCGGTTTGTGACAAGAGCGCTGAATTCACGCGCTCCGTACAAAGTCATTTTTGAATAAACAGAGTCATTTCCAAGAAAGAATTCCGAAGGGCTGCTCTACTATAATAAATTCATCCAGAACAAGTAGAGTGAGGTTAGAACTTATGGCAAATCCCGCACCACAAGCTATGAACACCAAGCCAGCGACACCGCCCCAGGGCCGTTTCGGCCGTCTGCTGCACAATATCGTGCGATACCGGGTGCTGCTGCTGATGCTGCTGCCCACGTCGATTATCTTTTTCATCAACTGCTATATTCCGATGTTCGGATTATTCATTGCCTTCAAGAACATCAACTACATTGATGGCATTATGGGCAGTCCCTGGGCCGGGCTGGATAACTTCCGGTTCCTCTTCGCCACCTCTGACGCCCTGCGCGTGACGATCAACACCGTGGGGTACAATGTGGTCTTCATTATCTCAGGCCTAATTCTCTCCGTCTCGCTGGCGATTGCGATCAATGAGGTGCGTAACAAGCTGGCTTCGAAGTTCTTCCAGACCGTGATGATTATGCCGAACTTCCTGTCCATGGTCGTGGTCAGCTTCATCGTCTATGCCTTCCTGCACCCGGAGTATGGCTTCCTGGTCAAGCATATTCTGCCGATGTTCGGCTACTCCTCGGTGAACGCTTATATGCATCCTAACGCATGGCCTTACATTCTGTGGATCACCAAAATGTGGCACTCCATCGGGATCGGCAGCGTCATCTATCTTGCAGCGATCACCGGCATCAGCGAAGAGCTGTACGAGGCTGCGGTGATGGACGGGGCCAGCAAATGGCAGCAGATCACCAAGATTACCCTGCCGCTGCTTACGCCGATCATGGTCATTCTCACGATTCTTAATATGGGCGGTATCTTCCGCTCTGACTTCGGGCTGTTCTACCATGTGACCCTGGACTCCGGTGCGCTGCGCTCGACTACGGACGTCATCGACACCTATGTCTACCGGGGCCTGATCCAGCTCAATGACCTGGGGATGTCCTCTGCGGCGAACTTCTATCAATCGGTCGTCGGCTTCTTCCTGGTCATCGGCGCGAATGCACTGGCCCGTAAGCTGAACCGCGATACGGCTCTTTTCTAGAAACGGAGGATTCTAATGACTACTGCATCCCGAAGCAACCCTTATACCAAAGGCTCTACCACCGCCCAGATTATTCTGAATGTGTTCTTCATCGCCTTCAGCCTGGCGTGTATCCTGCCGATCGTGCTCATTGTCGCTATCTCCTTAACCAACGAGAAGGCCTTGACGCTCCAGGGTTACAAGTTCTGGCCCGATCATATCGATGCGTCCGCGTACCAATATTTGTTCAAGCATTCGGAGACACTGGTTAAGGCGTATGGTGTCAGCTTGACCGTTACCCTTATCGGAACTGTTCTGGCCGTGCTGCTGATTGCACTGTATGCGTATCCGCTCTACCGGAAGGATTTCCCTTTTAAAAAGACATTCAACTTCTATCTGCTGATCACGATGCTGTTCTCGGGCGGACTGGTTCCCTTCTATCTGCTGTACGTGAATTATCTCGATCTGAAGGACTCGCTGGTCGCTCTGATCCTGCCCGGCTTGTCCAATGCCTTCTATATCTTCATCACCCGTACCTTCTTCCAGCAGACCATCCCGGAGGAGATGATTGAATCCGGCAAGCTCGACGGAGCTTCGGAATGGCGGATCTTCTTCCAGCTCGTGCTGCCGATCTCCCTGCCTGTACTGGCGACCATCGGACTGTTCACTACGCTGATGTACTGGAATGACTGGTTCAACTCCATGCTGTTCATTAATGACACCAATAAGTTCTCGCTGCAGTACGTCATGATCCAGATGATCCGCCAGGCCGAATTCTTCAAAACCCAGCTTGCCGGCACCGGTGTCGCCCTGATGGTACAGGAATCCGTTCCAACCGAAAGTCTGCGCATGGCCATGGTTGTGCTGTCGATTGGTCCCATTCTGTTCATCTATCCGTTCTTCCAGAAGTACTTTACCAAAGGCCTCACGATTGGGGCGATCAAAGGTTAATGGGTCTAGCTCTGGCGTAAATGCCGGTTAGAATATATGATCTAATTATCATTGAGGAGGTTCATACAAATGAGAACAACCAGAAGCTCGGGCGCGGTGCTTGCTGCCCTAACCGCCGTGATACTGGGCATTACCGGATGCGGCGGGGGCAATTCAGGTGCATCCGCCCCGTCCAAGGCAGAATCGACAGCAGCAGCTACAACAGCAGGTACGGAAGGCAGCACGAATCCTGACACCTCAACGTTCCGCAAGCTGAAAGTGTACACGGTCGGGAATTTCCCGCAAAATGATACCAAAGCGGTTGTAGACGAGATCAACAAGTATCTCAAAGAAAAAATCAACGCCGAGATTGACTTCCAGGGACTCCCTTGGTCCTCCTGGGCTGAGAAGATGGCATTGGCCTATCAATCCGGTGAACAGGTCGATTTGACCTTCGCTCCGAACTGGGCGGATTTCGCCAATAACGTAGCCAAAGGCGCATTCCTCCCGTTGGATGAGCTGCTCGATAAATATGGACAAGGCATCAAGGAGACGCTGGACCCCCGCTTCTTTGACGGCGGCAAGGTAGACGGTAAAATCTACGCCATTCCGACCAATAAGGAAATCGGCGAGAGTCATACCATTATGTTCCGCAAGGATCTGGTGGATAAATACGGCTTCGATGTGAACTCGATTGAGACGCTGGAGGATCTGGAGCCATGGCTGCAGACGATCAAGGAGAAGGAACCGGCCATCGCGCCAATCTGGCTCTCCGGCAGCGGCTCGGATACCCTGGGCTACTTCGACAAGACCAGAGAGAGCATGAAGGAGAACTTCCGCTATGAGCTGGTGGCAGGCGCTCCTGCCGGAATCGTCCTGGATACCAAGACCGATAAGATGGTGATCAGCTCGATGGAGTCTGACACCGCGATCTACCGGATGAAGCTCTACGGCGACTGGTTCGCCAAAGGCTACATCAATAAAGATGCGGCAACGACCAAGACCAGTACTGAAGACGCTTTCAAGGCCGGCAAGACTTGGATGAAATTCGGTTCTGACAAACCGGACTCCGACAAGGAAGATTCCATCGCCACCGGCATTGAGCTGGTGAAGCTGAAGGGGAATGAACCTGAGATCAGCACAGCCAGCGTCAGCAACTCCATGATGGCCATCGGACGCACCTCAATTGATCCCGAGCGGACGATGATGCTGCTGAACCTGCTGCATACCGACCCGGTTCTGGTCAATCTGATTGACTTCGGCGTAGAGGGACGGCAGTATGTCAAGGTAGAAGGCAAGGACAACTTCATCAAGCTGCCTGACGGCATTGCTACCCGTGCCGATACAGGCTGGGCGCCGGGCATTGAATGGATGTTCGGTAATCAGACCATAACCTACCTGTGGGAAGGCGAAAGTGCCGATAAATGGGAGAAGTTCAAGGCCTATAACGAGAGCGCCCATAAGGTGAAATCCTTCGGCTTTAACTTCAATACCGATGCTGTCAAAACACAGGTCTCCGTAGTCAGCAATATTATCAAGGAATTCCGCCCGCTGCTGGAAACGGGCAGTCTGGGAGTAGACAAGGTGCTGACGGAATACAATAATAAACTGAAGGCTAACGGCATTGAAGAGATCCGCGCCGAGGTTCAGAAGCAATACGATGCCTGGAAGGCAAAACAATCCTAAACAAACAAGTGGAAACGACGATGCCGTCCTTTTAAGGACGGCACCCGTTTCAGCGAGAAATATAAGGATAAGTTGTCGTGTGGAACATACAATTCCTTATATTTTAAGCTAAGGGGAAGGACGGCTGCCGTCCTTCCCCTTTCCTGCCGCTCAGCGTGTAAATGTACCTAAGGATAAGGGGGAAGACTGTGAAACTATCATTGCGATTCAAAGTGAGTGCTCTTGTCTTGCTGCTGGTCACACCGCTGTTCCTCTTCCTCTCCTACACCAATCTCTATTCCACCAACATTGTCCGGGAGAAGGTTGCGAAGTCTGCTTCGGACACGTTGACCCTGCACTTAGGTACACTCGATGAGCTGCTGGAGCAGACCAGCCATTATCTGCTGCGTACCGCCAATGAAAACATGCTGCTGGAGCTCTATTCGGACAGCGGGCCCGACAGCGTCAATTATTATCTGTCCATCCGCAAGCTGATGGACCAGTGGTACAGCGATGTCAGCTACTACACTATTATCCGCAGTGTCTTCGTCTACCATCAGGACCGGGACGAGTTATTCCTCAGCAGCCAGAGAGAGTATTACCAGGAGAAGGAGGTCATTGCCTCCGGGCTGTCCTCGCGCCTGAAGTCTCCTAATCTCCAGGGTTCCCTGAAGTGGGAGACTGTGACCCTCGGCGACGAGCCGGTGTTATTCAAGGTGCTGCCGGACAAGAGCGGACGGCTTCTCATGGGGGTACTGGTCAGTATTGATTCTCTGGCCCAGCCGCTGACCCAGCTGGAGTCTACCGGAGGCAGCGGGCAGGTGGGCATGATCGACAATGACGGTAAATTGCTCTGGGGCCAGTTCTCCAGTGAAGATCTTGCGCTCATCCGCACCCAGCTGGGACGCCCTGACCGTCCGGTGGACGCAGCGATCCGGCTGAGCAACGGCAATTCTTATCTGCTGATTGACAAGCCTTCACAGTATTCCAATCTGAATGTCTTCTTCCTGCTTGACGAGAAATCGATTCTGGACGAGCTGCCGATCTTCCAGCGGATCATCAAGGTCATTCCCTTCGCCATTATCCTCGTGATGGTTATCCTGCTGGCTCTGCTCAGCAGACTGGTGTTCAAGCCTATCCAGCAATTGACCAGCGGGATGCGTATCCTTGGTAAGGGACAGCTGGAATACCGGCTGAAGGACGGCAACAGCAGGGAGTTCCAGATCATTACAATGCAATTCAACCAGATGGCCGAGCAGATCGGCAATCTCAAGATTGATGTGTATGAGGAGCAGATGAAGGTGCAGCAGGCCGAGCTGAAGCATCTTCAGGCGCAGATCAATCCCCATTTTTTCATGAATTCCCTGAATATCGTCTTTCATCTGGTAGAGCTGAAGCAATATGCGCTGATCAAAAAAATGATCGGACATCTGGTCTCCCACTTCCGCTTCATTATGAATACCAATGACGCCTGGATTCCGCTGCGCGGCGAGCTGGGTCATATTCAGAATTATATCGAGATTCAGATGGTCATGTATCCGAACAAGCTGTCTTATGAGGTGCAGCTTCCGCAGGAGCTTGAATCTACACTGATACCGCCGCTGCTGATCCAGCCCTTCGTCGAGAATGCGATCAAGCATGGATTCATCAACAATTCGAAGCCCTTCAACGTTGGCATAACCGTCAGTGAAGAAGCCGGGGAGAGCGGCAACACCTGCATTGCCATTCAGATCCGCGATTCCGGGCCGGGCTTCTCCGCAGCTCAGCTCGACATGCTCAATCAAGGCGTGTATGAGCGCAAGCCGACAGACCGCCATCTGGGAATATGGAACGTATACAGACGCATGCTGATGTTCTATAACAACCGGGCACGGCTTACCTTCCGCAATGCCCCAGACGGAGGCGCGGTTGTGGAAATCAGACTACCCGTTCAAAAGGAGCTGTGACGTTCAATGTACAGAGTTCTAATCGTTGACGACCAATACTTCGCCTTGCTCGGCCTCCAGCAGGGGGTGGATTGGAGCGCGCTTAGCGTATCAGATGTCTGTCTGGCGGAGAACGTGGATCAGGCGATTGCCATTCTTGAGCAGCAGCCCGTAGATCTGCTGATCTGCGATATCGAAATGCCGGGCAGAAACGGCCTGGAGCTGCTGTCCTGGGTGAAGCAATCCGCTCCCGGCACGCTGACGATTATGCTGACCTGCCATGCCGATTTCGAGTACGCCCAGCGCGCGATTCATCACGGTGCCTTCCATTATCTGCTCAAGCCGGTAGACTATGAGGAATTGATGAAGATCTGCCGTGAGGCGCTATTCGAGATCAGCAAGCAAAAGGAGCAGCAGCAGTTCGAGACCCTGATCCAGGAGTACCGGAGACAGTGGGAGCATCAGCTCCCCCTGCTGGTGGAACGGTTCTGGCAGGATATTCTCAGCCAGCGGGCAGCGCCTGTGCTGGAATCGCTCACCCTTCCGGCGAACACCTACAATCTGGATCTGCAGCCCGGAGACCGCTACTTCCTCGCCCTCCTGGGGCTGGAGCAGTGGAAGGAGAACCTTAGCGCACGGGATGAGACGATTATGGAGTATGCACTGCGCAACATGGCCGATGAGCTGCTGCTAAGCGGGCTGGAAGGCACTGTGCTGCAGGATCAGGTCGGCCATAATCTGGCGGTCATCTACGTGCGTGGCGATATGAACACCGCCAGGCATAAGCTGGAGCAGAATGGCCGCAATTTCCTGGATACCTGCGGGCGGCTGCTGCATTGCTCCCTGTCGATCTACATCAGTGCGGGTGTCCCTCTGTCCGGTATCATGAGTGCATACACGGATGTCACGGAGCGGGAACAACGCAACCTGAACCGTTCGCGTCAGGTGTTCGGACCGGAGGATCAGGCGTATGGCCGAGATCAGCCGCTTGCGCCTGTGCCTCAGGCAGCGCCTATGCATATCTTCGGAGAGTGGGCGACCCTTCTGGAGCTTGGCGAGCTGGAGGAGCTGGAGCGCCGCGTGACGCTGTGGTTCTCGGGCATTGAGCCTGGCCGCTGGACAAGTGAGCTGCACCGTCAGCTTATTCACGGCATTCTGTTCATTGTACACACCGTTCTCGCCAAAAAAGGCTTATCCGCACATGCCTCAGCCGAGCTGAAGCCCTTGATGGATAAGGAAAATTATCCGAAGCAGTCCGCTTCGCTCCAGCATTGGGCGCTGGAATGCCTGGGAGCCGTAATGCGCTTATTGCAGACCAGCAATAACGTATCCTCGGCCACGGTCACCAAGATCCGGCAGTATATCCGCTCGCGCCTGAGCGAAGAGATCACCCGCGACGAACTCGCAGCCTATGTCTATCTGAACCCGGCCTATTTGTCCCGGCTGTTCAAGAAGGAGACCGGGCTGTCGATCTCGGATGTGATCATACAGGAGCGGCTGCAGAAGGCCAAGCAACTGCTGGAGGAGACGGAGCTGAAGATTACCGACATCGCCGAGCAGGTCGGATACACCAGCCTCGGCAGCTTCTCCAACCTGTTCAAGCGGATCGTCGGCACCACGCCGCAGCAATATCGTGCGCGGAATAAGAAGTAAGCGGGGCAGGCAGATGTCTTTTGCATACCGCCGGCCGCGCCCACCATACCCGCCAAACAAAAAGAGCGAGAAAGGCTATACGCCCTCTCGCTCTTTTTAACATGCACTCGCTGTTAACTTTAACAAGTAACTCTTATTACTTAATAATTACGTATTCCAGTCCTACCAGCTTGGCGTAGGTAACGATCTGATCAGTAGTGAGGTTCAGCGATACAACGGTATGGTGGCCGCCGCCGTTCTCGATCCAGGCTCTAACGCCGTCCTGGAAGTTAGGCTTCACCTGCCACAGTACACGGGCTACCGGCAGATTCGGAGCCGGAACGGTTGGCTCGAAGGCGGTAACTTCGTTAATCAGCAGCTTGTAGTGTGTGCCAAAGTCAGCCATCGACACTACGACGCCTTCGCCTGCCTTGCCGTCAAAGACGAGACGGGCCGGATCTTCACGGTCGCCGATGCCCAGCGGGGACACGATGATCTTCGGCTGGTTGCTGGCCAGGCTCGGATCAACCTCCAGCATGTGGGACTGGAGAATCGCTTCCTGTCCGGCTGCCATTTCATAAGTGTAATCTTCCATGAATCCGGTGTTCAGGTTGTGGCTCATCACCTTCATCAGGCGGTCCAGAGCCGCAGTCTTCCAGTCCCCTTCTCCAGCGAAGCCGTAGCCTTGGGCCATCAGGCGCTGAACCGCCAGACCCGGAAGCTGCTTCATGCCGTGCAGGTCCTCGAAGTTGGAGGTGAAGGCATTGTAGCCGCCTGCATCCAAGAAGCGCTTAAGCGCAATCTCATAGCTGGCCTGCACCTTCACGCTGGCTTCCCAATCTTCCTTGCTGTAAGTGCCGTAATCAACGGCATACAGCTTGGTATATTCTGCGAACAGGGCATCGATCTCTTCCTGCTTCACCTCATTCACATAAGCCACCAGATCGCCGATGCCGAAGTAGTCTACGGTCCAGCCGAACTGGATCTGGGCTTCTACCTTGTCGCCTTCGGTCACGCCAACATTGCGCATATTGTCGCCGAAGCGGGCAACCTTGATGTTGAAGCCTTCGTTATAAGCTACGGCAACGTCCATCCACTCAGCAATCTGCTTCTGGACTTCCGGGCGTTCCCAGTATCCTACAACGACTTTGTTCTGTTTCTTCAGACGGGCATTGATGAAGCCATACTCACGGTCGCCATGGGCAGCCTGGTTCAGGTTCATGAAGTCCATGTCAATTGTCGCCCAAGGAATGCTCTCATTATACTGGGTAGCCAGGTGCAGCAGCGGCTTCTGCAGCAGCTTCGTGCCGCGAATCCACATTTTAGCCGGGGAGAAGGTGTGCATCCAGGTGATTACACCGGCAACCTCGTCACGGTAGTTCACTTCTTTCATGATGGAAGTGATTTTGTCTGCGCTAACGGCCAGATCCTGCAATACCAGCGGATAAGGAAGCACCCCGCTATTGTTGAGCGCATCGGTCATTTCCTGGGCATGAGCCTTCACTTCACCCAGTGCTTCATCTCCGTACAGGTGCTGCGATCCTACGACGAACCAGAATTGCTTGTCGCTTACTGTTGACATATCATTCATCCTCTTCTCTATTAGTTTGGTGAAAATTAGTTTGGTATAAATCAGTTACTTCTGTCCGTAATACGCGTCCTTGCCGTGCTTGCGCAGATAATGCTTGTCCAGAATCCGCTGCGGCAGCTCCTCGGCGAAGGTGTTCAGCTGGCGGGCGAAGTGGTTCATCTTGGACACTTCCTCCAGCACCACACTATTCATCACGGCAGCATGGGCATCCTTGCCCCAAGTGAACGGCGCATGGCCCTTCAGCAGAACGCCGGGAATCGCCATAACATCCAGCCCCCGCTGTTCAAAAGTCTCAATGATCACATGCCCGGTCTCTGCTTCATACCCGCGGTCAATCTCCTCCTGGGTCAGGAACCGTGTACACGGTACAGAACCATAGAAGGTGTCTGCATGTGTCGTCCCCATAACCGGAACGTCCAGTCCGGCCTGCGCCCAGATGGTCGCCCACGTGGAATGCGTATGCACGATGCCGCCGATCTCGGCATAATGCTTGTAGAGTACAGCATGGGTAGCTGTATCCGAAGAAGGCCGCATCTCTCCTTCCACCACATTGCCGTCAAAGTCCACAACGACCATATCGCTCGGCTTCATTTTATCGTAGCTGACTCCGCTCGGCTTGATGACGAACAGGCTGCTCGCCCGGTCCACCGCGCTCACATTGCCCCAGGTGTATTTGACCAGCCCGTGCTTAGGCAGCTCCAGATTAGCCTCGCATACCTCTTCCTTCAGTTGCTCCAGCATGTGTTAATTCCCCCCGTTCTCTACGAGATGATCTACAGCGGCCTGCTCAATCGCCAGACCCGCCGTGTAGCGTTCCATGAACAATTCAAAGCCCTTCACATCTGCCGCAACCGGATGAATAGTCTCGCCTTCGATATCCTTGAAAACCTTCTGGTCGAGGAAATCATCCAGACGCTCCTGCTGCCCTCTATTCTTCATATAAGAAGCCAGAATCGCCATGCCCCATGCGCCGCCTTCTCCGGCTGTTGCCATCACAGAGACCGGCACATTCATCGCAGCGGCTACAATTCTCTGTCCGACAACAGGCGTCTTGAACAAGCCGCCATGCGCCAGAATGCTGTCGATGGACACCTGCTCCTTCAAGGTCAGAATATCCATCCCGATCTTCAGTGCGCCAAAAGCGGAGAACAAATGCGTCCGCATAAAGTTGCCCAGCGTGAACCGGCTCTCCGGCGAACGGACGAACAGCGGCCGTCCCTTGTCCAGCCCGGTAATATTCTCACCCGAGAAATAGCCGTAGCTCAGCAAGCCGCCGCCATCGGCGTCTGCCTCCAGTGCTTTATTGAACAGAACGCTGAACAGCTGCGCCGGATCAGCCTTGAAGCCCATCGCCTCCGAGAATTCCCGGAACAAGCCGACCCAGGCGTTGATATCGCTGGAGCAATTGTTGGCATGTACCATTCCCACCGGACTGCCATCCGGGGTGGTCACCATGTCAATCTCAGGATATACCGCCGTAAGATCCTTCTCCAGCACGATCATAGCGAATACGGAGGTGCCTACAGAGATATTACCAGTCCGTTTGCGGACACTATTCGTAGCGACCATTCCTGTTCCGGCATCGCCTTCCGGCGGACAGAGCGGAATGCCTGCCAGCAGGTCCCCCGACTCATCCAGCAGTCTAGCACCGGCTTCTGTTAACACACCCGCCTGCTCGCCTGCAGCGTAGACCTTGGGCAGAAGATCACTCAGCTTCCAAGGGTAATTCTTAGCGGCAATCAGCTCATCAAACTGGCTGACCATGGCCGGATGGTAATTCTGCGAAGCTTCATCTATAGGGAAGACCCCGGAGGCATCGCCAATCCCAATCGCCTTGCTGCCGGTCAGCAGCCAATGGATGTATCCGCCCAGCGTCGTTACGAACGTTGCCTGCGGAACATGCTCTTCCCCGTTCAGAATCGCCTGATACAGGTGGGCAATGGTCCAGCGCTCCGGAATATTGAACTGGAACAGCTCTGTTAATTCCTTGGCCGCCGCACCGGTTGTAGCATTGCGCCAGGTCCGGAACGGAACCAGCAGCTCGCCCGTGCTGTCAAAGGCCATATATCCATGCATCATTGCTGAGAATCCGATCGAACCGACAGTAGTAACCGTAATCCCGTATTTCTGTGCAACCTCCTGCTTCATCTCGCGGTAAGCGGCTTGCAGGCCCTTAATAATATCCGTCAAAGGATACGTCCAATATCCGCCTTCCAGCAGGTTCTCCCACTCGTAGCTTCCGGATGCAACCGTCTCGAACTGCTGATCAATCAGGACGGCCTTGATACGTGTGGACCCAAATTCGATACCCAGTGATGTCTCTCCCTTAAGTATCGCTTGCTTGATGTTCTGATCCATGCCCACGTTACTCCTCTCTGAACCAAACTGTGTTACTTACGAATCTAAAGAATGCGCTTCCTTTATGAACAGGTTTAGTATATTTTTTGTTCGTACATTTGTCAACAATGGATATAAGATATACCTACAAATTTACCGGAAAAACACCCCTATTTTACGCAAATCATTAGATATAGTAGACACCGGAGGATATTAAGCTTATATTCAAGCTATAATATGTACGTACAACTATAATAATTTATCCATTTCAAATAAGAACAACTATGAAAGAAGTGACCCGTGTGCGAACCAAGTACCAGATCATATTCGATGAACTCAAAAGCAATATCCTGTCCGGCACCTACAGTGTAGGCGAACAAATTCCTACTGAATCTGCGCTGCAGGAGATGTACGGCGTCAGCCGCCAGACCGTGCGGAAGGCCATTCTGGAGCTGTCCAACGAGGGGTTCCTGCGGAGCGAGAAGGGCTCAGGCACCTATGTCAGCCACCAGTTCCGGTCCAAATCCGGGAATGGCGCGGGCAAACGGACCATCGGCGTAATAACCACATACCTCTCCGATTATATTTTCCCCTCCATTATCCGGGGGATTGAAGGCAGGCTCAACGAGGACAACTATTCCCTGCTGCTCGCCAGCACCAATAATGATGTGGCCCAGGAGAAGAAGGCGCTGGAGATGATGCTGTCCTTCGGGGTAGACGGGCTGATTATTGAGCCTACGAAAAGCAACCTGTATAACCCGAATATCGCCTACTACCTGTCGTTCAAGGAGCAGGATGTCCCGTTCATCATGATTAACGCTTATTATGAGGAGCTGGAGGTGCCGTTCTTCTGTCTGGATGATGTACAGTCCAGCTATCTGGCGACCCGGGAGCTGATCTCGAAGGGGCATACCCAGATCGGGATTATTGCCAAAATGGACGATCTCCAGGGCAAATACCGTATGAAGGGCTATATCAAGGCGCTCGGCGAAGCCAAGCTGCGCTTCCACCCGGAGCAGGTGCTCTCCTTCGATACGGAATCGAAGCAGGCGCTGTCGGCCAATCTGGAGCAATTCCTTACAGATAACAGAGAGGTGCTGACCGCTATCGTCTGTTATAACGATGAAGTGGGGCTGGAAGTCGTCAAGGTGTGCCGCGAGCTTGGGATCTCAATTCCGGGAGAGCTGTCGATTATCGGGCAGGACAATTCCTATATTGCCAAGAACGCGGGGATCAAGCTGACGACGCTGACCCACCCGCAGGAGCAGATGGGCCGGGATGCGGCCGAATGGGTCATTAAGAAGCTTCAGGGTAAAAAGGACCTGAAGAGCAGCACCTACTATCTGCCTGAGCTGATAGAGGGGGAGACGGTGCGGGTGCTGGAACCAGCTCCAGCGGAATAGGATAGTCCGCCCAGAAATAAGCTTAAGCTACACAGACAAACAGCCCTGACCGCTTCATGACCGTTACAGGCCGTGAAGCGGCAGGGCTGTTCTTATTTAATCTGGCAGAACCGGGGGACAGGCTTAGTCCAGCAGCGTAGAGATGCTTATGCTTTCAATCTTAGCGCCCTTGACATGGAACAGAATATAATCCACATAGTTGCTTGGGGCGAACCGGTAGTCATCCTCTTCCTCAGGTGCCCCGTCTCCGGTCAGCTTGCCTTCGGGATAGGCTTTTTTGAGTGTGTCCAGGCTGTCTCCGACCTTGATATTACGGACCGTAGTGTACTTCGGATCGGTAATCTTAATGCTGAAGATGTAGAACTGCTTGCCGTCACCCGAATCAATCGTCTTAATCTCAAGGCCCGGGAAGGTATACGTGTTCTCTGTTCTGCCGATCAGGGTATCCATATTCTTACCGTCATCCAAAGAATACGTGTGCGATTTCTTCGCCGTTGCCTTGCCCAGCATACTCTCCAGCTTAGCATCATCCACAATGTCGGAGAGAGCGATGGTGTGATCCTTATGGACAAAAGCCAGCTCCTTCAGAATCACATTTCCTTCCTTCTCAATGGTTCCCTCCTTGATCGCCTCGGAGCTGCCCGCTGAAGCCGCTGGGGTTGGCTCGGCTGTAGCAGCTTCAGTCGCCGCAGGCTCAGCAGCAGGGGTAGCCGAAGCTTCCGGTGCCGCTGTGGATACCGCTTCAGCTGTAGGTTCTGCCGAAGGGGTAGCCGCCGGAGCGGCCGAATCGGACTGGCATCCGGCCAGAAGTGTCATTAACAATACTGCGGGCAGCAGCAGCGCTGCCGGTTTTTTAAATGTTCCCATAAGTAATCCCTCCATGAATGTACGCGTTTGGCGCGTTGTTTGTTTGGTATGAGGTTAGTATACGAAAACCATTTATTAGTGTAATAACAGAGTTGTATCAGTCTTGTAACGTTAACTAAGCGGCAGATGGATAGAGACGGTGGTTCCGGTTCGGAGCTGGCTCTCTATGCTGAGGTGCCCGCCGAACTTCTCGGCGATCTCCTTACAGATGGACAGCCCCAGCCCCGTTCCGCCGGCCCCGCCGGCATTGCTTGCCCGGTAGAACCGCTCCTGTACACGGGTAAGTTCATCCGGGCTGATTCCGATGCCCTGATCGCTGATCTGCACGATGGCTTCCTGCTCTCTGGTTAACACTTCAATGCTTATCCGGGTGCGGGAATTGGAATACTTCACGGCGTTGTCCAGTACATTAGCGATGGCATGGGACATCAGCACCTGATTGACATTGACGAAGACCGGCGGTCCCTGGCGGATCGTAAGCTCTATCCCCTTACTGTCCGCCTTGACCCTCAATCCGGCGGCTACCCTTGCGGCCAGCTGTGCCAGATCTGTCTTCTCGGCATCGATTCCATCCTGCCCTGCCTTATCGAAGCGCGACAGCATGAGCAGCTCATTGACCAGCCGGGTCAGGCGGTCCGATTCATTCACCAGATGGAAGTAGATCCGCTGCAGCTCCTCATCCTCGTCCTCGCCTTCGTACAAATATTGTGAGAACCCCTTGATCGCAGCGAGCGGCGTCTTCAGCTCATGGGATACGTTCGAGACAAACTGCTTCTGATACTGGATATAGTCGCTGAGCTGAATGCCCATCCGGTTCAGGCCCGCAGCAAGCATGCCCAGCTCATCCTTCCTGTTCAGGCGCACCTCCCGGAACTGCTGCTTGGAGAAGCTCTCTGTCGCGCCAAGCAGATATTTGATCGGCTTCGTTGTATTCCGGGCAATGAATAGACTGGAGAGTGTAATCAGAATAATGAATCCTCCTGCACCGGCGAACAGGATATAGCGGATCTGGTCCATCATCGTATAGAAATAAGAGACATCCTCCACAAACTCGTACACATAGCTGTTCTGATAATATTTGTCTTGAATCGGAACCGCGAAGTACAGCAGGTGATCCTCGGAGACCGTATACGCATAATTGCCCTTAAGGGCGTTCTGGATATTCCCTGGGAAAATGACGGGGGTCTTGTTATTAATCACAATTCCGTCAACGGCGAGTCCCAGCAGCTTCTGGCTGCTGTCGTAGATCCGCACCTCCTTGACGGAGGCTTTTAACGTCTCCAGCGCACTTCTCGCCACCGCCTCCATCTGCCCGGCATCCACCTCTTGTTCGAGCCTGGAGAGCACCTCCCTGAAGGACATCTCGCCAAGATCCGCCTTCTCCATCATTTGCTTCTCTATCGTTACGAAGCTGAAATAGTCAATCGCCTTATTCACCGAAATAATGATCACGGCAAAGGACAGCACCGAGAACAGCAAATACATTAGCACCAGCCGGGTCGCGTATTTCAGGCGGAGCCACCTCCCAGCTGATAACCGAAGCCGTAGACAGTCCTGATATATTTCGGATTCTCGGCATCATCCTCCAGCTTCTTTCTTAAGCGCATAATCGTCATATCCACGCTGCGGCTGTCGCCCATGAAGTCATAGCCCCAGACGATCTCCAGCAGCTCATCCCGGGTATAGATTTTGTCAGGGCGCTTCAGCAGCGTCTCCAGAATCCGGAATTCCTTGGCTGTCAGAGCCACCGGAACGCCGCCCTTCTGCACCACCCGGGTCTCCAGATCGAAGGTCAGCTCCTCATGAGAGATCCGGGTATCTTCAGCATCTGCGGGCAGGCCGCTGTTCTGGGCTCTCCGGAGCACCACCTTGATCCGCGCCAGCAGCTCCCGGTTATCGAACGGCTTGGTCATGTAATCCTCAGCCCCCAGCTCAAGTCCCAGCACCTTATCTATAATCTCATTCTTGGCCGACAGCATAATGACGGGAACCGCCTGCCGTTTGGTGATCTCCTTGCACAGGTCATAGCCGGAGCAATCGGGCAGCATCAGATCCAGCACCACCAGATCCGGCTGAAAAGCATCCAGGGCCGTAAGCCCCGCACTTCCGTTCTCCGCTGTCCGCACCTCATAATTCTCTCTGCGGAGCACAAGCTCGATCAGGTCCCGCAGGGCCGCTTCATCATCAATTACGAGAATTTTGTTCATCCGATCCCTCCTCCTATACCTAATATTAACACCGCAAGAGCACGTTAATCTCCCTGTCACCGTCCGAACCCCCGCAACGACCCATTGTGTTCGGTTTTCAGCCCTGTTAGAGCTTGGCAACAAGTGGAAACGGCTTTGCTGTCCTTTTGAAGGACGGTACCGTTTCAGCGAGAAATAGAAGGATAATGTATAGCGTGAAACATATACATTCTTATATTTAAATAAACCTTCGGCAGATGGTTCACCTTATCCGTATTTCAACATACCTTGAATAAACCAACTAGAAAGGGGACAAATCAATGTATCTGCTCTGGGTAATCATCGTAGGGGGACTCATCGGCTGGCTAAGCGGCAATCTAATCGGGCGAGATGTTCCGGGAGGCGTACTCGGCAATGTAATCGCCGGGTTCATCGGCTCCTGGCTGGGCTCCGAGCTGCTTGGTCCAAGGGGCCCTGTAGTAGGTGGCTTCCACATTGTTCCGGCCATTATCGGCTCCATCGTTACACTATTGATCTTCTTTGCCCTGGCCCGCGGCGGCGCCTTCCGGCGCCGTTAATCCTTCCTGCCGGCCGCTGCAAAGTCAACACAGAGCCCCTCCTGTTCACCAGGCAGGGGGCTCTGCCATGTCATCCTTACAGAATCCTTAGAATCTGCCCTTAGAGTAGAGGTAGAGAAAGGATGATATACTATGCAGGATAATATTCTGGAAATACAGGATCTATGTAAAAGCTTCAAGCGCCAGACCGCCGTCAATAACGTATCGTTAACAGTCGCGCGCAATTCCGTCTACGGGCTGCTCGGTCCGAACGGTGCAGGCAAATCCACCCTGCTCAAAATGATTACCGGGATGCTGCGCCCCGATTCCGGGAGAATCTGCTTCCAGGGCCGGGAATGGACCCGGAAGGACTTAAGCCGGATCGGCGTATTGATTGAAGCACCGCCGCTGTACGATAATCTGACTGCCCGGGAGAATCTCAAGGTACGCACGCTGGCTCTCGGACTGCCGCTGTCGCGTATCGAAGAGGTGCTTGCTGTTGTCGATCTGACCGCAACCGGGAAGAAGCGGGCCGGACAATTCTCCATGGGCATGAAGCAGCGGCTCGGCATCGCCATTGCACTCTTGAACCAGCCGGAGCTGCTGATTCTGGACGAGCCGACCAACGGGCTGGACCCGATCGGGATTCAGGAGCTGCGGGAGCTGATCCGCTCCTTCCCGGAGCAGGGAATCACCGTCATCCTGTCGAGCCACCTGCTCTCCGAGGTGGAGCAGACAGCCGACCATATCGGCATTATCGCAGGCGGCGTGCTGGGCTATCAGGGAGCGGTCTCCCCGGATCAGGATCTGGAGGCGCTGTTCATGCAGGTCGCAGCAGCCCACCGGAGGGAGGGTGCCGCCCATGCTTAATATCATTAGAGCGGAACACCTGAAATGGCGGCGTACCTTCATTCCCAAGCTGGCCTGGATCGCTCCAGTATTCACTCTGTTCTTGTGCGCTGTTCTGATGGGCGGCGGCTTTTTTCAGAGCGGGTCTTATAACTGGTGGTACACGATACTGTTGCCCGGAGCGCTGAGCCTGGTCTGTTCGCTGGCGCTGCAGAAGGACGCGAAGCTGAAATACCGCGGAATACTGGCCTTGCCCTTTACACCGGGAACGCTCTGGGCCGGGAAAATCATCGCCTGTGCGTATTGGCTAATGGCTGCGCTCCTCGTGTTCCTGACCGGGGTTACAGCCGGGGGGCTACTGTTCGGACAGACGATTACACTGCTGAGCAGTCTGGGGGGCAGCATATTGATCTTCCTAACCTTCCTGTGGCAGATCCCGCTGTGCCTGTTCCTGGCGGCCCGTCTCGGATTATTCGCAGCGGTCCTGCTGAACCTTGCCGGTACTATTCTAGGTGTAGTTCAATTCGACAAGGGCGGGTTATGGGATTACATCCCCTATACGATTACCTTCAGGCTCATGTGTCCGGTGCTGTCCATCCTGCCGAACGGCCTGCCGGTTCCTGCGGACAGCCCGCTGCGCAGCACAGAAATGATTCTTCCGGATACGCTGGTCTCTCTCGGATGGTTCGCCATCCTGTTCCTGCTCACCACCGTATGGTTCCGTAGACAGGAGGCGAAGTAGCATGAATGCACTTCCGGGTCTGCTCAGAGCCGATCTGCTCAAAATGCGGCGCACCCCGTTTCTCCTGATCCATCTGCTGACCCCGCTGATCGGGGCCGGCCTGTTCCTGGCCTATTATTCCATCTCTGCTGCAAGTGAAGCGGGCAAGGTGATGGGGTTCATGCAGGCAGTCGCTTGTGCGTTTCCTACCCTCATCGGGCTAGTCTGTGCGATGGCGGCGGAGCAGGAGGCCGCCTCCGGAGGGTTTCAGGGGATGCTAGCCCTGCCTGCGGGCAGGACAACAACCTTTTTGAGCAAGCTCCTGCTCCTGCTGGGATTCAGCCTGGGGGCTGTCCTGCTGGTCTTCGTCCTGTTCAGCGTGGGCTTTGCCGGAATGCTGGGGCAGGACCGGCACGGCATACCCTTTTATCTCACCGGCTCTGTGATCCTGTTCGCAAGCAATATCCTGCTCTATCTGCTTCACTTCGCGCTCAGCCTGCGCTTCGGACGGGGCGTCTCTATCGGCATAGGAATCACGGGAAGCCTGCTCGCTGCCCTGATGCTGACCGGTCTTGGCGATATCCTGTGGCCGTATATCCCCTTCGCCTGGGGCGGCCGTTTCCTCTCCCTGCTGGAGATTCAGCATTCGGGAGGTTTGCCGCCATTTGCCGAAACGGGATTGGCCACCGGCGTATCCATCTGCATAGTAGCAACGATAGCTGCCGGCCTCCTCAGTATGGTATGGTTCTACAAGTGGGAGGGCCGCTCTGCGGATAACTAGCCTACTAATCTGTAAATGAGGGAATCCATGACTATGGCCAAAATACTTGTGGTAGACGATGAACCCGCCATCCTGTCCCTGATAGCCAACGCGCTCAGTACCGACCGCCATCTGGTAACCACCTTCTCTGATTCCACGCTGGTGCGCGGGACCGACCTCGGTGCATATGACCTGATTCTGCTGGATGTGATGATGCCCGGCGTGGATGGCTTCACCCTGTGCCGGGAGATCCGCACGGCGGTGGATTGTCCCATTCTTTTTTTGACGGCGAAGACGCTGGAAAGTGACCTGATGTTCGGACTGGGGCTGGGGGCGGATGATTATATTATGAAGCCCTTCGGCATAGGCGCGCTGCGGGCGCGGATCAACGCTCATCTGCGGCGGGAGAACCGGGAGAAGCGCAACATTCTGTATATGGACCCTGTACGCTTCAACCTCTCCGGTAAAGAGCTGTACGCCCGGGAGGACAAGGTGCCGCTGACCAAAAGTGAATATGAAATCTGCGAGTTTCTGGCCCGCCACCGCGGTCAGGTCTTCTCCAAAGAGAGTATCTACGAAGGGGTCTTCGGATATGACGGGGAGAGTGACAGCAGTGCCATTACGGAGCATGTCAAGAACATCCGCGCCAAGCTGGGCCGGTATGGGCTTGAGGCCATTGAAACCATCTGGGGGATCGGATATAAGTGGAAGCTGTAAAACAACGCAAAACCGTGCGGCTGCGCACCTTTTTTCTGCACTACCTGCTGCTGTTGAGTCTCGGTACCGTTCTGCTGCTGGGAGTATTGGTCGGCGCATTCACACTGGCGTTCGCCCGGGGGGCGCTGCTGCCTGCCAACTATGACGAGAAGGAAATCGCCCAGTTCAAGCAGCAGCTGGCTGCGGGCGGAGCGGATAAGTCTCCCCAGGTCCCGGGCCGGCTGGAGTACACCGTATTCACCTTGGACGGGAAGCCGCTGGCCGGCAATCTGACAGCTAAAGAGGCGGAGCAAGCCTGGAGAATTGTCCGGGAGGGGAACAACAGAAGCTCCTACTACTACACCACCGCTGAGCATGGGCAGAAGCTGTGGATCTTCCGCTATGTCCTGACACCGCAGTATGCTTCTCCAGTGCTGCGCAGCGCGCTGCCGAATCCCCAGCTCCTGGGACCCTCGCTCTTCGTGCTCGGGTTCCTGCTGATGGCCGCCCTGCTCGCGGCCCGGTTCGGCCGGAAGCTCTCGGAGCGGATGGCCGGCCTGCAGGATGCGACCGAGAACATCCGGCGCGAGAATCTGGAGTTCACCGTCCAGCCCAGCGGCATCCGGGAGATTGACGAGGTGCTGGGCTCCCTGGACCGGATGAAGGATGCCCTGCAGACTTCACTGGAGCAGCAGTGGATGCTGGAGCGCTCCCGCAGCGAGCAGATCTCCGCGCTGGCCCATGACATCAAGACGCCGCTGACCATTATCCGGGGCAATGCCGAGCTGCTTCAGGAGATTGTTGAGACGGAGCCGCAGCGTGAATACAGCGGCTATATCCGCCGCAGCGCCGAAGACATTGAAGCCTTCGTGCAGGAGGTCATTGACTTGTCCAGGCTGCAGTCCGGCTCATCCCGCCAGCAGACGCGGGTCCCGGCGGCAGAGATCGTGGCCGAGCTGGAGCTGCAAATGAAGGCCCTGGCTGCGGGCAGGGACCTCAAGACCTCTGTCCGGCAGGAGAAGCTGCCGGAATTCCTGTACATCCACAAGGAGCTGCTGCTGCGGGGAATCATGAACCTGATCGCCAATGCGGCCGAGCACACCCCGCCCGGGGGAAGCATTGCCCTGCTCGTCCAGGGTGAAGCGGCGGCGGTTCAGTTCACGGTTACCGATACCGGCAGCGGCTTCTCAGCGGCTGACCTCCGGGAGGCGACTAACCAATTCTACCGGGGCGATCCGAGCCGCAGCTCCGGGGATCATCACGGAATGGGGCTCTACATTGCGCGGTCTGTGGCCGAGCAGCACGGAGGCAGTCTGATCCTCAGCAACGCCGGACCCTCCGGGGGCGGGAAGGTCACGATGCGCATTACCGTGCCTGAGCAACGGCCCGGCCCGGGGGTAGACTAAAACGCCGTCTGCGGTCAGGCGGCGTTTAGTCCCAGCTTTCTTTTCAGCTCCGGATAGATCCGGCCGTACAGCTTCCGCCGCAGCGCCGAATGATACAGGGCCAGCACCAGTGTCACTACGATCAGCGCGGCAGGTACGATATACAGCACCGGATGATCCACGAAATAGCCGAACACATCATAGCCCCGGTTGATATACCTGCCGTAGATCGCAGCGATGGCAACCACCAGCAGCACCGGCAGAGCGAACAGACCGGACAGGATGTTGACCTTCTTCATCTTTTTGTAGGTGGATTGAAACGCGCTTTCACCCTGGGCTTCTTCGAGCAGCATGACCTGCTTATCGAAGGAGTCGCTTTTGCGTACCGGCATCTTGGATTGTGTGATGTAGTTGTGCAGCACATCGAGTTCGTGGCTGAATTCCATTGTTTTTAATATTGCTCTTCCTGCGTTCATCGATGGTTTCCTCCTAAAATTCAGACTTCTCCCCAGTTCCGCTGATACAAGCGGCGGGAGGGGGTGTGTTCCGTAGGCTCTGTGTACAGGTTGGTCGCGGTTATAAGCGCAGCCATCTTGTCCAGGAAGACCGCCTTCGGAATCTCCTGGCCGAGAATCAACTCGTAGACCTGCTGCAACTCGGCCAGAGTGAATTGCTCAGGCATTAAGAGCAGCGCGATTCCGGTTCTCTCCGTCTCCTTGCGCAGCTGCTGGATGGCATAGGCAATGATCTTGGCGTGATCAAAAGCGAGTCCGTCATTGGACAAGACGGCATATTGCACCGATCTGGCTGCCGGTGTAGCTGTCAACGTCTGTTCAATCACTGCTGCCAGCTCTTGTCCGCCCGCTTCCAGCCGAAGCTCATAGATACGGGTGCGGATGCAGCCCGGCTCCAACAGCTCCTTATGCTCCTGCCGGAGCTGGTAGCTTACCTTGAACCATGCCGCAGCCTCGGCATCATCCCCGGCCTCTAATTGGATGCGGCGGCTGTCGACAAGCGCCATATAGCTGCTGCTGATCACCCAAGTACGGGGATCGCGCCCGGGGTCAGAGAAGGTACGAAGCTGCTCCAGATATACGCCGGTGACGCCGGTTTCCTCCTCCAGCTCGCGTGCGGCCGCCTGATCTGTGGTCTCATCCGGCTGGGCGAAGCCGCCGGGCAGCGCCCACTTGCCCAGGCAGGGATGCCCGCCTCTGCGGATCAGCAGGAGACGCAACTCCTTCGCCGCAGCCTCAGGTTCCTGGTCCTCCGCTGGATCTATAACGGTGAAGATTACCATATCCGCCGCCACGGAAGGCCGCTCGTAGTCCCCGGCCCGGTACTGCTCCAGGAATTCACGCTCTGTAAGTCCGTTACCATCTCTCAATTCCACTCTCTCCGCCTCCTCTGCCTCTGGTTCAATGCTCCAGTTCTCCGAAATAGTTCCCGTACGGCTTGAATTTTGCCAGTACACTGTCCACCTTGCTTATACGTTCCGTAAGCGTGCCCCTCAAGGTAATATAGGGAATCCGCCGCTCCTTCAGATCCGCGATAATCTGCTGATGGAACACATGCCGCTTCTGATCCCCGCTGCGGTCCCACGTGTCGTCATACGGAATATCATCCTCACAGAGGAAGAACAGGTCGTAGCGCTGCGCATTCTCCAGGGCCAGCCGGGTCAGCAGCTCAGGAGCCTTCCCGTGGTAATCCAGCGCATACATATACGTGGTAATCGCATTCGTGTCAACGAACAGATACCGGTCTGCCGTAAGCAGTGCCTGCTCTTCCCGCTCCAGATGGCCCAAAGCGATCTCGTCAAAAGCCTCCAGACCAATCCGGCGGTCCACCTGGTGCTCTGTCCAGTAATCCCGCCCGTATTCGCTGGCGAAGGCTGTGCCGTACTTGCGGGCAAGCGCTTCGGTAATCGTAGACTTCCCGGTAGACATCGCCCCTACAAATACGACCTTGGTAATTAGATCACGGTATACCAGCCCGCTGACATAATCCCGGTATTTGTAAGGATCGGAGCGGACCATCGTGGCCGATACCGGCACCTGTACCCGCGCTTCATCCACCCGCCGGTCGATAGCCCCGAGCGCCAGGCTCATATGCGCTCCATAGAACTCGCTGGAATAGAAGTGAGTCACCTGCTCGCCCTTCAGCAGCCCCAGGATATATTGTTCTTCCTGGATCTCATGCTCTCTATCATCCGAGTACCCGTCCGGCCCGTCCCAGGCCTCGATCACCCGGACCGCAGGATAGAGCCTGCGAATCCAGTTCGCCCGGACCTGTAGCGGAACCGGAGAGACAGTGGTCTCATAGATCACCACGATCAGCTCGTCGACCTCCTGAAGCGCCGTCTCGAACATGAACTGGTGCCCTTTATGCAGCGGAGCGAACTTCCCGAGGGTTAATCCGAGTGTCTTCATGCCAGTGCCTCCTTCGCCCCTTTATTCCAGTTGTAGTAGCCGTATACCGCATTAATCAGATAGGCGCTCCACATCACAATCATCAGCAGGCCCTCCCCGCTGCCTTCAATGGTCCGGATCACCCAGAGCAGCACGGTGAACATATTCAGCACAATATAGACCAGCCACTGCTCCTTGAAACGCCGTACCATCAGGATCGTTGCCACTACGGATAGCACGGTAGTCAGGGCATCGATGTAAGGTGAATTCTGCCCCGGGATGAAGGATAGACTGTAGCCGAGCAGCAGCGCCCCGGCAATGCAGATTCCGATGGTCAGTACGACCCCACCGGCCTTCATCTGGCGCATGGACAGCTTGCCGCCCTGCATATTTCTTTTCCACATATAAAAGCCTACAATATTCATGGGCACAAAGAATAGCAGATTCAGCATAACCTCGCCAAATAATCCGTTGATATAGGCCAGATAAGCATAACCAAAAGTATTATACATCCCGAATCCGTAGCTCGCCAGCTTCCCCTTCGCCGTCAGCACCACGCATAGTACCCCGGTGATGAAGACCGTGAACCCGAAGAACGAATCCTTGGAGATCACTGTAAAAACAACCGCAATCAGCGTAAATATCACCAGCCAGGCGAGTTCAAACCCGCTCCAGCGGCCCGCAGCCCTCTTCATGTTTATCCCTCCGGTTCATTTCCTGATGTACAGGCAATTACTTATTAACTAATTGATAATTACAATTTGTTAATATCAAGATAACAGATTATTTGGCAGGGCGCAAGCAGTAATTTCCACTATGAAGACATTCTACTCTGAAGTCCTCCAGATACCGGTTGATTACAGCGCAATAGGAAGCTTTAACGTTTAGAATGATGCAAACTGCAGCTTAGCTTTCCCGATAGACCAGCCTGGGGCTGGTCCTTTTTGTCGTTCTTCTACTTTTCTTCCATTTGTTGTTGCCTAAACCTCTTTATGCAAATATGATAGATTCATAGACTCCAAGATCTTACAGATTCCCCACCCAATTAATGATCCTATGAGGAGGAACGGCAAGCAATGTTCAGGACAAGAAGTACGAAACGGGGCTTCATCTTATTAGTCATTATGGTTTTGGTGTTCTCTTCGCTCCAGCTCAGGCCTGCCTTGGCGCAGGAAGACACGGGCGGCAAGCAGCATACGGCCTATACAGGAGAGGGGTACGAGGTAATCTACACGGTTTCCTCTAAGTGGGAAGGCGCCTTTAACGCCGATGTTACGATCAGGAATACAGGCACCCGGACGCTGGAGAACTGGACTCTTGGATTCACCTCCCCCTATGAGATCACGAATATCTGGAATGGACGGGTGGATTCCTACGAGAACGGCCTATATGCCATCAAAAATGCGGGAAGCAATCAGGATATTCCCGTAGGCGGCAGTGAGAGCTTCGGCTTCACAGCTTCCGGTGAAGGAGAATTACAACTGCCCGCAGTGTTTGAGTTGCTGGGCGGGGACCAGATCGTGCCGGCCGGGCAATACGAGCCCAGCTTTAAGGTAACCAGCGACTGGGGCAGCGCTTTTAACGGCGAGATTGCCATTAAGAATCTGTCGCCGTCCACCATTGAGGATTGGACGCTAGAGTTCGATTATGAAGGTCAGCTGGACCGCTTCTGGACGGCTGACATCACCAGTCATACCGGCAATCATTACGTTATACATAATGCGGGCTACAATGCCAACATTCAGCCAGGCGAGACCCTTGTGCTCGGCTTCTCCGGGAGTCCGGGGAATGTGACAAGCGGGCCTTCCGGCTATCAGCTGACACAGATCTCAGCCCGGCAGGAAACCCCTGGGCCGGAGACGGTCTCCGTGCAGCTGGATACGTACGGCCTTCAGCTTCAGACCAGTCCGGAGGGAGACTATTACTTCCTGACCTCCAAGATGGACAGACTGACCGGAACACTGGGAGGGGCATCAAGCGTCACAGCCCTTACCTATCAGATTGAAGACCGAAATAAGGCAGTCCTCCAGCAAGGGACGATCCCTGTAAGTGCGGCGTGGTCTGCGGAAGGAATCGGGCTTGGGATCGGATACAATCAGCTGAAGCTGCGCGCACAAGTTCAAGACGGGACTGAAGTGACCCAAGAGTATATTATCGTGAACTTCGACGAGAGCAATCTGGATAACCTCGGGATTGACCGGGAGAAGGACAGTGATAATGACGGAATCAGCGATTACTATGAGGACCATTATGGCCTCTCCGCTACCAGCAAGGATACCGATGGCGACGGGTTAAGCGACCGGGATGAGCTGCTCGTGCTGAAGCTGAACCCGCTTGAGCCGGATAGCGATAAGAACGGGATTGCTGATGGTGATGAAGACTATGACGCAGACGGATTAACCAACCTGGAGGAACTGCGGCTTGGCACCAGCCTCATAGGCGAAGACAGTGACGGCGACGGTCTTAAGGACGGGGAAGAGGTTCATACGCACAAGACCAGTCCCCTGAAGGCCGATACCGATGGCGACGGACTCTCTGATGGCTGGGAACTCCAGATTGGCAGCGACCCGCTTGTGCCTGAGACGAAGTTCGCAAGAACATTGAAGGCAGAGGTGACCGGCGCCAAGGCCCTTCCAAGTGTGACCGTTGAAGGGATCACGGCGGAGCAGGTAGACAGCTTGTCTGTCCAGCCGGTTCAGGACGGCATTCTTAATGATACAACCATTCCCGGGTATATTGACCAAGGTTATAATTTCTCCATTGACGGAAGCTTTGAGAAGGCAACCATTTCCTTTGAGTTTGATCAGAGCTTATGGAATCAGGCAGACTTTGTGCCGCAGATCTACTATTACAATGAGGAATCGCAGCTGTTCGAGGAGCTGCCGGATCAGCAGGTAACCGGGAATGTGGTCTCGGCAGAGACGGCTCATTTCTCCAGGTACATTCTGCTGAACAAGACGGTATATGAACAGGTCTGGCAGTATAAGTTCCTGTTTGATGAAGGGCAGGAGCATTATTCGGGGATGGATATTGCCTTCGTCATTGATTCCTCGGGCAGTATGTCAGATAATGACCGGAACAATGTGAGAATCAGCGTCACCCGGCAGTTTGTTGATCTGCTGACGGACAGTGACCGCGGGGCTGTGGTTGATTTTGACGACTATGCTACAGTATTATCCGGCTTCACTTCAGACAAGGCGATGCTGAGTCAGGCTGCGGGACGGATTGATGCGTACGGCGGAACGACGCTGAGCAGCGGAATTTCCAGTGCGCTTAATCTGTTCGCAGCCGGCGGGAGAGCAGATGTCCTGAAGTACATTATTATGCTAACTGACGGGGAAGGCTCTTATGACACCGCACTGACCAAGCGGGCTGCCGATCAGGGAATCATCATTTATACGGTGGGCCTGGGCAGCAGTATTTCGACCAGTGTACTGAACAGCATGGCCCAAGGCACCGGCGGCAGCTATTATCACGCCAGCAATGCCAGCCAGTTGTACGGAATTTTCGATACGATTGCCGAGACTTCCGACCTGTACAAGGATACCGACCAGGACGGCATCAGTGATTATCATGAGAAGGAAATGCAGGCCGGAAGATTGCGTGTCGGTACTGGCGGTGCGGCCATCAGGTTGAATTATCTGGATGCCGACAGCGATAACGACGGGCTTAAGGACGGGCAGGAGATCCGCATTACCAAATCCGGCGACAAGGTCTACGCCTATTTGTACTCCAATCCCAATCTGGCCGATACGGACGGTGACGGATTGAACGATGCCGTGGACAGCCGAAGACTGATTTCAGATGTAAGTGAGGCGCTCATCCTTCAATCGAATCACCGGGAAGGCATTCTAAAGACTGCCGCGCCGGGAACCTCTCCTGTCTCCGATGACCTGACGTTCAATGACTACACGTATGGTGAATTGCTTAAGCTGGGTCCGGTATTCTCGGTGGCCAGGATTACGCCCGAGTCCATGATCTGGGGCGAGATGGCCCTTCTGTTCGTTGTCGGCAAGATCGGGGCAACGGATGATATGAAGTTCGTTCTTGGCGATCTGATCTCAACATTCAAATACAGCAAAACCATTAATGAAGGAGCCTCGGTAGCCCTTGGTGACACCTTCGATACCAGCAAATATATCAAGTATCATAACAGCCAGCTGGACAATGCCGTCATCACTGACGCCAGCACCCAGAATTATGTACAATTAATCCGGAATTTCGTGGTGCAGGAGCTGCGCAGCAATCACGGTGATCTGTCCAGACTGAGATTTGACCCGAACGGAAGCCATAATGTGGTGAACAATTACGTGAATCAATTCCCGGCCAGTCCGTATCCGGTATTTACGGAGAAGACCAATCTGGCCTTGTCTCTGGCCATCCACGCCTTCCATGGTCATAATATTACCATTAAGGATTTCAAGAACAACGGAGGTCAGTTCAGCGGCAAGCTGGTGTTCCATTTCTATGACCATTTCGGCCTGGATGCTGACGATGAGATCAATAATCCGGGATTTGTGGACTGGTTCACCCTCCAGCACTACGAACGGTTCAACGGCAAATATGTACCGTTCATTACCACGATTGATTACGAGCTGCCCTTCAGCGGCTCCATGAACTAATTCTAAGTAGGTCAGGCAGGTGAAGCTATTGAGTCGCAGGACACGGGTCCTTCTTGGCATAACCCTTATACTGATGCTTGCAGCGGCAGGCTTCATCATCCGGTATGATCCCTCCAGAGCGCAATACAATCTATTCCAGGAGCACCGCGGGACGTTCGATACTGTGAAGACGGAGACCCTACTGCTGATGGACGGCCTGGATAAGGGGCGCAATATCGGGAATACCTTCATCTATTCCAATAATGGAAATGCGGCTGCCCCTATGTTCTTCGAGGGTACGAACGCAGGCTTGCAAGACAAGATCCGGCAGCTAGCTGCGTTGTCCAAGGATACGCTGAACTTCGTGCGCTACAGCAGGCAGGACGGGAAGGATCTCCTGCGGTTCGTCTTCGACTGGGAAGGGGAGCATGGCCCCACCTATCATATTGTGTATGGCGCAAGTCAGCACATGGTTGAGCAGGCATATGCAGCAGAGCCTGTCCCATACAAGCTGTCCGCATTGACAGAGGGCTGGTATGGGATTGAGATCAAGTAGCGGTGAATTCACCAACTGAACAGCGTGAAACATATAAATTCTTATATTTCAAAAAGGGAGTCCCAGCCATGTAATGGCTGAGACTCCCTTTTCTTTTGCACAAATAAGGTAACCGCTCCGCTCACACCACATATTCGGCCATAATCTGCTCAATGTGGTACGGAGTCACGCCCTGATCCACCGAGAATACGGTATCGGCCTGCTGCGCGGACGCAGCCAGCTCACCGCGGGCCTTGGCGTGAAGCGTGAATAGATCGTACAGATCAGGCTTCCGAAGCGAGGTCATCGCCTTGCCGATAATCACCATCCCCTTCTGGTTAGCCTCCACATTATTAGAATAGAAGGGATCTCTCGTCAGGGACAGGTCTGTCCAGATCACGGTCCGCTCCACCAGATCCAATATCACAGGAATGGCAATTTGGGTATCTGCGGTGACATCTATCTTATTGGACACCGTAGCCGGCTCATAGATTTCACCGGACCGGGGCTTCTTCCGCATCATCCACCCGGTGAAGCACTCCGGCAGATTGCAGTACGGCTGTCCTGTGAAGGAATGGAGCGTAGCCACCACATATCGTCCGCCGTACTCGACCATTGAAGGAATATGCAGGTCGATGAACTCGCTGGCCCCGTAGGGCGCCGTTACAATATCTCCGCTATGGGCTGCCTGATATTGTGCGGAACGCAGATTCGTATACGAGATATGCTCCATGTACTGCCAGTTGTGGTCATACAGCACAGCGGACAGGTCAATATCTACACGGCCTGTAGGTGTACTGTTCACCTCCCCCTCCTTCCACCAGCAGAAGAAACGGATTGTATTCCCTTCGGCCATCGGAATCCGGCTGCCCCGTACAAGCGTATGCAGCGCTTTGCTGGCTGACCGCTGGGAGAACGGCACATGATAATCTTTAAGTCGCTCGTCAATATATACCTTACCCAAGGAGGGCTGCACAGAGAAGCGCGTAATCAGCGTCTGCTCACAGAGGTCCACAATCTCACGGCAGGACCCTTCATCCAGCTCCGGCTGTGTATTCGGGACCGCCCAGGCTTTGGCTATCATCCCTTTGGGAAAAAAGACTCTCAGTTCCTGCCCCTCCCGCTGGCGGGCGAAATGGTTCTTCACCTGCAGCAGCACCGGGGTCGATACCTGATTGGCTACTTCTCCGAAGGCCATCACCACAAACTCCGGCTCCCGGGTCATCCGCAGCAGTTGGGCCAATCTTCGGGCGAATTCACCCGGACGCTGCGCCAGCAGATCCAGTGCCGTCCACATTTGGTGATACTGAAGAGCAAGCTCCACACTTCCGTTAAAGGTCGTGAAGGCTTTGTTGTTGCGCAGGATATCAAAAGCCTCCTCACAGCGCTTATACCGTAGCTTATACTCCGAAGGATGCAGAATCTCGCCAAGGCGAATCCAGCGCTCCTTATATCTCAGCATATCCTCCGTGATCGTCTGACACCGCTCCAGTAGTCCCAGCAGCAGCCGGCGTTCGCGGCGCTTGAACTTGCGAAAGCGGGTAGGCGCCGCCAGACTGACATCGCCTTCCGACCAGGCCACCGCCAGCCGCAGCACATCGGTTGCCGTCTTGAAGTAAGGGCTTATTCGCGCCACATCCGCCTTATCATGCTTAAGCAGCGACGCCGCCACATATCCGGCATTCTCCTTGAACGGAATCTCCGGCGGCAGGAGTTCATCCAGCTCTTCGTTGGCTGTATTCGCAATCACAGCGTCAATGTCCTTCTGATCCTCTGCCGAGATCGAGCCCTTGGCCTCTATCAGCTGGCGGATTAGGGTCCGGAACTCTGTGATGCTCCCCAGGTCAATGGCCTTCAGCTTCACTTCATCCTCAAGGGGCGTTCGCTGCGCAGTCTCAACATCTGGAAGCTCCCAGGTGTAGTAATGGTACATTGCATTGAAATACAGCTCCGCCTCGTCCTCCTGCATCACCTGCTCCGGGAAGCCCGGATACACCGGTGCGTAATTCACATGCGCGCCAATCATCCGTTTCACATCCGCAATCAGCGGATAATACAGATGCTCGAAATCCTCACGGGTCAGCTTCTGGACCGCCCGGAATAAGGCAGGAGACAGAGTATATCCAAGCCCCTGCAGATTACGGAGGGCAGCAGCCAGATACCCTTTTGGGAGCCGCTTAATACCCTCTGTGTCTGGGGTGTGTTTCAGCATGATTTTGCCTGCTCTGCGCAGGTAGATTCGGTTCATTCTCATAGTAAAAGTGTCCAGGAGAGCTGTATCCCTACTTGGTTTCAGTCCATGGGTAGAAGGAAGGAATACAATAGCCTGGACGCCTCCTCTCCGGATAAGCATCATAAGTATACTTCAGGAGAGCTGCGGCCCTAATTCATCCAATTTGAGTAGAAGGAAGGACCGCAATAGCCTGAAGATGATCTCCCGGCCAACGTGCAGCCGTTTGATGGTTCCATCATCGCACACGGTCCGGCAGGCCAACAGGGCGAAAGTATTACGACACAGGGAAAATTTAACTTATTTTTCAGCCCCCGGACCCCTTCATGCCATATATTTTTGTTTTTCCGTATCATGTGTTATCCTCTTTACTGTAAGTTAAATTTTAAAATACTTAGGAGGGATACCTGATGAAGAAGAGGTCTATTCAATATCTGTCTGCTGGAATCGGGTATTCCACTGCTGTTTTTTTCTAGAATCCATTCAGACGGGATAGGTCTGTCCAGAATAGTCTAAAGCGAACAAAAACAGCGAATTTAAAAGGAGACTTACAATCATGAGCCTAAATAACAATGTCATTCAAAGATATAATCCCGAGAATATAGCCCAACCGGTTGGAAGCTACAGCCATGTGACGAAGATCAGCAGAGATGCTGAAATGTATGTCTTTTCCGGCCAAATCGGGATCGATCAGGACAATAATATCCCCGCAGAATTCAACCAGCAAGTGACCAATACGATGGGCAATATTGTTGACATTCTGTCCTCTCAAGGACTAACCCCGGATCATGTGATTAAAATCAACATCTGGGCCACGGAGGAAATCGATTGGGATCATTTCTATTCCATCTGGAATGAAGTGTTCGGCCCTACGCCTCCCTCCATGACGGTTGCTTATATCCAGGGCTTGGGACTGCCTGAGTTGAAGATTGAACTGGATGTTTGGGCGGCTGGTTAGAGCGTAGCGTAATTTAATGCACCCAGAACAAGCCCTAGAAGTATTCTAGAGGCTTGTTTTGGGGTGTCATGGGGACTTCATGGCTTATTAAGGAGGGATTTGCATGAGGAAAAAGATATTCCTGACAAGTGTTGCCTCATTTTTGTTACTTCTACATTTACTCTCACCTATACAGGCCCAAGGCGTTGCAGAAGATGTGGTTTCTTTTGCCAATACAGAGGGTTTGAGTTTAATTAAAGAAGGGTTGTCTAAAGACCCCGAGGGATACGGTTATGCCAATGATACAGAGATTGGTGAAATTACTGTCGGTGAAGGAATGCAGATTCATTTTATTGATGGCGCAAAATTGATGGAAGCCTCTGACAGTCTGCTTGAAACAGTTACTCCTCAGGAATCCTGGGAATTTCTTATTTTGTCGAATGGGGTACCCAAATCCAAGATGGTTATTCAAAAAGATTCAAACGGTTCTTATCAGGTTAACGAGTTCGGGGGAAATCCTGAGACCTTGGCTTATGCCATTCAAGCTCTGCAAACTGAGGGAAATGTGAGCGAGCCTACCCTTATCCGTGAGCGGGACGAATATATCGCTGCTTTCAAAAAAGATAATCAGGAGCTCATTATTGCCCCACAGCAGGCCTCATCAACAGAATCAAAAGGATTAAGCAGCAATTCAGAACCTCAACCACCGGAGCATTTAATAGATGTACTGCAATCCTTACAAAACAATTCCTCAGAGGACGCCAAAGATGGTTCGGGAACTGTTGCTTCTGCATATAATACTGATGATAGTAATCACTTACTAAGACCTATTATGATAAGCGCTCTAATTGCACTAGCAGTCGTGTTCATAATGTGGATCTATCTCAGAAAACGGAAGTCATCCAATCCAATATAAGAAAAACAGGCCGCTTTCCCTCCCCGGAAAGCGGCCTGCTTCATCATCTGCTACCCTATCACTCCCCCTCCCCTTTCTTCGGCGCAGCCCGTTCATACACCACAGGATACGTCTCGCTGCCCAGCAGCATCCGCTTGCCCTGGAACTCGTCATAGATGTTCACCCGCACCGTGGCGCTGGAGAGGGCTTTGTACGCCCGATTGTTCAGGCTAAAGGACAAGCTATCCGTTAACCCGGCACCTGTCACTTCCTCGCCCAAGGAGAGAAGCTTCTCCGAAGTCTGGCCGAACGGATCGATCAGCTCGGCTACCAGCTTATGCTCATTGAGTCCGGCTACGTAGAGTCCGCTGCGGGTTAAGCGGTAGCTTAGCTTCGCCTCGATAGTCTCCCGGTCCTCCGACAGGGTTGCGGTGGACTGGGTCACCGACATGACATAAGGGAACAGCTCCAGCTTCTGAAGAGACGGCTGCGGGGCGGGATTCACAGCGTTAAGAGCCAGGCCTGCGGTATCAATATAAGCAGCCGGCGCTGCCCCGGGTGCCGTCAGCTTGCCTTCGGCGATCCCTTGCCCGAGATAGAGGGTCAGCTCTGAAGCATTGATCTCCGGCGGAAGCTTACTCCAGACGGTGACGAGACTTTTCTCTTGAGGATTCAGGGCTGTCTCCGGCTGGCTGATCACCGCTTCGAAATACTGCTGATCCGGGGTTCTGTAATAGCCTACCAGCTGCGCGGGCTGGGTTCTGCGCAATTCCTCGTTCGTCATCGTCAGCTCCGTATAGATCAGCTTGGAATCTGTTCCCGGGTAGATCCGGGTCTGTCTCTCCAGTACCTCTGCCTTCTTGCCGGTCAGCCCCATCTGGAAGGGTTCCCCGGCAGCCACCGTTCTCAGGGTGTTATCCACTTGGCTGGTGAACAGCGTCAGGAAATTCGCTTTGGTCTCTCCCGAAGGATACTGAAGAATAATCTTCAGCTTCGTGAGATTATAGGCATAGGGAAGGTTCCCTGCGATATACAGCACGGCTGTCTCCCGGGGAGCCAGATGAGTTGCAGAGCCGTCGATCACAAGCTGCGCACTGCCGCTGATGTCCTTATCCCCCGCCTTCAGCAGCGCTGTAAGCGCCGGGAGCTGCACCGTGGTTGCACCTGTATTGCGCAGGCTCACCTTAGTTACTACCTGATCCTGGTCCGACCAGGGCAAACGTTCCACCGCTTCGAGCTTGACTACGAAAGTCCCCAGAGGGTTCTGCACAGGGTATTCCGTAGCCAGCAGATGATCCGGCTGCAAGGAATACGGAATCTGGAAAATCGCTGCCGGGAAGGCAATGCGGTCCGCTTCAGCCGGTTCGGTCATCTGCAGCCGGAGCATACCCTGCTTGAGCTTCAGGGGCAGCTCGGCGCTGAGTTCTACGGTTTGCTCCTCCAGCGGCTTCAAGGTAAGGCCTGCCAGGGCTGTATTGCTGACAGGGTAGCTGTAACCCTCGGCTGTGATTAGACTGAACGGGTATGCCGGCAGCGTCATTGCCTGATTGCCGGTGTTCCGCACACGGAATTTCAGGCTCCACTTCGCCAAATTGTCCTCCGAATACACCGCCGCACTGGCTAACTGGGTCTCAATCGCACTGTTATTAACCTTGAGCCGTTTCACGGCGTTCACAGGTACATTAAAGTTAGGCGATTCCGCCGCAGGCAGCTTATACTCAGCAACCGGCAGCTTTATTTGCAGCGCACTGTCCTCCTGAACGAATTGCAGGGACATATTGCCCAGCTTCGTATAAGAAGGAAGGTCCGCCAGGTAGTAGAGAATTCTTTTCTCCTTGGGCTGGATCGGGGTATCCGCCTTGTCCGCCTTCAGCTCGAACCTAGAGCCTCCCGGCGATACAAGGTATCCCTTCAGGCCCGTATCCTTAAGCACCTTGGCTCCCGAGTTGGTGAAGCTGACTCCAACCCTGGCATATACCTTCCCGTCTATCTTATAGATATGCAGGCTTTCCGCCTTGCCGGTCACCGGCAGCTCTCCCAGGGTCAGCTTCTTGCTCTGGCCTCTGGGGGTCACTGTGGAGTAGGAGCCGGGAATCGCGAATGTTCCCAGCTTCTTCTGGTAATTAGCCTGGCTGAAATCCCAGCCGAATAAGACGATGCGGACTCCGTTTATTTTGGCAGCCTTTCCTGCATTGACGTAGTACGTCACCGGTTGACTGCTGTTAGCCGGAATAGACTTGACCGCAGCACTGCCTGTTACCGGTTTGCCCTGAATTACAGCGCCGCTTGAAGTGGTGACCTTGGAGAAATAATCGATCAGGCTTACATTGCTGCCCGTTCCGTTATAGTAATTCAAGGTGTACGTGAGTATATTCCCGCTCTCCTGAGGCTGAAGCGCTGCGTTCAGGAGCTTTACACTCACGCCGCTTTTCAAGGAGACCGCCCCCAGTCCCTCCAGAGTAGGTAAGGCTGCGGCCGCCGCTGTTCCCGCTGAAGATCCGGCTGCCGCCGCATAAGCTCCGAAAGCAATGGACTGGCTGAGAACGGCCAGACTTAGCATGGCGACAGCATATTTTCTAGTAGTATGATTCATGATTTCTCCTCCCTTAACTTCGCTTAAGCTTGCGGCAGCCGCATCTCGAATCTTGTCCATATCTCGTTACTCTCCACAGACAGGGTTCCCCCATGCTGCTCTACGATGTTCCGCGCAATGAACAGACCCAGACCCGTGCCGCCATCCTGATGCGTCCGCGCCCGGTCCCCGGAATAATACATCTCGAAGATATGCGCCTGCTCCTCCGGCGGAATGGGATTCCCGTAATTGATCACCTCAACCGCTACTGCACCTGAATCAGGACGGCTGTTGATATCCACATATACGCCTTCCTGCCCGTAACGGGCGGCATTGGTCAGCAGATTCCCTAAGACCCGTACCAGCAGATCCCCATCCCCATAGACGCTTAAGCCTGGGGTAATCTTCAGCCGTGAGGTGAGGCCGTTCCGCTCAAATACCGGGTATAGCTCCTCGTTCAATTGCCGGAGCAGCTCGCCGATATCCAATTGCGTTTTTACCATTGGCAGTGTGCCATAGTTCATCTTGGTAATCTCGAACAGTCCGTCAATCAGCTTCTCCAGCCGCTGGGATTTGGTGAAGGCAATGGTGGCGTAGTGTCTGATCGTCTCCATCGGCAGCTTCTCCTCTTTAAGGATCAGATCCAGATAGCCAAGCACAGAGGTGAGCGGCGTACGCAGATCATGGGCCAGATTGACGACCAGCTGATCCTTGCTGCTCTCGGCGAAATCGCCCCGCTGCACCGCTGCCAGCAGCTTAGCCCCTGCCGCATTCAGATCCTCGGCAATCGCGCTGAACTCATCCCTTGAAGCAATCTTCACCTGATTCTGAAATTCCCCGTTCGCCAGATGATGAATCCCGCTGGAGATCTCGTTAAGATAACGGATATAAGGCTTGGTGAACTTGAAAAAGAAGATCAGCATGAGCGGAATGAACAGCATCAGCGATACGTTGAAGTCCCCGAGCCTGTAGATGAACCGGCGCACCTCTGCTTCCGGGTCCTCCATCTTCACCCCGGAGTAGTAGAGCTGAAGCAGCTTGAAGATTCCATAGGTCAGACCGGCTGAGAGCAGCATGCTTACCCCCAGTAATTGGACTAATCTGGCCCGGAAGCCCCGGGCCCGCTTATTCATTGAACGTGTACCCGACGCCCCAGATGGTTCGGATGAACCGGTCCTTGTTCTGGTCCTCGCCCAGCTTCCTGCGGAGGGTACGGATATGCACCATCACGGTATTGCCGGATTCGTAGTACGCTTCGCCCCATACCTGCTGAAAAATATTCTCCGCACTAAACACCTGCTTGGAATGGCTGGCCAGCAGATAGAGGATATCGAATTCCTTGGGCGTGAGGTCAATGGCCTTCCCGTATAGCGTAACTGTATGCCGTTCAAGGGATATAATAAGCCCGCCCGACTCCAGCACCGGGGCCTGATGGGCAGCCGGAGGCTGGCTGAACTGCAGAGAACGCCGCAGCTGGGAATTGACACGGGCCAGCAGCTCCATAGGGTTGAAGGGCTTAATCATATAATCATCCGCTCCCATCACAAGGCCGGTAATCTTATCGAAATCTGAAGTCTTGGCGCTTAAAAAGATAATCGGCAGGTTATGCTTCACCCGGACCTGGCGGGTAACCTCGTACCCGTCCAGCTCTGGCATCATAATATCCAGGATCGCCAGATCAACGGGCTGTGACTGAATCGCCTGCACCGCTGCCCGGCCGTCAGGCACCTTGATACAGTGATACCCTTCCTTCTGCAGATGCAGGGCAATCAGGTCGGCAATCTCCTTCTCATCCTCTGCGATTAGAATCGTGGTTCGCTTCATACAGGGACCTCCCAGGCCTTGACCTATTCGTTAAGGTACGTAGTCGCCTTGTTCTGAATCAGCTTGGCGACATCCTCTGCCGTCTTCTGTCCGCTGAAGAACGCGCCTGCTTCCTCACCGATGATGTTCAGAATCTTCACATCCATCATGGCGAAGTTATCCGCTGTATCCATCATGTCCTGGAACACCTTGAATTGTCCCTCAGGAACATTTGCAAGCTTGCCGTCCGGGAGCTTATACGTCCCGCTCTTCACCTGCTGCTGAAGCTCACTGAACTGCTTGTCATTAAGCGACCGGAGCAGGGAGAAGCCTTCTCTGCTCTGAAGGGATTGAACTTCATCAGAGAGCAGGAATTCCATGAATGTCCAGGCTTGTTCGGCAACCGGCGATTTGGCCTGTATCGCAAATGTATAGTTCGGAATAATTCTCATGGCCCCGGAGTTTCCGCTATGCGGCTTATACAGCAGCTTCGGATTGGCGAAATTGGTATACGGAACGTTGATGAAATCCGCCGGGCCCTGTATAACGGCAGAATAGAACAATTGATTCTCGGTCTCCACCGGTTCTGTGGTCATCAGCTTCTCTTGATACATCTCGTTAATCTCCCGCATCATAAATATGAAGGCAGGGGAATCAAACTTGGCCTTGCGCGCAGCTACGTCTACGAACTGGTTATAGCCGTCGACCACCATCTCCTGAAGCAGCATATCCGGCGGATTATTCGGAAGCGCGTAGCGGTGTGCGGACCCCGCCTGCTGCCCGGACGCAATCAGCGATTTGGAGATTTTCTGCCATTCCTGCCAAGTCCAGCTCTTATCGTCGATCTCTGCTTGCTTAAGTGCATCCCCGTCTCCAAGGAATGCTCTCAGGCTGAACCCGGACGGAATGATATAGGTGCCCCCGTTCACCTTCAGCGCATTCAGCACATTCATTTGCAGGTCCTCCTGCTTCAGCGTCTTCGACTGCTTGAGGTAATCATCCATATTAAGGAGTAGCTTCTTACTCACGTAATCACTGGCGGGCAGACTGCCCGTTTCATAAATATCGGCTCCTTTGCCTGAGAGCAATGCCGTACCGGCGGTTTTCTGATACTTCTCATAATCCGGCCCCTCCATCTGCTCGCTGATCCCCTTATACGCCTGAATCTGCAAATCGATATCCGGATAAGCCTGTTCAAACTTCTGCTCTACCGCACGGTAGAACTCACTATCCTGCTGGACCGATAACGTAAGAACCGTCTTTCCTCCTGTGCTCGGAGCTTCTGCACTGTTCCCTGAACTACACGCTGACATTAGCGTTGTAAAAGCAAGGCTCAGCCCCAGCCAGCCCATTTTGTTAATCATCTTCATCTTTTCACTACCTCCAAGTAATTGTTCGTATAGTAGGCCGTACTCCTAAGACTATTGCAGACGGACGCGGTTCCCGTCCTGCAAGGGCTCACTGCTCTCCAGAATAATCATCTCATCCCCATACAGGTTATCCGTCTGAATCATGCTGTCCGGACCATTCGTGATACTGGAGCGGATCTGAACCTCGCGGGCGACAAACGTATTGCCTAGTGCACCCCTCTGCTCCTCGATGGTATAGACGAAGCTTCTCCCGCCCGTCTGATGGATGGCCTTAGTCGGGACCACCACACCCTCCTGAAGGGATGGCTTCTTCAGCTGGAACTGAACCTGCTCACCCCCCTGAAGCGAACCGTCGTTCATTACAATGAAGACCGTCTTCTGTGCGATATCCTCCGCCCCGCTGGTATCCTCACCGGCAGAACTTCCGGCACGTGCCTGAGCGCTCTTGATCTCTGCAATCTTTCCCGTCAATATCCGGGCCGATGGCCCCTCAGCAGATTGAACCTCCACCTCAAGCTTCTCCCCTACGGTAATTCCAAGGCTGGATAATAGCCCCGCGTCCGCAGTGAAATCGAATTGGAACCCCTCGCGGCTGCTGGACAGCACCACATCCGGCTGGCCCGGTGACAGTATCCCCGGAAGGGCATTCAACCGGGTTACAATCCCGTCGAAGGGTGCCTTCAGCTGCTGCTCCGCAGTTAACCGGTCTCTCATCTCCGCAATTTTACGCGCCTGTCTGGCCTGATCCTGCTTGCCTGCTTCAATCTCGCGCCGGGCCTTGCGAATCTGGAGCTCATCCCCTTCTGCATACGTCTGAATGAACTGATCCTGCAAGGTCTGCTGCCCGAGCTTTTGCTTATCCAACAGCGCGATTTCTTCCTGCAGCCCAGCTTCGGCAGACTGGCTGTCATAGAGGATCAGTCTCTGCCCCTTCTTCACCCGCTCTCCCTCCTGCACAAGCACCTCCCGGGGCTTCCAGCCGTTATCATTCTGGAGCTTCACTTCCTTCACTGGCCGCAGCATCCCGCTGCCCTCCAGCGTGAATTCAAGGCTCTTGCTCTGCGGCGTGACCGTCGTCACCTTGGGCAGGGTCAACGACTGCAGCGTATTGCTGAAGAAGGTGAAGAAGAGTAACACGCCCAGTAGCAGCAGGGAGGCTATTTTAATGTTTTTTTTACGCCTGCGGTCTGCGGGTATTGCTGTCATCTCCATTTCCCCGCTCTCCTCCTATCCTCATAAGTCACTCACATACGAACCTAGCCCTTAATCCCGGATAACTGGATGCCTTCAATGAAATACGTCTCCGCATACAGGAAGAGCAGCACCATCGGGGCCATGTAAATTACAGAAGCAGCAAACGCCAGCCCCTTCTCACTGCTGACATTCGATAAGTAGACGGACAAGGGCTGACGCAGCGGATCATCCAGGAAAATCAGCGGCTGCTCCACCATATTCCAGTAATCGGCGAATAAGAGAATCGTAAGCGCGGCCAGACCCGGCTGAACCATGGGAACAATAAGGGTAGCAAAAATCCGTAAATGTCCGGCTCCATCCATCTTGGCCGCTTCGATATAGGCATACGGAATATCCAGCATGAACTGCCTGAGCATGAACACACCGAAGGCTGCAAAAATACCAGGCAAGATAATGGCTCCCGGGCTATTCAGCAGCCCCAGCCGGTCGGCCATGATGTAGTTGGGCACCAGGGTTACCTGAAAGGGCATCAGCATCGTCAGGACATAGACCAGAAACAGGAGCTCCCGGCCCCGGAATCTTAGCTTGGAGAATGCGTAAGCAGCCAGCGCAGCTATTACCGTCTGTCCGGCAATGATGGGCACCACCAGGAACACCGAATTCCAGAACATCGACAGGTACACCGGGCTCTCCAGCAGCACTTTGCCGTATTGCTCCAGGGAGACCTGATCGGGCAGCCATTTCAGATTGGCGAACGGATCGCTCCTGCCCTCTATGACCGTGTTCATTTGTCCGACGGGGCCGTAATTGATCTCAATCTCGCGGCTGCTCATGAACGAATTGATAAGCGTGACCCCAATCGGGAACAGCATCAGCAGGGCGACCACTCCCATAATGACGGTTAATATTAACTTGGGTAAGACTTTATCAACTCGCACTACCTCTCCACCTCTATTCCATATTTCGACGGTACCGGCGTTCCATGGCGAACAGCCCGAGAACAAGGATCAGAATGCCGCCGACCATCAGGGTAGATGCCGCTGTCATCTTCGGGAGGTCCAGGGACAGGAACATATTGTTCATAAAATGCTGCAGCATATAGATACTGTCATGCGGATATGGCCCGGCCAGCAGAAACGTCTCCCGGAATACCTTGAAGGAGTTAATGACCGACATCATGACCACAAAAAACATCGTAGAGGTTAAGTAGACCAGCGTGATGCTCCGGAACTGCCTGAAACGGCCGGCCCCTTCAATTTGGGCGGTTTCATAGTAATCCTTCGGGATCTGCTGCAGTGCGGCCAGGAACAGGATCACGTTGTACCCGATGTTTTTCCACACATACATCATCATAATTACATTCCGCGCGGCCTCCGTCTTCATCCAGTCCACCCGGGCCAGGCCGAAGCCGCTCAGCCACGCATTCAGCGCCCCGTTCCAGTCGAACAGGATCTGCCAGACCAGGATGATGGAGGCGACAGGAACGACCAGCGGAAGAACGTAAGCAGTCCTGAGCCATTTCTGAAAATACAGCTTCTTATGGAGCAGCAGCGCTAACCCGAGCGACAGCACAATCAGCAGCGGAACACTCACTATACTGAAGTAGAAGGTGTTATAGGCTGCCTTCCGAAAGGAATCGCCCGCGATCAGCTCCCGGTAGTGATGCAGACCCACATACTGCCCGTCCACCGCACGGTCCATGAAGGAATAGAACACACCCATGCCAAACGGAATCAGATAAAACAAGGCAAACCCGATGAGACTGGGTGCCAGAAATAACCAAGCAGCCGATGAATCCCTACGGGCCCAATTCTTCAAGTTGCTCCCTCCCTGTACTCAAGAATAGGCGCAACTATTTAAGAACAAGTCGGGTAAAGATTAAAAGTTTCTTAAATTCTCTCCACAAAAAAAGCCGCGGACGGATGTATTATCCATTCGCAGCTCTTGCAAGGCACCGCATACTTTACTTCAGGTCGGCAATCTCCATGATTTTATCCCTGAACCGGTACGTCACACTAACATTCTCGATAATTGCTGTGTCGTTGTAGGCCAGAGAACCCTCGAACGCTAACGTATTGTTGTCCTTCCATGCCAACCGGTCGGCATAGCTGTAATTCTCATGATCCGGGCGGGCCCAGAGCTCCAGCTTCTGCTGTGCACCAAGCTTTATTCTGGCCGATTCAACTAGCTCCGGGCTGTTCATGCCCTCCTCCACATTCATGATCTGCACGAATTCACTTTTATTCGAGCGGGTCACCACCGCAAGCAGCTTGCGGTCCGGGGACGGGAGGATTTCCTTAATGTACATGGAAGGGGCGGCGAAGCTGAAATACGGTTCAAGCACATCATCTTGTATGCGCCAGAGTACATTCTGGGTGCCGTAATCGGAGTAATTGTTGAATAAGGTGAATATGATACTCCCGTCAGCCATTTTGTGGAGATGGGGACTCTGGTAGCTTTTCGACAGGATATCCGTGGCAAAAGCAGCCGACTCCGCGATCTTCGCGGAATCACTGGTCAAGAAGGGCCGCAGCTTCTGCAGCGCCAGCTCCCGCGCCTTGGGATCGTTGAAGCTCTCCACCAGCCGGTTCACCGCAATATATACCTTATCATCGTTGCCGCTGGCTAACGCCTTCAAGAATTTGCCGGCCTCATACTGCGCACGGGGGGCCAGCTCCATATCCTCCGCTGTCAGATAACGGATATAAGGCTCCTCCGTTTTATTTCTGGTGTATTCTGTGGCGAGCAGCACTGTAGAAGTTGAGCTGTACACGACCAGACAGGCGACTACGGCGATCCATCTTTTGGAGAACCTGTGTCTGCTGCCCCTGCCCCTTACTCCGCTGTGTTCAGCCGCCGCAATCAGCTCCTCGTCAATCTGCCCGATCTCCTTATACAAGTCCTCCCGCTTCATAGGTGAACGCCTCCCTGGTCTAAATGAACTCTAAGCTTGTTCCGGGTCCTGAATAGGCTCGACTTCACCTTACTGCTGCTCATACCGAACCTGCCGGCGAGGGATTCTATTGAATCCGCATACCAATATCGCCTGATGAATAAATTTCGTGTCCCCTCCTCCAGCCCGTACAGGAATTCATTGATCAACAGGGCGGTTTCACCTGCGGCATGCTCCGTTTCTACCGTCTCCGCCGCAGGCAGGCAATCCTCCAGCTCCTCCAGAATCACCTCGAACTGGCGGCTCCGCTTCTTGGCCGTATTATAACCATGCTTATCCAGTGCAATATTACGGATGATCCGCCCCAGGAATACGGACAGCCTTCTCGGCTGGTTAGGCGGAATAGCGTTCCATGCGGCCAGATAGGTGTCGTTCTCACACTCTTCGATATCGGAGGGGCTCGCGATAATGTTCCTGGCGATCGCCCGGCAATAAGCGCCGTATTTGGTGCGCGTCTCCGTGATGGCCTGCTGCGAGCGCTGCAAGTATAGCTGAATGATTCCCTGATCTTCCATCTGCTGTTTCTCCTTTAGCATCCTCTTATCTATATAGTAGAGAATTCCGGGGGCCGGTTGCACTTATACGCTAATCTTTTTTTATACAAAAAAATCCCGGCACATAAGCATATCACTGCTTACACACCGGGATAGAGATATCAATCTATAGGTTAACCGAGGACCGGCGGGTCCTGCTCATCCGTGCTGTCATCCTCCATGTCTGCCGGTTTTAGAATTACACTAACGTCTACAATCAGGGTATCCGTCAGCTCCGTGTCGGCCCAGGCTGTGCCGTCCCATATTTGCTTGCGGTAGATGACGGTTATCTTGTAATCACCTTCAGCAGACGGAACATAGGCCGCCTGATACACATCATCGGTTACGGTGAAGACGCCTGCCATTCCTTCCTCCGTGGAGCTCCAGGCTTCCGGATAATAACGTTCATCTCCGGGGGCAGCAGGTGCTACGTTCTGGTTATGGCCTTCAGCCGTCAGGGTGATGGTCTCCCCTGCAAAAGGACTGCCCGGGCTAACGCTAAGCCGGTTGCCTTCAGGCGTAACCGCTTCATACACATCGAGGGTTACCGTCTTAAGCGCACTTGCAGTCACCTTCTGTATGCCGGTAACGCGGGCATTATCGAACACCGCATTCTGGGAGGTTGTTCTGAAGCCGATTTTCCCTGCAGTTAATTCCGTTTGCGGGTTCGTCCACTCAAGCTTTAACTGGCCGTCCACAAAGCCTAGAATTCTGTTCCCTTTGATGACCGCCTTCAGGGTATACCACTGGCCCGCAGCCGCATCAGCGAAGAGAGTACTGGACACGGGGGTCAGCGTTCCGTTTACCGCCTTGAACAGCTCCAGCTTCTTATCGTTGACGTTGAGCCGGTACATATAATAGTTATTGGCATCCTGCACCCGGAAGAGAATGCCGGCATTGGCATTCGTGATGGGAACCTTCACTTTGGCTTCCATAGCAATATCTTGCCATGAATCCCCGGCTGTAATGAGCGCAGTTGAATTCCCCTTCGTCTGGATCAGGGCTTTAGTACTGCCGTCTGTAGCTACACTCCAGGTTCCGCTGGCAGCCGTCCAGCCCGTCGTATTCCCATCCTCAAAGTTATCCGTGAACCGGACAGAATTAGGATTCGCATCAATCGGAGTCTCGTCCACATCTGTAACCTGAATCGTGAAGCTCTTCTCCAGAGACAAGCCGTTTGCATCTATGCTCTTCACCCGGATGCTGTAGCTGCTCTTCGCTTCATAATCCGGCATGGTGCGGAGAATCAGCCGCTCTCCCTGCGGGGCAATGGAGAAGCTGCTGTTATCGGCGTCGCCTTGCCCGGGGACCAGCGCATAAGTAAAGGTCTGCCCCGCATCCGGGTGGGCTGTAGTGAAGGTACCCACTAGACCGCCTGGTGTGGTCAGCTCCGGCACCTGGGTAGCGCTGAGAGTGATATCAGTGGGCGGATTGTGAATGGCAGTCACCTTGGCATCGTCATACCAGACCCCGGCTGAAGTGGTGCGGAAGCCGATTCCGCCCGCGGTTAATTCATTGACCGGATTGGTCCATGTGGTCTTCAGCACTCCATCCACATACCCTTTGATGGTATTGCCCTGGACCGTCGCCTTAAGCGTATACCATTGGTTCTGGACCGGCACGAACGAGGTGTTCGAGACCTTCGTCAACGTTCCGGCTACAGCCTTGTAGAGTTGCAGCTGGCTTGTGCTGGCATCGATCCGGTACATATAGAAGTTGTTCTGATCCTGCACCCGGAAGACAATACCTGCGTTCTCGCTTCCATTAATGAGAGGCAGTCTGGCTCTGGCTTCATACGTGTAATCTGTCCAGGATGAACCGGCTTTGGCGGTAATCAGCGCCGTCGTGGTCTGGCTGGTGGACAGCACCCGGTTCCCTGTTCGATCGGTTACCGCCCAACTGCTGGCGCCTGAAGCCACGGTCCAATCCGGGAGCAGCCCGGAGGTGAAGTGATCGCTGAACCAGGCCTGATCCGTATTCGCGAAGACGACTCCGCTTACATTCTCATTCTTGATGCTCACCTTCAGGTCACTGAGATTCTTCGCCAGCGTTCCTTTGACCACCACATTTTCAAAAGTTACCCCGTTCACCATCCCGCCTCTGGTGGGATTGCCCTGAATAGGAGAATCTCCCCCCGTCTCGCGGACATTGATGTTCCGGAGAATAACATTGCTTACATCCCCTGCTGTACTGGTGGAGACCCGCAGCCAGTAATTGCCGAACTGGTTGATCCCCACCCGTTCAATATCAATATTCTCGAAGGTCACATCCTGGGCCCAGCCTTCAACCGGGAGCGGATTCTCTGTATAAGCATGGTCCACCAGCAGCGCCCGTGCACTTTGATAGACGTAGGAATTGCGGATGGTTACGCCAATCTGCGGCGTGCAGATGCCCATGCCCAGCTTGAAGGCAGCGCAGCGGGTCCAGGCGAAGCAGTCCTCGAACACCACATTCTCCAGATGCTCGATGGCACCCGGCCAGTCCTTGGACATACCTTTCTGCGGCCAGGTCTTGGTGGAGAAGGTATCGTCATCCGAGATGGCAAGGGCGTGCTTCACCAGCACGTTCTGGCTCTCGTTAATATCGATCGCATCATCTTCAAGCGTAAATAAATCCTGGTATCCCTTATAGTTGGTGATGGTTACGTTATCGGAGCGTACCACCAGGAACGCCCAGAAGCCCCCATCTCGCAGCGTTAACCCGTCGAACTTGAAGTTGCTGGTGGCCATCGGCACCACCAGGTTATTGATGAACCCCTCTCCCTGCTTATGGGTTGCAGGCGGGTTGGTCATCTTGCGTTTGCGCATCTCTATCCCTTTGCCGTCGATCGTTCCGCGTCCCCGCATGGTGATATTCACGGAATTGGTGGCGGTACGGATAAAATAAGTTCCATCCGAGATCGAATCCTTGCGGAAGTCATTCCGGTAGTCCTCGCCCCGGCCTGTGCCGACAATGACGGCTCCTCCGGCCAGGTAGAACGTAACATTGCTTTTCAGAGTCAGATTGCTGCTCTTGTACACGCCTGCCGGAATATACACAATGCCGCCTCCGGCCTGATTGGCCGCATCAATCGCCTGCTGGATGGCGCCCGAGGTGATCGTTGCCCCCGTCTTGTCTGCGTTGTACGGTGCAGCGGTCACATTGTAGATTCCCGGGCCGGAGGACGCGGGGATGTCTGTCTCCAGCGGATCGGCGGCGATCACGAGTCTTTTGCGGCGCTTGTCCGGGTCCTTCTCATTCGGGTCTTCGTTCGCAGGTGCATTAATATCCACGATCACATAGGTAGAGGCCGACAGGGTGAAGGTCAGCTTGTTGCCGTTGACCGTTCCCGTGATGTTCTTAGCCAGCGGACTGATGGAATAGGAGGTGATTGGCTTGTCTGCCGTAACCTCCAGGCTGATTGTTCCGTCAAAGGAGAACTGGGCATAGTCATAATCGGGCAAATACTTGACGACAGGGACTGCCTCATTGTTCACCTTCAACGAATAGACAGAAGACGGAGTATAGATAGACGGCATCGGGTAATTCTGGATGGTTGCAGGCCCAGCGGCAGCGACCTGCGGCACCGGTTCCATTCCCGGTTCCGGTTCAGCCGCACCGGCGGTCTGTGGCGGGATGAACCCCGTGAATGCGACGGCAAGCACCAGCAGCAATCTCATTACTTTGCGAGTAAGCATAAATACCTCCTCCAGATCGATTTGGCTCCAGGCAACCGCTTTCAATTTCCGGCAGAATACATAGAGTCATTCCCTACTATAATCCCGGGCCAAAAAGAAAGGAGGGTGGCAAACCCACTCTCCAGGGACACAATTATACTGTTCTGCACCATCTGTTAATCTTAGATGTAATGCATTATTAGATGAAGGCCGCAAATCCAGATATTTGGAAGCTTCTATACCTTTCTATTACCCTGCCTCTTCGGGTATGACCCGTTGCGTCCGATCTCCGAGATAATCTGGAACAACCCTGACTTAAGAGATAAGTAAGAATTGCGTAATGAACAAGAAAGTTCCGGTGGTTATACTTTTAACTAAGAAACAGCGAAAGGGTGAAACGAATGACTTTCCTGGAATTGTGTACGTTAGTCGTCAATTTTGGCTTATTAGGTTGGGTGATCGGGAAGAAGAGAAAGGCGAATGCTTCATGGCGGCAAGAATGGCCCGCAGGTGCAGCTCTGATAGTTACGCTTGCTCATTTGGGGATTGACGGGGCCAGGTGGCAGATGATTCCCGGTTACGCCGCGCCTATATTTATAGGGCTCTATATGGTTTACCGAAGGAACAAGACCGGCAGAAGAAAATGGTGGGTCGTCGTACCGAGTTTTGTGGTCCTTACGATTTATGCGGTCGTTTCCTTCTTTCTTCCTGCGGTGATGCCGATCTTTCAATTCGCTAAACCGACCGGCTCTTATTCCATCGGAACCCGTGTCATTCATCTGCAGGACGCGGGCAAGGAGCTTATGGTTCAAAGCTGGTATCCTTCGGAGGTGGGAAGCTCCGATAAACGAACAGCTTATATTCAAGATGTTCCTGAGGTGACGACAGCCCTGTCAAAAATGTTGGGGTTTCCGGGGGGCACTTTCCGGCACTTGGCGCACATTCGAACACATGCTTATTGGGAAACCAAGCTGTCATCCTCGGAGCCCTCTTATCCGGTTCTTATCTTCTCGCATGGCTTGGGCGGAGTTCGGAATCAGAACACGTTTCAAATGGAGGAATTGGCGAGTCACGGCTATATCGTCTTGAGCATCGATTATCCCACATATGCCGCGGCAACGGTTTTTCCGGACGGCCGTGTCGTTCGAGACGAGCATCAGAACCTCGTCGGGGCAGAAACAGCCGAACAGGATCGGCATATGAATGACTGGGCGACGGAAGCGACGTTCGTCTTGGATCAGCTCGATAAACTCAATGGCAGTGAGTGGTTCCAGCACAAAATGGATCTGCAGCGTATTGGTATGCTTGGACACTCATATGGCGGGTCCACATCGGTATACATGCTGCAAAATGATGCGCGTGTCAAAGCCGCCTTGAATATGGACGGAGGAATTTTTGGTTTACCGGTTGATTTCAAACTGCTTCATAAACCGTTGTTCATGATGGCTGCGGATGCCTCGCTTGATGTAGAAGCTTTCAACAAATCCTTGGATTCCTATACCGAAGACGAAGTATTGAAACAGTCTGGAAAACCAAAAGCCTGGCATAAAGCCAATATGGATGATCTGATGGCTCGAAGGGAAAGAATGCTGGCAGCTGGCGCGTTAGCGCTCGTTTTACCAAACAGCTCCCACCTCACCTTTTCCGATTTGCCACTTTATGCGCCCCTGCTTTTTGCGCCGAAAGGGGACCTTAAAAGAAAGCACGTGATCATTAACAAGTATACGGTCGCCTTCTTCGATTATTATCTTAAAGGAGATAAGACAAGCTTCTCGCGAATTGAGAGCTATCCTAACGTTCAATTTCACGGTCTGTGATCGGTCCATGTTATACTATCATCATACAGCATAATCATTGGAAATGGTGGAGATCACATGTTGCAGCGAGTTTTGCTTGTGGAAGATGATCCGGAGATAAGCCGCATGGTTGAGCAATATTTAACAATTGAGGGATTTTCCGTTGTCTGCGCTTTTGACGGGGAGAGTGTGATCGCCTTTACGAAGAAGAGTTCCTTCGCTATGATCATTCTTGACTTAATGCTGCCGGGTATGGACGGGATGGAATGCTTGAAGCAAATCCGATCAAGCAGTCTTATCCCTGTCCTTATCCTTTCCGCCAAAGGGACGGAGATCGATAAGGCGATCGGGCTTGGGTTCGGAGCAGACGATTATTTAACGAAGCCCTTCTCCATGACTGAGCTCGTGGCGCGGGTGAAGGCATTGCTTCGCCGAGCTTCGTATTGCCCTGTTCCACACAGCAGAATCGTTCGGACGAAGGGAATGATTATCGATCCTGAAACCTACTCCGTTCACAAATATGATCAAATGATTCAATTGACGTTGAAGGAATTCCAAATTCTTCACTTACTCGTGACTCATCGAAACAAAGTGTTCACGAAAGAAGAGATTTATGAGAGAGTGTGGAACGAGGAATATTACGAAGATGCCAATATCATTAATGTACATATGAGCAGGCTGAGGGAGAAGATAGAAGACGCTCCTTCTTCCCCTATCTATATCAAAACTGTATGGGGAATCGGATACAAGTGGGGAGAGATGGACATTGAATAGTATCTTGATTCTTGTCATTGTCTTCCTGCTTATATGTCTCTATGTGTCCCGGACTAAACGAACCCGGGACATTCGTGCTATCGCCACTAGCTTGAACGAGATGCTCGCAAGCAATACACCGCAAAAGTTATTTTTCGCTACTAACGATTCCACTCTCCAATATCTGCTTGTTGCAATCAATCGCATGCTTAAAGCCCACCAGCACGAATCCATATCCTATGTACAGAAAGAGTTGGCGATGAAAAGAATGCTGACCAACATCTCGCATGATTTGCGCACTCCTCTCACGATTGTCTTAGGACTTATCGAAACGATTCTTCACAATCCCAACATGACAGTACATGAGAAGGAGCAATTGCTCCTCAAAATCCATAGCCGAGTCCAGGAGATCGTCCTGTTGATCAATCGTTTTTTTGAACTGGTACAACTGGAATCGGAGGATTTGGAGCTTCCGCTAGCGAAAATCAACGTGACTGAATTATGCAGACGAAATATCCTCCTTTTCTACCATGATATGGAATCCAAAGGTCTTGAAGCCGATCTACAGCTTTCAGAAAGGCCAGTCTATACGTTGGGTAATGAAGAAGCTTTCAATCGAATTCTGCAAAATCTGCTCTCGAATGCGATTCGGTACGGCTCCGACGGGAGCGTAATCGGCATGGCGCTGCGCGAAGAAGGGCCGTTTGTAAATGTCGAAGTGTGGGATCGTGGCAGAGGAATAAGCAAGCTTGAGCAAGAACTCGTATTTGAACGGCTCTACCGGACAGAAAATGACCTCCCTCACATGCGAAGCGAAAAAGGAACGGGGCTGGGTCTCTCGATCTCCAAGCGGCTTGTGGAAAAAATGGGGGGCTGCATTCGATTGGAGAGCCAGCCCTTCGAAAAAACGATAGTGACCGTGCAGCTTAAGCGAATTTAAATTAGATGAGGGATGATGCTGTGTCTTACGTCGTAAGAACGAATGACCTTTCGAAGCAGGTGGCAGGAAAGAACATAATCGTTCGACTGAACATGCAGGTGAGGCAGGGGGAAATATACGGACTGATTGGTTCGAATGGCTCCGGGAAAACGACTCTTTTTAAGCTGCTGACGGGTTTATGGAAGCCACTAAGCGGAGAGATTGAACTTTTTGGCAGACGTATCGGTCATCGATCCTATCAACACTTTCAACAGGTCGGGTGTTTGATCGGAACTCCGCGTTTCTACGAGAGGATGTCCGGTAGAGAAAACCTGGAGTTGCACTGTAAATACATGGGATATTATGATGAGAGGGTTGTAGACGAAGCGATAGAGCTTCTGAACTTGGGAGGAGTTGCGGGAAAGCCGGTACATACCTATTCTCTTGGCTTCACGAAGAAGCTGGGGCTTGCAAGAGCCATCATGTTGAAACCTCCGCTGCTGATTGTTGATGAACCTGCGAACGGAATAGATACAATCGGAATTCATATGCTGCGTCATGTATTTCGCAATTTGAACCAGCAGTACGGGATGTCGATCGTCATTTCCAGCCATCATATGGGAGAGCTGGAGCAAATGGCGGATACCGTTGGGATATTACGCGAGGGCAGGCTCATGAAGGAAGCGTCCATGACTCATATTAGAGAGGCTCACACAGGATATCTGGAAGTGAGGACGAGTGATTGCAAGAAAGCGGTAGCGCTTCTGGATACGCTATTGGACATAACGAAGTATCTTGTGATCGGTCCGAACACTATACGGATCTATGAATCCTCACTGGACTCCGCAATGATTGTCAAAACGCTGGTCATGCACGACGTGAAGATAGATGAAATAACGCATAACTCCCATACGCTTGAGGACTTTTTCATTCGAATGATGGAAGGGAAGGATCGAGATGATTCGTCTGATGAAACTTGAGCTCAAAAAGATTAAGCTCGGCCCTTACATCATCGGCTTTTGCCTTCTGAATGCTGCAATTGTTGGAATCATTTATTCCCTCTTGTCCGTATTAGACCCGCTTGACGTTCAAGTGATGTATCCTAGTTATGTCAACTATGAGTTTGTTTATAAGACTGCGCTAACGATGGTGAAGATATCAGCTACCCTGTTAATGGCTATTCTGCTAGCACAGCTCGTAGTCGGGGAGTATAAAACCGGTACCATCTCGACTCTGTTCCTCTATCCCATTTCACGGAGGAATCTGCTGCTTGCCAAACTCCTTTTAGTCATGTTGCTCGGGTTCGTCTTCATGCTCGTTTCCATGTCGGTTTCGGTTGCTTTCTTTTACGTTGTCAACCCATTTACACACTTCATTCCAGAACCGATCTCGGTGTTCGCCGATAGGCGACTTATTGGGGAAACGGGATTCCAGTCCCTTCTGACTGTGGCCGCGAGCTTCATCCCTCTAAGCATCGGAATGCGCAAAAGATCGGCGACAGCTCTGCTTATTGCGTCGTTCGTTCTGGCAATCATTCTGTATTTGCCGATTAACGCTCCAAACAACGACATAATCTTCAGTTCAAATCCGTGGATCAGTCTGATTTTCGCGGCCGCTGGAGTAGCAGCCGCATTCGAGACCCTCTATAAAGTCGAAAGGAAAGATGTTCTACTTGACGTTTTTCCTTATTGACAGGGGCAAGTACCGGCGTTCATCATACGCAAGCATGATGCTCAGTATCGCAACCGGATTGTAAAATAGCCAACTTAGTAACACGGCGAATGCAAGTTAGAAAAACCGTCAGGGAAGATCTCCCTGACGGTCTTTTTAAAGCGCTTTATAGTTCCATTTGCAAATGACAATTCACTGAAAAGCAGAGATGAAAAAACAATTTACATAATATGTTAATTATGGTATCCTCAAGATGGATGCGCTTACATATTATGCCGGAAAGGGGAGTGACTCCGTTTTTAAGAGGAAAGGCGATTTGGGTTCACTAATCAACCAAAGGAGGATATATGAAATGAAAAAAATTATGACCCGTATTGCAAGTCTGGCTCTGGCCACAGCCCTGCTGTTGCCTGCAATGTCTTATGCATCGCCTGTGACAGAGGATCAGGATCTGAGCCTCTCTGCGGATGCCGCCGCGGCTGTAACCAGCACCATCACTCCGGCTCCGCAAGGCTATGCATCTTACCGCAATAATATTCCGCACGGCAACGTACAGCAGATTTCTTATTATTCGACTACCGTAGGCAAGTCAAGAAACGCGATGGTATACACCCCTCCGGGCTATACCCCATCCAAGACCTACAATGTTCTCTACCTGCTGCACGGCATCGGCGGGGATCAGAACGAATGGCTGAACGGGATGAATCCGCGTAATATCCTGGACAACCTGTACTCTGAGAACAAGCTGGAGCCGATGATTGTCGTGTTCCCGAACGGCCGCGCTATGGCCGATGACCGCCCGATCGGCGATATTTATGCACCGGACAAGGTAGCCGCCTTCGAGCGGTTTGAATTTGACCTGATCAATGACCTCATTCCTTATGTCGACTCCCACTTCCCGGTATACAAGAATAAGCAGAACCGCGCCCTGGCCGGCTTATCCATGGGCGGCGGGCAGACCCTGAACTTCGGCCTGAAGCATCTGGACAAGTTCTCCTGGATCGGCGCGTTCTCCTCTGCTCCGAATACGAAGTCGGCCTCACAGCTGATCACTAATCCGGCGCAGACGGCCAGCCAGCTGAAGCTGCTCTGGATCTCCTGCGGCGCTTCGGACGGCCTCTTGTATATCAGCCAGAATTTCCATAACAGCCTGACCAGCATGAATGTCCCGCATCTGTGGTATCTGGATGTCGGCGGACATGAAGGCAAGGTCTGGAGCAGCGGACTGTATCAGTTCTCGCAGCGGATCTTCAAGTAATCCTGATCATAGCCTGCCTTCCCCTGATCCGCTAAGGTAGGGGGAGGGCAGCATTTCAAGATAAGCCCGGCCATACTACAAGGAGGGCACTACGATGGATGCGATAACCGATTACTATGATTCCTATGATGAGGAGGGAAGGCTGTTCAGGGATAACGGGCATCAGATCGAATGGATCACAACGATGTCTTACTTCAAAAAGCTGCTTAAGCCGGAAGCCTACATTCTTGACGGCTGTGCAGGAACGGGGAATTACTCCTTTCAGCTTGCAGAAATGGGGCATAAGGTAGTTGCCGGAGATATTGTTCCTCATAATGTAGGCATCATCAGAGAGAAGCAGCGCGTACGCCCGGTGTTGGCTGATATGTATACAGGAAGCATCACGGATTTATCACGTTTTGACAGCGGAGTTTTTGATGTTGTTTTGAACATGGGGGCCTTTTATCATATCGGCAATGAAGACCGGCAGCTTGCCATGACCGAATGCCTGCGCGTACTGAAGCCGGGCGGATTACTCGCGGTCTCCTATATTAACAATGCCGCCGTTTCGGTATTGAGCATAAGTGATGGACTCAGGAACATGGAAGATGTACTTACCTGGCATACCAACCAGACGAAGGATGGTCTATTCCTACATATGTCACCTCAGGAAATGGAACACATGGCCGCAGCCTATCATACAGAGATCGTTGCCCATCTTGGAACAGACGGGATCGGCTATCTTCTAGCTAACCATATTAATGGGGCGCAGCCAGAAGATTTCGAACACTGGCTTCAGTTTCATCTGCGGACTTGTGAGGATAAGAGTCTGCTCGGGTATAGTTTGCATGCACTGGCGATTGTGCGAAAAGTGTAAATACAGACTCACCTAACGGATAATTACGTTCTGCTGCGCACCACACATGGGTAGATCCGGAGCCCCTGGCCTTACGCCAAGGCGATTATGTTCAGTTATTCGCATACATTTGCCCCACCCGCCTACGCAACGCCGAATGTGATCGGTTTTTCGATTACATTGGGTCCACGCGCCCATGCAATGCCGAATGTGATCGGTTTTTCGATTACATTTGGTCCACGCGCCCATGCAACGCCAAATGTGATCGGTTTTTCGATTACATCTAGTCCACTCACCCACGCAACGCCGAATGTGATCGGTTTTTCGATTACATTTTGGTCGATGTATTCGCCAGAGAGCAAAAGAAGGCTGCACGCTCATCGCGTGCAGCCTTCTCCAATCATCTCTACTCTACCCAAGCTCCGTATAAATCTGGAACGTCACCCCGAACTTATCCGTCAGATCGCCGAAGCCGGGGCTGAACGGCTCCTCCCGAAACGGCATATTGATTTGACCGCCCTCCTGCAGCGCATCAAAAATTCTCCGCGACTCCTCCACACTATCCGTAGTAACGCAAATCGTAACCCGCTTCCCGCTCTCAACCGGCGTACCGCCGGGAGTATCCGAGAACATCAGCTCCGTGCCGCCCACCTGTACCTTGGCATGGGCCACCAGACTCCGTACCTCATCCGGGAACGTGTCCGGGAGGTCCGGCATATCACCATACGTCAGGATGGAGAGAACTTCAGCACCCATAGTCTGTGCATAGAACTGAATAGCCTCCTGCGTGCGCCCCTCCAGAGTGATGTAGGGAGTAAGTTTGACTGTCATTGTGTGTTCCTCCTTGAGTTCGGATTGGAATTGCCTGTGTGATTCATTAGTATAGACGTTCCGGCCGCGGCAGAATCATCGGTGCTCCGGCAATCCGAAGCGAATAAATAATTCAGTATCTATAAAATGATGAACATGCGCGATCTTCCCCCCGCTCAGCTCAAGCACATGAATCGCCCACGGGACCAGCAATCCGTCTTCTCCAGAGGGAACATATTGGGCAACGGCAGGCCGGTTCCCATTCACTCGGACCGGCATCAACCGCGAGCCCACACAGTGACTGCGTGTGATCTGGTAGAAGGCCGCGAGATCCGCGCCGCCTTGCACCCACATCGTAAATGGCGGCATCGACAGGCTGCCGTTCTCCTGGAATAAGGCGAGTAGCGCCGCAATATTGTATTGTTCAAAAGCCTCCACGTACCTGGTAATCAGTCCTTCGTCCACTTCATCATCGTCAGCCTGCAAGGCCTCGGACCGGAGCTGTGCCTTCGCCATGGTTGCCCGTGCCCGCTGCATTGCGCTGTTCACTGCGGCCACGGTCATCTCCAGTGCCCCGGCGGTCTCGGCTGCCGACCACCGGAAGACCTCCTGCAGAATCAATACGGCACGCTGGCGGGGCGGCAGCAGCTGAAGCAGTGCAATGAAGGACAGCCGGAGGGTCTCTCTGCTGACCATGATATTGCCCGGGTCATCCACATAGCCCGGAGCGGGCCAGATCCAGGAATGCTGAGGCAGGCTCTCCCGAGGCTCCGTAATGGCAGCGGCCGGTTCCGAGAGATCCATCGGCAGCGCCCTTCGCTTGGCACTTCTCAGCCGGTCCAGACAGACATTGGTGGCAATTCGGTACATCCAGGCCCTGCGTGAGGCCTGCTGCCTCACCTGCTCCTGGTGCTTCCAGGCCCGGATCATAGTATCCTGGACGGCATCCTCCGCCTCGAAGATAGAACCCATCATTCGGTAACAATACCCGGTTAGCTCGGAGCGCATATCCTCCAGCCCGTTCAGAGTCTCGGGGGTCGCAGGGGTCTCAGGGGTCTCATAGTTATGATTCATTTCAGACAGCCTCTCCTTCATGATCCGTCCAGCTCTCCCTCCATGAACTGTATGAGGTAATGTTCAGGCTGCTCAAGGAATTCCGGGAAGCTGCACAGATCTGCATACGTCTGATGCTCCACATCATAACAGCCGAGCTGCCCCTTCTTCTGCGGATTCCAGACCAGCACCAGACCGGAATAATTGTCGATATCGGCAGACAGGCGCAGCAGCTTGCGCCGGCCAGCCTTCATCTCTATCGTGTCAGTGAAGCTGAAGAAGTCAATGTACCCGATCTCATACTCATTGGGGACCAGCGTCAGGCGCAGCTCGTCCCCGGTAAGGAATTCGACCAGTTCATCCGGCAGTTTATATTTGGCCAGCTCCGCTTTCTTGTTCGCTGCATTATGGACATCCGGCGGTTCCAGCGATTTCAGGTATTCCGCCATGCCAGTATGCTTGCTGCCGACCGCAATCGTATACGGCCGCTCACCGTCCTTCTCCGCTATCATTATGTCCGCACCGCGTTCTACCAGGAAGCGGACCATGTTCAGATTCCCCATCCGGGCAGCCACCGTCAGCGGCGTCGCCCCGTAAGGATAGACCATATCCGGCTTGTTGTAGTTGATATCCACTCCCTGATCCAGCAGATAGGTAAGGGTCTTCAGATCATGGTCCGAGGCAGCTTGCCGCAGCACGGCACCAGCATGTTGCCGGATGTCCAGACCCAGCTCATGGATCAGCGGGATATTATTCTTGTTGCCATAGTAGGCCTGTGAATAAGCGCCCGATCCTGTCCGGCTGAGCAGGTCCAGCTTCGCGCCCTGTGCAGCAAGGTAGCGGACGATATCCTCCTTGCCATAACGGACCGCCCGCAGGAAGGCCGGATTCTGGCGGACATTCAGCTTCGCGCCATGCTCCACCAGCAGCTTCACTACCCCGGTCTGCAGGGTAATAATTGCCAGGTCTAGCGGACTGATCGTGGTACGCTTGCTAAGCTCTAGCTCCGCTTCGATATCCCAGCCCGCAGCAATCGCAGCCTGCAAGGCCGGAACATCCCCCTGATAGATCTGCAGCGCCCGCTCCGGCAGTACCTCGAATTTCCCTATGTCCTTCAGGACAATCATCCGCACCCCTCCTTATTCTTCACTCCTAAGCATACAGCTCGCAGCCCATCGACAGAAGCCACTCTTTCATCCTGGCAGATACCTGCCCGGCAGCCTGCTCATAGAAGACGGCTACCTCCTGCCCACCCGCCAGATTCAGGCGGATATAGCCCCCCAGCTCCCGATAGAACAGGTAGCAGACGTAAGGATTAGCAATGAAGAGATCCGGCGGATGGTCCGCCCGGTACAGGTCAGCCAGCTCCGTGAGCGCCAGCCGGCCCGCTCCCGGCGGCATCCGCAGGAAGAAATGCTCGCGGGTCCCCGTCCACGGCTCATAATAGACGCTCTCCTCCTGGCTCCGCCCATACATCCGGCGGTAGATGCCGTCCAGGATGAGGGCATAGCCAACAGCCTCTTCCTCTTCCACGGCTGGCAGCGGGATCGCTTGAATCTGCTCCGCATAACGAGGCAGCCACAGCAGCCCGTTCACCCGGGGATGGACCGCCAGGAAATCACCGTCCACAGTGGACCCGATAGCGGTACACTCGCCGATCTGCTGCTCCGTTATAGGGCTGTCTTCATCATGCTCCCATAACCCGTATTCGGCAAAAGGCCGCAGTACCTCCGGGTCAGGCAGCTGCACATTCATCCACCCGCGATACGTCCCTTCACCATACTGCTGTAAGAACTGGAGGTACGCTGGCGGATACAGAACGGTGTTCTCTGCTTCGAGCTGCTGCCTGTGATGCTCTGACAGCCGTTTGGGCTCAGATACGATATACATTCGGCATTCCCCCGGTTTCCAGCGTGAGTTATTCATCAATAATCTTATTCTGCTGCTTCCGCCAGCCAGGCCTGCATCGCCGGAGATTCTGCCCGGTTCAGCCGCAGGGCAATGTCCGTATTCCCCTCATCCGGCGGCATCACCTCGGCAAGCACGCATACGTCCTCACGCGGCTGATTGAGCGCGAACAGCCCCTCAGCATCCAGCATCCGCATCGCCAGCTCCATGGCCTCCAGCCGCAGCACGAACTCATGATTCCCTGCGTCAGCCTCCAACACTGCAATGGACGGACGCGCCTGGAAGGACTGCTTGACCTCATCGAAATGCTCATCCCCGAAGCAGCAATAAGGCGAATCGGCATAAGACCATTTGATCAGCCCGGCGATCTCTGCTGCCGGCGTGCTGCCGTCCTCTGCCTGTCTGGCCGCTTCCTGCTCCAGTGCTTCCCGCGACCAGGCGGAGATGCTTGGCGCATGTCCCTCACCCGTTGTGTATAACGTACAGTAATAATAATGCTCCCCATTCGCAAAAAGCCCGCGGAACGCCCTCCGGGCCGCCTCCGCAATCTCCGCCGCCAACCGTTCTGTTTCCTGCGCTGTATTCATGGCTGTCCTCCCTCTAACTGGCTGCTCCACTAAGGAATTCTAGGAGAACGCTCATCAATCAGCTGCTCCAGGAATCCGGCGAATGTCGGGGCGTATTCCTCGATCAGATCATTCATCAGGTCATAACGCATGACCGGAAATTCTCCCTGTTCATCGGGGGAAGAGGTGTCGAAGTAATACAGCTCATCGCTATCCGGCACGAACAGATCCATGCGATGCGGAAACCGGGCTACCCACCATTCCTCCGCCAGATTCAGCCTGTGGATATACAGCAGATCCCAGTCGGTATACTCCCTATGCTCAGGAGCAACCAGCGTCAGAATTTGCCCGTCCCCCAGGCTGGCCCCCCCATACTGGGTCAGCCACCAGCGGTAAGACGGCGGCAGCTTGAAGCCTAACTCCTCCTCGGCATCGGCAATCCAGCTCTCCTCGGCCCCATGGCCCGGAAACCACCTTATCGCGGAAGGCTTGCTCAATTTCTCGGTTAGATGCTCATACATAGTATGCTCCCCTCTCCCCTGCTAAGGGATGATTATAGATTATCAGGATGAACAGCGGCTGGTGCATCACTATTCATGCGCAGCAGGATATACTCAATCTCCTCCAGCGGCAGCTTTAAGGTCCGGCTAACCTCATAGAGTCCGATCTCCCCGGAGAGGAGGAGGCGTGCCTGATGGATTTTCCCCTCCAGCCAGTTATTGGCCAGCATCCAGCATTTCACCCGTTCCAGCAGCTCAGCTTGGGCAGTCTTACCGGCATGCTTGGTATACTTGGCAAGGGATTCTGCCAGATAGCTGTACAGGTGAATGCCCAAGGCCTCGCGCTGCTCGTTCTTGGACATGCGCTGGTACAACTCGTAGCTTAGGCTGAGATCCAGATAGAGGGTATGATCCCCGCTGTCAAAACGTCTGAACGTTCTCCGCCCATAGCTATCAGGCAATACCCGGAACACCACAAAGATAGCATAGGGAAACTCCCATGTATTTGCCAGTTCCTCTAACGGCATCAATTCATCTCTAAGTACACCCACACAGGTTCCATGGGTATCCAGCGTAAAACCCAGTTGCATATTAGCACCCCTCCCCCGCGCTTAAGACATGCTTGAATTATTTCCCCCTTCTATAGGCGTCTGCCAGTTGGACCAGATACCAGACGGCCGCACCGGTCAGGGCCGCGAACAACAGATTAATACAGCCGAATACAAGAAATAACTTGGCTTTGCCCGGCCCGATCCGCACAGCAGCAATAAGCTGGAGAATCGCAGGGAGCAGGAACATCAGCCAGGAGACGGTGATCAGCTTTTCGGTCTTGAAGCTCCACCATACCGCACCGCATGATAAAGCCAGCACGCCCCAGGTACACACCAACTTCAGCGCCATCTGTTCCCCTCCCTTTCATGGATAATCCAATAGATCAGCTAGGCCCTGGCTGCCTATGGATCACGAGTCCGTATTGTCTGACCATCCAGGAGTCGCTTAAATCTTCAGCCGCCGCACGGCTTATGCGTGCAGAGGGCTTCTGTTCCGCCATCGCCTCCGGGTCTTGCGCGGAGAAGCGGAGAGGCTTGGTCATTTTTTGAATAGAGCCGGTAATTTCCTTGTACAGGGCATAGCTCAGCGGCTTGTGCTCCCGCACATCCTCATAGAGATAATACTCCCCTTGCTCATCCTGAGCATTGACTCGGTGCCCCTTAGGGCAGGAGATCATAATGCAGGGCAGCTCGTTCTCTGCCCATTGCCCGTGATAGGGAATAGAAATCCCCTCATTTCTCGCAAAAAAACCAAAGCTCTCCGTATCCGGCAGAACCGGCATCGAATAGATGAAGAAAGGGCGCACCCCGCTCTCTTTTTCCGCAGCTGTATAATATTGATAGAAGGCGCGATACGCCTCCACCACCTGATTCTGATCATGCTCTGTATGGGTATAATTGGTTAAATAATACCGCACCTGCGTGGGCTCCAGAAGCTCTACAACTCTCTTAAGCTCCTCGGGTGTGATGAAGAAGCGCAGCTTGTAGAATCCGCTGTTTTTTAGCATCTTCTTCTACCATTCATACGTAACAAAGCGCGCTCTGAGCGTCTCTTCATACGGTAACCATTCCGCATCGCTCCATAGAGACATTCCAGTAATTTCAGACAGCCGTTTCACCGCTTGCTCCGGGCCCGTAAGGCTGATGAATGCGCCGAAGCTCTCCTCCTCCGCTTGCATCCCGAGCACCCGCTGGATATATTCGTCAGCTATACGCTCTTCCCGCAGCTGTTCAATTTCCTCCCGGGTCCACGGCTCACAGAAGATTCGTTCGGCCTGGATCTCCCCCTGCTCAAAGAACGACAGCTCGAAGATCTCCTCATTCATATATGCCACCGTCATCACCGGCTCCTGTAGCAGCCCGGACAACGTTCTGCCTGCCTTTTTCACCGTACCCCATACGAAATAATCGTGAAGCACGCTGATCCAGCCCTCATTACTTTGGCTTACATAGATAACGGCCTTACGCTCCGGTGTGTCAGGATAACCCAGTACTTTGCCATGCTTGCCGGTCAGCTCCTGTAAGGCTTTCAGGGTCTTTTCCAGGTCACCTGACTTGATATGCAGATTTGCAAACGATCTTCCCACGGGTGGATGGCCTCCTTTAATGGCTTGTCTATAGTGACTTGGCATACTAACATATAAACTAGATTTCATTTATTTTACCAAATTAATGTAAGGAGGGGCTACCTTGAATAAGAAATTCCTCTTGGCCAGATGGCAGGACGACCAGCTCTCTGAAGTGAACCGCCGTCTAGCCGCGATTTCAGGTAAACATAATCTCCATCAAAAGGACCGTTCCTTTCCCATCTCCCCTTATGGATTGACGGAAACAGGACTCAAGGATTACCGGGGAGTTACTCTGACCGAGAGCATACAGTACCTCACTCTACAGGATATTGATTTCTCTTACTCACGCTTCGAGGATGCGGCAAGCCCCAACACCTCAACGCTCACCCGTTGTTGCCTGGACGGTGTAAGACTGGACAACAGATTCGTGACCCATACCTTCAATCACTGTTCCTTCCGGGGAGCGAAGCTGAATGGCGCCAGACTCAGCAAGTCGTTCCAGGATTGTGATTTCACAGGCTGCAACTTAAGCAAAGTGATCGCAAATGATGTGTCCTTCACCCGCTGCCGCTTTGATGACGCCAACTTCCGCAGTGCCTTATTGTTGTATTGCCGGTTCGAGGAATGCAGCTTTGAGGGGGCGCTGTTTCAAAACGGCTCAATCGCCGGAAGCCGCTTTGCGGGAGAGGCCCGCTTGCTCCCTGAGTGGGGGAATACGATACAGGATCATGGTGAACTACCATCCACCTAAGAGGTGGCGGCTTCTTGGTCAATGAAGCTACTGCTCCAAGTTTACCCAAGCTCAAAGGCTAGTCCCTAGCCCAATCATTGCAATATCACATGGCTAGTTTCAGTAGGTTTTGAGCAGCGTTTACATCCCGATCATGATGCGCGTTACATTCTGGACAAGTCCACTCTCGCAAGGCGAGATTCTTCACCTCTGCGTTCTTATAACCGCAACAGGAGCAAAGCTGACTGCTTGCATAGTGCTTAGGGGCAATAATCAGTTCTCTGCCATACCATTGAGCCTTATATTCAAGCATCGAACGGAACATACTCCAAGATACCTCACTAATCGCTTTTGCAAGTTTGTGATTCTGCATCATATTCTTTACACGTAAGTCTTCCATCACGATAACTTGGTTTTCGTTTATCATTTTGGCAGACGTTTTATGCAAGAAGTCTTTACGCTGATTCGCTATTTTTTCATGGTGCTTGGCAACTTTCAGCCTAGCCTTATGACGGTTATGGCTTCCCTTCTTCTTCCGCGATACATCCTTTTGCAGCTTCGCTAATCGCTTTTCAGACGTACGCAAGTATTTAGGATTGGATATGATTTCGCCATTTGAAGTAATAGCAAAGTCTTTCAGCCCAAGATCAACGCCAATCTTCGTATGCATGTTGGGCAACTGGACGATATCCGTTTCAACCAATACGGAAGCATAATACTTTCCCGTTGGTGTTTTTGAAATCGTGCATGATTTGATCAGCTCCACGAATGGGCGGTGCAGCTTGATTTTGATACCCGTTTTTAGCTTTGGAATCTTGAGATATCCATCCTCTATAGCCACTGTTCCCTTTTGGTTATTCGTTGTGAAGCTATGATTATTCGTCTTCTTGCTCTTGAATTTAGGAAGTCCCGTTTTCTTATCCCGAAAAAATTCTTATACGCCTTGTCTAAATTTAGTTGTGTATTCGCTAAGGCAAGGCTATCGACTTCTTTCAGCCAGTCGAATTCCTTTTTGTATTGTGCGGGTGTATTCCTCAGCATCGTTTCCGTTTGCTTGTAATGTTCAATTTTATCTGCAAGCATTCTGTTGTAGATGAAGCGAACGCATCCGAACACTTTAGCGAAGTAGTGTTGTTGCCCATGGCTTGGATAGATACGGTATTTGTAGGCTTTCAGCAATGGCGATCACCCTCTCACACCTTGGTTTTCGATGTATTTTTGAATAACGTCTATTGGCGCTCCACCCGTTGTAAGCAAGCAATAGGAGCGTGACCAAAAAGCCTCTTTCCAAAGTGATTTTCGGAGGGTAGGAAACTCCTTTTTGATCAGCCTAGATGATGCACTCTTATAAGCGTTGAGAAATTTAGAAATGTCGGTATTAGGATGAGTTTTCATTAGAATATGAACGTGATCCCTGTCATGATTCCATTCCTGCAAAGTCACATTGTAAGTAGGCTGAATGTATGCAAATATCTCTTTCAGACGTTCGGATATTGGATCTGTAATGACTTTCCTACGATACTTGATGACTAGAATAAGGTGGAAGTGAAGGGAGAACACTGAATGGTTATTCGAGTCTAATTCCATTGATTTCACTAACCTTTCCAAGATACGACTGAATACTTTGATTATAGCATCTTAGGCGGTAAGAATCCATGTAGATTAGACCGTTTCCATTCATCCCCCACTTAAAGAAGATGGGAGAATTCTGTCAACTGAGGGTTAAATTTGAGGATTGACCACCCCGTCTCCTTTTCTGTCATCGGAATGGTCACTTTTGTCATTTTATCTTCTCTTTAATAATGTCTATCATACTTCTCCCAGTAGCTATAATAGCCTCCTCTGCCGGGCGCGGGTTCCATCCCAGAAGACGTTTGGCCTTCTGATTACTCGTTGACATATCCTGGCCCAGAAGAGTAGCTATCATTCTTAGCTTGGGATTGAACAGCGCCGCGGCGCGGACAAGCAGATTGGGCATTTCCCTCGTAGGCACTTGTTCTGCGTCCTGCCCCAGGTGCTTCTGCAGAATCCGGGCTACCTCCAGCGTAGAGAGATTCTCAGCGCTGGAAGCGATGAACCGTTCCCCGCTGGCTTCGGGCCGCACCATAGCCAGAATATGCAGTGCGGCTACGTCCCGGACATCCACATAATCGGAATAGATCTTGGGGACCGACTTCAGCTTGCCCTCCAGCATGTTGCGGACAATCTCATTAGAGTGAGAGTAATCCTTGCCCAGAATGGGTCCCATCACACCGACGGGATTGACTGCAGACAGCTCCAGCCCTTTGCCTTCATGGCGGATAAACTCCCAGGCTGCCTGTTCAGCGAGGGTCTTGGATTTTTGATAGGGATGGATGTTCGCGTCTGTATTGGACCAGTCCTCTTCAGTATAAGAGCCTGCATGCTGCTTATGTCCCACTCCAATGGCTCCGAAGGCAGAGGTTAGGACCACACGTTTGACCCCGGCCTCGCGCGCTGCTCTTAGCACCCGCAGAACCCCCTCACGCGCCGGCTGAATCATTTCATTCTCGTCTTTATATATCCGATTAGGCGTTGGAGAAGCTACATGAATCACGTAATCCGCCCCCTTCACCACCTGATTCCAGTTTTTATCCGAAGTCAGATCAGCCTCTATAAACGACAAGTCCTTTATATTAGCCCCGCCGCCCGCCAACACCATGGCCTTCACTTCATCCTGTCTGCCCATAGACCGCAGAGTAGCCCGAACACGATAATCCTTCTCCAGTAATTGCACAATAATATGCACAGCGATGAATCCTGAGCCTCCAGTCACCAGCACTACAGGCTTGTTATGCTCTCCCATAATCAATATCTCCTCCGGTAGACGTTACACTTGTAACGTGTTTTACCCTATAATAAGGCTGGACCTTATCGCTATCAAGCCGTTAACAGGCATGTGTGACAGAATGGAGGAACTGTAATGGCAGCCACCGATCATGCACAATTGATCAAAAAAGACACCCGGGAATGGATCACGATTGCCCTGCTGGAGCTGCTGCGGACGAAAAAAATGTCAGAGGTGACCATCTCGGAGCTTGTCAAAAAAGCCGGGGTCAGCCGGATGGCCTTCTACCGGAATTATGACAGCCTTGAGCAGGTCGTGACCGGATACTATGAGCCTAAGTTTGCCGATATCTTCTATAAAATCGCCCACAAACCGAATCACGAGCAAAAGATAACGGATCTGACCCGCTTTTTCCAAACCTTCTCCGCTGATTTCCGCCTGGCGATTGAAGGCAATTTCACAGGGCTGCTGTATCAGATCTTCAAGCACCATATTGCACAGTTCTACGATGAGCTGATTCCGTTTCCAGACTGGACCGGGGCAAGGCGGGAGTATTGGATTCATTTCATGAGCGCCGGCGTATTTGAGATCTGGATCATGTGGATCAGGAATGGCCAGCAAGAGACCCTGGAGGAGATATCCGCGCTTATCCGGCTTTTTCACAAATAATTATCATCCATTCTAGCCATAATAACGCAGATTCGCGCATCCCATACAAAGGAGCAGTTGATTGTGAAAAAGCTATGGTTAACGGTGTTTACTCTGGGGCTCGTCTTCAGTCTGGCCCAAGCTGCGGTTCCGGTACAGGCGTTCGCGGCCGCAAAGAAGGAAGCTGCCTGCATAAGCCCGCAAGTGGTGCGGCTGAGAAGCGAGATGCAGCAGGTGTGGATCGACCACACCATATGGACGCACAACTATATTGTCAGCGCCCTCTACAATAACCCGGATCAGAAGGACGTATTGGCACGGCTGCTAAAGAATCAGGAGGATATCGGTAATGTCTTCAAGCCTTATTATGGGGAGGCGAACGGCAACAAGCTGTCCGGACTGCTCAAGGAGCATATTCAGATCGCCGGACAGATTGTCGCGGCTGCCCAGAAGGGCAATGCGGGAGAGGTGCAGAAGCTCCAGACGGACTGGCACCGGAACGCCGATGAGATTGCCCAGTTCCTGAACGGGCTGAACCCGAACTGGTCCGTGAAGCAGGTGCAGGATATGCTGTACGAGCATCTTCAGCTCGTGACGGACATCGTGCTCGATATCCTCAAAGGAGACTATGCCGCTTCCATTGCTGCCACCGATAAAAACGAGGTCCACATGATTCATTTTGCCGACCTGCTGACCGAAGGCATTGTGAAGCAGTTCCCGGAGCAATTTAAGGGAAAATAGACGGACCGTCCCGTAGGCGGACGAACCTAGCAGACATACAAACAGGCTTTTCACCCTCCCCCTAGGGATCGTGAAAAGCCTGTTTCTACGTTTAATCTCTCCGCGCTTTAGTAGATCTTGCCCAGCAGCGCGGTCACTTCATCAAGGGTAAGGCCGAAGGACTTATAATACTGAATGTCGCTCTCCATCTGCTTCAAGACCATCTCATTACGTATCCGCAACATCTCATCCGGTGAGAATTCGGCGACAAAGCAGCCTTTGCCGGTTACCGTGTTGATCAGCCCGCTCCGCTCCAGCTCCTCCCAGGCCTTCTTGACCGTGATGACGCTGACACCAAGCTCCAGCGCAGCCTGGCGGATCGGCGGCAGACAGTAGCCGCTCTCCAGCTCCCCCTGGAGAATCTGCGCGCTGATCTGTTCATGCAGCTGCTGATAGATCGGCTTCTCGGAGGTGCTGGATATCGTTACATTCATAGAATCTCCACTTTCAGGAATCTCTTCACCGCAATCCGGTAGGCCAGCAGGTTACAGGCAATGAAGATCAGGACGCCGCCGGCCAGAATGGAGAGCTGCAGCCCTGTCCGGTCCAGCCCGGAGCCGTAGAACAGGCTATGCAGCCAAGCATTCTGGATACCAGCCCACTGGACCGCAGCAGCGAACAGGACGGCTGCAACGGTCGATGCCGTGGTTGCTAGACCATACTTATAAGCTGACTTATAGTATATCGGAATGAAGATGAGATTGAAAAGCGCCATCATAATGAAGCACATACCCCAGAAGCCCATATGCGGCGCAAAGAAGAAATATTGCATCTTCGGGTATAGCTGAAAGGTAAATATACTGGCAATCATGGCGACCAGCAGATGCATCAGCTCCAGAATGACAAGTACAGTGACTCTGGACTTCACAATATCGCTCTTGGTCACAGGCATTATGGTGCTGAACATCAGATCATTCTGGCTTTTGAAGCCGCCGAAAATGTTCGGTACCGTGATGAAGCAGAAGTACAGCGGTACCAGGAAATAGAGCCAGCCGGGAATCAGCATAAGGCCGCCCATCAGGAAGGGCAAGACAAAGAACCAGGGATTAACGCCTAACTTCAAATCCTTCAGCACCAGATTATACATATACACCCTCCTTTTTGGCAAAGTAGATCATGATGTCATCCAGAGTCGGGATGGCCGTGTTAAGTGTCCAAGCGGAATCAATATCCCGGGTATGGATCAATCCGTTGAAGCCGAAGGAGTTGGTTTTGTAAGAAATCAGGCGGTCCTTCACCCTGCTCAGGTCAGCCTCGCTCCCGCTAATCAGGCGGTAGGATTCCTTGAACTCATTTTTCTCGCTACTTGCCACAATCTGCCCTTGTTCAATGAAGGTGATGTAGTCGGCACAGCGTTCCAGGTCGGAGGTAATATGGGTGGAGAACAGAATGCTAAGCTCCCCGCTGACAATAAGCTCCTGGAAAATATCGAGCAGATCATCCCGGGAGACCGGATCGAGTCCGCTGGTCGGCTCATCCAGAATGAGCAGCTTGGCGCCATGCGACAGAGCGAGAGTCAGGCTGTACTTAACCTTCATGCCGGTGGACAGCTCAGCGATCTTCTTGTTCTCGTCCAGCTTAAACCGGCTCAGATACTTGTAATATGTGTCATCATTCCAGTTCTTATAGAACTTCTTCGTGATTCCCGTCAGCGTCTTGATCCGGCTGCGGGTGTAGAAGTTAATATCGCCGAAGGCGCAGCCGATGTCCTGCTTCAGTTCCATCTCATGCTCCGCGATATTCTTACCCAGAATATGGATCTCGCCGCTGTCCATCTGAATCATATTTAGAATGGATTTGATCGTCGTTGTTTTGCCGGCGCCGTTCACGCCGATGAAGCCCATAATATATCCCTGCTCCAGTTGAAAAGATACGTCTTTGAGCTGAAAATTCGAATATTTCTTATTCAAGTGTCTAACATCCAAAGCCAGCATAACTAACCCCCTCAACAAATTGTGTATTCCGTGTATACACAATGTATCATGGAGATTTCACAAAGTCAACGGTTCAGTGAAGATTAGGCTGCCGCCTCCGCAGGCTTCTCCTTCGGCTTGCGCCGGAAAAACGGCTTGCCCTTGGACCAGTTAATGAACGGCTGCTCGATGAGATAATACGAGAGAGTCGCCGCTGCGTAAGAAATGGCTACAACGGTGAGACTGATGCCCAGCCAGCGCCACACATCCCTGACTCCGGCAAAATGGAAATCCTGAAGCCCGTACTTCTCGATCAAGGTAATGAACAGGTAGTGCCATATGTACAGGCCGAATGACACCTTGGCCGTAAACCTGAAAAAGCGGTTATCCAACACACGCCCGGCCACCCGGCTGAACGGTGCGGTAAACAGCACGATGCCGAACAATAGGGCATAGACCGGGAACAGATACGGCTGCTGCTGGAGACTGAAGTCGAATTCGCCTGCGTGGCGCATCCGCCAGATCAGGAACCCGGCCAGACCCAGAGCAAGCACTGTGGCGGCATCGAACACGCCCAGCCTGCTGAGCCGTTCCACTTTGGTACGGCGCTGGAGCATGGCATTCGTGATGCCTGCGGCCAGAATGCCGATGATGAAGTGGCCGAAGAAGCCAACCGGATTGTAATTCGGCATCCAGAATTTTGCGCCGCCGACTTGGCCGTAGTCCCAGCCCCGGCCCTGCTCGCTTGGAGTAAACCAATGATGAATGAGGGCATTGGCAGCAAGCACCAGCCCAAATACGGCGACCCAGAACAGGATCGCCTTACCGAAGGAATGCCGCTTGCCGAGCATGAATAACACTGCCATGAAGAGTGGCATCAGCAGATAGCAGAAGACCTCGAAGCTGATGGACCAGAGCGGTCCGTTCAAGTCGGAGGGGAAGAACGTGGTGTAGTGGAAGCCTGATGTGAAGGTGAACGCTGTGGCAATTCGCTGCCCCAAGTACTCCATCGGAATATCCAGCCTCCAGGTCAGGAGCAGACACACCAGCATGGATACATAGAAGCCGGGCATAATTCTTGCGGCACGGCGCAGGGTGTACGTCCGCAGGCTCGGATACGGCCCGTTATCGAGATACGCACTCCAGAAGGGAAACGACAGCAGGAAACCGCTTAACAGAAAAAACAGACTGACCCCGCTATTCCCAAGCAACAGCACGGATTGCAGCTCCTGCACCCAGGGCTTTTGTGCGGGCGGCATCAGCTTTTGCGATAAGTGATGCAGGATGACTGACAGGCAGGCGATCGCACGAACGCCATCCGCTCCTGTTAGCCGGGTATTGCCCAGGCGAATCGTTGGCATCAGCTCAACTTCCTCTTTTCATGAGTGAATTCCTGAATATATGGCGCAGACCGGTCTCAGGTACTCCTATCTTTCCATATATCCAGGCCAAATCCTTCAACGATTCAGGGCGCCAACGCATAAAATTTTGCAAGCCGGGTTTTCTATCCCATTATTGCTAATTATTTGTAAGATAAATGGAGTATAATACACGATAGGTGACGGATAGATGTCACCATTTCATATTTAACTCAAGAAAGAGGGAAGCGGATGGACAAGGTCGAACGGCTGATTACCATCATCATGATTCTGCTCAAAAAAGACATTGTGCCCAGCTCAGAGTTCGCCCAATTATTCGGCGTGTCCAAACGGACGATTCTCCGCGATATGGAGACGCTCAGTCTGGCGCACATTCCTATATACGCCACACCCGGCGTGCAGGGCGGCTACGGCATTATGGAAGAATACAAGATGGACAAGCGGCTGCTGAGCAGCTCCGACCTGGAGAATATACTGGCTGCGCTCGGCGGGCTGGGGCAAATTCTGCTTAGCGAGGATGTAGCCATGACGATTCGAAAAATAGAAGCGATGGTTAGCCCGCTCGCTTCCAAGGGGTCGGTTCAGCTGTCCTTCTATGGCTGGGAGGGACGCGCGGAGCTTGCCGGAGCCATGAAGCTATGTCAGGAGGCCATCGCCGGGAGCTGGCTGCTCTCTTTTGACTATACCGATAGAACAGGTTCTCCTACGACACGGACGGTGGAGCCTTATCAGCTTCATTTCAGTGAATCGAGCTGGTATCTGAAGGGCTTCTGCCTGGAGCGGATGGGCGAGCGGATGTTCAAGCTCTCCCGGATGGAGCAGCTGAAGCGGAAGGGACAGACCTTCAGCCCCAGAGCGGACATGCTGAATCAGGCACGGAAGGCTGAAGTTCCGCCACAGTTAACCGAAGTGAAGGCACTGATCTCACCTTCGGTCAAAGATCAATTCATTGAACGGTATGGCCGCAAGAGCATCGAAGTCTATAACGCGGAACAACTGCTGGCTACGTTCCACATTCCGCAGCACCCGGTCGGATATCAATTCCTGGCCGGCTTCGGCACTCAACTGGAGATTATGGAGCCGAAGGCATACCGTGAAGAATTCCGTAAGTATCTGCTGGAAATGATGAGCCGGTATACGCAGTAATTACTGCGCGAAGAGAACGTGCTCTTAATTCAGCTCCTTCAGGAAGTCCTCAATCTGATTCATATAGCCCGGCACGGTGATGTGCCGCGGGGCGAACAGACTGATCATGAGCGCCCGGAAGCTGGAATCCGCCGTCTTCTTGCTCAGCATGGAATGCTCTGCCTCCGGGAAGACAGCGACGCTCAGCAGCCCCGGCAAGATCATCTTGCGGTACACCTGCTCCGTCTCCTGCCAGTCGACATGAATATCCTGCTGGCCCAGCAGCAAGAGTACCGGCGAGCGGAACTGCTTAAGATCCTGCTCGGCATCCGACTGGTAATTCTTGCTGACAAAAGTCCACCGCTCCCTCGTCATCGGGTCATCCTCCCGCACCGCAGCCAGATAGTCTTCATAGCTCGCCTTTCGCGCCAATAGCTGCCGAACCTCGTTGTTAGCCGCCTCTTCAGCTGCGATTTCCGCCTCCGATTTCCCTTCCTGCAGCATCTGCTGCCGGGTATGATAGGCACCCTGGCGCAGCCAGTTGACGGCCGGGGAGACCAGAATGCTGAAGGCGAGCGGTTCCTTCCCGGCCAGCTTGGGAATTACCCATCCGGCCTGGCTCGCACCCCACACCCCGATCCGGTCCGGGTCAATACCCGGCTGCTTCCGGGCCCAGGCAATCGCTTCACGCGCCTCCTCTACCCGGTCGTCGATGCTCTGGTCCAACCAATTGCCTGCGGAACCGCCGATCCCTCTTTTATCAAGAGATAAGGACGCATAACCCAGGCTGGCTAACTGCTCCCACAGCGGCTTGTAGCCGTCATCATGCGAAGCGTTAATCGGCCCGTCCCCGTGAATGAACAGAACTAATCCCAACTTGCCGGAAGTTGCAGAAGATTCCTTAGGCAGCACCAGCGTCCCGGTCAGCTTGCCTTCAGGGGACTCTATCTGGATGGCCTGCTCCACCATCTCAAAACGGTTCTGCTGCACGACATAGATTCCTGCCCCGCCAACCAGCAGAAGTACCGCAACACATAGGTAAATCCAGATCTTCTTGTTCCTCATCATTGCTCTATCTGTCCCCCTTTTTGAATCAGGACCATGTATTCCCATGCCCGTTCGCCCAATACTAAATACAGAAGCTGCCTGTTCTGACGAACACTTGTCTGGAAGGACAGCCGCTCATAGAGCTGTCTGGCCCGCGGATTGCTGGCCGCAACGTGCAGGCTGAGGCGGTCCAGGCCAGGGTCGGCAGCCACAACTTCCCCGGCCCATCCGAGCAGTTGCCGGCCTACGCCCTTGCTGTGGTGGGCCGGATGAACTGCCAGGTCGGTAATATAACACTCGCCGGCCTCGGGGTAATGTTCAAGTGTCGCCAGACCAGCCAGCAGCCGGACCATGCCGCGTCTCCTTAGCAGAGGGAATACAGCCGGTAACGGGGCCAGCCGCTTACCCCTTACCAGCTGATCCTCCGCAGACTTATATTTCATCCCGATGCTGCCAATCACCTCTCCCTGCTGCAAGGCGACGCTTCTGGGGGCGAACGGTCCGGCCGGAGCATAGTCGAGAAGCGTCTCCAGACCCTTAGCCAGCACATTCCCGCTGAGGTGCAGCCGTCTGTGGAACTTGGCTTGGAACGCCTGGGCCAGCAACTGGCTTACCGGCCGGTTATACCGGGGTTGCATCGGCTCTATCGTAATCGGTGCAAGGCTCATACCGATCCCGCCCCTTCCTCAATCACTCCCGGTTGGATCAATGCTTTCAGTTCATAGTGCAGCTTGCCCGGAGCGAACAGTGACAGATACGACCGCTCAATTACCACCAGGGGCCCCGCCAGCGGAATCGCTTGTGCAGCCGCATAGGTCAAGAAATGGTCACACTGTTCTTCAAGCTCCTCCTCCTGAATCACACATTGGCGGATCAGATAATCCCCGGCCGGAAGAGTCAGATCGCCCGGAGCCTGCATCTCCAGATACAAGGTCACGGCCTCCTGTTCATCTGCCACATAATAAATATCCGATTCGAACAGATCCGGTATCCCTGCCGCCTGCTGCGCCAGCAGCGCCGCACTAAGCTGACTGTGCGAATCCAGCTTCATCAGCTCGGTGAGATGGACTTCAGGCTGCAACACCCTCTGAAAGGGCTCCGCCTGCGAGCTGTAGCTCTGCTCCTCCTCCAGCATTTTGCGGATGAACTGCCGCAGCTTCTGAAGACGCTTCAGCTCCTGTTCGATCCCTCCGAGAGAGTGCTCCAGCAGCCCGCGATGCTGCTCCGGACTATAGCTCATACATTCGTTAATCGACTGAACAGGCACTTCAAGCTTGCGGAGCAGCAGGATGTGCGCGAGCTGATACACTTGATCCATACTGTACATTCTGTACTGATTCTCACCGGTATACGCAGGCTGCAGAACACCCTTCTCTTCAAAATACCGGATCTGATGGACCGATACATTCATCAGCTTGGCCAGTTCACTAATCGTTATTTCATTTCTCATCCTAATCACTCCCCGGGCTGCGGCTTGGAATATCTCTACGATACACCCTAGGTCTGACCTAAGGTCAAGGGAAGGACTCGAGATCCCGGGCCAGACGGATAAAAGCCTCAATAGCCGGGGAGAGCCACTTCTCCTCATGCCAGAACATCTGAGTTGCAAAAGATACTGCGGTCAAATCCCACGGCAGAGAGATCAGCTCCCCCCGCTGCAATTCTTCGCTTACGGCCATTTCAGGCAGGATGGCGATGCCCATCCCCAGCTTCGCGCATTGTTTGATTGCCTCTGCACTATGAAACTCCAGCTCCGTGATACCCGCCATCCCCTTCTGGGATAGGCTGCGCTCGAAGAAGCTGCGGTAGGAGCACCCCTGCTCTGTCAGCAGGAAGGTCTCGCCGTGAAAATCCTGGATAGCCAGCGCCGGACGCGATGCCAGCGGATGATCGGGAGCAGCCAGGAGGCAGAAGCGCTCGTCTGTTATTTTTTCTCCGCAAAATCCGCTCTCGCTCTTCACTTCATCCAGCATGAAGATCACATCGACATCCCCGTCCCGCAGGCTCTGCCTGAGACTCGGACTCACGAGCGGCAGGAAGATCAGCCGGACTCCGGGATGAAGCTGGCGGAACCGGTGCAGCACAGCGGGAAGTCTGTAAGTGCATAACGTCTCATCTGCACTGATTACGATGGTGCCTGTCAGCTCACCGGGCTGCTTGAGGGCATGCTGCGCCTCCTCCACCATACACAGGATGTTGTCTGCATAACGCAGGAACGTTTTGCCGGTATCGGTTAACGTCACATTTTTGCCGAGCCGGTCTACCAGCTTCACCCCCAATTCTTCCTCCAGGGCCTTCATTTGCATCGTAACCGTTGAGGGAACATAGTTCTGCGCTTCGGCGGCTCGGGCGAAATTAAGCGTGGAAGCCAGCGTATAGAAGGTTTTAAGTTGGCGCAATTCCATTCGATGTCACTCCTTCGTTCAAAAAAAATGAACGTTTCGTTCAGAAACGTTTCTTTGACTTAACCTTAGCAGCATCGTAGAGTGATGACAAGAACGGCGGCCGATTCCGTTATGAATGTACAAGGAGTGGGAGAAAATTGAATAACAGATTGACGATATATATTCTGGCACTTGCCGTTTTTCTGATCGGGACGATTGAATATATTATTACCGGTGTGATTGAGATGATTGCCGCAGATCTTGGCGTATCCACCTCCGAAGTGGGGCTGCTGGTGACCGTATTTGCGCTGTCCGCAGCCATTATTGCACCGGTGCTCATTGCATTGACCATTAATATGGACCGCAAAAAGCTGCTGCTGACCGCCCTCGGCGTGTTCATTGCCAGCAACGGGCTGATGCTGCTGAAGTTGCCTTATGAAGCTATGCTAGGAGTTAGAGTTATCCAAGGGGCAAGCGGGGGCATAGCTACTGTAGTCGCCATGGCTGTAGCTACAAGGCTCGTGGAGAGGGAGCGGAGAGGCAATGCGATTGGCATTATTCTGATGGGACTCAGCAGCTCGCTGGTTCTGGGCGTACCGGCCGGCACTTTTTTCAGCGGATACTTTGGGTGGAGGGCTCTGTTCATCATCGTCGGGGGGCTCAGCCTTATTCCGCTGTGCATCATCTCAGCCAAGGTCCCTGCCATAAAAGAAAAAGAAGCCGTCACCCTGAAGATGCAGCTCTCTGTGCTTAAGGATTCCAGAATTGTTACCGCTCTGGCGATCAGCTTATTGTATGTAGGGGGTTACGCTACACTCTTCACTTATATTACCCCTTACCTGCAGGCCGCATCCTCTCTGTCTGTCACCGAAATCAGCGGGGTGCTCTTCCTGGCGGGCGTCTGCAGCTTCATGGGCTCCAAGTTAGGCGGGCAATTGGCCGATTCTAGAGGATCGAAGTTCACCATTATCGCAGGACTTCTGTTACAAGCAGCCACACTCCTCCTGTTCGCACTAACGGGCGTTCCGGTGATCGTCCTTCTCCTGATCCTGATGCTCTTCATGCTGGGCACCTGGAGCATCTCCCCTGCGCAGCAGCTTCTGCTGGTCACCCTGGTTCCCCGGAACCCGGATATGGCCCTGAGCGTAAACACCTCCTTCATCCAGTTCGGATTCGCGCTGGGATCGGGCTTAGGCGGCTATGTGATCAGCCGTACCTCTGTGCTCCACCTGAACTGGGCGGGCCTCGCCGCTGTAGCGGTAGCTCTGATTCTGGCCGTCCGGCTGTTCAAGACTCAGAAGGCTTGATCGCACTTGAAGTACTCAGGCCGGGAGATGAACACAGCAAGACAAAGAGGCTATCCCCAGGGATGGCCTCTTTGCATGTATAGAAGAGCTGGCTGGTGATCAGCCGCACTTACTCTATTGCTACAGATGATTGACCGCGGCTGGCGGCTCATGCCCATCTGTTCCATTCGTCAGGCCCAGCGTGTGCGCTGCGGAAGCATGAATGTCATTCAATAGCTTCGGGTTAGCGGACAGGGACATGCCGTAGGCAGGAATCATCTGCTTGATCTTCGGCTCCCAGGCCTTGATCTGCTGCGGGAAGCACTTGGTGATGACCTCCAGCATGACAGAGACGGCCGTGGACGCCCCTGGAGAGGCTCCCAGCAATGCGGCGATGGAGCCGTCCGCGCTGCTGATGACTTCCGTTCCGAATTGAAGCATGCCTTTGCCGGCTGCTGTATCCTTAATAATCTGCACCCGCTGGCCCGCTACCACCAGCTCCCAATCCTCGCTTTTCGCATCCGGGATGAACTCCCGCAGCGCTTCCATGCGCTGTTCTTTGGACAGCATGACCTGCCCGATCAGATATTTGGTCAATGACAGATTCTTCGCTCCTGCTGCAAGCATCGTAACCAGATTATCCGGCTTGACCGAGGTAATCAGATCGAACATGGAGCCGTATTTCAGGAACTTGGGCGAGAAGCCGGCAAACGGCCCGAAGAACAGGGATTCCTGCTTATCGATCACCCGGGTATCCAGATGCGGAACAGACATCGGAGGTGCACCCACCGCAGCCTTACCATACACCTTGGCATGATGCTGGGCTACAATCTCCGGCTTCTTGCAGACCATGAACAGTCCGCTTACCGGGAATCCGCCAATCTTTTTGCCTTCCGGAATACCGGATTTCTGCAGCAGATGCAGGCTTCCTCCCCCGCCGCCGATGAAGACGAACTTGGCGTTATGACGCTCTGTTACGCCGCTGGCGAGATTCTTCACCTTCAGCTCCCAGGAGCCGTCCTGCGCGCGCTTCAGATCATCCACCTGATGATTATATCTAATATCGGTGTTATTGCTCTGTAAGTGGTTGAACAGCATGCGGGTCAGAGCGCCGAAATTCACATCCGTTCCCGAATCGATTTTGGTCGCCGCTATCGGCTGGTCCAGCTTCCGGTTCTTCATCATCAGCGGAATCCATTCCATCAGCCGCCTAGGATCATCGGAGAATTCCATGCCTTGAAACAGCGGACTATTTGAAAGCGCTTCAAATCGCTTTTGTAAAAATGCAACGTCCTTCTGTCCTTCCACAAAGCTCATATGCGGCACAGGTACAATGAAATCCTGCGGATTGTGTATTCGTTTCTGGCTCACCAGATAGGACCAGAATTGCTTGGAGAACTGAAATTCCTCGTTCACCTTAATCGCCTTGCTGATGTCAATCGATCCGTCCGGCTGCTCTGTAGTATAGTTAAGCTCGCAGAGTGAAGAATGCCCCGTTCCCGCATTGTTCCATTCTCCTGAGCTCTCCTCCCCGGCACCCGCACGCCGCTCAAACACGGTTATTTGCCAATCCGGTACTAATTCCTTTAACAGTGAACCAAGTGTTGCACTCATGATTCCAGCACCAATTAAAATAACGTCTGCTTTTGTTTGTTGGTTGCTCATATTATACCGTCCTTCTACCCTACGATTTGCAGGAAGGATGCAGGCACTCCTGCTTAGGCGCCATAGCAAGCCAGCGCGGACCAAGTCACACACCGTTTGGATCAATCCTGATCCTAGTTTATCACTAATGAAACTAAATTTTAAGATTTATCTTAATTTTTATAAACTTTTTAATTAATAATCACGGGCCGCATCGAACCAGCCCTGCGCCACTTCCTCTGTTATAGGCTGCCCGATCTGGTGCTCTGACTGGCTGAGCTGCCATACAGCTTCGCCAAGGTCTTCCCTCTCGGTAGTCTCGATGCCCTTCAGTGAATTGAAGCGCAGGGTGAAGGCGGTAATGGCTGCTTCCGCCTCTTCAAGAGTGCGGGCCTCCGCCATAGCTGCTTGCGCAGTATCATAGGCTTCGTTCGCCAGCTTGGCCAGACGCTTCGGCCAGGCCGCGAACGGGCGGCCGTATTCGCTCTGCCACCACTCCGGCTTCCTGAGCTGGCTTATGGAGGCATAATCATCCCAAGGGCGGACCTTGGCGCGCGCCTTCATCTGCTGCCGCAGACGTTTGCCTACGGCCTCCTCGACATTGTAGGCGATGAACCGGTCCAGCAGCGGCCATGTATCCAGGGAAGGCAGGCCTTCCAACTCCGGCATGAAACGGAGCTCCAGGCTGGTCAGCCCCGTCAGGCAGGCAAGCGCCTCCAGATCGCAGAAGCTTCCCCACAGGCTGAGCGACTCCAGGTTCGGGAATTGCTCCAGGCCGTCCAGCGAGATGGGCTGGCCCAAGGGCGGGCTATTCAGCGTCAGGTGAGTCACACCCTGCAGCTCCCCCAGATCCGGCAGCCGGTACGGCGCATCGCTCCTGCGCCGGCTCATATTCGGTACTAAGGCCAGAGTAGTCGGCAGATGACCGGAAACCGAGAAGCGGGTCAGATCGCCGGACAAGCTCAGGTTGTACAGCTTCTCCGGCAGAACCAGGCTCAGCTGTCCATTTGCCAGAGGTCCCAGTTTGATGCCCAGGGTATAGATGTTCGCCCGGCTACCGTCCAGCGAAGCAGCCTCCGGCAGCACCGGGGTCCAGCTTAGATTCTCAATAGGCCGCCGTTCCGCCCATTCCAGGAACCCCGCATCACCGCCGGTATAGCTCAGATATCGCGGCCAGGGGGAGCCTGCGGGTGTGGCGAACGGCTCGAAGACGGACCAGTTGATGCGCTCATCGGCAGCGACCAGCACCTCTGCCGGTGGCTTCGACTCCCTGGGGCCGATCGATAAGCTGCCCATACCGGGCTTGCGGTCAAGCGTGTGGCTGCCGGGCCCCGTCAGATCAAGGACATACCTTCCGGGTTCTGTAATCGGAGCCGGGGGAAGAGCTTGGTTATCTGTGGACATTTGCTTCATCCTTTCTGCTCGAACCTACCTGTTTTCTTAATACTACTAATATTCTCTATACTACCTTTGTTTGCTATTCTAACTCAACCATACGACATCGTGGGGTTCACAGCAAATTTCCCGGCCCTCTATCCTCGCTTACATTTGGTCCGTAAGCCCCCACCCGGCCCATTGTAATCGGTTTTTCGCATCCATTTCCGTTCATGCTCCCCTCGCGGCGCATTGTAATCGGTTTTCCGATTACATTTCCGTTCATGCCCCCCCTGGCGGCCCATTGTAATCGGTTTTCCGATTATATTTCCGTCCATGCCCCCCTGGAGGCCCATTGTAATCGGTTTTCCGATTACATCCGCCCCAGCACATTCCCCTCCCCGCACATTGTGTTCGGTTTTCCGCATACATTCGCCCTTGCCATAACGCGAACAAGCCCGGGCCGTTACCGGCCCAAGCGCTCATTCCCTCTTCAGTTGGAGTGCAGTCCCTACATACTCTGCACTTCATTCGTCCCTGGCTTGTACATACTCTCTGCTTCAACCGGATTCTCTTTGGCTGTCAGATGCTGGGGAGTGATCCGGCATACCTGCACCGGCCCGCCGTACACAGCCGAACGGTATTTATCGACATGCTGTTTGGATAACGGCCGGTTATAGTACCCGGGCACATATTTGTTCATCATCTCCTGCAAGACCTGCGTAGCCTCATCCAGATCCGTCACCGGCTCAGCCTGCCCGAAGACCATCACGCTCATATAGGCGGTATCGGTCTTGGCGGGCACGGGGTTCGTAATCGTCCCATATTCCTCACAGACCGTGAAGCATACCTCTGAATTCTCACTCATCACCTGATTGCGTCTTCCATCCCCGGCCCCGTGAAAATACAGTTTTCTGTCCATCCATACATAATTCAGCGGCACAACGTAGGGACGATTCCCATCCGCTAATCCCAGAAACCCAATTCTCGCCTGCATTAAAAACTGTTCAATCCTCGCCTCATCCTTGCATTCCCTAACCTTGTAACGAACCGGATTCATATCGAACCCTCTCCTTCCCGCGTCCTCCGCGTATACGTTATTTGGTAGTATATCAACTAATGGACTGTGCTAAAATATCCAAAGAAGACGGTTCCGAGCAATCCATAACGAAAAAACGGAACCTACCCTACGACTAGGAGGGATGCGTTATAATGTTCGTCAACCGTAACGACAAGGCCCCGATCTGGCAGCAATTGCTGAATCAGGCCATTCATAATATTACACAAGGCATCTGGGCGCCGGGCGAGCTGCTGCTCCCTTCACGCGTGCTCGCCGAGCAGCTTGGAGTCTCCCGCTCCACGGTGCAGCTCGTCTACGAGGAGCTGCTCAGCAGAGGGTATACCGTCACCTCCCGGCGGGGCGGAACACGGGTAAGCGACTGGAACCCGGCCATTGAAGCGCCTCAAGAGGAGTCGGTGCCGGAAGGACCCGTTCCTCCTTCCCTTCCCCTGCTGAACTCAGCGGTAGATCAGCTGCAGGACTGGTTCGGAGGCCATCAGCCTCAGGCGGTGGAGATCGATTTCACCCCCCACGAGCCTTATGTGGATAGAACCTTCCAGAACCACTGGCGGCAATCGCTGCTTCACGCCTCCGCCGCAATGGACGTATCCGACTGGTCCTACGGCAATCCCTATGGTCTCCTGCCGCTTAGGGAGCAAATCCAGCGTTATTTGCTGCTTGAGCGGGGGATACGGATTGAGACCGATCAGATTCTGTTGACCTCAGGCGCACAGCACAGTCTTGATCTGATTGCCCAATCCCTTCTCACAGAAGGCGATACCGTCTCTGTGGAAGATCCCGGCTTCCCTGCGGCCTGGATGGCGATGAATTACCGGCAGATGCACGTAGCCCCTGTCCCGGTAGACGGGCATGGTCTTGTGGTTGACCAGATCCACCCGGAATCGCGGCTGGTGTTCGTAACTCCATCGCACCAGTGCGCCATAGGCTCCGTGATGTCAGAGCCGCGCAGGCAGCAATTGCTGCACCAGACCGTTCAGGAGCAGCTATGGATTATAGAAGACGGCTATGACAGTGAATTCCGCTACCGCGGCGACCCGTTGCCCACGCTCTATAGCCAGGCGCCGAATAATACCCTGTATATGATGAGCTTCTCCAAAATGATCGCCCCGGCCATCCGCATCTCGGCGATTGTCGGCCCGGCCCGGGCCATTGCCCAGTTGGCGCGTGTACAGGAGCTGACCTACCGCCACCTTCCGGTGATGGACCAGCTCACCTTGACCCACTTCATCCAGAAGGGGCATTTCATGCGCCATATGCGCAGAGTCCGCAATGTCTACCGCCGGAGACATGAAGCCATCACCAAAGCGATAACCGCAAGCGGTCTAGGCGAACGGTTCACCCTGAGCGGAGCAGAGACGGGGCTGCATGTCTTCCTTGAGGCGGAGCCGGACTACAACGAGGAAGCCGTGACCCGGTTAGCGCTGGAGCAGGGAATTCGGGTATACCCGCTTGCCCATTACTGCCTTAAAAGCCGCAGGAAGGGCTGGGTGCTGGGGTTCGCCAAGGTGGATGAGGCCTTGATTGAGCAGGGGATTCACCGGCTGGCCGGGCTGCTCTTATAAGCGTGCTAATTCAGGGCTTGTCCTAGCTGAACAGTGAAGTAATACCCAGTGCAACGAACAGAAGCAATCCCAGTCCCAGCAGAATGCCGCCCATCAGCGAATACCGTACCTCTCGCTGAAACGATGCGGTGCCGGGTCCCCCCGGTGCCGGCCGACCCGGCTGGGCCACACTCTCCAGACGGGTACGCCGGCCTGTGCGCCGCCGCTGATAACCCATAATCAGTAACACTACCCCGAGCAGACTTAAGAAGCTGCCGGGATAGACAAATGCCATCCACAGGTTGCCCATAGTACACCTCCCTGTCCGTGATCTTGATCTATACTTAACCAAGTCATGGTATGCCAAACAGGGAGATGCAGCCAGGCTAGAAGCAGGTGAACGAGCTAACCCGGTTCAGATCAATTCCGAAGTATCCCCAGAAGAAGCCGTTCCACCGGAAGCCGGCAATCGAATTCCGGCCCACAAATACCGGATAGAACCAGAATTGCTCCCCGTTATTCAGCCAGATATACGTATTGTGGAACAGGCAGCCTCTGATGCCGCCGGGGTCAACCGCATAAGCCGTAACCGCCGGTGCTTGCGGTACGAATTGCGGCGGTGGCGCTGTCGGTGCTGCTACTCCTCCCGGCGCACCCCCGGGCGTTCCCGGAAATCCTCCGGGCCCTCCGCCTGGAATCCCTGGAGTCCCCGGCCCTCCCGGCAAGCCTGGTCCACCCGGAAATCCCGGTATCCCCGGAAATCCTCCGCCGCCTCCCGGCACTGGTATAAATCCCATATCTATTGCTCCTCTCTCGCTTCATTAGGCATAATCATCATATGCATTCGCGGAGAAGATGCCTGGGCGGATGCCCAGCTGCTATGGGCTTTTAACTGCCTCCTGCCTAGCCGAGGGTAACCGGCACTATAGCTCCATTTTGACACGGCCATAATAATCCGATAACTCGAACTCCTTGAGCGGAATATACCCCTGCCCTGTAAGAACAGTCCTGCGCTCTACCGCAGCGTCGATAGCTTTGGTCATGATCCATTCCACACCGAATTCATAGTAGAAATGCTCCTGCACCAGCTCCAGGACAGCGCTCAGCACCCCTTCCTGCTCATAAACGCTCATCAGATCTATGCGCAACACGCCATGCACCCCATAGCCGGGAGCCTCCCCGCGGTTAAACATCTCCACACTTCCGATGATCTCGTCAGTAGGATTCCAGATGATCGTCATGCGGACAAACTGCTCCGCGTCATAGCTGTACCGCCAGAAATCAAGCGCCTGCTTCATCCGCTCCGCTGTTGGATAGTAAAACGTATCGCCGTTGCAATTATCCGAGTTAAAAAAGGGTACCGCCTTCTGATCTGCGTAACAGTTAAGCAGACCTGCAATATCTTCCTCTTGCACCGGCCGCAGGGTGATCTGTTCATTTTTAAATATTGGACAATGCTTATAGATGGTGTACATCGTCTTCCTCCTCCTCATGGATCATCAGACTATATCGTAAGAGCGGAACTCATCAATGAACTCCTCCAGCCAGTCTTCCGTATAATCCAGCGCACCGCTGTCACTAATGAACTCGACATCCAGTCCCATCACCCACAACCGGCGGGCCATCATAAACAGATCAATTGCAGATTCATCTTGTTCGGAAAAGTCTCTGACCGAGCGGTAACCCGACATTAATGCCTGCCACAGCGGTTCCTTCTTCTCGTGCGGCAGACGTTTTCTGTGCCGGACCTGGGCCAAGTCGTAGGCCCGCCAACCCGGAGCCGCCCATTCAAAATCATAATGCGTGAACGTATCGCCTTCCTGGAAGGCATTGTTATTCCCGTGCAAATCTCCGTGGCAGATCCCCCAGTCCAGGCCCGGACTAGCAGCGTTGATCCGCTCCGTTAATGCACCGGCGAACTCTCGCAGGTACGCAGCTGAGCGGTGTCCCTCACCGAGATAATCCACAATACGGTCCAGCGGCCGGGAGATCAGAGCGCGGGTATCCAGATCCGGTCTAGGCAAATCTAAGGAGACCCTGTCCATGGCAGCATGCAATTCAGCAGCGGATTTTCCGAAGGAAGCACATGATTCCTCATCATGCAGCACGTTCTCCGTGCCTGTCAGATAACTGTAAATCACGGCAGCTCTCGGGCCCTCCGGCGCATCGATGACCGTATATAAACTGCTGTTCTTTTGAGGGAGGGGAACGGAAACCTTTGTATGTACTGCGCTCAGTTGGTGTTCCAGCTGTGTCAAGAGGGACAATTCATAGACAACATCACTTTCAGCTATCGATTGGCGGTAGATCCGAAGAATATATGTGCCTGTGCCGGTACGGATTCTGTAAGTATCGTTCAGGCCGCGTAACCAGAACAGGCAATCCTTCCAATCTCCAAGGTCATACAGAGAACTCAGACAGTATTCCAGATACTTTGGATCTAGAACGGAACGCATGGCCTTCGGTTTAGGATACATTTAGCTCTCCCCTAGCTTGCTGCTCCAGCCGGACAACGGTCTCCTCGAACGTTTTGACCGGGCTGTAGCCCAGCTCGTTTTTTATTTTGTCGCAAGTATATGCCGTTCTTATAGGGTCTCCGCCCGGTATAATGAACTTCTTGTTCAAGGCAAGACCGATCCGCATCGTAAAATCTTTCTCCGGATAATTTCCGTCAATGGCGTTATAGCACTGATTCACAGCCGCAGGCTGCGTCGCTGCCAGTACACACATCTCAGCCAGGTTGTCCGCGTGCACCCAGGGCGTTAAGTCCTCCGGATGAATCCAGTCCACTTCTCCGCAATCAGCAAGCTTAGTAATCAGTCTGTCGCCCCAGTGCGAGTTGGAATCGGAGCAGATCACTCCAGGACGTAGGATCACACTTGGCAGCCCGTCAGCCATTGCAGCCTGTACAATCCGTTCCGATTCACACTTGGTTGAAATGTAGACCTCCCCGTGGCCGAAGGCAAGACTGCTGGCCTCATCCAGCTCCACCTCTCCATCAAAATGACCATAGACCGATACCGTAGAAATATGCACGAAGCGCTCCACTCCCGCAGATACAGCGCCGTGGGCCAGACTCTGGACCCCCTGGATATTGGATGCCTCGGCAATCCCCTGGTCCTCCCCCAGATACGCCGCAGCGTGAATGATAACGTTCACATTTTGAAGTGCGTCCTTCATGGCCGCTCTATCGGTCAAGTCTCCGATGACGGGTGTAATGCCTAGCTTTTCACATAGTGCGATCTGGTCCTTATTTCGGATAAGTCCCTTGACCTCCGCTCCCTCGCTGAGGCATCTTTTTGCAATCTTATCTCCTGCTGTGCCCGTAACACCTGTAACGAGAACGACTTTATCTCGAAGTCTCATGGAGAACCTCCTTTTAGTAAATACTATTTTTTATCGCCTTCTTATCTATTTTGCCTACGGATGTCCTGAATAGTGAGTGAGTAATCACTAATCGGGTAGGCAGCTTATATTCAGCTATCGATTGACCGCAGAATTGTTGCAAGTCCTCTAGAGCGAGTGTCTGCATATGCTTAAGTACAACTACTGCTGTGACTTCTTCGCCTTCATCCGGCAAGGGTGTTCCTATAACAGCAGCCTCAAGAATAGAGGGGTGTGCGCTTATTACCTGCTCCACTTCAACGCAGTAGACATTAGAAGCTCCTACTATAATCATGTCTTTCTTGCGGTCTACAATGTATAAATAGCCGTCTTCATCCAGTCTGCCAAGATCCCCCGTATAGAGCCACCCATTTCGGATGGTCTTGCCTGTCTCTCCCGGGTTGTTCCAGTAGCCAAGCATAATCTGTTCACTTCGGCATAGGATCTCGCCAATGTCTCCTTGCTCTACTTCTTGCCCTGAGTCATTGACTATACGAATCTCAAAAGGCTTCTGGCCCCAGCGTTCCATATGGGATGGATTTCCGACCGATTGCAGCCGATGCAGCTTCCCTTCTGCAAGACACTCCTGCACGGATAAGAAGCTGATAAATTGGCCGCTCTCCGTCTGTGAATACACCTCGGATACCTGCGCGTTAGGGAATACTTCAAGCGCTTCATGCAAGGTCTTCCCACTGATAGGAGCACCTCCGCAGGATATGCCTGCCACGGACCCGACTTCTCTGGAATGGTTGCCTGCCAAGGCAGTGATATCCCTGAACAGAAGTCCGACTGTTCCCAGAAATCTGATCTGCTCGCGCTCAATAATGTCTATGACTTCGTTAACCTGCAGCGGATAAGAATCCGGATAAATGAGACAGCCCCCTTCAAAAAGAGTTGTCCAAAGGATAAATTGGCCGGTAAGATGGGCTTGATTAGGAACAAGCGATTTCTTGGCCGGATTATGCCCTCCGCCCCTTGCAGGGTTCATGAAAGCCCACTTTCTGATCGCACGATGGGAGTGCATCACTCCCTTGGAGCGTCCCGTTGTACCCCCGGTATAAATAAGAAGAGCGACATCATCCGGCTCTGCTATATACCATTCTGTTAGTGGAGAGGACACCGCTATTAAATTCTCTAAGGACAGGCCGCCGTTGACCGGCTCAAACGAGATGGTAAAAGCTACACTGGGCGCTGAAAGAGAAGAGGTTATTCTAGGATAATCCGCATCGTACACTATAGCTGTTGGGGCAGCATCTTCAAGGATCTGATGCATCTCTGCAGGAGTCAAACCTGGAGAAACCGTAACTGGAATGGCTCCTATAGCAATTACGGCACATTCTGCAATCACAAGATATGGGCAAGGATCAGCTGCAAGCGCCACCCGTTCACCGGGACCTACTCCCAAGTCCTTCAGCCCTCCCGCCACACAGCTTACCTGATGCAGTAATTGTTGATAGGTCAGATACTCATTTCTATACTTTGTAGCATAGCGATCTGGCTGTAACCGGGCCACATGAGGCAATATTTCTGAAAGAAGCATGCGTATACTCTCCCTAACAACAATTTTAACAATTGTTCATTTCATGATCAGTTCGTGCCTAAAGACTTCTCAGCCGAAATAATCGTCCGGCAAGTGCAGTTCCCGCAGGCAAGCAGCGAACTTTTCCCTGAAATTAGGATTCCGTTTGTATTCCGGCCAGACCGCCTTATAGTAAGGCAGCAGCTTCTCATGCGGAATAATAACGTCCCAATATGAAATGGTGCTGCGCACCACCTCTGTACCACCACTGCGGAACATTTGTCCAATGATCTCCCCGTTCTCCTGCTTGTTCCGGCAATCTCTCACGGCATAGACCGCAGCCGTCTGCATATCCAGGCTGGCATGGCACAGGAAGGGTGCGAAGTCGCTGAAGCTTACAGCATCGCAGTCTTTGAGGATATAACCTGCATAACGCAGGGTTTCTGCGTCGTCAACGTGCTCAAGCCTCTGCCGGATCAGCGGAATAAATTCGGTCCGGTCCTGATTCTTGCCGTGAGTATTCAGAATGATTAAGGCGTGCAGCACTCCCTCCGCGTCATCCGACTGCAACAGCTTCAGCAGATAGGGCCTGCCCGCCGCAAAAGTTGTTTTGCAGAGCAGCGAGATGGCTGTCTTGGAATCCCGGGGGCTTTGCTCAGCCACATTGTTAAGGAATTCCAGGGTGGTCGGGGCGATTCGCTTGAACTTGAACATAGCCTCCAGCGCCTTGACCTGCAGCTTCCCGTCAGGGGTGGTCCGATACAACTGAATGAGCGTATTCTCGTCACCCGGCAGCCGGGTGCCAAACCATGGGTTGTGATAATCCATAATAATCTCATCCAGCCAACGCTCGTACCAGTCCAGGAAGTTGTCCTCATAGACGAAGAAGAACGGGTGATCGGGATAAAAATCCGAAGTATACACAATCCTTCCCCGATGCTTCCCTTCCAGCACCAGATACATCTCATAATCGCAGCCCTGGGTGCCGATACACAGCATTCCGCCAAGCGCCTTGTTTCTGGCCTTCTCGTATTCTTCATCCGGGATGTCCCGCTCGCCCGTCAGCGGCTCCGTCAGGAGATTCCATTCCTCTGCGGTCATCCCCGGATGAAGTGCCGCCCGCCCCTGGAGAGCAGGAAGCTCGGTATAAGAGGTTGCCTGATCAAGCGGATAGATTCCGTAATACGGTCCAGCCCCGCCGTTGCCGATCTCTATCAGGAACCCGGCAAAAGGCTCAGGAAGCTGGACCCCGTAACGGGCCTCCCAATCCGCCAGCTCCTCTGCCGGAAGCTTCTCTTTCAGCTTGTATTGATGCGATGAGGCCCCGAATTCTGCGAACTCCGCATCCTTGCACAGAGCCTGCCCCAGCTTCGTCTTGATCCGCTCAAGCTGCGCTGTCTGCTTCTCTAACTCCATGATGATCCCTCCTGCATATTCAAAGAATGTCACATAATGGCCTGGCCGATTGTCTTCCATCATATCACACCCTGCATATATTTCAGGTTCCTCGTTCACTAGACAAGAATAAGCCCGCCGTCACGATACTATGACAGGCGGGCTTATAACGATTCAACACTTACTGGACAGCGTTAGACAGCTCTGTGAAAATAACCCCCAGGGCAAATGCGCCAGCATCCGGGTAGCCGATGCTGCGCTCACCTACCGTCCCGGCCCGGCCCATCCGCGCAACGATGGATTTCGTACGTTCCGCCCCAGTGACAGCCGCTTCGGCCGCCTTGGCGAAAGCCTCCTTCAAGGACAGCTTCTGCTCCGCACTGCTCTTCCAGGCTTCGGCACAAGGAATCAGCGCATCGATCAGCGTCTTATCTCCCACGACTGCCCCCCGTCCGAAGGAGCGTTCGCCGGTAGCCTGAATGCCCTGAACCGCTGCTTCCAGCATTCCGGCCATCTCCAGCGTATTCAGCGAGGTCCGGCCTGTGGCATATTTGCCTGCTGAGCGGAAGGCTGAACCCCAGATTGGACCGGAAGCTCCGCCGCAATGCTCCATAATAATCAGCGAGCAGGCCTGAAGGAAGCTGCCGATATCCGTAGCGTGATGCTGCACAAGCTCCTTCCATTCCCGCTTCAATTGCTTGAAGCCCTTGGCGACACTCATCCCGAAATCTCCATCACCGGCATGGGCATCCAGCTCACAGAAGGGAGTCTCATTCGCGATAATAATCTCACTCATCTTATCCACCAGATAGATGATGTTCGTAAGCCGCAACCGCTCATCATGGAGGATGGCGAAGCCCGGATCAGTCTCTGCCGTCAGGCTCACCTCTGCCTGAGACTCCTGCTGCGGAAGAGGGCTGACATATTGCACCGGTCCAAGCTTACCCGTTAACCGGAGCGCCGGAGTATCGCAAGGCTCAGCAAGCCATCTGCGCAGCTCATCATCCAGCTTCATCAGGCTGATGGAAGCGCCGGCCATATCTATGCTTGTCATATAGTTGCCTACAAGCGATTGGCGGATGATGATTCCCCGTTCTCCCAGACTGCGGATTACAGAGTGATTGAGCAGATACAGCTCCTGCAGAGGGGTTGCGCCGAAGCCGTTGACCAGCACTACCACTTCTCCGCCGCCCGGCTGATCCAGGTTCAGACTGGCCAGCAGGGCAGTGATCATACGTTCCGCCAGCTCATCGGCGCTCAGCAGCTTTTCTCTGCGGATGCCCGGCTCCCCATGAATGCCGACCCCATACTCCATCTCATCCTCCTGAAGCTGGAAGGTAGGCGTACCCTTGGCCGGAACCGTGCATGAGGTAAAAGCAAAACCAAGACTGCGCACATGCTCTGCCGCATGCTGCGCGGCCTGCTTCACCTCTGAGAGCGGCAGTCCGGCCTCAGCAGCCGCCCCGGCAACCTTATGCACCAGAATCGTGCCTGCTACCCCTCTTCGCCCTACAGTATACAGGCTGTCTTCTACTGCAATGTCATCCTCAACCTTCACATAGTCCACAGCCAGGCCGTCCTCAGCCGCCAGATAAGCCGCATTCTGGAAATTCATTATATCGCCGCTGTAATTCTTGATGATCAGCAGCGCGCCCTTATGGCCGGTATGGTTGCGGATCGCCTGATAGACCTGAATCTGTGACGGGGAGGCGAAGACATCCCCGCAGACTGCGGCATCGAGCATTCCCGGTCCGACCAGCCCGGCATGCGCCGGCTCATGGCCGCTACCTCCGCCGCTGATCAGCGTTACCTTGTCAGGATTGGGCGCAGACCTGGAGATAATTTTGTATTTGCTGTCGAAGGTCAGCTGCGGATAAGCCATCACTAGTCCGCTGCACATCTCACGGACGAGATCCGACGGGTCGTTGATTATCTTTTTCATACGCGCTGCTCCTTGCTCTTCTTGAAGGCTTCACCCAGCTTGTCAGCAACAGCAATGGCAGCGGCAACCGCTTCAGCGGTAACCGGGAATGGCATCGAATGAATCGACTCCTCCGGGATACACGCCTTGCGGGCCACTTCCATCAGCTCCTCATGGGAGATGGAAGCGACGCCAATATCGGCCAGACATACGGGAAGGCCGACAGAGTGGCAGAAGGACAACACCTGATCGATCTCAGCCTGCTGCGCATTCTCCAGAACGAGCTGTGCAATCGTGCTGAAGGCCACCTTCTCGCCATGATAATAATGATGAGTGCCTTCAAGCGCCGTCAGACCGTTATGGATAGCATGTGCGGCAGCCAGACCGCTGCTCTCGAACCCGAGCCCCGACAGCAGGATGTTCGTTTCAATAATATTCTCCAGCGCCGGTGTCACCACGTTCTGATCGCAAGCCAGCTTGGCCTTGGCGCCATCCTCCAGCAGTGTATCGTAGCATAAGCGGGCAAGGGCCAGCGCGGCTTTGGTGCCTTTGGCCTCCGTAATCACACCTGCATGCACTCCGCAAGGAAGCCCCGCATTGACATTGGAATAGGATGCCGCAGTAGCTCTGGCCTCGAAGTAGGTGGAGAGGGCATCGCCCATCCCGGATACCAGGAAGCGGGTAGGAGCCTGCGCAATAACAGTCGTATCAATCAGCACCACCGATGGGCTGGCTTTGAAGTAAGCATAATCCTCGAAAGCGCCTTCAGAAGTGTAAATCACAGCGGAATGACTGGTGGGTGCATCGGTGGCCGCAATGGTAGGCACGATAATCAGCGCCTCGCCTTCTGCCACACATTTAGCCGTGTCGATGGCCTTGCCGCCGCCAAGACCGATGGTGCAAGCACACTTGTGCTCACGGGCCAGCTCCTGTAGTCTGGAAATCTCCTGCCGGGAGCATTCGCCCTGGAAATCCCCCTTCACGAGAGTAATGCCGAATTGACTGCTGGTGGCATCAAGCTTGGCTTGTACACGCTTCACATCATCGGGGTGCGCAATCAGCAGGGCCGATGTGCCGAAAGTACTGACGAAGTATCCCAACTGAAGCAGCTCATCCTCACCTTGTGTGTACTTACCCGGGCTGATAAAGGTTCTTCTCATTCCTTCATTCCTCCTTTAGTCGTATGTCCCCATTATAGACAAGTGGATAGAGCGGCGCATGGGACAAAGCAAACGAATTAATATGCTGCAAAATAGTATTATTATGTTGTCAGCATCTGAATTATAATGATCTTGTTCTCATGTTGACTGTAGATGGAAAGGGTGAACCGGATGCAATCCAAATTCGACTTGAAGTATATCATTGATATGGACGAATGGGGCAAGCTTCAGGAATCGTTGTCCCTTGTGACGCGCATGGCCATCATCATGGTCGATTATAAAGGCGTGCCGGTTACGGCACATAGCCGCTGTCAGGCCTTCTGCCAGACCGTGCGCAGCGACAAGGAATTCTCAGCCTATTGTCAAAAATGTGACGCGCGCGGAGGTCTGGAGGCTGTGCGGCTGAGCCGGCCCTATATCTACCGCTGCCACTTCGATATTCTCGACATTGCTATACCTATCATTGTCGATAATCAGTACATCGGTGCCCTGATGGCCGGACAAATCCGGCTGGCGGAGGGAAGCGGCCCGAATCTGGAGCAGATTGTATCCCGTCCGCAGCAGGACGCCATGACGGAGGACCGGGCCCGCAAGTATGAGCTGCTGCCTGTCATGACCTATGAGGAGGTAGTAGCCACCGCCGATATGCTCTATCATTTGTGCAACTATGTGGTCAAGGAATCGATCCTGAAGCATGAGCTGCTGGAGCGGAACGGGCAGGTTGAGGCCTTGAATCCACAGGAGTCTAAGCTCCAGCTTAAGCTGCCGCCTCTGCCCGCAGAGCCGCCCTCGGCTCCCAAGACTCCGGCCACTTCGGGAAGCGCATACAAGACGGAATGCATAAGTCCTACGCTACAGCCTGCTTTGGACTATATGCTAAGCCACCGGGAGGAGAATTTCTCGCTGAAATCGCTGGCACAGCTATGCCATATCAGCCCGAGCTACTTCAGCCGCCTGTTCACCAGGGAGATGGGCGAGAATTTCTCACTATATGTTGCGCGCATGAAGATCGGGTGGGCGAAGGAGCTGCTGGCAACAACAGACTGGTCCGTCAACGAGATCAGCAATCACTTGAATTTTTGCGATGCCGGTTATTTCATTAAGATCTTCAAGAGATACGAGTCGGCCACTCCCCTGTCCTACCGTGCTTCTCTCCTAACAAATCGAATATAATAGATGTACACTATTCGAGCAGGAGGTTATCTTATGAAGCTGAACGAACAAGGTGTACTCATCATTGAAGAGCAGGATATACACAATCTCTACTTTTATCTGGTTCATGACGGGACGGCGTTCAAGGATTCTTTCCGGTTCGAGATGGGACTTCAGGGGATTGAGCTTCATCCCGGCAGCGTATCCGCCGTTGATCATCCGCAGGCCATGCCCGAGGGCTGCCCGGAAGAAGACCTCCCCCTTGTGCTGGAGGCGATCTATTCGGTCATCCGGGAGGATGATCCGGGCTTCGGGGTGTGGTAGCAGCTGCTTCACCCGGCATGTCTCTGGTATCAGGGAAGCGTCAGACCGTGCCTGAACGCCAGCTTCACATCATTCTCACGGAAATAGGCGGAATAGTCCCAGAATTCTCCCTCACTTAGCTTCTGGTAGGTCTGATGAATATTCCGGCGCCAAGGCGAAGGTCGGCTGTTGAAGTAATTCGTGAAGAAACGCTGCGCCTGCTCCCCTGTGCCGAAGCACAGCAGATAGGCCAGCGGACTGGATTCAGCATCACAGATGCCGGGGAATCCTGCGCCGCAGGCGGCAAGCTGCTCCAGTGCGCGGGGACGGTCCGCGAATAGCGCGAACAGCGGTAGGACACGTTCCCCGATCATCTGACCGATCTCTAGCAGGGAGGAATCCAGCTGTGAGCCAGCGACCTGCCAGACGATGGCGCTTGATGATTTCTGCGGCCTGCGCAGCGAGCCCAACAGTACGGTATCGTCCCCTCTGCCGGTTTGTCCGGCAAGCCATTTTTTGAGGGACTTGCTGGCAATCCGCAGGTTCACCGTCATCCGCACATCGGTGCGGGTATTGTAAGATTCCGGGTGGAAGGATAACTCGAACACGGTGTCCTTGTCGGCCGCTGTTTTTTTCCATACCGTACCCGCCTTATTGGATTTGAAGCCCTCTGCCTGGAGGAACTGCTGCCCGGTCTGCTGGCAGGCCTGAAGGAATTGCGCTTTGGGATCGAGCTTACGGTGGGACGGGTCCTCAGACCAAACTTCCCACTGGGCATAACGTTCGTCCAGCAAGGGCTGCAGGCGGTCATAATTCTCCCAGGTGTTCTCCACATGATAGATACTGGGGTATTGGTTGAAGACCTCACAATAATCATTAAGATAGCTTCCATACTGAGCAGCGAACGCCGATTGACCGTCATAATAATCGGCGGCGAAGGTATTACCGAGCTCGTTCAGATCCTCATCCCAGAACTTCCCGTCACAATACTCCACCAGGTAGTCCAGCCCCGTGAGCTCACGCCGCTTCAGCCGCTTCAGCGCCTCCGCCGACTCCTCAAGGTGAAATTCGCCCGCCATTCCGTGGCCCAAAGCCCAGGCCAGGAACATACCGATATGAATTCCGCCATTCTCTTCCGGCAGATCCGCAGGATAATCTCCCCCGGAATGCCAATCGATCCGGTCATATGCCATATGAGTCTCCTTTCTGCCAGCAGCTCTAGCTCCCGGCTTCCCTTCTTAATAAGTATTGGTACACCTCATCATTCACCAGATCCCACTCTACTTTGCTTTCAGGAATCTGAGCAAGCGGGGTGGTCAGCAGGGGATGGTCTACTGTAGCGGCGGTTAGTCCCTGGGCCCGTCTTATTTTTTGGATGAGCCGGACCTCATAAGGGATGTAATTCAGACATAGAATTTCTGCGAATTTACGGGGAAGATCCAGGGAGCTGTAGATATGGTAATCGCAGATTTCACCCATTAGGCTGCGCAGCAGCTCTTCATCCGTAGTAGACCAATAATCGAGAAATCTCCGGTACACATGCTGCTCCGGCAGCACCGGATACAGCTCCTGATTGATCTGCTCCGTGACGAATAAGTCATGTAACAACGCCATGAACAAATGATGCGTCTCCTTGTGGGCATACCGCTGCGTATCTTTTTCAAATATCATCTGGAAATAATCTCTGGCCAATTGTGCCAGCTCCTTCATATCCCATAGCAAGGCTACTCCTATGATACAGCCTATCGTTCTTGAAGAGACCTCTTTATACTTGAACAGTCTCCGCAGAATATACTCCTCCCAATACAGAAACCGGGTAACATACTTCCACCCTTCCGTATCCCCGTTCAGAATCAGATTTTTTGGATAATCTCCGCCATGTACACCAATTCCAAGCGTCAGGTTTCTGGCAATGGTTTCTTTGTATCCGTCTTTGATGTCGTTCTGGATGCTATCTTTAATTAACGTGTACCATTCTTTGAGTTCTTCTTCAGATACGGTTTTCTTCTGGAGGGTACGAATCTCTTTGTTGAATACATTCATTATTTTGCGGTGCTCCATCTGCTCACTCCCTGTAAGAGATCGTTAATCCAGGCGGCCCTTTCGGGTGCCGGATTTGTCATCAAGGATAGAATTCAGTACAATGATCAGCATCGGAAGGTACTACCCTAGATTATGATATACAGAAGGTGACACCGCAATGGAAAGTGGAGATTTGAGGATTTTTCAGGCTGTGGCCCGTGAGGGTACGATTACGAAGGCTGCGCAAGCCTTGAACTATGTACAGTCGAATGTGACCAGCCGGATTCAGTTCCTGGAGGCCGAGCTGAAGGTCCCGCTGTTTCACAGGTCTAACCGTGGGATGACATTAACGCCTGCGGGCGAGAACCTGCTGGAATACGCGAATACCATACTTATGCTAATGGACGAGGCTGTAAAATCCACACAATACTCCGAGCACCCGTCCGGCCCGCTGCGGATTGGCTCTATGGAGACGACAGCGGTTATTCATCTGACATCCATGATCGCTGGCTACCATTCCCGCTACCCCGATGTCCATCTGTCGCTCATCACAGGCGAAACGCATGACCTTTTGCACAAGGTGCTTAATCACAAGCTGGATGGTGCCTTCGTCTATGGGCCCATAGACCAGCCGGATATTGGGCATGTTGCAGCTTACGAGGAGGAGCTGGTGCTCATTGCTGAACCGGGGACAAGTGAGTTGCATGAGTTGCTGCACAAGCCCATGCTGTTCTTCGACGTTGGCTGCACGCACCGGGTTAAAGCGGAGCGCTTCCTGCGTGAAAGCGGGATGCATTCGGTTCAGATCCGGGAATTCGGCACGCTGGAAATGATTCTAAACGGAGTATCTGCCGGACTCGGCGTCTCCCTGCTGCCTAAGTCCTCCATCCGCAAGGCGGAAGAGGCTGGACGAATCACTTCCCACCGCCTCCCCGAAGAATACCGGAAGCTTGAGGTATGGTTGATCTACCGCAGCAACGCCGTGCTCTCCAGTGCAATGTGTAGGTTTATGGAGATGACGGGGCAGGGATAGATAATGGACATAAAAGGAGTATTTTCCTTGAACGATACAACCAATACCCTTAAACAAATTATCGGAAAAACCGTTAAAGCGATACGACTCAAACAAGGCCTGAGCCAAGAGGACCTTGCTCACGAATGCAACGTGGACCGCTCCTATATTTCCATGATCGAAGTTGGCCGAAACGAGCCGTCTGTTACCAAAATATTTGAGCTTTGCAGAGGTTTAAAAGTCGCCCCCTCCGATTTTATTAAAATGGTTGAAATAGAATATAACCAAGGCCGGGAGCAGGATTAAAAGAACACAATCCAACTGAGGATAGAGATGGCCCGCAACCACGACCGCTAACAAGTGGAAAAATGCTGCTTATTTCTTCAACATCTGACGCTAACAGGAAATTAAGTGGAAAACCAGCATCTGCTGCCACCGGTTTTGGCACTTCTAGTGAGAATTTGAACATTTAGGTGTTATTTTTCCAACTATTTCTGGAGTATATGCCATTCGTTCGTTAGCAAGTGTACAAAATCCATCTATTCTCCTTATGCATTCTGATTGCCTACACTCCACCCTCATCCAATGAAAAAGATCAGAACCTAATCTTTCAGGTTCTGATCTTTTCCATCTTTCCGTCATATAGTGCCGATCCGGGAGTCAGCCCTTCATCCTTGCTTCGAATTCGACATCATCCAGGCCAGGAATTCTCCAAACGAATCGGACACCTTCTCAACCTCTTCGAATTCAGGCTCACATCCATGAACAATAGCCCCGCTATCCGTTGCAATGGCATAGAAGGAATAACCATCCTCCACAGACATTACGATCGGCAAGTGATGATCCCACCAGGCCGTGATCTCTGACTGCCAAGCTGAATCACCCGCTGCGGCCTCCAAACTAAGCAGTTCGAATTCATTCCACCGGAACTCAGTTTCCGCGCTATGATTGAACTCAGCCTCACCAATAAACCAGGTTTGCTCATCCGGTGCAACGCACGTCTCAACCACCTTTAGAAATTCTAGATACCCATCAGGTAGTCCTGTATATCGGGAAGTAATGCCGTTATCTAAATGTAGCTGAGAACCGGACTTCCTCCTTATCTCCCAGCCCTTCTCCTCCGCCCAAGTCATAAATTCCACAACATGAGCTTTCCCTTTTCCATTATTCATGTCCAAATGTTACACCTGCCCATCTGCTTAAGAAATGGAAACTCCTAGACTAATATACCATTTCCGCAGGTTTGCTTACATACAACAGGTCATTCCGTTACCTTGATCTGCCACGTTGCCTCCCTGTCCTCCCACTGCTTACCGTTAGCCACATGATATTCTCTTTCCGTGGTACCGTCTGTTTTGGTATAGCTGATGGCAAAGACCTGGCCTTTTTCGATCAGCATCGGATATTGATCATACGTAAGAACACTACCTGTCAGCGGCAGCTTGCTTACATCTTCATAAGCCTCCTCCACCCGCCAAAATTCCCGGAAGGCGTAATCCTTGAATCCGTTCAAATCCTGCTTGCCAAAATACGATGCCGCATACTTCTTGCCCTGTAATGTGATGTGATCCACCCGGGCAGGTTCAATGTCTTTCTCCATCCAGCTTATGTCCTCCGAATGCAGGTTGCGGCCATAGTACTTATGTAATTGATTCGCCATACAAGGAACAGATTTAGTGAAAAGATCCATTTCATTGACTCCGGTGTGCGCTGAGCCGTAAATCCCCATAATGCTCTCGTTACCCAATTTCTCAAATTCACGGATGAAATTCTCCGCCATCTTATTCTCCCGGTATACCCTATCATAACTACTGTAATATCTCTCGCCCTGCTGAATCGCTTCGTTCGTTAAGATGTACATCTTCGACCCGTTCAGATGATGGTCTGCCAGATAAGACAAGAAGCGCTCGCCGGTAGTATCCCCTTGATGCCCAACATCTGTTCCGTGGAAAATAGTATCCGGACATCCGCTTTTTATTTTCTGAAAAAAGGTCTTCGTATAGGGAACGTGACTCTGAGTCCCTTCCCAATCCTGATAAAGCTCCTCCAGAATGTCGTCATTGTCTGATTGCATCCACAGGTTCAAGTATTCGGCAGCATAATAGGACTGCTCCACGAATAGGTGTCTCATTCCCTTGTTGTGGTAATAATCAGACCAAGCTTCGTACTCCTTGTCCATAATCTTGGCCACCCCATGGGATTCGCCATACAGATAAATCTGGCCGGTCGCTTTGGTCGTTAGCGGGGTGGCCGCAGGGGTTGCCTGGGCCAATTGGGCAGGAGGTGCCGATGGACTGGCTGGTTGTGCAGATGGACTTGCTATTTCATTCTCAGAAGAGTTGCCGCTGCAAGCTGTCAGGCTGCTGATCAGAAGGATAGCGATTAGGGCAAGCAGCAAAGGGCGAGCAAATCTTATTCGCGCCTGAGCCGCTACGCCGCTGTATGTATTGGAACTTTTTACATCCATAAGAAATATCGCCCTTTCATCATTAACTCCTACAAGTTAATCACAAATTATGGATGTCCTCAGTGCTGTATGTCATGCGTAGAGTGCATTACTCTTCTTCTGTATGAAATCAGTAAAGCACCCACCCTATGAGAGCAGCAGGCGCTTTGCCGTAATTATGACTTCCGTACAGGCCGGACATACTTGAAGTAACGCTCCGGGTTGAAATAAAAGTAGATGATCCGCCCGGGGGTGGAATCGAAGCAGTAACCGGTGCCCGTGTAATCAAAAGCGGCCATCGCCTGCTCCATCCGTTCCTCGACACTGCGGTTTTCCTGCTCGTAATCGAATGGCCCGTGCTCAAACACAATATACTCGGCCTCGGGAACATCTGCCATCAGCATCTGCGCAGGGACTTCGCCTTCATAATCATAGGGGAGACGTACCCCATAACACTCTGTACGCGGAAATCCCCAATCGCAGAGTCTGCCGTCCGGGTCATTCATATAGGCCATAATCTGGCCGTTGCCGCTGTTCGTATCGCTTCCGCCGTCATCATCCAGCTTCCCCTTGATACTATCCAGCAAGCCGCTGATGGTCTCGCAGTCCTGCCCTGGAATCAGGCTCTGCTTCTGCCAGAAATCCCAGTACCCGTTGCTCTCGTAGTTCTTAATGTGCAGGAATTTGTGCGCGGGAATGGTTACGAAATAAATCTTAACCTCTTCTGTAGATTTAATCATGCCAACCTCTCCTAGTCCGAAAAAGTAGCGGTCAAACGGGTTGATTTTGGTCCGAAGGACTACAGGATACGGGTGTCTCCGGTACTCGCTTGGGGCAACACCGTAGGTCACCTTGAACGCGCGCGTAAAGGCTTCATGGGAGGAGAATCCATAGTCGAGCGCAATATCCAGTATGCTTTTTCCGCTATCCCGCACCTCCTTCAGTGCAAAAGCCAGCTTCCGGTGGCGAAGGTAATCCCTAAGCTGCATCCCGGATATCTCTTTGAATTTCCTCGTCGTATGAAACTCCGAATAGCCCAGCTTGTCAGCGAGAGATTGCAGCGTTATGGCCTCACTGTTATGCTGCTTGATGCTGTGGTCCATATCATCGACAATGGTCTGAATCTGCCTGTGCCACTCGTACACCGTCCGCTCCCCCTCGTTCCAACCGCTCTATGTTCATTCTAGAATACTGGAAAAGGCATTTCTTGATTCTACTTGCGGCATGGGATCAGCTTCATCTCTGTAAGATGGTCCAGATTGATCTCGATCCTCAGCTCATCATGCTCATTCAGCGCGATTAATGTCCGGTCTTCAATACTTAATTGCTTGATAGGATTAGTGGCATCCGAGAAAAATGCCCACACCAAACCACCGCCCGCATCGGTGCAGGCAATGAAGCCCTCGTTCCCCATCTGCCCGTCCCCGCCATAGATTGTACCGCCCTCATAATCCAGACTCGTCCAGGCATCCACAATGGTCCAAGGATCATCATTATACTTCACAATGCTCTCAATCGTTGTATCACACAGGGGGTGGCAGCTCATGGTATGCTCATGGGTATTTGGGTCGTAGCAGGTCTCGATATTCAGAATCGTAATGCTGCCATCTGCATAAGCCATACAACTGATCCCGGGCAGCTCATGCTCCTCCGTCCAATGCTTCAGGATTAAGTTACTCATGGCTCTCTCCTTCAGCTTCGTTGGTTTTTGTCTAATATACCTTTTCTGTTAACCGCTCCGTTATCCCTTCAAAAGGGTAAAGACCATCCTATACGGCTGGGCTGGAGGTTCAAGAATGCGGAACCCAGCGGACTGGGCTTGTTAAATCTCTCTCACCGGCCGCTTGAATAGAGCATTGTTGCACATTTTGCAGGATTTCTCTATAAAGGTTACTGGATGTGGGTACAATGTTGCATTATTTGCACAAATTCCAATGCAGAGAGCAAGTTAGGGCTGACTTTGTTGCACTTCTTGCAGGCGTGTTGATTACCTATATTATGGGATTTCAAAAACACCTATATGATCTTTACGCCTGAGCAGACTCAACTGAATCTGCCACTCCAGCGGAAGATTAAATATACGCCAGTACTGCATAAATTCCCAAAGAGTCAGCCTAGCAAAGACCGGTACCTTCGGATGAATTTCATCAAAAATGTATTTCAGAAGCACATACGCGGTAAGGGCCACAAACAATTGGCTATATACTGCATTTTCGGTGGTTCCAAATAGACATGGGACATTCAAATGCTGTTTCACCCAGCGGAAAAAGACTTCAATCTCCCATCGTGCTTTGTAAATTTCAGCAATCACCTGAGCGGACTCTTTTCTCAAATCGGTCACGACACGTACGACTTCACCCCGGTCATTTTCAAATTCAACGACGCGGTGGCGCTGGGCGGATTGGTGTTTCCCTTGACCAATATAACAGGTGATATCGCGTACGATTTGGGTGTCTCCCTCCGCCGGTCGCCGAAGCTTTCGCGGCATCACCAAATGGAGGTTGTCTTTCAGACGAATCACAAAGGACTGACCTTGCTGCACATATTGATCCAATCGACCGATTTTGCCATACGCCCGATCCTGAACTAAAAGGTAGTCCTTATCGGCCAAGACTTCTCCAAATGGAGCGTCATTACGCCGGGCAATCGATTCGACCACCTTCACGGGTGAATGCTGTCCCTGCGAAAAAGCAACGTGCAGTTTAATGCCACCTCTAAATTTTTTATACGGAGCCCAAGACATGCGGGAGTTGGCTGCCGTAACCGTCGTAGAGTCAATCAGCAGCAGATCTTTAGGCAGATTCAGGTGCCGCCGGGTTTGCCGGTTACATTTCTGGACGAGCATTTGAAACAAACGCTTGAAGATATCGTAAGGCACTTCACCGGCTTTGCCCGAAAGGGTGGAGTAATGAACCTTGGGCAAACCGTAGTTCGAGCCCACCCGAGCACTTTGACGAAAGCCATCCCATTGGTGGTAGCAGGCTTGGACAAAGTAGTCGAACAACACACCGACGGTCATTTTGGTTCCCGTATCCTCGTAGTCCTTGGTTTGCCCGCTTACCTTTTGGACTTCTTCCGAAGTTAATACTTGTTTGAACACGGCCAAGAATGGGGTATATTTATTCATGAGGTCGCCTCATTTCGGTTTGGTTTGGTCGTACTTACCATTACCCGAAATGGCGGCCTTTTTTGTCCCTTTTTATGGGAAATCAACACGCTTACACTTCTTGCAACATTTCGGCATATACCGCTCCTATTGGACTACATTGTTGCACATTTTGCAGGATTTCTCCAAAAATATTATTCCTCAGGGAAGTTTTGGAAATGTTGCCCAAAGCTAATTCTCCATAGTCTCCAGCATACGCTGCAGCCGCACACTTGTATCTGTTGAAGCTGTGTAGATCATCACCTTCAGGTCCGGGTTGCCTGGAGGCTGCAGGGTCACATGCTCGAACTCCATCTCGCCGATACGGGGATCATGTCTCCGTTTGTGGTGGTCTGCTACAGCCTGAACCTCATGAAGCGGCCAGATCTCGCGAAAGAGCTGGCTATTCTGCATGAACTCTTCTATGAGCTCCTTATACCTCGCATCCTCAGGGAAGCGTGCGTAATCCGCCCGGAACTGGGCAATCAAGACTTTAACCCCGGTTCCCCAACTCTCTACGCTCGCCCCCACCCCTGTTAAAAGATACCGGATCCAGTTAATTCTCTCCAGCTCCGTATCCACAGACGAAGGTAACCGGAACACAAGCTCAGCCGCCTTGTTCCACATCAACACATCCCAATATCTCCCCAGCACAAAAGCCGGGTGCGGACCAAGCACCTGTATCATCCGTTCTATGCCCGCAGGAATGTGCTGATCCGCTTCCCTATCCTGCTGTACCGGTCTGGCCAGTAGATGCAGATGCTGGCGTTCATCCTCTGTTAGTCGCAGCGCTTTGGCTATGTTATTAAGGACATCCTCCGACGGATTGATGCTGCGGCCTTGTTCCAGAGAGGTGTACCACGAGGTTCCGATATGGGCAAGCTGAGCCACTTCTTCCCTCCGCAGCCCCGGAATCCGCCGCCGCCCGTAGGATACCAGCCCCACATCTACTGGGGTAAGGCGCTCCCGGCGCGTACGCAGAAATTCACCCAATGACGTTCTGGATAATCCGTTCTCCATGGAATCTTCCCCCTTATCCTGACACTCCCAATCATACGATAAAGGCAGGAAGGATGCTATTCGCGCGTCCCATTATACTCCTCCTATGACTTAAAACAACTAAGGAGGATCTGAAGATGAAGATTTTTGTAACCGGAGCAACGGGTAAGGTAGGAAGCCGACTGGTTCTGCGCCTGCTCCAGCGCGGCCATCAGGTTACGCTGCTGGTCAGGGATGCTGCCAGGGTGGAGGAGCTTCGTCAGCAAGGGGCTGAATGTGTCGATGGTGATCTTCTACAGCCGGAAAGTTACCTTGAAGCGCTGCGGGGCAATGACGTTGTGGTGCACTTGGCCGCCCAGTTCCGGGGTGTAGATGAGCAGACCACCCGGACAGCCAATATTGACGGCGCTGTGGCCTTGGCCCGTGCAGCGCTGGATGCGGCTGTACCCAGGTTCGTATTCGCAAGCACTAACCACGTCTACGGACCGGGGGAGTATTCGCGGCCCAGCCGGGAGGAGGATGAGCTCCGGCCTGCTTTTGCCTATCCCCAGAGCAAAGCGGAGGCTGAAGCAGCACTGCTGGCTCTCCACCGTGAACAGGGCTTAGGGCTGCGCATTATACGGCTTCCCTTCGTCTATGGTGAGCGCGACCCCCATATTACGGAGGCTCTGCCCTATTTCAGCCAATGGAATCCGTCTAGACGCATCCATATGGCCCATCATGCAGACGTCAGCCAAGCTCTGATGCTCGCCGCCTTCACACCGGGAATCGATGGACGAATCTATAATGTAGCTGACGATGCGCCAATCTCCGTAGCCGAGATGCTTCAGCTTCATCAGGCCAAGTCCTCGCCGGAAGCCACGCACCAAGAATATGATCCCTGGGATATGATTGTCGATACCTCACGGATTAGAGACGAACTGAATTACCGGCCGATCTATCCGTCGTTCTATACGGCAAGAGATGCCGGAGCGTTATGAGGGGAATCGCTTAAGATTCCGTCAGGGTCTGCCAACAAACCGTTTCACCGCATCCTCCGTCACCGGCTGAAAGAGGTTCACCAGGTTGCCGTCGGGATCACGGAACAGCATCGACCGGTTCCCCCACGGCATTGTGGTCGGCTCCTGTACCCAGTCCCCGACAAGCGGCTTAAGGCGCGCATATTCAGCATCGACATCATCGACGCGGAACTCCATAATGACTGTGCGGTTACTGGCCGCTACTACAGAATCAGCACCGAATAGCTGCGCTGTCTTGGAGTGGCCGATGGCCAGGGTACATGAAGGCATGACGAATTCGGCAAATACCGGTGCGGGCCGCTCTGCTGTCACCCCTGTCACTTGCTCATAGAAATCAACCAGACGATCAATGTCGTCAGTAATGATACGTATCGAAGCGAAATTCATAAGATTCATCCTCTCTTGAATGTTTACATGTCCAATGATACAAAAACGCTACTGACAACGTTATGTCAGTAGCGTTTTTATTGTAATCGAAAAACCGATTACATTCGGCTGGCGCAAAGGCCATAGGGCCCAAGTCAGTAGCGTTTGTATATCCTGCCTTCTATCCTTAGCCTATTCTCAAGGCAATGTTCCCCAGCTGCTCCGCACGCTCCATCCGCTGAAGGGCAAGCGGGGCCTCCGCTAAGGAATACACGCTATCCATGATAGGGTGAATCTGATGCTGCTCCATGAACTGAAGCATAGCGGTGAACTCTTCATGGCTGCCCATAGACGTTCCAAGCACCTGAAGCTGCGGGAAGAATATCGCTCTGGCCGGAATGGTGAGATCATCGCCTGAGCTTGCGCCGAACATGACGATTTTACCATTAGGCTTGATGACCTCGAAGTATTGCCCGAATGTGGCTGGACCTACGCTATCCAGGATCAGGTCCACAGGGTGGTCCCCGATTTCCTTCCGCCAACGGGTGTTGCTATCTATAACCTGTGTAACAGGTAATTGAAGAGCCTCAGCACGCTTCGCTTCACTTCTGGACGTAACCGTGACCTGCGCCCCAGCCGCTGCCGCCATTAGAGCAGCAAACGTAGCCACCCCGCCGCCAATGCCAGGAATCAGCACATGCTCACCCCGCTTCAGGTTCCCTCTGGTAAATAACGCCCGGTACGCTGTGAGTGCCGCTAAGGGTAACACACCTGCTTCCTCCCAGGACAGATACGCTGGCTTTGGCATAACATTCTGCGCAGGCACAATCACATATTCCGCAAAAGTCCCGTCTGCAGGGTACCCTAATATGTCAGGAACCACAGGCACCTCATCCGCCCGATCCCAGCCGAGACATGGATTAATGATGACTTCCATCCCCCGAACCAAGCCGGTTACCCCTTCACCCGTCTCTTCAATAACGCCCGCCCCGTCTGAACCCAGCACGCAAGGATCAATCGGGTCAGAATCACCTTCTATAGCAGAAGCAGCAGCGATAATGAACAAATCCCGGTGATTGAGTCCGGCGGTCTTTAACCTTACCTTGACCTGCCCCTGTTCAGGACGCTTGTCCGGATGCTCCATATACTGCAGACCCTGCGGTCCAAGTGTGATTGCCTTCATCTTCATATCCTCCTATTACGCTGTAGTGGCTTCATACAAAGTGTAGGCTGTTACAGCGGTTAGGTAAAATGATTAGAAGAGAAGGTGAGTATCATTCATAATGATAGCTGTAATATCCGAAAGGATAGCTGGCGCCCTCTCGAAGCAAGGTCTCGGAGTTCCGCCCATTTTGATCAAAAAGGGCTGGTCCGCCGATCCAGCCAGCCCGGGGTCCGTCCGTTATGGCCGGTTCCGCATAATACAGCATACTGTCTGTTCTCCGGGTCAACAGATTCATTAAGATTGCCCTAATTCCACCCAGCGTGGTCAAGGGACGGGGCTTAGCCTCCCTGCAAGAGCCGGAAACGACCGGCAGCAATGATGACCGCCAGCAGTATAAAGATGATGTTGATCCATACATTAGATTCGCCCCGAAGTAGATGGAAGACCAAACCGGAACCCGCGGCGGCAGCCAGACCAATAGCGGCGATCGGAGTGAGCTGCGGTAGTATTCGGAGTGCCATCGGTAAAATCAACCCTAAAACACCCAGCAATTCAGCGATGCCGATTCCCATAACCAACCCCTGCGGAACATCATTCACCCAGCTCCAGGCCGCCCGGGCCGAGTCCAGCTGAAAGGCCTTGAGCCAGCCTGAATACAAGAACCCCGCGCCTAGAACAATTTGTAAAACCCATAGCACAATATTCATATACAGTGTCACTCCCTCTCATATGTGCACGCAAGCACCATCCGCGCCCCATCCACCCGGGAAGGCAGTTCTTCTTGCGCTACAGAAACCTTAGCTGCATAATAATATGAAGGGTTTCATATGAAAAGTAGACACTTTAACTAAACCTAGTTACCTAAAAGATACCTTACGTGAATCAAGGGGGCAGCGGCATGACCTACTGTAAATTCGAGTCCGCATTAGAAATCTTCGTGGGGAAATGGAAGCCTGTCATTCTGCTGCGCTTGTTCTCTAACGGCACCATGAGATTCAGCGAATTGCAGCGGGCCATTCCTGAGATCACCAAAAAAATGCTCACACAACAATTGCGTGAGCTGGAATACCACAATATTGTCCACCGTGAGATTTACCACCAGATCCCGCCGAAGGTGGAGTATTCCATCACGGAATACGGGCGAAGCTTGTCAGGCATTATGCAGGCCATGAACGATTGGGGAGTCACGCATATCGAGCATCTGAACCAGTTATACGGCGCAGAACGTGTCAATGAACCGGAAACGGACCAGCACCACTAACATTCCGAAATCTCCATATGATCGCGGGATCTCGGATAGATGCTCAATGAAACCTCATGCCCCTTGAATGATACCACCAGAGGATGCGGATGACCTCATCTCCGATCTGGATCTCCTCCAGCTCTTCACTTTCCGCCATCTGCTTCCCCCGCAGGAGAGCGTGGGGTGGCCAGCAGGCCGGCGTAAGCCGGCTCTCATCCATCATTCTGGGTATCGGGGAATCAGGGGCAGCCTCCAGATGATGGGCGATGAGCTCGCATAGATAGGCAAAAATCCGCTCCAGCGTCTCTCCGCCTAAGTCGCCCGGCATAGCCATCATCCATTCTGTACCCCGCGCTTGTCCACTGGACAGGTGATTCGCGGATAACCCGGCTGTCGCAAATCTCGCGACCCCCTTCTCCTCCGCCGCCGGAAAAAAATAAATCTCGATCCGGACTGTCCCGGGCTTCATTAAAGTGATCCAGTTCTCCGGCATCTGCCACACCCTGGTATACGCATCTAAGATGACAGTCCTGCGGATATCGAGGGAAAGCTCATTTGCTTTGCTGCAATCATTGGATATGGCGAACACCCTCCCCGTTGACTTGGTATTATACGATGGACTCCAGTCCTGCTACAGTTAATCTCCCGTCCTGCATCCGGTACACCTTATCGCAATATTCAAGCATGCGCTCGTCATGTGTGACCATAATCGCTGCTTTGCGGCGTGTTCTCACCTCATGGGCAATCAGGGAGACCACTTCATGGGCACGCTTGGTATCAAGACTTGCTGTCGGTTCATCTGCCAGAATGATGCCGGGATTATTGATGAGCGCACGGGCAATTGCTGTCCGCTGCTTCTCACCGCCTGACAATTCTTCCGGGAAGCTGTTCAGCTTCGAGCCCAGGCCCAGCTCTTCCAGCAGTTTAACGGCGAAGGCTTTGTCTTCTTTGTTCACCTTCCCTGACATCTTTTTTACGATGAGCAATTGGTCCAGCACACTTAGATAAGGAACCAGATTTGATGATTGCATAATGAATCCGACTTCTTTCAGCCTTAGATCCGCAAGTTCCTGTGCCGTAAGCTTAGCAATAGCATGTCCATTCAGCTTAGCCTCCCCCTCCGAAGCTTTCAGCAGTGCTCCGGCAATAGACAAGAATGTGCTTTTCCCTGAACCCGACGGTCCGACTACAGCTACGAACTCACCCGGCTCCACGGATATAGACACATGATCAAGTGCTGCGATCCGGTTGCTTCCTTCAGCATAATACTTCGTGACTTCACTCATGTGTAATCCCTTAGTCATTGTCATTATTCAGCCCTCCCGAGCGCCTTGAGCGGATCAATCTTAGTAATCTTCCGAACCGATACCAGCGAACTTAACATAGCGATAACCAGCAGGATCACAGAATATGTCACGACAAGAGTAGTCTCCAGCTTAAACGGCATACCCTTCGGCATAATGGCTGCTGTTCCATAAGTCAGTAAGACTCCGACTACAATGCTGGTCAGCGATAGCACCAATACTTGCGATACAATGGCTTTGCTTAAGAATCTGTTACTGGCACCTATGGCTTTCATAATGCCGAACTGGTTCGTTTTCTGCATCGTCATTACGTAAAAGAATACCCCAAGCACGAAGGCGGCGATTGCAAGCAGAAAAGCCAGCATCATTAGAATCGTCCCGTTCTCTTCTTTGTACCCTGGCATTCCCTGTACTGCTGCCGACCGGGTAACTGTGTCTATACTCGCGAGCTTGCTGTTCACGACGCCCGGATCGATATCCTTGCCTTGCAGCATAATCGCATTAACGGGCCCGGCAACGCCTTTATCCGAACCAGGAGCTGCGAAGGCAATCTTCCGCCATTCGCCCATTGGAGTGAATACAGAGGCAACGTGGTTGTAGGTCTGATTCTCCACAAATCCTATAATCGTCAATGATTCCGTCGTGCCGTCTAATTGAAAAGTGTCCCCAACGCCATAGCCCTCATCCTTCATGGTCGAATTTACTATCACACCCTTAGGATTCTCAGCAGATAGGCCTTGCCCTTCCACGACAGACGGTTCCAGGAAGCTTCCCGGGTTAATTCCTATAATCGCGATATCCAGCTTGTCTTCATTCTTGGTGCTGTTTGCCTTCATCGCTGTTGCCATGCTAGTTCCCATAGGTGCAGCGCCATTCACGTTGGGCAGCAGCTCGACTTCCGCCAATAATTGATCAGACAGCAGCGACTTGCTCATTGAAGACTGTGACCCTTCTTCGAAAATGACATAGTCCGCCTTCATTGTCTTAAAGGTTGACGCAGCCAGCGTAGACAGACCATTCCCTAAGCCTGATAAGATAAATACCAGCCAGGCCAGGAGCACGAAAATGATGATGATCATTAAAAATCTCATTTTACTGTGCATCAATTCTTTTATTGCTAAAAACATTCCTTTTCCCACTCCTTCATATTTTTTGACACAAGTGTCGAATTTAAGCCGCCATTGCATCTGACCCTTTAATTAAACAATATATATGACACATGTGTCAAATTGGACTCAAGACTACAGCTACTTCTTGGCCCCTCCGATCCACATTTGAAACAACAGCTTACCCCATGCAGGAGTAGGGATATTCAGCATATTAGGCGTATCAATCAGGTTAAAGAACACACCAATAAGTACAGGAAGTGGGATATCCTGCCGCAGGTCTTGATTCTGCTGGGCGCGTTCAAATAAGCGGGATAATTGAATTTTAAGCGTCTGATGTCCTGCCTCAATATATTCGAGATCTCTCGCCGCTGCAGCAGAATTAGCTGTGTTAATTTTACTCGCATTTCCCAAAAGCTGATGTAACGCAGACTCCTCCACGTAAATGAGCAGCAGCTGTTCAAGGGCATCCATCGGGTCAGCCTCATCAATGGCTAAAGCCTTGTCTACAACCGCCGCCATTACGCGCTTCATACAAGCCGCCACAATCTCTTCCTTATTCGCATAATACTGATAGATAGTGCTTCTGGCTCCTGACAGATGCTGTGAAAGCAGCTTAAGATGAAATCCGTCATATCCATGCTCAAGCACCAATTGTTTGGTTGTGTCCAGCAGCTCTGTCTCTGTAAAAGACTGTTTTCTTCCCATTGCATCTCTTCCGTCCTGTCTTTGGTGATAGATATCATTAGTTTAGCATGGTTAGTGAGCATTTCCCAATGGCCGCCGCGGATCAATAATGGAAGGCTCGATCTCTTCGATGTAGGAATCAAAGGCCTCCACGCCTTCATTTAAAATTAATGCAGCCTCCTGCGGCGTGACTGGTAGCGCCCATAGGATCTCAGCCCTCTCGCTCCCGACCTGAATCTCCTCCAGCTCTTCACTTTCCCCCCTCAGCTCATCCAGCAGAAAAGCAGTGGTTGTCCAGTTAGCCGGAGCAAGCGGGCTCTCCTCCATCACTCTAGGTATCCGTGAATCACCTGCGCTCTCTATATGATGGGCGATAAGATCACAGAGATAGGTAAATATCCGGTCCACAGACTCCCCGCCTAAGTCAGAGGTCAGAGCCATCACCCACTCCGTACCCACAGCTTGTCCACTCGGGCGGTGAGTCACCGATAACCCGACTGTTGCGAACCTCGCCACCTCATTCTCAGCATCAGCCGGAAAATAATAAACCTCAACATGGACGGCTGTTTCGGGTTTGCTCAAGACGATCCGGTATTCCGGCATCTTCCACTCCCGGATATAAGCCCCTAAGATCACTGTTCTGCGGATATCGAGGGAGAGCTCCCTCTCTTTGCTTGATTCCATATAGATAGCAATCACCTTCCCTCTTTTTGATTAAGATATAGCCACTAAAGTAAGGATCTGTTTCACAAAGTTATCAGTGACTACCCTGTCCGGACGGGACTTCAGGAACACCGTGAGTCCTATTAACGAAATGACCAGTGTCTGCGCCAGATTCTTGGCGTTAATCCCGGGATCAAGCTCCCCTGACTGCATGCCCCGTTCAATCGTTTCCTGGAAGATGACCGAGAGGTACATCTGATGTTCCCTGGTCAGGATCTCGAACTTCTCATCATGGGGAGCCAGTTCCACCATTGAATTGATGCAGAAGCATCCCGTGCTCGGGCTTTTCTCATACTCTTTCGCCACCACATCTTCAAAAAAGCTACGGAATGCCTCTTTCACCGAAGAATGCTTGTGCAGAATGCTGCGGACATAGGCCGCATGGGAACTCGTATATTTTCGCAAGGCAGCTTCAAATAATCCTTTTTTATCTCCAAAGGCAGAGTATAGGCTTGGACGCTGAATGCCCATTCTTGCGGTTAAGTCGCTTAAGGAGGCCGCTTCGAACCCTTTTTCCCAAAACACATGCATCGCTGCCTCTAGCGCCTTATCCTGATCAAATTCACGCGGCCGGGCCATAGCACTCCCTCATTTCATAACGAATGGTATATTACGATTGTATTTCGCGGAGTCGCCCCTGTCAATTAGAGCGTTTTATATCTGATTCTTTTCGTTTCTCCCTTGACAAATAATTTTTGTTAACGGTATATTTATCAGGAATTATTTAGTACCAATCAGTATGTTATTATATCTCTAAGTCGAAGGAGGCGTTATCTCTGGTGAACTTTGTAAAAGAACCGCAAGCTATTACTGCACCCTCCGGGCCAACGCCTGCATCTTCAATGTCCCGCAGGGTAGCACTTCTGTTCGCCATCACCTGCGGACTTGCCGTCGCCAACATCTATTACGCGCAGCCCTTGCTGGACGCGATCTCCAGCGAATTCGGGATTACGCATTCATCCGTCGGCATCGTGATTACAGTGACTCAGATTTGTTATGCCCTTGGACTACTCTTGCTGGTGCCGCTCGGCGATCTGCTGAGCCGGCGCTGGCTGATTGCCGGACAGATGCTGCTATCCGTGCTGGCTTTGATTGTAGTGGGTACTGCCCCCACCAGCATGGTGTTATTCATAGGCATTGCTACGGTCGGGCTGCTTGCGGTAGTGACACAGACGCTTGTTGCGTTCGCAGCCACCCTGGCTGCCCCGGCTGAACGCGGACGAACGGTAGGTGTGGTGACCAGCGGAATTGTCATTGGGATTCTGCTGGCGCGGACATTCGCCGGCGTGCTAACCGATCTGGCCGGTTGGCGTTCAGTCTACCTTGTCTCGGCGGGACTCACGTTAATCATGGCAGGTGTATTGTTCAGGGTGCTGCCGCAATCTGAGCCCCGGAGAGAATCCTTATCCTACCCGCAGCTTCTCCGTTCGCTATTCACGCTATTCGCAGAGGAAAGGCTCCTGCGCATCCGCGCCGTGCTATGCCTGCTGATTTTCACCGCATTCAGTATATTGTGGACTTCCCTGGTGCTTCCTCTCAGCGCTCCGCCGCTGTCTCTGTCCCATACGGCGATTGGAGCGTTTGGCCTCGCCGGAGTTACTGGAGCCTTAGCAGCGGCGCGGGCAGGCCGTCTGGCCGATCGGGGTTTAGGGCAAAAGACCACCGGCGTGGCGCTGACTCTGCTGCTCCTCTCATGGCTGCCAATCAGTTATACTCCTCATTCGCTGCTCGCGTTAGTCATCGGGATTATCCTTCTTGACCTGGCCGTACAAGCCGTACACGTCACCAATCAGAGCATGATCCTTAATCTGCGCCCGGAAGCCCGCAGCAGGCTTACTGCCGGTTACATGGTCTTCTATTCCATTGGCAGCGCCACCGGATCAATCGCCTCCACCAGTATCTACGCCTATGCGGGCTGGAATGGAGTGTGCCTGCTCGGTGCAACGGTCAGTGCTGTGGCTCTGATATTCTGGGCGTTGACCCGCCGTGTTAAATAATTGATACACCGGTGTTAAGTCCACTAGGCCGCTGCCCAAACACCTAACCGCCCAAGCCTGTAATTGTATATATGGCTGGTATGAAATATCATACAATTAGGCACATGGATGATTAGAAGGAGAGATTTGGGATGCAGCATAATAACTCCGTAGTAGATGAGCAAGAATGAGCGAATTCCTGAAATTAATGAAGGATGCAAGATTCAGAAGAACCATGCAGATGATTTTCAAGTTCGCCTGGGATTATTGGTGGCTGGGCAGGATGAAATTCTTGATGTCAAGGCGGCGCTTTGCAGCGAAGCAACAAGCCTTATACCGCAAGCAGGCAGCGTATTTCACGACAACCGCTATGGATATGGGCGGGCTGATTATCAAGCTTGGGCAGCATGTGAGTGCGCAGGTAGATATGCTGCCGAAGGAAGTTATTGAAGAATTGTCCAAGCTGCAGGATTCTGTAGAATTCGTAGATTTCTCCGAGATCCAGCAGAAGATAGAGCGTGAACTCGGGGTATCTATCAGCAAGATGTATGCTGAGTTCGATCAGGTTCCTATTGCAGCCGCCTCCTTCGGACAGGTCCACCGGGCAACCTTACGGACAGGCGAACAAGTCGCCGTGAAGGTGATGCGTCCCGGGGTCGAAGATATTATCGCGATTGACTGGAAGTCCATCCAGGTCGCCATTTCGTTATTGAAACGCCAGAAGATCATTACAGACTTCATGGATCTCGATGCGGTATATGAAGAGTTTCATGACACCATTATGGAAGAACTCGACTATCAGCAAGAAGGGCGTAATGCAGAAGATTTCAAGCAGCAGTTAGCCCACCGGAAGGATGTCGTGATTCCAGACATTCATTGGTCCTGTACCACTTCGCAGGTGCTGACCATGGAGTTTATGGCGGGTGTCAAAATCAATGATTCCGCCACGCTTGAGGCCTGGGGCGTGGACCGGACCAGACTTGCGACGTCGCTGATCGAAATGTTCGTGGAACAGATTCTATTGAATGGCTTGTTTCACGCCGACCCCCACCCGGGGAATGTGCTCGTGCAGCCTGACGGCACCATCGCCTTGATTGATTTTGGAATGGTCGGGCGGATTCCGAAGGATATGAAGACCCAGATGGTCGCCCTTCTGCTGGCCGTATATCTGAAAGACGCCCACGGTGCCATCGATGCCCTGAACAAGTTGAGATTTTTAAGACGGAATGTAGATCTGGAGGTCTTCTCCAGGAATCTTACGTTATTATTCGAACAAATCAACGGGGATACGTTTGATCTGAGTTTTGTGACCTCAGGCGACAATGTGGAGGAATTACGCAATTTCCTCTACTCCCAGCCTTTTCAGTTACCCGCCAATACCACCTTCCTGGGCAAAGCTATAGGCACCGTGTACGGCCTCTGTACCGGACTGGACCCTGAGCTTGATCTGGTCGGGACGGTTAAGCCCTATGTGGAACAGGTAGTGCGCCGCGATCTGCGGGGAAGTGTCATCTCCAAAGTTATCGAGGATGGCAAGGGTATGCTCAAAGACATCCTTCCGACGACCAAGAAGTTCATGTCGGCCATCGATAAAATGGACAGCGGCGGCTTACGGGTCAAGCTCGCAAGCTCGCTTGAGCAAAAATTAATCGAGACGCAGAACAAAAATACACAGCGGTTGATTGCCACCATCATCGGTGCAGTATTACTTCTGGCCGGGGTCAACCTGTGGAATGAAGTGAATCCCATCGTCTCTTATGTATTCGGCATCCTGGGCCTGCTCGTTATGCTCAGCCAGCTCCGAACGAGACAAGGCCGCCGTGACGAAAGAGCTGCAAGGCAAATTAACGCTATGCGTGAACGTAGCCGCTTGGAGAAGCCTCGCCATACATCGCGCAGATGAAAAAACGGCATTGCCGTCCTTTAAGAGGACGGCAATGCCGTTTCCACTTGTCTGATCCGGGATTCGTCCGCTACAAGCTTCGCTTCGGTAAATGCAGAATCACGTTGAATTGATCGCCGTGAATCTCGACCTTGATCTCCCCGCCATGCAGCTCAACGATGCTTTTTACAATGGCCAGTCCTAGTCCGGAGCCCTCTGTCTGGCGGGATACATCTGCTCTTTTGAAGCGTTCGAACAGCTCCTCCGCAGCAAAATCAATCTCATAAGCAGAGGTGTTCTGAATCTTGAATACGACCAGATCAACCGTTTCGTCCAAATAAATATAGATTCGGGTTCCTGGAAGCGAATATTTCTGCGCGTTGCCGATTAAATTTTCGAATACACGCCACATTTTATTGCCGTCCAAATACGCATGGATCGGGAATTTTGCGATTCTCTCCCGGATCACGAGCGACGCTTGTCCCAGATTGGTGTTGGACTCGGCAATTGACTGCATCAACAAGGTTGCAACATCGACATACTCTATATCCAGCTCTACTGTGCCGCTGGTCATCCTGGAAATTTCGAACAGGTCTTCAATCAACAGCTTCAGCCGGAGTGCCTTGCGGTCGAGGGTTTCAATATAGGATCGGGCGGTCTCTGTAAGATGCTCTTCTTTTTTTAATAAATCGACAAAATTGATAATGGACGTAAGCGGGGTTTTCAGATCATGTGATACGTTGGTAATCAGCTCTGTTTTTAACCGTTCGCTCTTCACTTGACTCTCCAGCGCGCTTTGGTACCCGGCCTTCATATTGTTAATATAGCCGGCAAGTCTGGATAGAGCATCCTTGCCGGTATCCTGAATCGCATTCTGAATATTCCCTTCGGCGATCTCCTTGCTGCCGTTGATGATGGCGGCGAATCGTCCAAGCTTGACAAGGATATATGGGACTACGATCAGCACATACAGCAGTTCATACAGTAAGGACCAGCTCAGTAGGTCATTGCTGGAATATGTGGCTGCTAACCAGGCACAAATACCGGCTATCGCCGTAAGCAGAAACATCAGGAGGAGGACAAGCGTTATTCTCCAATTGTGCAGACTGCTTCTGATAGCGGTTCTCCATATATGAAAGTAATCCATCAGCACACTGCCGTGCCATAAGGAGCGTTCCTTCAGAGGCTCATTGAAATAAAGAAACAATCGGCCTGACAGTATGCCAAGGATTATAGCGGCAAGCAGCTTCTGACTGAAGCTTACAATTGAAAAATCCAGATTCCGCCCAACCCTGTAGTCCATTATCCCAACAATCCATAAGATAACAGCGGCAATGAAGACCAAAAGGTCAATCAGGACACGCCGGTCTGCTTTACTTTTTCTCGATTTTGTATCCAATTCCCCATACCACCTTTAAATATTTTGGGTCTTTGGGATTGATTTCAATTTTCTCGCGAATGTTTCTAACATGTACGGCAACCGTATTCTCTGAAGCAAAGACTGGTTCATTCCACACGAGCTCATAAATCTCTTCGATCGAGAATACTCTCCCCTTGTTCTCCATCAGCAGCTCCAAAATTTTGTATTCCTTCGCGGTCAGTCTGACGTCCTCTCCATCAACCTCAACCGTCTTCGAACTTTTGTTCAGCTCAAGCCCTCTTACTTGAAGGATCTCTTCCCTGTTCGGCTGGAAGGAACCCAGATTCGTGAACCGGCGCAGTTGAGACCGGACTCTGGCCACCAGCTCAAGCGGATTGAACGGCTTCGTGATATAATCATCAGCTCCAACGTTGAGACCCACAATCTTATCGGCATCTTCCGACTTCGCGGAAAGCATAATGATCGGTATGTTTTTTTTCTCACGAATTTTAAATGTCGTCTTGATTCCATCAAGCTGCGGCATCATGATATCCATCAGAATGAGATGAATGGTTTCCTGTTCCAGGATTTCCAGGGCCTCCAGTCCGTTGGACGCCGTAAATACATCCACATCATCGCTTTTCAGGTATATCACGAGCGCTTCCCGAATCTCCGGTTCATCATCTACAACCAGAATATTATTTTTAGCCAATATTTCTCACCTTCATCCTGATATTAATCATATTTGCCCATCCGGAAGGGTTGTATCCCGCCAGACCCCATTTTCCCGGAGACAGTGCCGGCAAGCATTGGCTCTTCCGGTGATTTTTCCCGATCACTGTAAAATCCATGCACCCCGAAGGTAGTCAGCAACTGCTTAACCCGGCTGCTGTTGACGGTGTGAACATAGCTTTTGACCCCGAGCTTATTTAGGGCCGGAACCAGATTGGGGTTAATAAACACGCGGTATAGTGGCATGGCGACCGCTGTAAGCTGTTTGTCCCTTGCAAACTCAACAATACTTTCGGCGGATGCGCCAGTTTTGTAAAGTGAATACATTTTGTTAGGAAAAGGGTAGATCTCCATTACTGTGTCATACATTTCCGGGCTGAAAATTTCAGGTATCATCCGGTCAAGCAGTGCAGGATCAGCAGTACGCGCCTCATTGACCAGATTCGTAAACTGCTGCTCAATCTGCTCGTTGCTGCCTGCCTTCATATCCAGAATTAAGTCAAAATCACGATATTGCTGCATCAGCTGCAGGATATCCGTTAATGTAAGAGGCTGGAATCTGCCCATAATCAGCGAGTTGGCAAACTGATGCTTGGTTACCGTTCGTCCGCCATGAGCAGCCAAATCAGGCTGCAGCCTGTCCGACCAATCATGTCTGGCTACAAGCTCCCCATCCGCCGTCTGCACAAGATCAACCTCGAACAAACGGTAGCCTCTATTGTAATTGCTTATGAATGCTTCATAAGAATTGGTGTAGCTGGCGCCTTCGACTTCACCCAGTGCATGCGCAATAAGCCTATGGTCCTCCCACCCGCTGGTGCCCGCTGCTATAGAGGCGTCCTGTTTCTGACCTGGCCATACCAGCCCCCAGTTACACCAGATCAGCCCAGCCGAAATGACGATTACTAAGCTTAACATAAACGTTCTCTTCATTCGTCTCACTCCTTTGTTATCCCGTTGAAAGTCATACTACAGGACCCCAATGAAGAAGAACTGGTGAAAAAACGAATGAATGTATGAAGTTTGTCTCTACTTTCCCCAATAAGAAATTGTGGTTATCATGCCTTCTGGTTTATTCAATCACTGGATGGCTGGCTCTACTCACCGCCATCCTCCCCCCCTGCCTCCTTGCGCCACTCCCGCGGGGTCATGCCCGTTAGCTTGCTGAAGATTTTACTGAAATAACGGCTGTCCGGGTATCCAACCCTTTCGGCGATGGAAGCGATCTTGTACTGTTGGTTCGTAAGCAGGATTTTGGCGTTCTCAATGCGGACCCGTTCCAGATAATCGGACTGATTCTCGTGGAACACCTGTTTGAAGCGGCGGGAGACATATTCACGGCTCAGGAAGAACTGGCTTGCGATTTCCTGGAGCGACAGATCGTGCATATAATTAAGGTCAATGTACTGCTTGATGGAATGAATGACGTTGTATTCCCGGATCCGCGAATCTTTCAGCACCTCGGCGATTTCCAGACAAGCATTCGTCCACTCCCTCTGCCATTCCTCCAACGACAGCCGACCGTCGGTGCCGACCGGAAACAGCCACTGAGAGGAGTTCCGGGCGGATTCGCCTGCGGTCCGGTCCGTATCCTGCAGCAAATGGCTGCGGAGCATTTCAAATTCATACCGCCAGTACTTCAACTGTTCCCAGGTCACGGCATGAAGTTGTCCAATCGCCTGTATCCAATTGGCCACGGCCCCCTTAATCTGCCGCTCCTCCCCTTTGTGAATAGCGGCCGAAATCGAGCTGCTGTAATCGGCCAAGACGATTCTTTTGTCGGAAGTGGCGGCAGGGATGTCGTCATAACTGTGAATCCAGGTGCCCGGTCCCACAAAGGAAACGGAAAGAGCGGTCTGCAGCATCTGTTGAAATCCGGTGTGAATGTCCTGCGGGAAGGAGACCCTGCCGCTGCAGGCAAAATGAAAACGCGCTCCAAGCACACGGTAGAGCGCCTCATTGATGGCTGTCAGCTTTCTGCTGTTGCCCCCAAAGTCACCGGTCAGCAGCAGCAGGATGCCATAATTGGGATCGGCATGCTTGAAGGCATATCCATTCCTGGAAGGACCGATAACCTCATTGCAGATGTTAAGCATTAAGAAATACAGCAGGTCAATATTCCTTCCGAATTTCTCCAGTACAATACGCGGCAGCGGATCAGAGATCAGCATCACGAGCTGGCATTCCCGGACGGCGGACCACTCGAAGGAGGCCTGAAGCTCATCAGCAACTATAGAGTAGCCATCCGGCTGTGAGACAACGCCTGACAGCATTTTGTCCCAATACATAGGCAGGGTTTTGTTGATCTCGACATCCCTGCGGATATTCAGCCGCCGCGCTTCATCATCTTTCCGCCACGTATCCACCGCATTGCGGAGTGCTTCCAGCAGTTCATTGCGGTTAATCGGCTTAAGCAGGTAGTCAAGTCCGCCGTGCCTCATCGTCTTGCGGATATAGGTGTAGTCATCATAGCCGCTGATCACAATCCTCTTCGATTCAGGCGCATGCTCCCCGATCCATTGCAGAAGCGTCAGGCCGTCCACATTGGGCATTTTCATATCCGTAAAAATAATCTCCGGCTGCTCACTCCGGATCAGCTCCATAGCCGCTGCCCCGTCGCAAGCTTCCAGCACATCGGTGATCTGATAATCTTCCCACTGGACCAGAAGCCGGATTGAATCTCTTACATCGGTCTCATCATCCACGATCAGTACTTTCATAGAGCCTGCCGTCCTTTCGTTGCGGGATTCTGATCACTACATAAAAGCCCGAAGGCTGGACCTGTCCTATCGATACCCCGGCCTCGTCATTAAAGAATAAGGAGAGTCTTGAGATCACATTGATCAGACCGATACTGCCCCCTACCGTTCCTCCGGAGGCTTCTTGCATCATGCGCTGCTTCAGCCGCTCCAGGTTCTCCGGCGAAATGCCCTGCCCGTTATCCCGGATTGAAAGAGTCAGCCCATCTTCGCCACTTTCCAGCTTAATGTCTATTTCGGCATTTTGCATCGATTCAAATCCATGCTTGAAGCAGTTTTCTACAAGAGGCTGCAGGATCATTTTGGGTACAAGCAGTTCCAGAGCGGAAGGTTCGGCAATGTCAATGGTGTAGTGCAGATGTTCCTTGAACCGCTGCTTCTGCAGCTCCAGATAGGCCTCCACATGAGCTATCTCTTTGGCGAGAGGGACAACGGACTCCTCGGTATTCATAGTGTAGTGCATCATTAGCCCGAGCGAGGAGGTCAGCTCGTATATCTTGGGCACCTTGTTGTGCAAGGCCACAGATCCGATGGACTGCAAGGTATTAAAGATAAAATGCGGATTGATCTGAGCCTGAAGCGCCTTCAGCTGGTTATCCTTGTTGGCAAGCTCCAGCCGGAGTTCCCGCATAATCAGATTGTCGATCGTATCGACCATATTCTTGATCGCACTGCCAAGCACACCGACCTCATCGCTGCGTTCCGAATCCCCATCAAACTGCAGCTTTCCCAATTTGATCCGCCGGATCGACTCAGTCAATTTCTTGATCGGGGTGGTTAGCTTAAGCGACACGTACAGCGTTGCCGCAACCGAAATGACCAGGAAGGTTATCAGGACAAGCACATTCATCCGAAGCACGCGTGAGGCGTTGTTGTATAGATAACTGTCCGGAATCTGCTTGGCTACAATCCAGGTCCGCCCGAACAGTTCAAATCTCTCGAAGACGACAATCCCCTGGAAGCCGCCGTTCTCTTGCCAGTAAAAGTGGCCGGAGCCATAGCTATAGCGGGCATGCTCCAGCCAGGCATAAGACGGCTTTTGCCCAATCTGACTTTCTTCGGAGGCATAGATGACGGTACCGGTATCATCCAGCAGATAGATGTTTTCTTCTCCCTTGTCATAGAGCATGTTCATGATATTACGAAAGCCGTCAAGCTTGAAGTCGATGGATACTATGCCGACCCTCTCTTTAAGCGGCGCCCGGTAGACCGGGCGATGAATGGTAAACACAGTGTTGGACGGGCTGTAGGGGAATTCCTCCATGCCGTAATTATGCGATGGGTGGGGCGGCTCCATATAGGGGTCATTTTTGTCCACCGGTTGAAGGAAGTGGCCGTCAAGACCGGCGTTGCCCGCCGTCCGCTTCAGATAGCCGTTGATCAGCAGCCAGGATTGATGGGTCAGGTCAGAGTAGAGATAGACCTGCTGAATATCCTTGGCCGACTGTTCAATGGCATGAAGACCGGAGTAAATATTAATCTCGACCAAAAAATCGCTGTAGCCCCGGTTCAGGATGTTATAGAGGCTATTTGGCATCTGAATATTGTTATATACGTACAGGGAAATGCTGTTCATCCCGCTGAGCAGATTGCTCAAGCTTGTAGTCCCTTGCCGGACCGTGTTTGAGTTTTCCCGGATAGCGTCTTCTTTCAACGAGTGCCTGGTATAGAAGTAGGAAATCAGGATAGATGCGGTGATCGGCAGGAGGATGGCGACCATCAGAAACATGCTCAACTTATAGCGGATGCTGCGGCGGAATTTCATGGCGGTCCCCCTCGCTCTACGAATTGGTTAACAGTCTAGCACCGCCTTGCAGGAAGGTCAATAGAAAGCCCCGGTGCTGAAATGGATATATGACCCATATCACGATTTTACACATTTTTGATCAATTACGGCTGTTTTTCGCTGGTGTGGCAGCAGCTATACTGAGATTGTAAAGCGCTTTCAAGAAAAACAAAACAGGGAGGTTATGGTATGAAACGATTTTGGTCCCTCTTCTTGACCGGCTCCTTAACGATCGCGGTTGCACTGTCCGGTTGCTCCGGTAATAACTCCAAGGCAAACGAGACGGCAGCCGGAACCCAGGATGGCGGCAACGCAGGCAAGGATGAGATTACCCTCTACACTATTCAGTCCACGAATCCTAAATTTCAGGATTGGCTCAAAGAAGCGGAGGAAAAGAGTGGCGTGAAGATCAACTGGGTCGCCGCGCCGACCGATTCGGACACCCGCCAGCAGAAGGTATCGACGATCCTTTCCTCCGGTGACAATACCGTTGACATCCTTGAGATCAATGATGAAATGGCAACCTCTTTTAAAAATGCCGGTTGGCTGGAGCCGCTGCAGGATACGGTCCTGACTGATGATGTGCGGAAACAGCTGCCGCAGGGCTATATGAAGGATATGCTGACCTCAAGCAAAGGTGATCTGATCGGCGTCCCCAGCTACACCGGTTATCTTGGCCTGTGGGTCGATCAGAAGAAGCTCGATGCCGCAGGCATGACTTCCATTAACAACGAAGAAGACTTTGTGAAATTTCTGAAAGCGACGACCAAAGACGGTCAGTACGGATACGGCGGCTCCTGGGAAAAGACGTATGTCTTCAACGAAATCGCGACCTTCGTCAATCTGTTCGGCGGCGATTACTTTGACTGGAGCAATGAAGGCAGCCGCAAGGCAGTCAAATTCATGTACGACATGGCCAATACCTGGAAGGTCACACCAGTGGATCAAATTGCGGACAAATATGAACAGATGAACCAGAAGTTCATCGACGGCAAATATGCTTCCGTCTTCATGTGGGGGACCGGTACGGATTACAAGCAGGCGAACCGCTACGGTGAAGATCAGATCCATATGATCAATATGCCGGAATTTGCGAAACGGAGTATCTTCACGGATTCCTGGAGCTATGTCCTGAACTCGGCTTCCAAGAACAAGGATGCTGCCATTAAGTTCCTGAAATATGCCGCCAGTGAAGACGGTGAATTGAACGGCTGGAAGAACTTTGACCGCTATCCGGCCAGAGCGGATGTTGCGGCCCAAGAAGAGGTTGCCGGAGACATCAAGACTATTTACAGCGAGATCCAATCGACCAACGAGGTGCATGGGCGTCCGATGCTGCCGCAGACGATGGAGTTCATCTCCGAGATGGGAACGCTGTTTCAGAACTACATCCAGGACAAAATTACGCTGGATGATTTCTGCAAAAAAGCACAGGAAGCCGTTGAACGTTACAAATAATCAGGGCCATTTCCCGGCAGCACAAGCAGGCTGATCTGTAGATGCCTGCTTGTGCCGCCCCTATTCTACGGATATGGCTAACCTGCGAGGAAGGTGCATTTCATGTATGCCAGCAAAAAATATTGGATGATTGCCTGGATTCTTGTACTGCCGGCGCTGCTGATCCGGATCTTCACGACCATATATCCCATTATCGAAACCTTCCATATCAGCTTGTTTGAGGTCAAACTGCTGCAGGGCATCCGCAGGTTTGTCGGCTTGGATAACTATGTTCAGCTTTTCCACGATTCGAAAATGATTACCTCTATCCGGTTTACGGCCATTTTCGTTGTGGGATCGATGATTGGCCATATTGTGCTCGGAATCATCCTGGCGCTAATTCTCAATATGAAATTCAGCGGACAAAAGGTGCTCCGAACCATCGTGCTGCTTCCCTGGGCCATGCCGATGGTCGTGATCGCGATGGCGTCCAAATGGGCCTTCAACAATGAATATGGTCTGATCAATGACTTTATCCGCCGGTTCGCCCCTTCCTTCAATCTGGACTGGTTGATCTACACCAATACAGCCCGCAGCGCCGTAATCGCCGTGGACCTATGGAAGGACCTGCCCTTCTTCGCCATTCTGGTGCTGGCCGGTCTGCAATTCATCTCCTCGGACATGTATGAGGCCGCCAAAATTGACGGAGCCGGAAGCATCCGCTCCTTTTTCAGTATCACGCTTCCGCTTATTTCCAGGAACATTCTGATGCTCAGCATATTCTTTACCATGTGGCGCATCACTTCCTTTGATGTTGTATACGCGATGACAAGCGGCGGGCCGGGTGAGAGCACCGCACTTATTGCCTACCGGGTAACCACCGAAGCGTTTACGAATCTGAATACCGGCTACGCCGCTTCGATTGCCGTCGTGCTGTTCCTGGTGATGGCTGTACTCAGCGGGCTCAGTATGTCGGCAGCCAAACGCGTAGACTATTAAGGAGCGATATCCTATGATCCCCAAAAACTCCAGATCTGTGCCGCTGACCCTGACCATATGGGGATTGGCTGCCATTGTCGCATTTCTTATTCTTTTTCCGCTGTGGTGGATCTTTATTTCTTCCATTACACCGGCCGGAGAGCTATTCTCCAAACCGGTCAAGTACTGGCCGGCCCATCCGACCTTGGACAGCTACCGTTATCTGATCAAGAATGTTGGCCTGTTGCCCAAAATAGGAAATACCGCAATTATTGTGGGGCTATCCATCCTGATTGGTATGGTCATCTCCGTCATGGCTGCCTTCAGTTTTGCCCGTTTCCGCACCAGAGGATTATCCATTGCCGTCGGCTTCCTGCTGGCCTCCATGCTGATTCCCGATGTGGTGACCGCGCGGCCGCTGTATGATTTTCTGCGCAGCGTTCATTTATACGATACGTATACCGGCCTGATCATCCTGTATATCAGCGGTATTCTTCCGTTCACCATCCTGATTCTGCAGAACTATCTGAATGATATTCCGGTCTCCATCGAGGAATCCGCCTCTATTGACGGCTGCGGCTTTTTCCAGTCGATGTTCTATGTGACGATTCCGCTCCTGAGACCGGCGCTGGCAACAGTATGTATCGTCAACTTTATTACCTGCCTGAACAATTTCTTCACACCGCTGTTCTATTCCAATGGCATCTCTGTGCTCTCAACAGCTATTACACAGTTGCCTCTTAGAGACAATATGTACGCGGTGCCCTGGGATCTGGTTAGTGCTATGGGCTGGATCATCATTCTGCCCATCATTATATTCGTCGCCATCTTCCAGAGACAGATCATGGAAGGCATTATGGCCGGCGGCGTCAAAGGCTGATTACCGAGAGGAGAAGAACAAATGAATATCAACCCGTTCCAGGGAGGACTGTCGTCGCTCCCTCTGATCAAGACCGGCAGAAGCCGGGCCATTAACGCAGAGAATCCGCACGGTGAAAAAGGAAAAGGAGGGATGGCCTCCGGCCCTCTCGGCCCCTCCCGCAAAGGCTCGCCCTGTATCCGGGATGTGGCGCCCGGGGCAACTGTAACGCTGGCTGAGATCAGCGGCCCTGGCATTATCGAGCACATCTGGATTACGGTGACTGATCATACCGAAGCGGATACTTTTGTTCTGCGCGATCTGGTGCTGCGCATGTATTGGGACGATGAGACGGAGCCTTCCGTTGAGAGCCCGCTGGGCGATTTCTTCTGCAATGGCTTCGGGAGAGGCTGCACCGTCAATTCCCAGCCGATCGTTGTCAATCCGACAAGAGGATTCAACTGCTATTTTCCGATGCCGTTCCGGAGCAAAGCCAGAATTGAAATCGAGAACCAGCATGAAGCGTCAATTCCTGCCTTCTTCTACCAGATTGATTATTGCCTGCATGACGAGCTGCCTGAAGATACGGCTTACTTCCACGCGCAATGGAAGCGGCAGCGGATCACGGATAAAGCGGAGGATTATATCATTCTCGACAACGTCAAAGGCCGCGGCCAATATGTCGGAACCTACATGGCACTTACCACGCTGGAGCGCTACTGGTGGGGAGAGGGCGAGATCAAGATGTATATCGACGGCGATAAGGAGTATCCGACCATCTGCGGCACCGGCACTGAGGATTATTTCGGGGGTGCCTGGAGCTTTGCGACTCAAAAGGACGGCAAGACGATCGAGAACACGTACTGCACGCCATACATGGGCTATCCCTACTATTCCAGCCATGACGAGGCCGTCCATAATCCGTACCACAATGACGATGCGCCGCCCATGCGTGGATTTTACCGCTGGCACATTCTGGACCCCATCCGGTTCCAGGAGGATCTGAAGGTTACCATTCAGCAGATCGGCGTGTATAAAAAGGGGCTGTTCGAACGCCAGGATGACGTGGCATCGGTCGCCTATTGGTATCAGACTGAGCCGCATCAGCCTTTCACACCGCTGATGGGCAAGGAGGAACGCTGGCCGCGCTAATAAGCGCGGCAGCAGGAACAACGGCTTGTTTCCTCTTTGGGGGGATGGCGTTTATACTGGATGTGCAGCCATCTTGATTGACGAAGGGATATGCCATGAAGCTTAGATCCATGATCTTGACTGCCCTTGTGCTGGTCCTGGCCGTTATTGGCACGGCGTGCCGGGGGAACAATAACCAAGTCGTGAATGACTCCGGCCCGGCAGGTGCGACCGCAGAGCCGGCCCCTACACTCAAGATCTTCAATTTCAAGGTCGAAATGGCCGAGCAGCTGGACACCCTGGTCAAGCGGTATCAGGAGGAGACCGGCGTGAACATTGAAGTTGATACCTGCGGCGGCGGCTGTGATTATAGTGCGGGACTTAAGACAAAGTTCAACTCCGGTGATAAGCCCGACATTTTTTTTGTGGCAGGCTACACCGATCTCGAGTTGTGGCAGGAGTATCTGGAAGATCTGTCCGACCAGCCATGGGTAGACGATATGCTTGATTTGGCCAAGCCGGCTATTACGAAGGACGGCAAGATTTACGGGATGCCGCTCGCCCTGGAAGGCTGGGGCTTCATTTATAACAAGGACCTGTTCCGCCAAGCTGGCATCCATTACACTCCCGCCACGCTGACGCAGCTGCGGGAAGCGGCCGCTAAGCTTAGGGCGGCCGGCATCCGTCCTTTTGAGAACGGCTATGCCGAGTGGTGGATTCTGGGGAATCATCTGCTTAACACCGCATTCGCCCAGCAGCCAGATCCGCTTGCATTTATTGAACGGGTGAAGAATGGCAGCGCCGCTCTGACAGACAATACGATATTTAAGCAATGGACGAACCTGATAGATTTGACCGTCGAGTACGGCCAGCCCAATCCGCTGCAGACGGATTATTACACACAGGTTGCTAACTTTGCGAACGGACGCGCCGCCATGATGCAGCAGGGAACCTGGACGCAGCTGCAGCTCGACAAGCTCCACCCGAACCTCAATATCGGATTTCTGCCGATGCCGATCAACGATGATGCCCAGGCTATGAACAAGCTTCCTGTTGGCGTTGCGAATTATTGGGTGGTGCTGAAGAACTCAAGAACAGAGGAAGAAGCCAAAGCCTTCCTGCGGTGGCTCGTATCTTCCCGCACCGGCCAGGCGTTCATCGTGGATGATGCCAAGCTCATTCCGGCGTTCAAGAGCATTCCGGCAACTGAAGCTAAGCTGGGTCCCCTGTCCGGGGAGATTCTGTCCTACATCAAGGAAGGCAAGACACTCCCCTGGTTATGGCAGCTGTACCCCGGCTACGAAGCGAACACCTGGCAAATGGCCACGCAGATCCAGTCGTATATCGGCAAGAAGATCGGGAAAGAAAAAATGCTTCAGGAATTCCAGAACATCTGGGACGACATGTCGGCAAAAGAAGCAAGCGAATAGCAGAGCCGCAAAAGGGAGATCAACAGCTGTTTATCGCTGCTAATCTCCCTTTTTGTAACCCAATCGTTGGTACGTTAGCCCAAACGGTGTGATTTCAATGCTATTGATTCCGGGCAACTCACGTTGATGATCCTATACCGGAAATTTTCTACACTCTCATGCAGAAAGGCTTCCAGCTTACGCGGCTCTCTGCCGAGCAAGCGCTGCACAGTGTCATTTGGACGTTCTGGAACTACCGTAGCCATGGATTGAATTTCCACAACATGGTTCGCAAGCCAAGGAGGCATATGCCCGTGTTCGATAAGATTACGGAGTAGTTCCTGGGGTTCCAAGTTGATGTAACTGATTGGCCGATTAAGCAGAGCGGATAGCCGATCCGCGATCTGAGGATAGCTGACAATCTCTGAACCCGTAAGCGTATATACTTGGCCGGACACCTCAGGGTTAGTTAGAGCTTCTGCGGCAACATCTGCGATATCGCGGCAGTCAATGAAGTTACATGGTGAATTGCCCATAGAGCCGAAGAAAACATTTTGGGTTGTAATTGTTGGGGCAAAGCGCATTATGTTTTGCATGAACGCATAAGGCCGCAACACGGTGTGGGTGAGACCTGATTCCCTCAGCGCATTCTCGATTTCTTGATGCCAGCCCGCGACTGCTACGGGAGCGCTCTGCTCAAAGGCAGGGCTGGATATTTTCACGATGTGTTTGATTCCAGATTCGCCTGCAAGCTGAATGATTGAAGTTTCCCATTCGATTTGTCTTGGACTGTTGGACAGGGCGAGGAAGAGCTGGCTGGCACCTGTAAAGGCGCGGCGCAGCGATTCGGGGTCAGCAGCATCTGCCCATGCGACCTCGATAGCCGACCGGCCTTTTTCTCCGATCTGATTACGCAGCTTCTCCGGCTCTCTGCTCAGAGCCCTGGCGGGCACACCAAGATCAATCAAACGTTCCACAAGCGCACGGCCTATCGTACCTGTTGCTCCCATAATAACTATCATTTTTTCATTCTCCTTTTGGATGACAATTTAGTTGCGGCGGTAAGACGCCACCGCCATATCACTATCGTGCTTGCTATGAATCCGGACAACGGGAAGTCGATCCAGATGCGGTCGGCCCAGGCCAAGTGAATGCCCGGCATCATAATGTCTAGTACACCGGATGTCACCCATGCCGCGCATAGGCCACACAAGGACCCGGCTAATGCGAACCCTCCTACCACAACCAAGTGAGGTGCGCCTAGAACCCATCGCATATCGCCCACTCGGCTGCGTAACAAAAGGCCCATCAGCAAGGCCATCAGGGCCGATGCACCGCCGATTGTGGTCAATGCCCCTATTTGAAGCCCCCTGTCAGCAGTGATCAGCCCCCCAATACTTGCCATGATGGCAGGAGCAGCATAGGCCATTACAACTTCACGCCATAATACCAAGGCCTTATTCCTGGAACCAACCGTCTTGATACCGTAAGCATCATCGGTCTGATTCGGGTATTTTATCTGGTTCATTTCGTTGCTCCCTTCTTTCTTTGAGATCATTCAATTTCATGGCTTTCAGCGAAATATAATTAGGTACCTAACTATATGGGAGTAAAAATAGGCTAGCATTACTAGCCCATTCTACTCATTACTGATGTTTCATTGCGGTTTCGAGCCTGGTTCGTTCGTAAGTGCAGCGATGCCCTGTGTAACCCGGCCCAGCAAGTCGAGAAATACGCTGCGCTCATCGCTACTGAGTAAGCCCACCATGGCTTCCAGCCAGGCGAAATGCTCAGGAGCCATTTCACGTAGCTTCTTATCTCCTTCTTCCGTCAAAACAACCGATCTCTGACGGCCATCTTCTGAGCTTAATCGCCTGGATACCAGGCCATCACGTTCAAGAGTGTCGATCAGACCCGTCACTGTAGCACGTGTAACGCCTAAATGCTCCGCTAATTGCGAAGGCAACTCTTCTCCTTCGTTATCCTCAAGATCGGCCAATACACGATATCGGCCTGTGGATAAGCCGAATCTGGAGAAATGAACCTCGGAGGCATGCCCAAGCTGGGCCCCAGCTGCCATTAGCCTAGACGCGACAAGTATAGCTTGTGCGTCAATGTCGAGGTTATAGCGGTCAATCTGACGCTTGGATTGTACAAGGGAGGGAATAGCCTCCATGTCATTTAATTTATTATTCTTGTTGTTCATACATGTAGTATGGCACCTAACTACTTTGGTGTCAACCTGCTATTTGCAGGACTCAATCGTATATTACATTCTTCCCTTCTTCAGTTAGTTTTTTTAAAGACAGGAGCATATGATTGATTTCTTCATCGGAATGTCTTTCCCATGAACTTAATTCCGCTAATATCTTCAGAGGGGATTTAGACCGGTATGAACGTGTTGGGTTTCCGGGAAATCTTTTATCAGTCAAATTCGGATCATTCTCGAACTCACCTACGGGCTCCACAATATAAATTCTCTCTTTTGAATTTGAGTTGGATTTTGCTAATTCAGCCCCCCATTTAGCAGCGTCTAACGTTGCCGTAAAATAGATATGATTCGATTTTTTATCCTGATAATTGGATAAATACAAGGGTTCAAGCAAGTCTCCTATTTTCAATTCTGCTTTCGTCCCATGGAAGAACGGACCTGGATCTAAGATGTTTTTGTTGTCATTCATATAGGCACACCCCTTTAGGTTTTGACTTTCGTATAAGAGTATAAGGCTACAGGGGCGCAAATTGTAGTCTATAAAAAAATTCCAAATCCGGTTATAATATAAGTAGAGAGTTATATATTTAGCACCGGAGCTTCAACCTTTTCGCTGTCTGTAACGGCAAATTGTCAGCTTGATTGGATATAAACGATATAGCGGAAATTTTCAATGGCCTTGATCATTCGGGAGGGAACTCTACCCAGGTGATTATAAAAACTGAACGGAAACTTAAAAACATGTCCAAAATCCCAGTCATGATGGGCATAATCCCTAGACCAATATTCATATTCAATCGGCAGCCATTCGGACCGTTCTGCGCGGGCGAAGTCCTCTTTTAAAATAGCTGACATGGCCGAGATCGAACAGAATATTCAACGCATGCGAGAAGGTCAGCATATGGCCTATTAAATCGTGATGAGCTTCCGCTCTATAAATGGTACGAAAAGAAGACAATTCAGTTAATATGAATGCTGACAGCTGCCCGGCATTCACAATATCGGGAAAATGATCGTTCTGATCAATCTCCAATCTCCTCACATCGGACACGGAATACCCGAGCCAAGATCTCCCGGGGATAGACTTGTCGAAAGAACGAATCAATGTGGAGATTCCCAGGATTTCATCCTTCGTCCCCCATCCCCCCAGCTCTTGAATGGCCAACAAGCTTAGCGCCGCATAGATCACATTGTGTCCGACCCAATGCAGCTCATCGATCCCGGGCTCCAATGATTCCAGGATCATTTTTTCCGCGGCTCCAGGATCTATTCCAACCACGGGAGGAGCTGCTCCTCGGGATGAATGTTTATCGAGCATCGTCCCGGATTGAGCCATTATTCTGTTAACGGTATCCTCAGACGTCGAGTTTTCTTTTACAAAAAAATGACCTGCAATCGCCGCCGCCCCAAAATGCGCTTCCCAAACATCACCCGTCACGCTTTTACATTGAGAAATAATCCATAGTCCGTCTTCAAGCATGCTTCTGGCCATTCTTTTCCCCCCAATGAACTTGTCGCATGTATGGTGAACCTCACCGGTTCTGTGCTCCCCACTCGCATAACTGCTCCAACACAGGCAGCAGCGTCTGTCCTTTCGTTGTCAGCGAATACTCCACTTTGGGCGGAATCTGCGGATACTCCACGCGCTTCACCAGCCCGTCGGCCTCCAATTCCTTAAGCTGCGCGCTGAGTACCTTGTACGTCACCGCTCCGAGCTGTCTCTGCATTTCATTGAATCGGATAGACGGATTGGCGGACAGCAGATACAGAATTGCCATCTTCCACTTCCCGCCGATTACGGACATCGTATAACCGAACGGAGTGTCTTGGATCACCGTTTCCTTGCCCTTCAGATCAGAAATGCCCATGTTCACACTATCCTTTCGGATAGTAGCCCACTTCTTTGTGCGTACTATCCCTTTATTTTTGCTCAGTCTATAATAGCCTTACTTTAAAGTAAAGGGGTTAAGACATGACGACCATTCGCACGTACAACCATAATCTCTGGGATCACGGGATTTCGCAGGGGTACCTTGTTGACAACACGCTCTATATCTCGGGACAGTTCTCCCATGATGCGGAGGGCAACTTCGTCGGAGCAGGCGATATTCAGGCACAGATGACGCAGACGCTGGAGAATTTGGATACCGTGTTAGAAGAGTTCGGAGCAACAAAGGATAATCTGGCTTACGTGGAGCTGTATCTGACGAATGCGCAGGAGCATGGGGAAACTGCGATCGGACTTTTCAAAAAGTATGTCGGAGCGCACCGGCCGGCGGGGAGCATGATCGGGGTGACTTACCTGGCATTTCCGGAACAGTGGGTAGAGGTTCGGGCTGTGGCGCATATATGAGCCACAGCGGAAAAACAATTTCAAATATCGCTAGCATGGACAAGAGTCGTGGAATCATTCTCAATGTGTAATACTCAGCAAATTAGCGTTATTTATAATAAGGTTCAAAGCCACCCCTGACAATGGAGTGGCTTTGAACTATGAGATGGGCTTCATACCCCTCTTTGTAGCTTGACGCTACATTCGGACGTTGTTGTGGTGACGTACTCTATAAAATTCACAGAGCCGTTAAAGTTCAAATAAGCTTCATATCGCAAGCGGATTGCGGGTAGGGTAATGAAATCCAGAACTTTCTCCTTTGCCACCCATCTGCAGTCACTAGTCTCATCAGAAGTGGCTAACTCTCCACCCACAACTTTGCACACAAAATCAAACATTACCTTCGTTGGAACATCGGTTACACCATCATACCACTTATGGATCGCTGTATTTGAAATGACATTGATTAAATGGCAGACAGTGGCGTCTATTCCGCTTTCCTCTTTGATTTCACGTATCACGCCATCAATTAAGTTTTCTCCAACTTCTGTTATCCCACCAGGATACACCCAACCATCGTCATGGGCCTTTACCAATAAGATATTTCCATTCCCGTCTTCTACAATTCCACCTGCCGACACAATATGCGTTGGAAATGCCATTTTATACCCTCCATCTATTCCGAATAAATTTCGTTTTTTCATTCCAATTTCAAGAAAATCACGGGACACCTTACTCTGTATTACCCCAATAAGAATATTTGTTATTTTGTGGAGGATTTAAGGTAGCTTAATTTTCACTTTACACCGCTGTCTTTAGGTGGTAGTATCATTTCTATAATTCCATAAATATAGAAATGATGGCGGGAAGGAGAATTTAATGGCTGATGTCGATCACGATCTGATGCAAGCGGTCAAAGTATACAAGGCTCTAGGTGAGCCTACACGGCTAAAAATTGCCTTAATGCTAATTAAGCAAGAGAATCAATGCGTTACTGCGATCAGTGAACAGCTTGGACATGTCGCCGGTTCAACGTTATCCCATCATCTCAAGCAACTGACGGAATCGGGTCTAATCCAGGCGCAAAAGAACGGTTCGTTTATTCACTACAGCGTCGATCAAGAAGTGGCAATGAAGTTTGCGCCATATTTACTGGCGTAAATTTTTTTTAAACAACATTTCTATATTTTTAGAAATATAGAATAACATGAAGGAGGAAATCATTTTGGAAAAACGCTTGCCATTTGAACTGGGAATCTCTACATTTCTTCACACTAACCCCAAAGGAGGAGGCGTGCCGCCAAGCGAAAGACTGCGCCAAGCGATGGAAGAAATTCAGTTGGCTGATCAGGTCGGTCTTGATGTCTATGCGATCGGTGAACATCATCGTATGGACTACACAAGCTCATCGCCAGCCATTATTTTAGCTTCGGCTGCAGCTACTACAACCCATATTCGGCTGTCCAGTGCCGTTACGGTATTGTCTTCGTCGGACCCGGTCCGTGTGTATCAGGATTTCGCCACCCTGGATAACTTAACAAACGGGCGGGCGGAGATCATGGCCGGACGTGGTTCTTTTGCCGAATCTTTTCCGCTCTTCGGGTATAACCTGCAACATTATGAAGAATTATTCGAGGAGAAATTGGAGCTTTTACTCAAAATACGATCCTCAGAGCGCGTAACCTGGAGCGGCAAGCACCGTGCACCGCTGCATGACAGGGGCGTATACCCGCGTGCGCAACAATTCCCGCTCCCTGTGTGGATTGCTACTGGCGGCAGTCCAGAGTCGGCCATTCGTGCCGGTCAGCTTGGTCTTCCTGTCATTTTCTCCATTATTGGCGGTATGCCGGAGCGTTTCGCCCCTTTAGTGCAGTTATATCTTGAAGCAGCCGAGCAAGCAGGGCATGATCCTAATCAATTGCAAATTGCCTGTCATTCGCATGGTTTTATTGACAACTCGCTTGCAGCTGCCAAAGAAAAGTATTATCCCATTATGGCCGGGCAAATGAATCAGATTGGAAGGGAACGCGGTTGGGCGGATTATACACGAAGTGTATTTGAGCAAGCCGTGAGCCCCCGCGGCGCTCTGTATGTTGGAGATTCAGAAGTTGTAGCAGAGAAGATCGTACGTGTAGCCAAACAACTGAGCTTAACTCGTTTTCTATTGTACGTTGACTTTAGTACGCTTCCGCATCGTGATTTGCTGAGAACGATCGAACGATTTGGTACAGAGGTGGCCCCTCTTGTCCGCAAGGAGCTAGCTAGAGAATCTGAAAGGGGAACAATCAAATGATTAAATCGTGGAAGGTGTATATTTTAGCGATTATAAGTTTTTTAGTGGGAACCTCGGAATTTGTAATAGCGGGGATATTGGATCTGGTGTCCAAAGATGTAGGCGTAACTATTGCTGCGGCCGGCCAACTCATTTCGGTCTACTCCATATCTTACGCAGTAGGGACTCCGATTCTCATTGCGGCTACCTCCAAACTAAGCCGGAGAACACTTATGCTGACTGCTTTGGTGCTATTTTTTATAGGGAATCTAATTACGGTGGTCTCGACAGGCTATCCGATGCTTGTTGGCGCGAGAGTAATCTTAGCTCTTAGTACAGGTGTCTTTACCGTGGTTGCCCTAACGGTTTCTGCTCAAATTGCCGGTCCTGGAAAACAAGGCACCGCCATAGCAACGATCATGATGGGATTTAATCTATCGCTTATTTTAGGTGTTCCTCTGGGAAGAGTCATCGCCAGCACCTACGACTGGAAAATAATCTTTTATGGAATCGGCCTTCTTAGTCTTATCGCAATGCTGGTCATCTTAATGGCCTTGCCGAAGTCGCAGGGAGAAGCCAATGTGCCTCTTAAAGAACAACTCGCCCTGTTGAAAAGACCGCAGCTATTGCTAACCTTGTCGATTAGCTTCTTTTGGATGGTCGGTTATACGATCATTTACACGTTCATCACACCATTTCTGATAGACATTACGGGTATGAGCAATGGGATGGTGAGCATCGCGCTATTTTCATTCGGCATAGCAAGTTTGCTGGGCGCCCAGGCTGGTGGGTATGGTGCGGATAAATTAGGTATCCCGCGTACGCTGAATGGAAGCTTGATGATCCACGCAGGTATTCTGGTACTCATGACCCTCTTTGCCCATACCTCTATCGCTGTCTTTCCGCTATTGCTGTTATGGTCGTTTTTTGCTTGGTCTACGGGTCCCATTCAACAAGTCTATATGATAAGCCTGGCACCGAGCGCAGCCGGCATTCTTCTGAGCTTGAATACCTCCTTCATCCAGTTGGGGATTGCTGCCGGAGCTGCCATTGGCGGTCTTGTGGTGGAGAGCTTCTCCTTACAGTCCATCGGCGTGGCAGGCGCCATTGGTGTTGCCATCGCACTCCTTCCGGCTACATTATCGTTCTCCATGCGGAGTCAGTCTGCGAATGGTGTACAATCCGATACAAGCCTGCTTAAATGAGGAATTAAGAACGGAGAGTCAGTCCTGTAACGGGTCTGACTCTTCGCTTTATCACTAATATCATCGACCGCAGCTTTAGGATCAGCTCCGGCCTCCGTCTTCTAACATATCAAGCAGCAGGCCGGCAAGCGGAGCCGGGAATTGCACGCTTTGCGCCGCCGACAGGAAGAGGCCGATATCCTTCTGCGGAATTTTACTCTGGGATATGGATGTTGATTTCTCTGCTATCATTTTGCCGTAGCTTTGATAGATTGGGGCGGTAAACAGTGTACTGGTAAGCATATTGACCGCCGCTACGGGATCGACCCCACCGCGCTCAGCCATTCCCAGTGCTTCTTCCAGTGAGCGTGCAGCAGAGACGATAAGGAAATTACCCATCAGTTTGACGAGTACAGCCGAACCCGCCTCCTCGCCAAAGTCATAAATCCCCTTAGCTCCCATCGCCTCCAGGACCGGCCGGACCCGCTCCTTCGCTTCCTGCGGGCCCGCTATTGGAATCCATAATTGCCTAGCAGCGGCTGCCTCCGGCCGTCCAAAGACCGGCGCCTCAACATAGACGGAACCGTACCGTGCGTGCAGATCCGCCAGCTTCCTGCCCGTATCCGGCGACACCGTACTCATGGATACATGAACACCGCCTAGCCCCACACGTTCCAGGAACTCTTCGCTATTGACGATGGCTTCCAATGCTTCATCGTCCCATACCAAGGTGACGACGATCCCGCCGGTTGTCACAGCGTCAGCAGGGCGGACTGCCTGCAGCGCCCCTTGGGCCACGAGAGGCTCCGCTTTGTCCGGGGTGCGGTTGTATACGGTCAATGCATATCCTGCTTGCAGCAAATTGGCAGCGATGGGCAGACCAAGCAGGCCAAGTCCAATAAATCCAATGTTCTCGCTCATAAATTCAACCTCCACAAGAGTATTAAACATGACGTTAACGTCATGTTTTGAACAAAAAAATTAATCACCATTATTGGCATCAAGCCATTGCTCGAAACGTTCTATATGCGACAACAACTCACTGCGAAACTGCCCGAGCGCTTCAAGCTTCTGGTCCGTGTCGGCCAGATGCTGGCGCAGCAAACCAAGGACCTTCCGCTTCGGCAACACCCCGCTCGTATCCGTAAAATAGAGCTCGATGACGTCCCCGATTTCCTCCAAACTTAGACCAAGCTTCTTGAGCTGATCAATCTTACGCAGACGGGCAACCGTTTCTTCCGTATAGTAATGATGACCATTGCCTTCACGCTCGCCCGAGGGAAGCAATCCAATGCTTTCATAATAGCGAACCGTGCGTTGGGTTACTCCAGCCCGTTCTGTCAAATCGCCAATGCGCATACGGTTCATGAGGTATCACTCCTTCGGGATATAATATAACGTTAACGTCATGTTTGTATAATAGCATTTGAAATGGAAAATGTAAATACACCTGAACCTCACCCTATTCAGGATGCAGTTCAGGTTATCGCTGCTCCTCAAACCTTTATGGCAGCAGTCCCATATACATAAGCTCGGACGGATTAGCCGGGTTGTGACCCAAGCCGACCCGATCTCCGGCGCGCGGAATTTGGATTTTCGATACGAGCGTTTCTAGTGTCTTCTGATACGTTCTCCCATCGTTCTCCGTCACGTTCAACACGAGGACGAGGATCGGATCGAAATTGATGAGCTTTCCCGTATCCGTCACGGATACGACGACAGCGGTTGCGCTAAGCGGCACGGTGCCGCTCGATGCCAATTGCGCCTGTTTTGCCGTAGCCAGACTTTGGTTAATGAGATCCTTGTGTTCTTTGGAGACCATGGTTTTCATAACTAGCCCCGATATTCCTTTGTTCATTATCTTTTCTGCCTTCTCCAGACGATCCTGCGGTTCCTTCTTTTTTCCGAACAATCCCCACATACGCTTCACGCCTCTCTTCGTTTGATTTGTCGTTGTATCTTAACTGTATACGATTGCCATTAACCCAGACAATAGTATCGGCGGCATACAAACAAGTGAGCGATAATGCGGGTTTTCCTTCCGATTCACGGTTCATTTTTTTCCAAATGAGGCTTTCTTGCAAAACTAAGAGCCTCAGACGTTATTCAATGCTCCATGGGTTCTAGAATTTTGTATTTAAACCTGACGGGAAGGCCCTCCCCCGCCGTTATTCCTTAATAAATATACCAGCTTCCGGTAATACATGGACGATTCCTTATAGCGGCGGCCTTCCTCACACACCACCGCCAACGCTTCGTACAATTGCTCAAGACGCATCTCATGCTGGCTGGATTCGAAATAAGGCAAGCATTCCAGCGCAAGGTTCTGAAATCTCTCCATGTCCCCTTTGGATAGCGCCAGCTGGCTCTCATAGAAAGCCAACGCCATCTCCTGATCCGTATTGGTACGGGAAATTCGCAGCCGCTCAATTCCATGCGAGAGCAATCCCCAATTTTTCTGGGCGAAAGCGGCTTCACACCGATATATGGTCGTAACCGGCTCAAGCTTCTTCCGGGTCTCCTCCGGCTCCTTGGCGATCATTGCCTCGAAACGGGCGATTTCGTCCAGCGCTTTATCCAGCTCTCCAGTCATCGTCAGCATAACAATCCGGTTGTTCATAATCGTCGTGATCACATCGCCTGGCTGTTGTAAATAAACGAGGTTGGCTTCGGCCATCGACAGCGAACGCAACGCTTCCTGCACAAGGCCCATCGCGAAACAATAGCCGCTGTATGCCACATACAGGCCGGATAAACGGTGAAACAGCCGATCATCGACAATTTGCTGCATGGTCTGCTCAAACACCTGTTTCGCCTGCTCGAACTGCTTCAGCAGAATGCATGATTCCATCCTGATGTTCTGCGCCATGAGCCATACTTCCGACCCCGGCTCCACAAGCCCGATTAGGCGGTTCACATCATCCAGCACGTTGTAATAAAGGCTTTTGGAGCGGAAATACTGGATTTTGTATAGCAGAAGCGCCTTTTTTAAGGGTAATGGCAGATCGACTTCGTCAGGCTTTCCGTACTTTTCCAAATAATGATTCAGGTAGGATTGATGCAAGTAGTCGTAAGCGGTCTGATCGTTCATCTGTTGATAGTAAACGGCTTTCATAAGGGCAGTCGTTAACTCTACGACGAGTGCATCATCCCGATCGTCCAGAGCATCCACGTAGCTTTCGGATACCGCCCCCTCGGACATGGTCTGGAAGATGTGTTCCGCCCGCTTCAGCGCCTGCTCATCCGTAGTTACCGCGGCGGTCAAATAGCTGACGGGGACGCCCAGACGGCCCGCAATATGCTCCGACAAATCGTCGGCTAACGGATACCTGCCTGCTAATATATTTGCAAAATGGGCCTGCGTAACGAGCCCCTCCACAAGTTCTTTCCTCGATATTTGCTTTTTCTTGCACAGAAGCTCGATACGTTCCTTGAGCATAAGACTCACCTCTGCCTTCTACCTATTTGTGGTTCTATACGATATATCGGAAATTTTCAATGGCCTTGATCAATGGGAAGGAAACTCTACCCAGGTGATTATAAAAGCTGAACGGAAACTTAAATACATGTCCAAAATCCCAGTCATGATGGGCATAATCCCTAGACCAATATTCATATTCAACCGGCAGCCATTCAGACCGGTCGGCCTTGATCAATGGTTGACGGTCAACAGGAGAGCTTAATTGGACCGGATATTCCGCTTCAAGATTGTGACTGGCCCGAAGGACTTTAACCAATTTAAGAAGCGGGAGAAGTCCTCTTTTAAAATAGCTAACATGGCCGAGATCGAACAGAATATTCAACGCATGCGAGAAGGTCAGCATATGGCCTATTAAATCGTGATGAGCTTCCGCTCTATAAATGGTACGAAAAGAAGACAATTCAGTTAATATGAATGCTGACAGCTGCCCGGCATTCGCAATAGCGGGAAAATGATCGTTCTCATCAATCTCCAATTTCCTCACATCAGACACGGAATACCCGATCCAAGATCTCCCGGGGATTGACTTGTTAAACGAACGAATCAATGTGGAGATCCCCAGGATTTCATCCTTCGTCCCCCATCTCCCCAGCTCTTGAATGGCCAACAAACTTAGCGCCGCATAGATCACATTATGTCCGACCCAATGCAGCTCATCGATCCCGGGCTCCAATGATTCAAGGATCATTTTTTCCGCATCTCCAGGATCTATTCCAACCACGGGAGGAGCTGCTCCTCGGGATGAATGTTTATCGAGCATCGTCTCGGATTGAGCCATAATTCTGTTTACGGTATCAAGAGGGATCGGGTTTTCTTTCACAAAAAAATAACCTGCAATCGCCGCCGCTCCAAAATGCGCTTCCCAAACATCACCAGTCACGCTTTTACATTGAGAAATAATCAATAGTCCATCCTCAAGCATGCTCCTGGCCATTCTTTTCCCTCCTCCAATGTACTTGTACTTACCTCTCCTATGATACGGTTAAGCTTAACAGGTCTATCGGCGAAAAAAAACAACCATTGACGACTCCAGGTCATCAATGGTTGTTTGCATTACTTATCAATCAGGTCAGTTACTTTGAGCATTCTTGCGATCAATGCAGTGACTTCAGCACGAGCCATTGGTGCTTTTGGATTAAGGGATTGCGGTCCATTCCCTTGGATGATTCCTGCCAGGATCAGCTGAGCCACATCGCCTTGTGCCCAAGCCGCTACGTTTGTTCCATCCGTATAAGATGCCAGTGTGGAAGCGATCTGCTCTTGACTTGGCACATCTTCAGATTGAATCAAGCGGTACGCGCGGGCAATCATCGCGAATCCTTGCTCTCTCGTAATTTGCTGATTACCTTTGAAGTTACCGTCACCATAACCGCGAACGATATCAAATTCATTGGCAATCGCAACAGAGTCTTTGTACCACGCAGAAGCAGGTACATCGGAGAAATCAGCTTGCGTTACATTTTGACGCATTAAGCCTAGTCCAGTCACTACAATCTCGGCAAACTCAGAGCGGCTTACACTCCGGTTAGGCGAGAAGGTGTTATCTCCGTTGCCCTTCAGACTCAATCTTGCTGCAATGTTGTTGACATCCGCTTTACTCCAGTGGTTTCTTACATCATCGAAATCCTGAGGATTCCAGATCACCGAGTAAGTACCACTGCTGCGCAAATCATTAATAAGTGCGAAATACCGGTTATTGATCTTCGTAACAACCGTTGGTACATGGAATACGGTGCCGTCCGGGTTGACGATAACGCCTGTTGTAATCCGGTTCGGGTCAATGCCTTCCGGAAGAGCAATGCTTTTCGGCGCATAACCTTTCAATAATCCTGCTCTATCTGTTTTCCCGTCATGCATAAAGCTCAAATCGAGATCAACAGGATGTACAAGCAATTCATAGCCGGTCAGAGTTGCCTTCTCGCGGGCAAGGTTTGTTACATCGTCTGCAGAACGTTTGATCTTGATGTTCACGGCAATATTGCTAATTGGCGCGTTGCCGAACTGTCTGCTAATTGCGTTCACATCAAGCTGTCCTGCAGGAACCGGGTAAATCGCCAGCACATCTTCAACATCCAGACTGGACCCGGTATCAGCAATCTTCTTCAGATCTTCAAGCGTCAGACCTTGAACTTCGACATTACCATTACCCGGTACGCGGATGCCGAGTTTATGTCCCTTACCGTCTGCAATGAAGCTGGCAAGTTTATCCGGATCGATGGTAACCATCGCTTGGTCTCCATTTGGTGTTACAGTGCCCGTGGCAAACGATTGATCCGCACCGTTGACGGTAGTTACAATGTTCGTATTTTCCGTCGCCGGAGGGGTAGGTGGAGTAATAGGATTGTAGGTCCCCGAATTGCTTCCACTGCCGTCGCTACCACCGCCATTGTTGCCGCCGTTACCGGGAGCTTTCTCACGCACGATGATATAGATGTATTCATTGATTAGCTCGCCGGCTGTATTAAAGACACCGACTCTGATCTCATTCTCACCTTCATTAAGCGGCAGCTTATTCCACTTGTCAGAAGCATACTCTACATTATTTACGGTGATTTTCACCTGAGTATCGTCTGGATATTTTGCGACTGGATTCAGGCTGATACCATAAACGTTATTGGTTACTGTACCCTTATAATTCTTATTCTGATTTGGATCGAATTCAGGAGTTAATTGGATAGCTTGGCTGCCTTCATTCGTTAGACCAACCAGGTTTATTTCTTGCAGTTCTCCACTCGTTACAATGAGATCATCCAGCGCCTTTTGCAACTCGGCCAGCGCCCGATCTACCTGTTCCTGCGTAGCCTCTGGATTGTTCAGCATGGTGTTGGCCTCCGTAAGCTCAAGCTCCAGCTTCGACCAGCTTTCTGCCGTGTACTCTTTCTTGTCGAGCGCGCCTGCTTCGCTTACCTTAGCTTCTAGAGCCGTCTTGTCGACTTTAATCTTCTCCAGTTGGCCGATCGCGTCGGTCAACTTGGTCACCGCTGCATCTACTTGTTCCTGCGTAGCTGTTGGATCATTCAGCACGGTGTTGGCTTCCGCAAGCTCCAGCTCCAGCTTCGACCAGCTTTCAGCTGTGTACTCTTTCTCGTTGAGTGCGCCTGCTTCGGTCACTTTCCCTTGAAGAACGGTCTTGTCGACCTTAACCTTCTCCAGTTGGCCGATTGCGTCGGTCAACTTGGTCACCGCTGCATCTACTTGTTCCTGCGTAGCCTCTGGATTGTTCAGCACGGTGTTGGCTTCCGCAAGCTCCAGCTCCAGCTTCGACCAGCTTTCTGCCGTGTACTCTTTCTTGTCGAGCGCGCCTGCTTCGGTCACTTTCCCTTGAAGAGCGGTCTTGTCGACCTTCGTTACGGTATATGTCACTGAATCTGACGGTTCCGAATCCACATAGGCATCATTATCCGACTTCGCATTTACAGTTACCTCGTAGCTGCCGGGCTCCAGTCCCAATGTCGACAAATCGAGTTCTGCTCCATACACGTCTTTGGTAATACTGGTGCCGTCACTTAACTTCACCGTTACTTCATAATTGTCTGCATGGTCTACAGGACCCCAGGATAGCATGTCCTTATTCAATTGAGCATTAGGCTTCGCAAGCTTTATAATATCCTTGTCAAAAGCATCTACAGGAACTCCGTTACTCCCCTTCAAGTTCCCTTTTCCGCTATAGGACACAGTTACCGTCTTGCCGGCGATGTCTGTTCCGGATGGTAATGTAACAATCAGTTTTGTGGTGTCCACCGGATCAACCTTAATAGTAACCTGACCCATCGGCACCTCTGTACCATCCATTTCAACGAAGAAACCAGTTGAATCAGTTAGCACTACATTTTGATCAAAAGTGAAGACAATTTGTTTACTATCTGTTGTAGCTTGATCAAGTACCGCACTTATCAGCTTAGGGGCTGGCGCTGCAATCGTGAAGTATGAACCATTATTCAAGTCTTCACTGCTAAGCGTCACTTTACCGTCAACTAGTTCGTAGAACTTGTCCTGATGATCGAATTGATCGTCTGCACTGACAACTAAATATAGAGGCCATTGTTCAGCCGTTTCTACTTTATCTACTTGGAATGTAACCTGAACAGGTGGCCCAGATGCCGAAACTTTGTCGGCCCAGTTAGTTTTCTCCACCTTGTAAATGCGTGCAGTATGCTTTAGACTTTCATTGTCTTTATCAATTGGACTAATGAACTCTGTCCCAGCCCCATTATCGCTAAAAACAAAAAATGATCTGTCGTTAGCAATCTCCTCGTTATTCTCTTCATTAGAATTAGCTACCATAGCTCCTAATGAAATCGCTAAATTGGCGCCGTTATCTTGAGATTTCGATTGTTTCTGATTCAATGCCCCTTTATCGTCACGCCCGATTCCGGTGATACGGGTACCGTAGCCCTGATTATTAGCTGCAGTCCACATCGTAGAGGTTTGCCCTGCCGCATGATCACTTGTGACATAATCGATTAATTGACCACTAGCATTTTTCAATGTCAGACCATACTTCAAAGCGAGGTAGCTGTTAACCTTATGGCGCTCAGTCTCACTTAATTTTTTGTTGAATACAATGACTTCGGAGATGGAGCCGTTAAACCGGCTATAGTGACCTGCACCAATGTATACTTTGCTGCCGGCGGCAAGAGTAAAATTAACTTTATGTTGATCTCCGGCACCGTTAATTGGATTCAACTGTTTTCCATCTAAAGAAAAAGACCATTGGTCTTGATTAGGATTTCCAGAGTCTGCTGCACTCCATATATTCATAACTCGTGTTTTCTTCAAGTCAAATCCTGTGACATCAATATCTTTAGACGAATCCGAGCCAAAATAGGTACGAATCAGATTGCCTGATCCATTTCCATATGCAGAAGTCGCGGCATACTTACCACCTAAGTCCCAAGGAAAACCAGCAAAATTACTGCTTGCTTGAACTGAGAATACTTCCCGTTCTGTGTCCTGTGTAGTACCTAAAGAAGCTTTTTTGAAATAGGTAGTAGACGAAGTTACCTGAATAGCGGGATTATAGTTCACAGCATTAGCGCTATATGGAATAATTCTGTCGGTCTCATTTCGGTCCCATATTTCATTAATGGCCAAATCTTGTAACTCGGTAACTCTGCCACTCACAGGCTTAGCGCTCTTGCCTACATCTACCCAAGAAATCAATCCATTACCTACTCCCACCCCGCCAGGGGCAGGTGCCTTTTTCCATACCAAAGCATTGCCTTCTCCATACGCAGCAAATATAGATGGGGTGTTGTCCGCAATCAGATTCTCGATACCCTTCAGATCCCTGGAAATGGCCTCCCCAAACTTGCTTCCTTCCGTCATCCCGGTTTGCACAGTGATGCCCGCTTTCCCGGTGAAGTCTCCGTTCAGATAAAGAAGATTAGAGCTTTTCAAATTAACGTTTTGGCCCTTGCCCGATGCAATCAAATTCGCAGTAATCTGTCCAATTCCAGACAGGATGAATTTACCTGCTGTGACTTCAACGCCTCCGCCAGTATTCCCTGTAATTCGGCCTCCACTCATAGTGAATTCCCCATTACTCATAAGGATCGCACTCGTAGCCGTACCAGCATACTTATTACCGCTGATTTCTCCCCCGGTCATTTTGACAGTCGATGCCGGATCACTTACGTAAATTGCACTTGCCGGCAAGTTATAAATATTATTATTCCGTAAATTTGCGCCATCTTCTATGGTTAGACTTGAAGCACCGTATACATTAACGATTCTTCCAGCAGACGAAGTTCCCATGCCGTCAATGATGATATTCTTCAATGTAAGGTGACCATCAAGCAGATCTAGAAGTGTTCCACTACCCCCACGCTTAATCACAGCAGTTTGGGAGGCATTAGGATCTGTTGTGATTGTAATTTGTTTGCCCCCTTTGAGCTCTAGGAACTTCCCGGGCTGAACGGGTGACAAAGTGATATCATCCATGACATATATTGTTCCCCCGCTGACCACCTCTTGATTGGCTTTGGGGAGAGTGGCATAGGGCTTATCTTCGGTCCCGTCACCTGTACTGTCATTGCCATTGCTTGCTACATAAATATCCGAAGCATCAGCGTAGCTCACTGAAGTTCCGAAGCTTAATCCCATGCCCGTGAAAACAAGAGTAAAGATCAGAAACATAATTCCAATTTTCCGCAAATTCATGTTGTTGCTTACCATTTAGTTCATCCCTTTCTGAAATCGTTTTGGTATGTAGTAGCACTCTAAATGCAAATGCGCCGAATCATATGACATACCTCACAATTGTAAAATAGGGACCTATACAATTTCTAAACAATTGTCGAAACCTGCAGATGATCTCCGCTCATTTCACAGCATAACAGGCTATCGGAGATAGAAAAAAGCGGCTTTGAAGGCCGCCTCTGTTATAATAACTTCAATTGCCCATTCCATTTATATAGATAACGAATTATAAATCAGTTAATCATCCCGCCCCGCCTGATGTGATCAACGTTCCGGTTCATCAGATGCCGGACCACCCTGGTATAGACTATTTTCTTAATCGGACTGAGCCCTTGCGGATGAGCGGAGAAGAAGGCATCGGGGCTGTCGTAAATCCCGAAATCCTGAACGATGCCTTCTTTTTGCACGTAGGTATCATTTTCATTCCAATAGATATCCGGCTTTTGAAAATTATCGGTGGCAACGCCATATCCGCAAAAGGAACCCGTACACTGTTCAAATTTCTGCTGAAGCTTGGTCAGATAGGGGACATCCAGTATAAATCCCTCAATATTCAACCACCTATCTTCATATAGCACTTCAACCCAGCTATGAATGATCTCCTTGGGGGACAGCTGGTAATACCACCCTTTCATGGCCCCCTTTTGCAGCCTCTTATCGATGGCAAATCCATGCATACGGCAGGGCACGCCCACAGCCCTTAGCAATGCCATGAACAGCACACCCTTTGTATTACACTGGCCGTAGCCATCCTGCAAGACTTCCGAGGCCGGAATATCGTCCGCCCGGTTATAGCCGAACCGGATTTCGTCACGGACGTAGTTATAGATGCCGAGAATCTGTTCCTTCCGGGACATCGAATCCCACCGGCGGCTGTGAACAATTTGCTGGAGCAACGGGTGAGCATAGTTCAGCAATTCAGTTTCCTTCAAGTATGCACTCATGGAACACACCTCCTGCACCCATTGTAAGGTTAATGCAGGCTGGAAACTTTTAAAAAGACGCTATCTTTACGGATATCCTTCGCCGTCATGCCCAGCAACTGCTTGCTGGTAGCAGCTAAGTGGGACGGACTGTCAAAGCCTGCAGCCATCGCCGCATCCGTAATGCTGAGCCCCGCAAAAATCAAATAGACGGCCTTCTGCAGCTTGTGCAGCACCATGTATCCGCTAAGCGAAATACCTGTGTTTTCTTTGAAGAGATGCGACAATCTGCTGTTGGACAAACCTAACTGCCAGGCGAATTGACTGACGGAGTGCTCGGAGCCGGTGCAATCTTTGAGGAGCTGAATAAGCTCTCTGATTCTCGGATCAACAATAGTGGGTTTCACCTGCTCTACACCCAATAGCCTCATGAGTTGTCCCAGAAAAGAATGATAGCTGTCCGGGTCCTTAATGCCAGCATACTGCTCTTGCACCAATGCACGGATGCTCCTCATCACTTCATGCGGGAACATATGGAACTGCTGCCCCTCCAGAACCCGCTTAAAGCTTGCCGCCATCTCAGAGGTGCTGTCGATCAGAAGAAGCATCAACGGGTGGCCTGCCTCTTTTAACCGATGAACGGCGTTCGAATTGATAATGATCCCTGGACAACGCAAGCTTAGCCCCTCTAACTCAATGTCAAATTCATCTGTTAAGGAGAACGTCACCTGCACAAAAGAATGCCGGTGCTCTTCCGCATCAATCGAATCGGACACCACCATCAGGTGATGCTCCGCTCCATATAAATTCATCATGTTCGAATCACTCCAGGCTTAACTCTTTGTAGTATGATTTTTATATTCTATACTGGCATGTTTATTATAAACAGAGGTGAAGTGAGATTATGTTCTTACAAAAAGAAGTAGTACATACCAAAAACGATAAATATTTGGCGCTAACTAACCATGTAATTAAAGCTAAGAACCAGATTTCCTCTTCCGCAGCCGCTACATTTATCATCCATAATGACACCATTGTTAATGAAAATTACTTTGGCTCATATGAGTATAATTCAAAGATACAATCAGTAGCGCCCTCAACCCGGTTTAATGTTGCTTCCGTAAGAAAGTCATACATTGGCTTTGCGATCAGCTTGGCCTTATACCAAAATAAACTTTCAAGCATGGATGATTATATTTCTGATTACTTAGAGGATCTAAACCTAGCCGCTGTCCAAGGGGTTAGAATAAGACATTTATTAACGCATACTCATGGACTTAAAAATAATCATGAAAAACTTTTCCCGCCGGGAACAAGTTGGAATTATAGTAATACAGGGATCAATATGCTGATTAGATTAATACGGAAGTTATTTAAAGCGCCCCTGTCAGAGGTCATGCAACAATATGTTTTCAAACCCTGCAATTTCATTGAGACAGGTTGGTGTAAGAATAGAAAAGACAATTTAGTATGGTTAAATGAAGACTATGCTGATGACCAAGGTGAAGAAGCCAATCTTTTTGTAAGTGCCCGTGAATTGGCTTGTTGGGGTTATCTTCACCTGAACCGAGGACTCGTTAATGGACGCCAGATTGTTCCGAAAGAGGTTATAGAACAAGCTACAAGGAATCAGAGCCCAGCCAAACTTGATGATGCATTGCCTAGAAATGGCTTCACTTGGTGGATTCAGGATAAGCCTAGAGCTATTTCTGAAATAGGAAACACACTCCCACCCGGGTCCTATCAAATACTGGGGCTAACTGTCTGTGCCTGTTTGGTTATTCCTAAACATCGGTTAGTCGCAGTTAGAATGTACAATCAAACAGGTCCAAATCCACCAGGGTACGACTACTTAGAGGATATTAAGACATTTGGAGACAAAATCTTATCGTGTACTTTGAACTAATGATTAAAATGTTTTCTCCAAGTGTAATTGGTGAAGAAAGTCAGGTAGGGCTGAGTATAAAAATAACATCTTCTTCGGGAGGGCGATGTTGATGAGTGATACTGCGAAGGGTCAGCAAAAGCTAGGGCAGCAAGAGCATATTGAGATGCTGCCATTGTTCTCTACCACGGACAGGAACGGACGGATGACTACGCTTCAGCCTGGACGCCGCATAGGACGAGTGGCTCCAGTGCTGCCGTGGTTGTTCGCAACCGCTGTACTTTGGGCACTAACAGGTTCCGTGCCATTCGGCGCCCTGCTCGGTCTGGCACCGACACCGGCGGTCAACATTTTCCTCGGTCATCCGGTAACTGTGATCGTCGCCGTGGTGCTGCTCATCGTCTCGATCGGTGCGACCAGCGGATTGTACTCAAGTGCGGCCCAGCAGTTTGGACAGACCAGGGTAGCTGGTCTATTCAGAACGCTAGGAGTCACAGGAGGACTCACCGTAATCGCGGGAGCCCTCCTGCTCTGGACGCTAACAAGTAATCCATCGCAACCCTTCGATCTGGAGGCAATAGCGACATCGCCGACGATCCCGAAAGAGCTCGGCGCCGTCGTCGGAGCTGCCTGCGCCCTCTGGGCCGCCATTGCCCTCCTGCGGCTGCCCGGCTCTACCGCCCACGCCCGGCGGCGTCAGGCGGACATCGAGCGACTCCGTGTGGAGGGTTCGTCGTACACCGGGACGTTGACCGCTGTGAATTTCACTAATAGTTGGCTCTTTCATTACCCGATATTCACGGTTGAGGTAAATTATATCGTTGACGGTGCTTCTCGTGTCGTCTCAGCACACATGCGTACCAGCTCCGACCGTGTTCCCGTCGTCGGTTCGCGAATGATCGTGCTGACCGATGAACGCGGAACCATCCACGTGGACCTGGACCCGGCGGGTGGAGCGGTATTCGAGCCGGACGTGGATAAGTACGCCCCGTCGGATGGTTGATTTAACGGACCAACTCTTTATACATCTAATCCCTTGCCGCCAACGGGGCGGAGCCGAACCTGTTCTGCACCTGCGATTAAAGGACGTGCGCGTTGAATGACGGCCAGCACTTCTTCATTCTTGAGAGAGTTGGCATGAGCCTCTGCATCGCTCCACAGCTCCGTGACCCAGATCGTATCGGGGTCATCTACGGATTCATTGATAATATAGAGCTCACAGCCCGCCATATCCTTCAAGCTACGCGAAGCTTCCAGCAGTAATGAAGCGAGTTCTTCCCGTTTCCCGGGGCTGGCCGTCAATCTTCCGTACATCGCAAATTTGCTCATATCCGCTCTTCTTCCCTTCTTATCCTCTGATTTTATTTGCATCGCTTCGTAGTGTTTAAACATTTCGAGGCTGACCTTAGCCATTCGATCGATTAGTATTTGCGGCTCAAGTATCTCAAGAGACTTCCCGTACGGAAGAAGAAAGTACGGAACATATGTCCGCAGCGATAGTTCTCCCAGCTTAAAAAGAGCTTCGCCGGGCTGCCTGCGTTCGATCAGTGCATGACCAAACAACCAATGCTTGCATAGCTCGTTAAGCGCGTGTTCATGTCCCTGCAGTCTTACGATGACTAGCGTCTCAGCCTCGAGCGAATCCGGAAATAAAGAATGTAAGAGGAAATCCCTCGCGGAAAAGGCAGCCGGACGTTCGAAGCGGGTATCCGCTGCCTCCAAACGGACGATGCGATCCACCCGGAAGCTTCGGATCTCTTGCCGCAACCGGCAGAACCCTATAGCGTACCATATCCCTTTCCAATGCACGATGCCGTAGGGGTCAAGGACCCGATGGCTTGGAGTAAGCTCCGGTCCTTTGGCATAGTGCATATTCAGCGACTCTCCCCGGGCTACGGCCTCCTCTAACCTTTTGAGCAATTCAAGTTCTCTCGCATCCGTGGGTGTCTGGATGACGGCAAGCCCGCTGCTATGTCTGTTAATCCGCTCAAGCTGCTCTTCATTCGTGTATCGCTTCAGTTTATCGACCGCCCGGGAGAGCGCATCCGTGAACGGATAGCCCGCTTCCCGTGCGAAGACGGATGCATGTACGAGCGCCTTCTGCTCTTCGGCATCGAAGAGCAGCGGAGAATCGACGAATTCACCGAGAAGCCGGTAACCGCCGTTCGGACCGGCATCGGCAATAATCGGGGCGCCGCTTGCGCATAGTGAATCAATGCACCGGTATACGGTGCGAACATGAATCTCCAAATCGTCTGCAAGCTGCTGCGCCGTCATCCGCTTTCCCGAACGAAGCAACCATAGGATGGACAGCATATTATCCGCTTTTGACAAACCGTTCTTCACTCCCTAGACCGTTTGTTTCATTGTAAAGGAACTTAGATTAAAGGTGTTATCCCTTTCTCGACCCAAGTATCGTAAGTCGGACCGTACACATTAGGCACTCGAAGTCCGGCCTGGCGCATGAGAACGGTCATTTGTCCGCGATGATGCGCTTGGTGCATGATCGTATAACGAAGGGAACTTCCGTTCTGCCAAGCTTCCTTCTCAATCATGACCGACTCGCGCAAGGATTCGTCATTCCACTGTGTTTGAACCGCGTCCAGTAAATTCTTGCTGATCCGCCGATACTCCGAAGCTATAAATGCAGCAGAATCCGGAGCTTCTTCGCCTCTGGATGAAGCTTCGAAAGCGAGCCCCAAAGTTGTCATGTAGTGCAGCGAATGAACCAGATGCCAGGCGATTTGTCCCAGCACTCGTCGGCCTTCGATAACCTCCTGTCCAAGAGAATCATCCGTAAGTGCATCCAGTACGGTAGCAGTTAATTCCGCCTCGCTTGTCCATTCCGCAGCGAAGTCTTCAATTTTTGTATGCATTTTTCGTTCCTCCAGTCCATTATTGGCTAACACAAGACAAGCATACAAAAAAAACACTGACAGTTACGGTCAGTGTTTTTGACTCAACCTGAAATTTTTTTGAAGGAACTGATATACAGCATGAAACCTGAGTAAATGGTACTCACAAAGCTTATGACTGAGACAACATTCCTTTTACAAACAATGAGACACTGTGCTTGTAGAACTCTTCTTCAGTGATGAGCTCGGACTGATATTGCCGGTGAATCAGCTCGCTCATCTGAAATCCGTAACACATCGAGAGAAAAGACATCGCAGTAAGACGCTCATCCTGTCTAGCTATCACTTTTTTCTTCTGCAGGCGTTCAAAATATTCAACCAGCAAGGAGTGCAGCTTCACTGGCGGATCAGCCAGCACCCTGTCCAATTCAGGAAGCATTCCTGTGTCACGGATGCCGATCATAATGATGTCCGCATTGTTATGGAAGAACAAACGGTACTGCTGGCTAACATTCAGCAAATCGACTTCCGGATTATCCGTTGCGTCCTCTTTTAACAGCTTCTCAAATTGCGGGATATCTGCATGTCTTTCAACAATGGCTTCCAATATGCCTTGCTTGCTTCCAAATTGCCGAAAAATCGTAGATTCATTGACTTTAGCTTCCGTTGCAATGGCTTTGGTGCTGACTCCCTGATAGCCCTTCTCTCTGATGAGCCGTGTCGCGGCTTCAATGATTCTGTCCGAAGTATTCATTGTATTTCCCCTTTTGAATATGTTAAGCCTATTCTACTACAAGTTTTGCATATGCAGCGCCTCCATCCATATAGTTGTGTGATGTTGTTCTGCTGCAATCATAAACCATAGAATAAATGCATGCAAGCACTCGCTTGCATTTATGTTTTCCCTTCTCTATAATAAAGGCATAATCAGTATGCTTTATCCCAAGAACACATACGCAAAGGAGAATTTTTATGAAGTATGGACGTATTATCCAAAAACCCCGCGTCAAATTTATTGAAGTCGCAGCTGGTGTCTTTGCCGGTATTTCGCCGTATCGCGGTATCAGTTGGGCCAATGCCGGGTTCATCAATAAGGGTGAAGGGCTGGTGTATGACACGTTTTTTGATTTATTCCATGCGCGGGAAATGCGGGAGGCTTATAAGGAAGTAAGCAACGGCGGCTCTCCCGCATATGTGGTGAACTCGCACTATAACAGTGACCACGCCTGGGGAAACAAAGTGTTTGAAGATGCTTGCATTATTATGCATAAGGAAGCCTCTAGAGAGCGTCTCACCGAAAATATCAGCTGGATGGACAACGTCATTAGAAGAGGGAAGGATTCTCTGGAATCGACTTCGGGCGAGCGGTTTTTTGCAGCAGAATTTGAAGGATTCGACCTGGAGGGCGTGGAATGGGTATACCCGAATATTCAGATCAAGGACGATATCAGCATCCGTCTTGACGATACGGAAGTCATGATTTACAACGTAGCCCCGGCCCACTCCGACAGTGACTTGCTGCTGTGGATGCCCAAAGAAAAAGTGCTGTTTGCCGGCGATGTCGTGTTTAACGGTTGTACGGCATACAGCGAGGAAGGAACTCTCAATTGGGTTAAAGTGCTTGATCGCATTATTGATGAAATTAAACCCGAAATCGTTGTTCCAGGACATGGCGCCATCTGCGGCCTGGACTTCGTGAAGGAGCAGAGGGACTACCTCCTGAACCTGATCAGCGAGTTCAACAAGCATTACAATGACGAAATTGATTCCTTGTCCTTGACCAAGCAAATTGATATTTCCCGCTTCCTTCATTGGATTCAGCCAGAACGCTTGTATGTTACCGTGGATATCCTATTGAAAAGCAAACGGGGGTTATCCCCCCTTCCAGCCTGGAACGAGGTGCCTGCTAAGCTGGAAGACATGAAAGCTTTTTTGGCCGAAAAATATGGCAATCTGATCAAGCCATGGGACCCTATGAATGTATGGCAAGAATAGTAATTTGAAGCTAGCGTATGAAAAACGAAAAACGGCCCTGCCGCAAACCATGCGGACAGAGGCCGTTTTCTTTCAAATACTTGTAGGATGCATCCAAGTTGTAAAAGTTACGGAAAATCGAGCTCATCATCGATGACACGGAATATCTCCCTGCTCCGCGCCGGATACCGGGCATCCAGCTCTTCCCACTGCCGCTTCGGTAAAATCAAAAATTCGTGCGTATCCGAAAAATATGAGTCCTCAAACAGCCGGATTTCGTATTTGTCCCGGATCAGCTCCTGAAAGCCGCGAATCGTGATGTAGCGGTCTTGTCCGCTAAAGGTAAGCGCAATCGAATGCAGTTGTCCATTGTAGGTAACGTCCAGTCCCTTGTCCGTTGATGTCACCTCAACCGTTTCATCTGGAAGCCGTTTACCGAACAACCGGACGATCTCCTCGTCCTCTTCTCGCCAATCTACAGTGACGCTGTACGCAAAAGTAAATTGCTCAAGCTGTTGCCCATCTCCTTCGAATAGCAATGTCAGTTCGCTGTCGCTTGGCATTCTCATCCCGGCATCCTCCCTATGTTCACTCAATTAAAATACTATATACAGATAATAACCTTGTTGATCAGGCCCAAACCAGATGCTCTACAACTTGGTAGAATCTTATTGTAAGGTTGCCGATTGTCTCATCTGTTGTTTTGAACAAGCATACTGTTAAAGAGCCAGCGAAAGTTCCATTTGAAATACTGGGGCAGATGCCAATCCTCATACCCTTTTAGTACACCTTGCTCCAGCCAGTACGACTCTGATTGCCCGCTTTTTACAGCACCAGCAACATAAGCGATCATTTTCTCCAAAAAGCGTATGACATCTGTGATTCGTTCTGAATGAGAGATATCTCCGTGCCCCGGAACGACAGTATCGATCTTGAGATCTTGTTGCATGCGTTTAAGGATGCGTATCCAGGCGTACGGATTACCGTAGGGAATGACCGGAATGGTCTTAGTTGATACCAAATCACCTGCAATCAAAGTTCGCTCCTCTGGAACATACACCACGGCATCACTTAATGAATGACCGCCTCCGTAAGACAACACTTCGATGGTTCGCTTTGTTCCCCGAATCACGAGTTTGTCGTCAAAGGTTATCGCGGGGACCACCCTGCGAAGGGAAGGGATCGTATCATACAGCGCATGCTGCACGGAAAGATCATAGTCGATTTCAGTGAGCATATGAGGATCTCTTTCCTGTGAACGCATGTTATTTAGGCTAGTTATTAACTTACGAATGTTTTGTTGCATGGCATCAATATTCACTTCACCCATATCAGCAAGCAAATCTCTTGTCCACACAGTAGATATCAATTCGCTGTTCATAAATTCCTGATTGCCGTTGACATGATCTCCATGGAAATGTGTATTCACTACGTATTTGACCGGTTTGTTCGTTAATTGTTCAGCAGTATGACGTAACAAAGCAGCAGAATTCGGCAGATTAGTGGTATCCACTACCACGGTTAAATCCCCAAGATCAATAATGGCTGCATTTCCCAAAGAGCCGCTGCCGGGAACCGAAATAGCCCCCCAGATACCCTCCGAAGCCTGCTGAATCGTGAAATATTCGTTGTTCATTGTGACACCCCTTTAGTGTTTGTTCCTGTATTCGAATGAGTAACGTTAACTTACAAGTTAGAGTCAACTGGAAGTCAAGAGTTTATTCAGTACAAGGCTGGGGCGAATGTACACATTGGCTTTGAGCTAGCTAAAGGCTGTATAATATCTTTCAATATCAGCTTTCATAAAGGAGGAACAGTAATCCGATGCTCACCATCAGTCAAGTGTCAGAACAAACAGGACTAACTCCTTATACAATCCGTTATTATGAAAAAATCGGGGTGCTACATGAACCCATGCGCAGTAATGGAGGGGCTCGTGTCTACCATGAAAGCGAGGTTTCCTACATTCAATGTCTAAATAAACTTAAAAAATTGGGTTTATCGCTTGAGGAGATTACAGAATTTACTCGTGAGGGCTGTGTCATGGATAAAATTCAACAAGGGGAGAAACCTTCTACTTATAGTCCAACTTTAAAAAAGCGGATTGAAATCCTTGAGCAGCATCTGATGGAGCTGGAATCCAAGCGGCAAGAAATTGATTACATGATTTCTCTCGCCGCAGAGAAACTTACCCTATACCAAGGACTTACGAAGGAATAAACACAGCTACAAACGTATGAGCTTCATCCTGGTTTAAAAAGAGGGTGAATCATATATTCTCTTGCTTTAATGCATCAATAATATTCTCCTTTTTTACTTTAGCTCCGGAATAAACAACCGCAGAGCTGACAATGACAAATACACACACAATGACAGACAGAATGCTCATCCAGGGCAGGGTGAACCCATAGCTGAATTTGTTCGCAAATGCTTTATAGATCAGAACCATCACGGCGAAACTGACAGGAAGCCCATACAAGAGCGACTTGACCCCATAAAAAACACTCTCATAGTTCAGCATTTTTGCAAACCCCTTTGGCGTCACGCCTACGGATTTCAGCATCGCAAATTCCCGTTTGCGAAGAACCAGCCCTGTTGAGATCGTATTAAAGATGTTCGCAACGGAAATCACAGAGATTAATACGATAAAACCGTAAGAAAAGACGTTCATCAGCAGAATCTGTTGTTCTTCTCTTATTCTGAATTGATATACATTGTAGACATTCAGATGGGTCTCATTCATCGCTTCAATTTCCTGCTGCGTTTTCACCGGTTCCGTGCTTTTCAAATGAAGGTACATCGAAGCTTTAGCCAGCTCCTCGCCGTCTGCCAGCCGCTTCATGACGCGTTCCGACACGATCATATTTAACCCGCCTACGCCTATCGGGCTCATCCCCATCGGTGCCTGATCCGTCAATGCGGCAATTATCACTTGATTTGTCTTCGTTTCTTCCCCGCTCGCTTTAAAAAAACTCGTTAGCTCGATAGGTTGTCCGATATTCGCATATATGGACTTCGTCTGAATATATTTCCCCGTATCTATATCTTTGTAATGAATCGTATCCATCACGATTGCGGCGGGATGATCCAGATCCGTAAGCTGTTCGTAATCTGCGTGAGCTGCTCTGGCATAGGCTTGCAGGCTCGAATCATTCAGTGCATAGAGCTTAATTTCGTAAGGGTATTTCCCGTCTTGCAGCATACTCTTATCCTGCTTAACCTTCTCCTGCAATTCGTCGGCGATGCTTGCTGCATCGACCCAAGCGGTCCTGACTAACTCATGACTCACGCTGTATTCCGTGACGCCATCCAGAGATACAAGCGATTGCATCAACTGGTCATCATCTAGTCTTTCGCCATTCCTGGACGACACTTCAATATCGTAATTGATGCCTTCCAGCGACAATGCCAGAGATTGTGTCAGGCCAGCCGTGAAAAACGATATCGTCAAAAACAAAACGATGCTGGTGACAAGCGAAAAAAGAATAACATGATGTCTTCGTTTGTTCCTCTTTAAGTTTTTCAGCCCGATTTCTGCTTCAATTCCGAAGAGCTTACGAATGATCTCGGGCGTCTTCACTGCTTTGACAGTAAGCTTTACGTCAGTGGTTTGGCGAATCGCGTCTATAGGAGATACCCTGGATGCTTTAACCGCCGGGAAATACGCCGAAACGAAAATTGTCAGCATCGAAACAAGACAAGTAATCAAGAGCAATAACGGCGTGACGATAAGCCTCAGCTTTTCACTCGTCCATAATGCCCCTTCAATCATTATGTTCATGAACGAAAAGGTGATTCCGATTCCGGCAAGACCGCATAAGATGCCAATGGGAATGCTGATCAAACCAATGACGATCCCTTCAAAGAATACGGAATTTCGCTTCTGCCTTTTCGTTGCCCCCACGCTCGCGAGCATCCCTAAATAGCGGGAACGTTCCGAGACGGATATCGCAAAGGCGTTATAGATGAGTCCAACCGAGCCAATGATAATGATCCCCATAATGATTGCCGATAATGAGAACATCATACTGGATGAGGTTCCGCTACTGGACAAGCCATAATAATGAAGCAAATCATTATTAAATTGGACAGTGTTAATTTGGTTTTTCTCAGCCAGCTTCTCCGCATGTGCGAACAAGAACGGACTGACCTGCTGCAAGACTACCGACGCATCGACCCGATCGTCCCTCCCGATGATTTGATCATCGACATAGCTAATGATCGTATAAGCCGGGGCCCAAGCCGTTTCTGACAACGGACGTTTAATGAAACCTACCACAGTATAATCCCTAATTACGCTATGCTGTAATGTCTCGGTCAATGTGCCGTCTTTCCTGCGCAGCGTTTCCGTCTGATCCAGGGGATGATCGCCCCCTTGTTCGAATCGGTCGCCGACGCGAAGCGTCAGACGGTCGCCGATTTCGTACTTCACTTTGCCATTTGTTGCAACAGACTCGGAGATTACAACCTCCTTGTCCGTGTGCGGAAGACGTCCCTTGCTTATTTCAATCTGAAATTGTGTGAACCCTTGCTTATCATATTCCTTGATGAACAAGTACGGCTTATTGGAATTTTGTCCCCCTTCTAATGGGGCATACCCAAGGTCTCTTGTGATGGCAACCGTTTTGGTTGCATCATCGCCCTGTATCGCTGCAAGCTGTTTCTTGGTTATATCCTGATACTGAATATGCCACTCCCCTGTATCTGAGATTGTTTGTCTGATCATTAAATCCGCAAAGGAAAAAATAAGCGTAATGACAGCGGTCATCATGGATACCGAAATAATGACGCCAAAAATAGTCAAAAGTGTTCGTCTCTTGTTCTGCTTCAGATGCCGGATGGTTAATGTATTGACAATATTCATCGCCTGATCACCTCATTTTTGGCAATCCTCCCATCTTCAATCGAAATGATTCGGTCGGCTTGCAGGGCGATCCGTTCGTCATGCGTGATTACGATCAGTGTCTGATGATAGGTCTTATTCAGCATTTTCAATAAATCGACGATCTCGCTGCTATTCCTGCTGTCCAGATTCCCGGTGGGTTCGTCGGCCAGCATGATCGCAGGATTGCCGATGATCGCTCTGCCAATCGAGACACGCTGCTGCTGTCCACCGGATAGCTGATTTGGCAGATGGTTTAACCGATGCTGCAAATTCAGCTTATTCACAAGATCAGCCAATTGCTTTTGATCTACCTTTTGTTGATCCAGCAAGAGCGGCAGCGTAATATTCTCTTCCACCGTCAGGACGGGAATCAGATTGAAGAACTGGTAGATCAGCCCGATTTGCCTGCGTCTGAAGATGGCCAGCTGCGTTTCGTCCAAGGTATACATATCCGTATCCTGAACATACACTTTCCCGCCAGTCGGCCGATCCACACCGCCCAGCATATGAAGGAGTGTAGATTTCCCCGATCCGGAAGGTCCAATAATGGCGACGAATTCACCTTTTTGGACCGAAAAGGAAACATCATCCAGCGCCTTCACCGCCGATTCGCCTGTGCCGTATATTTTGGACAAATTTTCAATGGTTAAAATCTCCATTGCCATCCCTACTTCCTTAGATGCTCAATTCCAGGAATATACCATCTCTCTATATCCAACATCCCACAGGGTTTCATTCCCCTCAATGGTTATCTTAAGCTCATTAGCCCGGGTGAGATGAAGGATCCTATTATCCGGCTCATGGAGCTGATCTTTTGCAGATACAGACAGGAGCTCATTCCCGTCAACGGTAACCTTAAGGCTGCCCTGAAAATCCTTATGATCAGGAATTCCATAATTCAAGCTAAGATACAGTTCTCCCTTATTGTCTAGCGAATACGTATAGGTTTCCTTCTTTTTACCTTCGATGCCATACACATTATATTGGGGTGTCACGTCTTGGCCGCCAATCTTAAGGCTGTCCTGTTTGGTTCCCGTTAATCGATTTCCGGTACTATCTTCCCATTCGTTTATCGCTACAAAAGGGGCCAGCTCTTTGGTGAACACTTGATCAACTACTCCGAAGACCCCCCATACGCCGAGCATTAACACAGCACTGGCAATTCCTGTAGCAGCGATATTTCTCCAGTAGTTTTGTGTACGGAAGCCAATCTTGTAGCCCCCGAATCCAATAGCAGCGCCCACTGAGTTCGTTATGACGTCGTTCGTGTCAAAGCTGCCGAGGAATGTTAGGGCCTGGATGGTCTCCACCACAAGAATGGACAGGATAAACCCTGTCATGAAGCGAACAAAGCTGGTGCGGTATAACAGCGGAAACAGTATGCCAAAAGGTATGAAGGCTGCAAAGTTTCCAATACCCACCAAGTCCATCAGTGTCGGATGTAGAAGATCGGAAAGACCCGGCACCCTAAAAAAACCGTCCGGCCAAAAAATAAAGGTGTACTGACTGTTTTGATCTACAGTATCCGCTCTGCCGAAAGCAAAAAGCATAAAATAAAGAATAATCAGGGTGTAGCCTATCGTAATCATAAAAGTAATCTTGCGCTGCTGCTTCATTTGCATGGTTGTACCTCCGTCGTTCATCTGATAAATATCATTTTATCTGTCTAAAATGACTTTACAGTGACTTTGGAGGTGACAGTTCAGTCACTTACGGAGTGCTGTTAAATGACATGCTTATAAAATTTGATCCGAAACTCTGTACCCCTCCCGCTGTCGCTCGCTACATCAATCACGCCGTTCTGGCTTGCAATGATGCTGTGAGCCATCGCAAGCCCTATACCGATGCTTCCTTCATTAGCATTCTTTCCTTTATAAAAACGTTTGAATACATAAGGCAAATCCTCTTTCGGAATGCCCTCTCCGTTGTCAGCAATAACAATTTCCGTAAATAGCACGTTGTCGGAGAATGTGATGGTAATCGCACCGCCCTCAGGGGTATGCTCCACTCCATTCTTCAAAATATTGATAACCGCTTCAGCAGTCCAATGGAAATCGCCGTCAAAAGAGACGTTGTCATCCCCTGTGATGGAAACGGTCTGTCCCTTAATATCCATCGGAATCATAACTGGCTCCAGTGCCTTTTGGATTAGGGTTTTCATGTGTATTCGATCTTTTTTGAACGGGATCGTTCCCGCATCCATTTTCGCCAGCTTTAATAAGGATGAAACAAGCCAATCGATCCGTTCAAGCTGAATGCGGATATGATGGGTGAACTCCGTTCTTTTGAGTGGAGGCAGGTCAGGGGCGCTTAACAGATCTGCCATGACTGTCATAGAGGTGATCGGTGTTTTGAGCTGATGCGAAATATCTGAGATTGCATCGGTCAGTTGAAGCTTATCCTGCTGCAATAGCGAACGATGCTCGGAGAGCATGCGTGTCACCTTGTAAATATCATTCTTTAAGATGCTAAGCTCACCTTCTTGATTATCGCGAGGATCAAGGGAGGCCTGCCCGCTGCTAATCTCCCGCAAATAGACGGACAGCTTCTCTAGCTCGTAATATCTCCGTTTTGTGAATAATACAGCTGTGCCGGTAAGCAGCACGGATACAATAATAACCAGGGCTGCGGCGACAGACGAAATCAAAGCAGCAATGACGATCGCCGATAAGCTGATCGAACCCATGACGAGTAATAATATTTGATTTTCCCGATTGCGCAACATCTAATCACCAACCTTATAGCCTAAACCGCGTACCGTTTTGATCAGAGCCGGCTGCTCTGGATTATCCTCCAGCTTTTCCCTTAGCCTTTTGATATAGACCGTTAACGTGTTGTCATTCACGAAATCGCCGGCCACGTCCCAGATTTGCTCCAAGAGCTGATTCCTGGTGAGGACCTGCCCAACGTGGTTGCCAAAGATCAGCAATAAGCGGTATTCCAAGGCGGTTAGCGAAATTTCGGCACCGTTTTTATATACTTTGCCTTCCAGCGTATGGATGCGCACATTGTCAATGTCAATAACCGCTCCGGCATGGAACAGCTTCTGGTATCTCCGCAAGACGGACTTGATCCGGGAGAGAAGCTCGCGAACCCGAAAAGGCTTGGTAATGTAATCATCGGCTCCCATATCGAGCCCCATCACGACATTGACCTCATCATCAATCACTGTTAAAAAAATGACCGGGATATCCCGTCGTTCCTTCACCATCTTGCATAATTCATAACCAGTTCCGTCTGGAAGCTGTAAATCGAACAGGCACAAAGTGAACTGATCGATGTCTTCGGCGAGCACCTTTCGGGCTGAAGCGGCATTATGGCAGAGAACGGTCCAATAACCCTCTTGCTGCAGCGAATATTCCAGTCCCGACGCGATCGTCTTATCATCTTCAACTAATAATATTTTCATCTGAAGGTCATCCTTATGATTGATTTTAGAATATTTAATGAATGAAAACATCCTCTTTGACCTCTTCATGCTCCTGTACAATCATTTCTGGCTGTCAGTATCTCAAATCCCTCTTGTCTAGTCAACTTAAACGCTGCATTGGAAACCTGTTCTTTAGTAACCTCTGCTTTTGGAGGCATTTTTTTACGTAACAACAAAGGGCCATCCCTCGGGGGATAGCCCTTGACGTTAGCTTATTTCTTTATACATTTGATGATAATTGTTGGAGGACTTAAACGTGCCTTCATCCCCGAATACCATTGAGCCGGTAAACTATCATCTGTCTCAGGAACCCGTGATTCTTCAATTACCCGTTCTATAAAAAAGCCGGCATTTGCAAGTTCATTTAATATTGTGCTGACTTTTCGATGGTGCATAATCACGGGTACTCTCCGCCAAGTTACCTGATAAGGTCCTTCGGAATGATAGGATTGAGCATAGGTTATTCTTCCATCATCATATGTCAGCCTGCTTTGCATTGGATGTTCCCAACTAAATACGAATACCCCGCCGTTTTTTAATTTTTTGTAAATGTTAGATAGTGTCCGTGCTATATCGACTGTCCAGCCTAACGCATAAACCGAAAATACGATATCAAAATATTCACTGGGCAAGTCATCTATGTTTTCCATAGACATTTGTTTTATATTCCCGGTCGTTCTATTTTCCTGGAGCAGCTCCTTAGCATAATTAACCTGAGTAGTCGATAAATCGATTCCCCAGACATCCCCTGCACCTCTGCTTGCCATGTATAAGAGCGAGTGTCCACTGCCACAACCAATCTCAAGTACTGTCTTGCCAGCAACATCACCTAGAAGATTTATTTCATCCTCTGTAGGTGCATATGGCCCATATTCCGGCAAAGCATGTATTCCGAAATATTGATCGGCTACTTCATCCCATCCTGCTTTGTTGATCTCAAGCATTTCTTTTCGATCTAGCATGACTTCCCTCCTATTGGTCTTCTTTAGTACATCTATTGTTACTACCTCCTCGGGCTACCTACACAATCTCTTTATTAAAATGTCCTCTTGTGTCGGTTTCCGGATTAAAGACCGCATGATTCATTGAGCCATCTAATTTGCCTGAGGCCATATGAATGACCTCTACAACCTGCTCTTTAGATTCAACGGTGAAGTTTAACCGGAGCGCCTCGATTCCTTTGAGGTTCGGCAGCTCATCTAGCAGATTAAGCGTCTTCCCATTAAGAATAGTCGCTGTACAATCCTCATGGGAAAGGATAGGGAACGTTCCTTGCTCATCTTTTAACTCATAGCTCTTCGTTCTGCATACTCTGCATTGATTCATTTTTCGCATCGGACAATATTTGGTGAACATCAAGGGAGCCTTGCCATACACAATCATTTCCAGCGCAGGAGAACCGTCATTTTCTTCAACATAAGCGTTCATTAAATCTTCAATTTGGCTCTTATTCATTTCATAAGATAAAGTGACCCGCTTGGCCCCTAATTTATATAGTTCATAGCAGCTAGTAGCATTAATAACGTTTAGAGAATAGTCCGTAACGAACGGATTGGTTCCTCGGTAGTGATGAATTCCGCCATATCCTCCGATCAGCAGCTGCCCTTCTTTTTCCTGATAATCATTCTGATTTCTTCTAACCACATTGTCAAAATAGATTTCCGTAATTCCACAGCTCACGCAAGCATCATACTGTTCCTGAGTCGTTACAGAAGCCGTGAGGTAGGGTTGTACAGGGGCAAAGCTTATTTTTTCTTTGGCTTCCACAGCCTTGGTTCTTTTCTGCTGGCTGTTAAGCTTTAGGTCATATAAGCCCTGGACAATATCTCTTCTTGCTGCATTTAACAGTTTGGCTGGAATAAACGCATTGCCTTCCTCATAATCGACCTGATTGAGTTCGAATATCGTATCATTTAATCTGGAGAATTGCTTGATGACCTGGTCTTTAGTGGTTGGATTATTTATGGCTTCGCCTAATATTTCCTCACTTTCATAGGAATAATTAAAGCCCAAGCCCTCCGCCTCTATGACAAGCTTTGAATCTGGATATGCATATACGCTAATATCTAGGTCAAACCGCTTAAATTCTTTTTCCAGTGAGGCTTCTAATTCCTTGTGGTAGAAATAATCCTTCGTTTTATAGACTATATCTCCCGCAGACATCTTTTCTTTGACTTTGATATAACAGACATCATCTGCTGTGTTGATTAAGTCGCCGTCTTTGTTGTATAGCTTGGCAACCGTCAAATTAATATCTTCATTGTCATGATTGATCCGGATGGTATCGTTTTGATTTAAGGTACGTGTAAGTGTGATTTCATACCTGTCCTTCTCAATCCTGCTAATGGTTCCAATCTCATAACCAAAGTGATTAGGTCTTGCGATGTTTGTAATATTCCTCCGGTCCTCGTGGAACAAATATCCTTTGGTAAAGGTCCGATTGAATGTCTTCTTCAGATTTTCTTTGTCTGCTTCGGTAATTTTATGATCTAAGGCCATACGATATTTGGAGACCACATTAGCCACATACGTCGGCACTTTCATCCGGCCTTCTATTTTTAAAGAATCGATTTCCTTTAGATCATGAATGTAATCGATGGTGTTCAAGTCCTTAGTGGATAAAATATAGCTTTTGCCTAAAGATGTACCTGTTGTCTGATCCATCAGATCGTATTCCTTACGGCAGGAACCCACACATCTTCCGCGATTTGCGCACCGAAAGCCGCTTAAGCCTGACATTAGACAGTTTCCCGAATAAGATACACATAATGCACCGTGAACGAAAATCTCTAAAGGGATGTCAGCTACTCTTTTGATTTCTTTGACTGTTTCAATCTTAACCTCACGGGACAGAACCACTCTTTTCGCACCAAGCTCTTTGAATAATAAAGTTCCGTCTACATCGTCAATTCCCATCTGAGTGGAACAATGTGCTTCCAGATCAGTAAAGTTTTTAACAATATAATCGAACGCCGTCAGGTCCTGGACGATAATGCCATCCACCCCGATTTCATTTAATTCGCGGATCTGCTCTTTCATCTCTTCCACTTCGTTCTCGAACACGATGGTATTCATGGCAACATAGATTTTAACGTCCCTCAGGTGCGCATACGTAACAGCCTCTTTTAACGTTTCCAAGTCAAAATTAGAGGAGTATGCGCGTGCACCAAATTTTTGCATGCCTAAGTATACTGCATCACAACCATTAGATATTGCAGCTTTCAAAGCTTCCAAATTGCCTGCTGGCGCTAATAATTCAGTCATAAATGATCCTTACCTCCTGCTTCAATAACCGCTCAAATTCAGCACCATTAATCATAAAATAAGAGCTGCAACTTAAGCTACGGCAAAAAGCACAAGCGAGTGGCTTGTGCATGATTCTTGCGGGGCTTATTTATTGAGCTGCCTGGTTAAGGGCGCTTAAGAATATCTCAACGGGCTGTGCGCCGGAAACTGCATATTTTCTGTCAATGACAAAGAAAGGGGCTCCTGTTATTCCTAACTGTTTGGCTGTGGCTTCATCTGAACGCACTTCGTTAGCATATTTGGATGGGTCCTGAAGAACTGCCATTGTCTCGTCCCTGTTCATTCCAACGGATTCTGCAATATCTGCTAATGTATCATGATCGCTAATCAGCTTGGCTTCCGTGTAATACGAATAGAACAGCTTCTCGGATAATTCCTTATCTTTACCAACCAATTTGGCATATTGGGTTAGACGATGAGCATCAAACGTATTGGTAGGCTTCATTCCGTCGAAATTATACACCAGACCCATCATCGCCGCTTGTTGCCCAAGCTTAGCATTTGCCTCTTTCGCTTGCTCGATACTCACACCATGTTTCTCAGAGGCCATTTGATGCATATTCTTGCCAGAGTACAATGATGCTTGCGGATTAAGTTCAAAGCTTCTATATTCAATCACCACTTCATTCTGATGAGCGAATTGCTCCAGTGCAGATTCTAACCGCCGTTTACCAATATAACAAAATGGACAAACATAATCCGACCATATCTCGATTTTCATTTCCAAGCCTCCTTTTTGGAGCTTATTTGTTGTAGACGATAGGCATTTTTCTAATCATATGGTTGTCACGGGTGGCAGCGTACATGATATTAGCAACATTTTCCCTGGAAACCGATAATTTAGCCGATTGATCTCCGAATGAATAGTCATAGGATTGCCCTTTGTGTTTAACATTGGGGTTAATAATTCGGACAACTGTCCAATCAAGGTTCGATTGTTTAATAATCCCTTCCATTTTCTTCATCTCTGCATAACCGTTTGGAAGGAAAACTTTGGCCATCACACCTGGAAGTATCGTCGACATGTTTTTCTTATCGTCATCTGATTGCAAAGCCGGCGTTGCAAGTGTAATTAACCTTGTTTTGTTATGTTTCTTCATAGCCCTAATCATCAGTTCATGTCCGTCTGCAATCGGCGTCCCTTTAAGCTTTCGTGACATATCGGATGCCGGCCCTAGTGGCTGATTACAACATCTGATTTAGCAACAGCCTCTTCAATGGTTGAAGCATTCGAAAGTTCCCCTTGTACAAAGCTCAATTTGGGATGTTTGAGGCTGATTTTGTGGGGGTTTCTAACATATGCCGTAACGAAATCTCCGTGATCCAGAGCTAATCGTGTTAGCAGCTGTCCGATTGCACCACTTGCACCAAAAATGGTGATATTCATATTCACACGCGGTCTTCAGTTATAAATTCTTCTACTCTGTCTCTTTTGGTGTACATGTCGTACCAAATATCAGCGATTTTGTCTTGAACTCCTGAATTCGGCTGCATCCAGATTCCGATCGAAAGGTGACCCGCGTACACGCCTTTGTCCGCTAATTCGCTGTTCAAATTAAAGATATAATTACGAAGTCCTGAAATCGCAATTCCGACATTACCCATCATCGGTACCGGGTGGATCGCAGCGCCTCCAGTAGTAAATAATAAGGCACCGCTTTGCTTAGCCAGCATTTCCGGCAGCACTTGCCGGACACTCGATAATGCACCTAAAACATTAAATTGATATTGGTATAACGCATTTTCTTCTGTTACATCTAATGTTGGCGCTACGGTGTTGATGCTCGGCGTGGGGCTGTATTCAAGAACATCAATAAACCCGTATTTCTCTTTAACAGCGGCGAAGGCACTCTCGATTTCTTGTTTATTTAATATGTCTGCTTGGAATGGAGCCGCTTCAATTCCCAATTGTTCTAATTCAATAACCAGCTGCTTCAGCTTATCTTCATTTCGGGCAATAAGAGCTACGCGAAAGCCGTTTTGTCCGAATTTCTTCGCAATAGACATTCCTAAACCTGCTCCTGCTCCAACAATAGCTATAGTTTTCATTTCATATCTCCCTTTCAATTTGAATTAATGGTCAATAAGATAAATAATGGTCAATGTGTTGTATATTTATCTTGTGTTTATTATGATTAATATAAGGTCAGCATTCAATATTTAATATTTCTGGTTTTGAGAGATAAAATGCAAATCCAGCTCAAATGTCGTATATCTAACAAAAAAAATTAAAGGAATGAGTCCTGATGAACAAAAAAACTGATTTGCGTATCATTCGCTCCAAGCATTCGATCAAAAAGGCGTTTATAGAGCTTCTTACGGAAAAGGGATACGAAGGAATTACGATTCAAGATATTGCCGATAAAGCGATGATTAACCGGAATACCTTTTACCTTCATTATCAGAACAAACCCGACTTGTTAAATGCATCTATGGACGAGTTAATCGAAGAACTAAAGAGTACACTCAAGCAATGCTCAAGCAGCAAAACTCCGTTAAGCGGTTCTATGCTTGAGCAACTAATGCAAACCATCCTGGAGAAAATCCAGGACAATATCCCCTTTTACAAAGCATTGTTAGTGGATGAGAATAGAATTTATGGTTTTCAGTCAAAAATGGAGGAAATTATAAAAAATACAGTGGAGGATGGTTTGGATGATGCCCCATTGAAGATTTCAAAGGAATTATTACTCCAATATATCGCATCTACTTTTATGGGCATTGTGGTATGGTGGGTTAAAAATGATTTTTCCTATACCCCAAAGGAACTCGCTTCTCAATTTGGTAAAATTCTAACTCAAGGACATTTTAAAGCCGCAGGTATTCCAGTCAATGATTAAGTGAAGAAATTTGATCAGTTATTTTACCTTTGAAAAAAGTCCAATGGGATTAACCTCTCTACGTATATTGAGGTTTACCATTGGACTATATTCAAGTCATACAGAGAGACTAAGAGTTAAGAACTTTTTTTGACCATTAGGTCCAACTTATCAACATAAGGAGTGAGCGCCTCCAGTAACTCCTGTTGATCTTGTATCTCTTCTGTCGACAGCCGATCCATATGAACACTTCCATCTGAATCAGTTACCATGGAATCATAGCTTTTCAACTTATTTATTATTGGTTCAAGCTCACTATACTCTTGTTCAGTGAGCCTCTGTTCAGCTTTTTCGAGCAAGCTATCCCAGAAAGCGCTACGTTCTGCGCCAGATACCTTTGCCTTGGGATTTTTTAATTCGTTCATTTTCTTGAAATACGGTTCAAGCTCCACCAGTAATTTCTTGTATGCCTTCTGCTCTTCTGCATCAAGCTGTTCTATGTGAAACGCTCCTTTGGAATCTGCAGCGAGCAGATTATAATCGCCTAATTCCTTCAATAAGGACATTGCCCTGGAATATTCTTTTTCGCTGAAATTCTGCTTCAAACTTTGCAGCTTGGTCTCCAACTCCTCATATTTCTGCGGGGTTAGGCCAATCCTTGCCGCTGCTTCTTTTGAACCATACACACTATCCGCCAAATAATGATATCCTGCAAATGCTCCAGTAGGAATTAATAAAGTAGCTGCCAAAATGCCTGCTACAATCCACTTCTTTTTCATTCGTCTTCCTCCTTGTCCGGTCACAGTCTGATTTAGTATTCTCTCCTTCAGTTCCGGTGGGGCATTTAAACTTCTTGCCTTTTCCTGCAGAACTGTTCGCAACTCTTCATTGAAATTCATGCAGATCCTCCACCTTTCCCTTAAAAAGAGTTTGATTCTCCGGTTTCTGACGAAGCTTGTTCAGTGCAGCATGAATTCGGGATTTCACAGTACCCAGAGGGATCCCAAGAACTGCGGCACTTTCTTCCTGTGATAATTCATTTAAATAGTGCAGAATAATCACCTGCTTCAGCTTATACGGAAGACTTTCTACGCTGGTAAGCAAGGAATGGTTAGAGATCTTGTCCACAACACTACTTGTAAATTCAGGCTCCATCACCAGATTGGCCTGCTCTGCCTTTTTGAGAATTCGGAGATGCGTCCATCTCTTTCTTCGGTAGGCATGAATTTGGCGCATTACTATTCCCATAAGCCAAGGTCTAAAGGGACGGCTGATGTCAAAACGTTCAAGAGATCTGCGCATTTGAATATAAATCTCCTGAACGATATCATCCACCTCAGAAGCATCCCGAACGAGGAAATGAACGGTTTGATATACATCCCTAATTGTAGCTTCATATAGCTCACTAAATGCTTCACGACTGCCGGCTAGCGTAAGCGATATGAGACGAGAATATTCATCTGGATGCTCCATCCATAACCCCTCCTTCGGACTTACACTATATATTGGTGAATAAAGAATATTTCGTTCGATTTTTTTCAGAAAAATACGAACCAGATTCTAATAGAGCTAAAATAGTGATCACTGTGATGCAAGTTTAAGGGCCATCCTCGGAGGATGACCCTTGACGTTAGCTTATTTCTTATTCATATGTTCCCAATATGGGGAATTGCCCAATCGTTTAATACCTGTAGCACCGTCAGACCTTTGCCATAGCTCCAAACAGGAAATAAGTTACTGTTTGTTCGATATTACGTTATCAAGAAATTGATCTGCATCGCCATTAAACTTCCAATTAATACCGAATTTATCAATTAGCGTTCCAAAGCACGAAGACCACGGATAATTGGATAACAGCATGGTGACATGCCCACCAAGGGACAAAGCATTAAAGTATTGTTCCAATTTTTGCTTATCATCGAAGACTAGACTGATCAGAATATTATTCCCTTTCACCAGCTCGCCTGTCACCGCCTTCATGGAAGGCAAAATGTCAGACATCATAATTTTCCCGCCTGCGAATTCGATGGAAGACTCCATGATCATATTTAACTCATTTTCTGGCATTGGGTAGTTTGGATCTTGCGGGATATCGCCGAATCTTACTTTTTTTACTTCAGTTGCGTGTAAAGCCTCCGAATAAAATCCAAGCACTTGTTCTGTATTTCCATCAAAGTTTAAATATGCAATAGCTGACATACAACATAACCTCCTTCTTGTTATAAATGTAGTATAGTTCATAAGAGGTGACAGCAGTATGTCACCGTTTCATGCTGAAGTCAATTAGACTATAATCGTCAGGTAAAGGAGTGAAGATTAAATGATAAAATCATTTTTAATGTTGGGCCAATCTAATATGGCAGGCCGTGGATTCTTGCATGAAGTTGACCCTATATATAATGAAAAAATAAAAATGCTGCGTAATGGACAGTGGCAGATGATGACAGAGCCGATCAATTATGACCGTCCGGTTTCCGGTGTAAGCCTGGCGGCGTCTTTCGCCGATGCCTGGTCGAGAGCCAATTCTGATGATGAAATTGGTTTGATTCCCTGTGCAGAAGGTGGCAGCTCGTTGAATGATTGGCATCCGGAGGGCATCCTTTTTCAGCATGCTTTGTCTGAAGCCCGCTTTGCCTTGCGGTCCAGTCAAATCTGCGGAATTCTTTGGCACCAGGGAGAGAGCGACAGTTATCATTTGCTGCATGAAACCTATTACGAGAAATTAACCCTGATCATCGAGACCCTTAGAAACGAATTGAATCTTGATGAGGTGCCGTTAATCATTGGCGGACTTGGTGATTTCCTTGGGAAGACGGGTTTTGGACAGCAAGCGACAGAGTATATACAGATCAATGAACAACTGCAGCGCTTCGCTAACGAACAGCCAAATTGTTATTTTGTAACGGCAGCAGAGTTGACCGCGAATCCTGATGGCATTCACATAAACGCGGTTTCGCAACGCAAATTCGGCTACCGCTATTTCGAAGCTTTTTCGAACAAGTGTCATGTCTTGGAGCCCCTCCGGGGAGAGGAGCAATCGCTGAAAGTGGAGCGCGACTATTCGAAAACAGAACAGATCTACCTTCATAGCATGGATTTGGCTTTGGGTAAAATTACTTACGCCGAATTCGAGGCGCAGATGGTGAAGGTTATGCAGGTCTGATCCCTTTTGCTTAACGGATCTATCGGCGAAAACAAAGGGCGGCCTGGAAGGCCGCCACTGTTTTTTATACTATGAATAGATAGGCTTGATTCATAATGATTCTTTATAGTAATTCCTTCAGTACATTTTTTGCCACACGTACCTTACAACTGAATAATACCCACCTCAAACGATTCTGCAATCTTATGTAAATTCAATAAAGAAACGTTCTTCTCCCCACGTTCAATCTGCCCTATGTATGAAAAATGAAACCCGCCGATCTCCCCAAGCGCCTCCTGCGACAGGCCCCCCCCGCTCTTTCCGCAGAGCACGACTTGGAGGATATTAAAGCATTTGGAGACAAAGTCTTATCGTGTACTCTGAACTAATGTTAGCCGAAGCTGGTTTATCAGGGTTTGCGGGAGCGATATTTATCTGGTCTCCTGCAGGATGGCTTATTGCGGGAGGAGGCCTGGCAGTTCTTGCAGGTGTAACTATTAATGAATTTAATACTGCAAAGAAGGATATGCAAAAGGCGTACATTTACATCACCCAACTTTAAAATTCACTAGTAAGGTTTGATCCCTATGTATTTAAAGATATTTATAGTGATTGGTATTGCCTGGCTTATGTTTTATAGCATATACTCAGCCTACAAAAAAGACCGTAACCCTCAAAACACATCTTTGAGTTTTATAATTACTTTTACATTGTTTGGTGTGTCTCTTTTACTGGCAGATAAAACAGATTATTCTTATATATTGGTGCTAATCAGCATAGCTATCCTTATTCATAATATCAGTATTTTTTTCGGCAGACGGAGAAAGAAGTAAGCGAATAGCAGGGTTGCAAAAGGGAGATTAACAGTTCGTAGCTGCTAATCTCCCTTTTTGTAACCATCATTAATACGTTATCCAAAAGGGTGTGATTTCACAACCCCGTGTCATTGACATCCACTACCGGAAATTCTCCACATACTCCTGCAGAAAAGCTTCCAGCTTGCGCGGCTCTCTGCCGAGCAGGCGCCTCACCGTGTCATTTGGACTTTCTGGAACCACCCTGGACATGGTTTGAATCTCCACAACGTGGTTCGCCAGCCAAGGAGGCATATGCCCATTCTCGATAAGATTACGGAGTAGTTCTTCGGGTTCCATATTGATGTAACTTATTGGCCGATGGAGCAGGGCGGACAGCCGGGCTGCGATCTGAGGATAGCTGAAAATCTCTGAACCCGTAAGCGTATATATTTGGCCTGTGACCTCAGGGTTAGTTAGAGCTTCTGCGGCAACGTCTGCGATATCGCGGCAGTCAATGAAGTTACACGGTGAATGGCCCATGGAGCCGAAGAAAACATTTTGGGTTGTAATCGTTGGTGCAAAGCGCATTAGGTTTTGCATGAATGCGTACGGGCGTAACACGGTATGGGTGAGACCTGATTCCCTCAGCACTTGCTCGATTTCTTGATGCCAGCCCGCCACTGCTACTGGAGAGCTCTGCTCAAAGGCTGGGCTGGATATTTTCACGATGTGCTCGATTCCAGATTGGCCTGCAATCTGAATGATTGAAGTTTCCAGTTCAATTTGTCTTGGACTGTTGGACATGGCGAGGAAGAGCTGGCTGGCACCTGTACATGCGCGGCGCAGCGATTCGGGGTCAGCAGCATCTGCCCATACGACCTCGATAGCAGATCGGCCCTTCTCTCCGATCTGCTTACGCAACTTCTCCGGCTCTCTGCTCAGAGCCCTGACGGGCACGCCAAGATCAGCCAAACGTTCCACCAGCGCACTGCCTATCGTACCTGTTGCTCCCACAATAACTATCATTTTTTTCTTCTCCTTTTGGATGTCAAATGGGTGGTAACGGCGAGACGCCACCGCCATGTCACTATCGTGCTTGCTATGAATCCGGACAACGGGAAATCGGTCCAGACGCGATCGGCCCAGGCCAAGTGATGGCCCGGCATCATAAGTTCCAGTACAGCAGATGTCACCCATGCCGCGCATAGGCCATACAAGGAACCGGCTATTGCGAATCCTCCTACCACAACCAAGTGAGGTGCACCTGTGACCCATCGCATATGACCCACCCGGCTGCGCAATATAAGGCCAATCATCAAGGCCATCAAAGCTGATGCACCGCCGATTGTGGTCAATGCTCCGATTTGAAGCCCCCTATCAGCAGTAACCAATCCCCCAATACCTGCCATGATGGCAGGAGCAGCATAGGCCATTACAACTTCACGCCATAGTGCAAAGGGCTTTTTTCTGGAATCCACCGTCTTGATACCATAAGCATCATCTGGCGGATTCGGGTATTTCATCTGGTTCATTTCGTTGCCCCCTTCTGATCAATCCATTTGAGTACTTTCAGCGAGATATAATTAGGTTCCTAACTATATAGGAGTAAAAAGAGGCTAGCATTACTAGCCCATTCTACTCATTACTGATGTTTCATTTTGGTTTCGAGCCTGGTTCGTCCATAAGGACAGAGATGCCTTGTGTAACCCGGCCCAGCAAGTCGAGGAATACGCTGCGCTCGTCTATACTGAGTAAGCCCACCGTGGCCTCCAGCCAAGCGAAATGCTCAGGAGCCATTTCACGTAGCTTCTTCGCTCCTTCTTCCGTCAAAATAACCGATTTCTGGCGGCCATCTTTTGAGCTTAACCGTCTAGATACTAGGCCATCCCGTTCAAGAATGTCGATCAGACCAGTCACTGTAGCACGTGTAACGCCTAGATGCTCTGCTAATTGCGAAGGCAACTCTTCTCCTTCGTAATCTTCGAGATCTGCCAATACACGATATCGGCCTGTTGATAAGCCGAATCTGGAGAAATGAATCTCCGAGGCCTGACCAAGCTGGGCTCCCGCTGCCATTAGCCTAGACGCGACGAGTATAGCCTGTGCGTCTATGTCCAGGTTATAGCGGTCAATCTGACGCTGGGATTGTACAAGGGAGGGAATAGCCTCCATGTCATTTATTTTTCTATTGTTGTTCATACATGTAGTATGGCACCTAATTACTTTCGTGTCAACATTTCACGGCCTTATTTTTACGCAATAGGAGTACCATTAGGCAATTCAGTATCCGGCTTTAATAGAATAACATCTCCTTTTTCCGGAACTCCTCCCAAAACTAACACCTCCGATTTGAATCCCGCAATGCGCCGGGGAGGAAAATTAACGATTCCTATAATTTGCTTCCCTACAACATCCCCAGCCTTGTAACGCTTAGTGATTTGGGCACTTGAGGATTTCATACCGATTTCGGGTCCGAAATCAATCTTAAGCTTTATCGCATGGACCTTTGCTTCTGCAAAAAACTCCGCTTCCTTAATCGTTCCGACACGAATATCCAGTACCGCAAAATCATCGATCGTTGCCAAGCGTTTTGCCTCCTCCACCAAAGTCTTTAACCGCTCAGGAAAATATCTCTCACACTTCTGGACGGAACGGTTGCAGGAGTCGAATCCCTTCCTCAATAGATCCCTCCATCAGTTCTAAAAGCTGGGGAACCAGTTCCTGCATCCGGGGGGCGTTCAGGTGCCGTTCGAGAGCATCCCGGTTATCCCAGCGCTCGTAAATGATAAATGTGCCAGGCTGGCCTTCCACCTCATGAGCCTCGTAGTCAATGTTTCCCGGGTCGTTGCGCGACGGAGTGACAGCAGCAGTCATAAATGCCTTCATCTCGGCTTCTCTCCCCGCCTTAGCTCTGGCCTCCCAGAGTACAGTAACGTAATGGTTCCTTGTATCGTTCATACTAATTCCTCCTAATTTATAGTAGATGATTCAAACTGTTTTTGTGACATCACCCATTCTCCCCTTACTGCAATTTCATCTGGCTGCGCAGCATCCGGTCGAGGAGCTTGTCTGGAAGAATACGGACCAGTCGGGTCAGCAGTGCCGAATCGCGACCGACCGTGTAACGGGTACGCGGCTTACTTACGTGAATTGCTTGTGATACTACTGCTGCTACCTTCTCAGGGCGGATACCGTCCTTTGCCCATGCTTCAGCCTGAGCCTTCACGGCATCAAAAAGACGGTCATGGCGCCTGTGCTGGTCCGGCGTCATTAACTTGGCCAGCCGCTCCGCTGTCGTAATCCCTTGCTCCGACAGGCCAGTGCTGACACCCCCCGGTGTGATCATGATCACCTTCAATCCAAACGAGGACATCTCCCTGCGCAGACTGTCATTGATTGCTTCCATAGCATACTTAGCAGCCGAATAAATTCCGAAGCCGGGCATGGAGACCTTGCCCCCAAGCGAACCGATATTGACCACGCGCCCGCCGCTGTTCAGCAAGGCGGGGGTAAGCGCCTGAATAACCGCGACCTGTCCAATCACACTGACTTCGATCTGGCGGCGAAATTCGTCGAGCGGAACCATCTCAAGAGGTGCGTTAACGGCAATACCGGCATTGTTGACCACTGCCCGCAAAGGGCGACCAAGCGGATCTTTCTCCACCCGTTCGGCCAGTGCCTTTAGTGTGCCGGTATTGGTAACATCAACGATCACCGGCTCGATATTTGTGCGTTTGATTGTGTCGGCGTCTTCCTGACGACGAACCCCCGCCAAAACGTAAAATCCTTCAGCGGCGAGCCTCTCTGCGGTAGCTCTACCGATGCCGCTGGACGTACCTGTGACGACGACCAGTTCTTGGGTTTTGAATGGCATAGTAACCCTCCTAAATTTGATGAGATACGGACCACGGTATAGCACCGCTATAGAAATATTATAGCACCGCTATACGGCATTGTCTATAGCGGTGCTATACCTTTTCTCCAAACATAAAAAAGATCGCCATCCTCCTGGAGGTCCAGGTTGGATAGGCGATCTTTCTTATGCCGCTGCTAGATTGGGGCTTTGCCCGGAATCTCCAGGCTCTGTCATCGGATTCCTCATCTTGAATCGGCATCCGGCCCTTGGATCAAAATGATCTGCATTATACTGTCCCGAATGAGATCAATGACGCCGGTTTCGGGTGGGGGTCCCTTACGAGTCTGGGCCGTCACATACAGCCAAGAGGCCGTATTGGCGGAAGCCCAGACCAGATCTGCCGCAGCCTGGGCTGGCACAGCCAGTTTGCCTTCGGCGGCGGTTCTCTGAATATTGTTCACCAGGGCTTGGTACGACTGATCTGCCGCTTCGATATGGGCGCCCTCGAGCAACCGCCCCATCATCGCCGCATAAATCCGAGGACGGGCTGCCGCGAAGCGGACATAGTCATCCCATCCTTGACGAAGAGCCATCTCTGGAATGGTGGACTCCACAGCGGTAATCTTGCTTTTAAATAACTGTTGGAACGCTTCCACTATAGCTGCGCTCAGGAGTCCATCGGCATTGCCGAAATGGTGGTAGAGTGTAGGCGCCGTAACCTGTGCGATCTTAGTTACGGCTCGCGTCGAAAAGTGGGCTCCGCCCTCCTCTTCGAGTACCTTAAGAGCAGCTGCTAATATTTTGTCATATGTGTTCATACCGCCATTATAGCAGTGCTATATTCAAATGTCCATGACGAAGGATTCCACCAGGCCGGATGTGAATCTGTCTATACGGTGTGGGGGGTCCCCTCACTCGGAAATGCAACACCCGTTAATTCCTCACTCAGCGACCACAGGCGCTTGGCCTGTACGGGATCGATTGCCCACGGCAGCACCCCATAAGGTGAGGCGCTATCCTGAACAGCAACGGCAATGTTGCAATCCTCGCAGTACACGCCGCCCAAGCCAGCCAATTCACCGCTTAATGCACACCATACCGGCGTCGCGGCTCCCTGCTGGTTAGTTTTGAATTCATCGCCAACATGATGGGGCTTCAACTGTTTAAACAGGTTGAGTACACTGGTAACACGGAATAACCGTAAGATTCGGGGTAGTATTTTCATCATGCCTGTTGCCAGCCCGGAAGCGTGTTCACTCATGGAGCTGCTGCCAAGATTGGTGGAGGGAACCAGACCGGGATGGGCTGCATACGCTCTGACACCGTAGTCTCTGCCTAACCGGTCAAGCTCTACGGCAAACAATACATTGGCTGACTTGGACTGAGCATACGCGCGCTTCGGATCATATTCAGTTCTGAAGAAATGGGGATCATCAAAAAGAACACCGCCCCAGCGCTGCGCTCTTGAAGAGACCGCAACCACACGCGCTCCTTCCGCTTTTACCAAAGCGGGCCAAAGTCTGGCAGTCAGTTGGAAATGGCCGAGATGATTTGTGACAAATTGGGATTCAAAGCCACGCGGGTCTCTTTGAAGCGGAGGCGCCATGATGCCGGCATCGTTAATAAGCAGGTGCAGTTTTTTACCGGTAGCCAGAAACTGCTCTGCAAAAAAATCGATAGAATCGGGTTTCATCAAATCCATTACACCGATTTTCACATTAGGAATCCCCTTCAATGCCGCCTGGGCTTTGAGAAGATTGCGTACTGGAACGAGCACCTCCGCTCCGGCCTTTGCCAGTGCCTTCGTTATTTCGAGGCCCACACCGGAATATCCTCCAGTCACAATTGCATTTTTTCCTCTCAAATTATAATGGCCGGCAATTTGCCGGGCAGTTGTTTTCGCTCCGAATTTCGATTGTATCGGCTCCTGCTTGGTTGAGGATTCCATTATTTCATTCTCCCTTCAAGTCTCGATGCGGTTAGTTCTCCTCTCTAATCACGCGGCGGATGCGGCTTAAGGAGACAGGCGAAATTCCCAGATAAGAGGCAATATGGGCTTGGTTTACCTTTTTTTCTATTTGCGGGTGTTCTTTCTTCAAATCCATATACCGCTCTGTGGCTGTTTTTGTGACAAGACTGGTTTCCCGCAGTATTTTTCGCTTCAATGCTTCTTCAAGCATGTGGATATATGCCATCATTAAACCTGGATTATTCTGAATTTGCTCCCTAAGCACAGCCCGGTTCAGTTCAACCGCCACACACGCCTCCAACGCCTCGAAGCTGCATACATGAGGCTTGTCGGTCGTCACAAAATCCATACCGTAGGTATTGCCCTCAAAAACAAACATATGTGTCACATCATTGCCGTCCGCATCCAAATAAAATCCGCGCAGAATGCCCGACAACAGGAGATAGCCCTTATTCTCAAGATAGAGTAGCTCGCCTTTGCCATAATGAAGCGTTTTCTTGACTTCTACAAGCTTCTCCAAGGTATCGCTGCTGATGTAGCTTTTGTAACGGTTCAGTATCTTCTCCATTATTGAGTTATATTTATCATCCATCTGCTCTGCTCCTTTTTCTTCTTATTGCAATTGTAGCCTGTATGAGGTAAGACCTTATTAACATATGTTTATTTCTTATAAATAAAAGATGGATACAGCTGTTCAGGCTAATTCATTAATAACATAAGACGGTTTTTATGTAGTATCAGCCCTTCAAGAATTGCAACAAGGCATGGTTAAATTCCTTAGCGTGGGTAGCATTGAATCCGTGGGTGATCTCCACAGAAACGATCGTATCAGCATCACCGTCAACACCCCGGAAAAATGGATATTGAGTATTTTCATGAATACTGACTTATAGTCTTCTCCAGCAACTCTCTGACGGATTCCTGCAACTCCCTTGGAGAGACCACCTTCACTTCCGGTCCGTAGGCAAGCAGCTTCTGCGCTGTGAACGGGAACTCTTTCACAGGAATACAGCCGCGCCATTCCCTGTCCAGAACTGAAGCGAATAACCGGTCCGACTCCGCCAGCCTTACACCCATATCCGTAAAATGTAATATGACTTCGGTGCTATCCCTGGTCTCCCCGGCCTTCATCCATGCTGCGAGCGTTGGAAGTGACTCCTCTATTCGGTGAGGCCCTTCCTCCAGCTGCTCCATCCGATCGACCCGATACAGGCGAATCTCACCCTGCTTGCTGGCGGGCATATACCAATACCCTTGTTCATAATAGATCCCGAGCGGATAGACCTGCACATTCTTCTTGCCGCTGCGGGAATGATAAGCAAATGTAATCTCTCTCTTCTCCACGGCTGCACCTAACACCTGGGTCGTTAACGGAGCTGGGCGTATCGAAGAGTGCTGAAGAACAGCAAGATGCTGCTTCGAACGACTAATCAGATCCCGCACATCATCCGGCAATCCCGAATAATACTGATCTGCCAGTTGAGCCCGGATGATTCCATAGGGAAAGTCCGGAATATGCTCCAAATATTCAATCATCAGGAACAATCCCAACGCTTCGTGCTGTGTTAATTGAAGGGGTGGCAAAATCCGGTTCGGCAGCACCCGGTACCCCCCGTGGATGCCTACCTCCGAATACAGAGGAACCCCCATCTGCTGCAGATAATCCAGATCGCGCTGGATCGTCCTTAGCGATACTCCGAATCGTTCTGCCAGCTGGCGGGCCGTAAATTTGGTCCTTGAATCCAATGTCCGCATAATTTCCAGTCTTCGATTAATCAATGGCTTCACCTAACTACGTCATATTTTGTCATAGTTCAAGTGTATCATTGAATCTAGAAGGGAGCGATTAACAATGTCAAAACATAAAGTTGTGCTGTACATCGCTATGAGTCTGGATGGTTACATTGCAAGGCCCGATGGCTCTGTCGACTGGTTGTATGAGATCGAAGGAAATGGAGGGGATAACGGGTATAGTGAATTCTATGGAACAGTAGGAAGCGTAGTGATGGGGCGAAATACTTATGAAGAGGTGCTGAAGCTAGCCGATGAATTCCCCTATGCAGATAAACCGGCTTTTGTCCTTACGCGTTCCGGGCAACCGCCTGCGCCACATGTTGTTTTTACAGGAGAATCCATTGACCGGCTTATCCCCCGGTTACAACAAACCTCAGAAGGCAAGGTCTGGATTGTAGGCGGTGGATTGCTTGTCCAGAGCGTCCTGAAGCTTCAATTGCTGGATGAGCTCCGAATTGCGCTTATTCCCACCATTCTGGGAGAAGGCATTCCCTTATTCCCTGCCGGAACAGTGCCAGAGAATCTAACCTTAACCCATACCGAGCGAATGGGTCAGATCGTGATGCTTCATTATCAAACACGATACGGTTCACCGCAATAGCTGAAGAAGAAAGTTTAACAGCCATTCCCAACGGGAATGGCTGTTCCTTCAATCTTGCAGAAGATTTCTTCTCACCCCTCCACCCAAGTGACCAAATCCTCCGCTGGCTTGCGGGGTCTGGGCTTGGGAACATGCTCCTTGTTGATGTAATCTACGTGCAAGGTGCCTATCAGACATTCTTCAGGGGAAATGCCAACCTGGCTGGTAAAAACGTTCTCCCGGTTGTACTCGTTCGTTTTCCACACAAAACCAATCCCTTGTTCCCAGGCCAGGAGCTGCAAATTCTGGATAAACGCAGCGGCGGCAAGCATCGCTTCCTTCATTTTCCACGGATCACGTTCTTTACGGATCAACAGCGAAAATAAAGGGCACCTCTTTGGGGTGCCCTCAAGTTATATTGCAACAAAGAATTCTACTATATTCCTTATAGAGTAGTCTCTTATTTCTCAATCTTTAAGTTATTTTCTAAAGCGTACACAACCTTCGGATCTTTAATCCAATAATGAATAACCCCATTATTTTGATTTGTCTTTTCGACGAGTCCTATGCGTTCCATACCAATAACATAGTTCTGAGTAGAACCACCTGTTCCGACCATCCTGTCCAACTGACTTCTAGTGAAGTTAGCATCCTCTAGTTTTAACAAGTGAGAGATATATGAATAAAATTCCATTGAATTTGCTCGTGTATTCTGTTTCCTAGGATAATATTCGTAATAATTAATATTTTTGCTTCTATCTCTTGAGTAAACTCATTAGAAAAGAGTCCTCTAAAACCACTGATTTTCCCGTTAGAGTAAGTATATATTCGTTTGTTTAAAGCTCATTCTAAATCTATTCTGGACCATCCTAGTGTCGGGAAGTAATGCTTTTGGGTTCTGACATGCTCCAACAAATAGTTAAAAGGTGTTGTCCAAATTGATACAACAATTTGAATTTTGTCATTAAGTAACAGTTTATTATCTGTCAAAAGGGGCTGTCTAAAACAAGCCATTTCGTGGCATTTTGGGAAAGACCCATTAACTTCTTATAATATCATACCGTGTGTTGCGAGTTTGCAGGTCTCCGCTTGCAATAAATACTGGTAGAGCAAATCTGTTTTGCTCATTTCCGCCTGCCGCTGTGTCTGACTGGCCTTATCCAATTCACTCAGCGATAACCTGCCTTTTGAATATAGCTGGCTCGCGTCCTCTGCAAGCTGGGCAGCGTCTTGTTCCTCATCTATTGCATCCTGCAGTCGATAGTATAACTCAGTCAGCTTCGCCTTCTGATCAGCCCATTTATTCTCCAGCCTAGACCATATGGCATCTCTTTGACTAACAGCATTCGACCAAAGCACCGTATAGTAGTGCTTCAACTCCGTTCCAGGGTCTGTTAGACTGTTCAGATTATCCTTGGCAAACTTTATCTTCGCATCCGCTTCTTGAATTTCATAATTGCGAGATAAGTCTAGAGTCTGCTCGTAATCAGTTAATTGGGGAGTTGCAATTGTAATATTCTCAATCTCAATTGAGGTATGCAGGTCCAGCTTTAACTCTCGTGCCAACTGCCCCAACTGTGTTTTATAGCCTCTAACCTGAGAATCCAGCTTACTTTGCTGAATACGCTGTTGCCTTTGCACCTCATCCCACTCACTCTTGGATGTCCTTCCGGTACGAAACAGGATCTGGGCATCCGAAGCTAGTGTGCTGGAGTGAGCATACATATTTTGTTGATACGCTATTTGGGATGATAGAGCCGCTAATTGAATATATTGCTGACTAACGGCATAGATTACAAGTTGTTGTGTCTTCATGAGAGCAAGTTCTGCCAGTTCGTTATCATAGACCAAACTTCTAAGTTGAGCCTCATAGGTTTGCAGTTGCTTGTCTTTCAACTGCTCATTATAGCTAGTTTGCATTTGGGACTGGAGCCCGATCCACTGATTAATCGAACTATTAATGGCGATTTGAAGTCCAATTGCTTGAAGAATCTGTTGCTGTTCCTCTTCACCTAACTGATTGAATTCCGGGATTTGCTGTAAAAAATCAGTTGTGTTCACTGGAAAAAGACCCAAATTCACAGAAACGCTTTTAGACTCCAGTTCCTTTTTCTCCGAAGCTATATAAGCAGTATTAGCGCTGCTCTCCGTAATCTTACCCTTAGCCTGCTGGATATCATCAATGTTTGTAAGAGCTAGTTGAACAGCTTCCTCCATCGAAAGCTTCCTTACAGAAGACACAGAAGATGACGAAATTGTACCATCTGCATAAGCAGATGGTACCCAAAGGACCAACCATATTCCTAGATATATAAAGATTAATTGATTTTTTTTTAAGAATCCCATCCCTGAACCCTCTCTATTCCTTGAGATTGATCTTCTCCAGTACAAAGTCGAGAATGCGTTTGGAGTCGGTGATAATATAAGCCTCAGCGCTCATTCCCAAGCGGATCTCACCCTGTTCTCCTCGGCGATTGACTAAGTTTTTGCCGGATAATGCTGCCTCCACTAGATAATAGCTACGGCCGTCCTGCTGAACGACAGAATCGCTGGCAATAGAGGTAACGGTTCCGGTCAGGGAGCCATAACTCTGCTTGGGAAACGCAGCAAAATTAAAGTGGACCTTGTCACCGAGCTTGATCTGTCCTGCTTCGGAATTAGGAACAGCCAAACTCATTTTATACATGGATTCGTTAGCGGGAATGACTGCAAGCAAGGCTTCTCCCGTCTGGACTACATCTCCTACATTGACTTCTTTAAGAATGTTCAGCGTGCCGTCAATAGGGGCAGAGAGACTACGGTTACTTTTCTCCAGCTTCAGTTGCTGAATGTTGTTTTGCAGTAACTTCGCGTTGGCCTGCTCCTCTTCGATTGAGCTGCCTATCTGAACAATCCGGTCTGCCTTCAATTTGTTCAGGGCTGTCTGTTCCACAGATCGTCCAAGTTCTTTACTGTTCTCCAAATCCTCAAGTTCTTGGATCAGCTTGTCCTGCTGCAATCGGGTTCCTTCCGCTTCTGAGTATCTGGCAGACGCTTGCCGGATCAGTGTTTCCAGATCGGTTTGCAGCTCTTTCAGCTGAACGTCCGCATCCGATACATTAGCGGAAATACCCGAAAGAGTCTCTTCTCTGAACTGCTCAACCTGAGAGGCCGACGTATCGGCCTCTCTCCGCGCATTTTCAAGCTCCACCTGCGATACAAGCCTTTCGCCGAGTTCCTCCAAACTATGATAATCCGCTTCCTTTTCCTCAGCTACTTTCTTTAACTGTCCGTACTTGGTCTCGTAAGCCGCATATTGTTGACTGTGTTTGCTCTCGACGGAAGCTGGCATGCTTCGATTCTCAGCTACAGAATACTGAAGAAGCTTCTCCTGCTCAAGCTCGGTTTGAAGCAATCCGAGCTTGCGTTTTATATCGACTTGTTGCTCTGTAAGCTTGGATTGATGGACCTCCAGATCGTTCTTTAGCAACGCCTGTGAACCCATATTGTCATGAATGGCCGAGGCGATTTCTTGTGATGATGCAGACTGGCTCTGTTGAATCCGCTGATTTTCCAGCAAAAATTGCTCTACCTCATCATAATAAACCACTTCGTCCGGCAGAGTCTTCGAGAAATCGTTATGAAGTGAGGCTACACTATTCCGGTACCTCTTGAGCAGTGATAGCCTGCGGTTGCTTTTCTCCAGTTGCCCGGTTTGAGAAGCCAATTGAAGATCCAGATCCTTGGTGTCCATCGCTATCAGCTCTGTACCTTTTTGTACGGTCATTCCTTCTCTGACTTTAACATCGGTGACTTTCCCCATTGATGAAGTCTGCACAGTACTGACCTTCTCGTTAGGCCGAACTATTGCCGCCGCCTTGGACGTTGTGTCAATCTCTCCATAATAGGACCAGATGGCTGCCGCACCTAGCAACACTAGCAAAAGGAGCAAAAATCCTGATATAAAGCGATGTGTCTTAGCTTCAAGCAGTTCACGGCTATCCGTCATTTCACTTAATTCAGTTAACTTAATCTGCACCATTTATCGTTCACCCGGTCTTCCCGCATATGCAAATTGCTCCTCATCCTCAGGCAGTTGATCCTTCCAAAGACTGTAGTATTTCCCCCTTTGGTTCTGTAACTGCCGGTGACTTCCGGATTCGATGACATGCCCCTTCTCCATGACGTAAATCCGGTCGCATCGCATAATTGTGCTCAGCCTGTGGGCGATAATAACCATACTTATATCTTCCAGACAGTTAATTGTGTCCGAGACGGCTCGTTCTGTGGTAGAGTCCAGATTACTCGTAGCCTCATCCAGTATTAGAATATCCGGCTTCCGCAGCAGCGCTCTGGCAATTGCCAGCCGCTGTCTCTGGCCTCCCGACAGATTAGCACCGTTCTCTTCCAGCATGGTTTGATACCGAAGCGGTAATTGATTAACAAAATCATGTGCCTGAGCCATTTGACATGCTGCTACAATTTCCTCCAATGTATAATCTGCTGCAGCTCCCAGACATAAGTTCTCACGGATGGTTCCACTAAAGAAGAAGGTCTCCTGAGAGATGTAAGAGATACGATCCCGCAGACTGTCTAAATGAATATCTTTAATATTATAGTTTCCAATGAGAATATCGCCCTTCTCATGCGAATAGAACTGCATCAACAGCTTGATGAGAGTGGTCTTGCCTGACCCGCTCTCGCCGACCAAAGCTATCTTTTCCCCTTGATTAATCGTCAAATGAATATCATCTAGAACCATAGCACGGGTTCCATAGCGAAAAGAGACTCCTCTAAAGTCAATATCTCCTTTTAAAGCCGCAGGCCGCATCTTTTGCTCCTCATTCTCCTGTTTCTCCGCTTCAAGGTCCAGAATCTCGCTCAATCGGTCGGCTGCTACCATCGCCGTTTGAATAGTCGGTTGCAAATTGATTAAATTCTGAATCGGTTCCAAAAAGTAAGCAAGCAATGAATTGTAAGCGAGCAATTGTCCAATGGAGAGATTACCCTTAATGACTTGAATGGCGCCAACCCAAAGAATGATAACACCGCCAATTAACTGAACAGTGGCCTTGAGCGAACCCTGAATATTATTAAAAATCCCCAACCGGAAAACCGATTTCAACAAGCTTACAAATTTACGTTCTGTCTCAAATCCTGATTGCCCTTCGGCACGGTATGCCTTTACCGTCTCTATGCCTTCTATTGATTCTACAATATAAGAGGTCAGCTGCGCGTTCTTCTCCATCTGTTCACGGTTCAGCCGATCAAAAGGCTTATGAAATCCCCATACCAGTAGGATATAAAACGGAATCATTAATAAAGTGACACCGAATAATAAATTGCTTTGAGTATAGAGAATGGCTCCGCCGGCAATTACCATGATTGTATCAATCATTACGGTGAGCGTCGCGCTGGAGATCGCATCCCGAACCTTGGATGTATCCATCAGCCTTGAAATAATTTCACCGGTTTTACGTGTACCGAAAAAACTCATCGGCAGCTTCAGGACATGATGATAGTAACCGAGGATCAAGGAAATATCGAGCTTTTGGCTCAGCGTTAAAAGAATATGGTTCCGAAAGGCACTCAAAATCACTTTAAATATGTAAAGTACAATTACTCCAATAGAAACAATATGTAGGGTCTTGGTGAGGCTATATGGGAGAATTTCGTCTATAAGTAGCTGAAAATAAAATGCTGATAGAATCCCCAAGATAGTAAAGAGCATGGATGACAAAAATATACCGCCCAACATTCGCCGCTGCGGTATCAATAGACCAAAAAAGCGGGAAAACAATCCCTTTGTTTGATCTCCTCTTTTAAATTGGGGAGTTGGTACCATTAGTATGAGAACGCCGGTCCACATTTGAAAAAACTCATCAGGCTTGAGTCTGACTATGCCCTTACTCGGATCGGCCAGTATTATCTCTTTTCGGGTAACCTTGTGAATAACTACATAGTGTAGGAGTATACCATCAACCACCACATGAGCAATTGCTGGTAGAGGATATTCACCAAAAAAGGATTCCTGATTTCCTTTAACGGCCTTAACAGTAAAACCAAGCTGCTCGGCAGCTTTAACCAAACCGTAGGCACTTGTCCCCTGATTATCAGTGCCCGCTGCTTCACGCACTCTGGAAATCGGAATTTTCAAACCGTACTGCTTGCATATAGTCGCCAGACAGGCCGCGCCGCAGTCTTTGATATCATGTTGTTTAACGCAGATCAGTTTTTTAAACAGATAAACCCCCGCCTAGAGCAATAATATAATTTTTTTGTGTAACCGGACTAATGTGTCATTGAACCTTTTCCGCTATTTGGATGCGGACAAACATGCTAACTTAGGCATAGACAAAAAAGAAGTTCATCTTTTTATTTCCAGGAAAATTTAAAAACCAGAAATCACTACAGAACATATTCTTCTCGTGAAGCTTGAGTTGCCGGCATACGCTAGTTTAGCTTTAATCTATAAATGAGCAAATTCACTTCCAGTAAACTGTAAAACGAAAAGAAAATAGAGACAAAGTGCTTTCCTTGTATTAAAAAGTAGTCAACACGATTCAACGTTGCTTGAGTGGTACTGGAATTTTTGTATACATTTTTGCTCATTTATAGCTTTAATTGAAAATCGTTATTTGTGGCTATTTTTAATTTCCATTTTGTAACAAAAAAAAGAAATGATAAACGAAACTGTAACTATAATAAACGCTACTCCAACTAAAGGTACCTTGAAAGCTAGATAGTTAACTCCTGTTAAAATGATACATATAATAGACATTAACATAGAAAATTTATAAGCTTTTATTTTTTTTCCATTATATTCATTACCTCCTCTAAAGTTCAAATAATTGTACAAGAAGGAATTTTCATAAATTCCTTCTTGTACACGAACATATTATAATTAATAACTATCTGCTTGCTGCAATCTGGGCAAGCCCCCCACCAATGGTTGCTATTCCACCTGCTATTGATATAACTCCGCCGGCTTTAGTTGTCCCTGTAGGTTCGGGAACAAGTAGTAGCCCTACTCCACCAAGAACCCCTCCTGCTCCTGCAACCACAACAGCTATACCACCAATAACTCCCCAAACACCACCTGCATTTATTTCAGACAGTGTCAATTCATTTAATTCAACAAAACCATGGGATATGGATAATTCCATATTTGTCACCTCATCTTATTTTAAATTATTTTTTTGTAGCATAATCCAGCATGCTTGAACCCGCCGATGCCATAGAACCTGCCGCAGCAATGCCTGCTCCTACTCCTACAAGCGGTGAACCTGCAACGCCTAGGGTAATCCCTGCAATTACGCCTGCAAGTGGGGCAGTTCCAATACAGATGGCTCCCGCCGCCCCTACAAGGGCTTGCCAAACACCTCCGCCATCCACAAATATCAATTCATCATTTGTTAACTCAATAAAATTAATATTCTTAAGAATCATTGTACCTGTCATTATTAATCCTCCTTTACTATTTTCACTTCATTTATGTATTTCAACTGTAATCCTGATACATAGACTAGTACTATGAAGCAAAAAATCACAGCTAAAATCGTCATTTATACGATTGAAGGATTTACTCCTACATAAACATCCACAATCATATCATCCATGGATTGCCCCGGTTGTAAGTCAACAACATTTACATTGTAAGCTGCTGTTATCGGTTGCAGTCCCTTCTCACTAATATACTGATTTAATTCGATATATGTATTCTGTAACGTATTGGGATTGCCTTCATGTCTAGCATAAACTGCATTTATGAGGTGAAAGACATCTTTAAATTTATATTTACCATACAAATTTGCAGGCTTATCTATTGGAACTAATATCTCTGTATCTAATAGTGGCTGTTCATTTAATTGCTCAATTGCAAAGGTGGCAGTTACAATAGGACCTTTTTTAAAAAAACTGTTTTGCTCAAGGAATTCACCAATACTCAACATTTCCTGTTGAATTTCTGCTTGAGTCATTTTCTTTCTCAAAGACAACACATTCTCAATTTTAAACTCTTTTCCTATTTCTAATATTTTCATATGTAAAATTATTCTCCCTTTAATGAGGACTCAAATTTTGACTAGTTATCCATAGTCGATTGACAATAGACCACTTAAATCAATCAATATAAAGTCTCTTAGTCTCTTATATCTTCATTAGTCAAGTAGCACCATGGATGAACATGAAAACTGGATTAAAGTCTATGAGTGTATCCCTCTTCACTCGAAAATATATTTAATGTTTCTACATTAACAATATTTTACTAACTTTTAGGGTTTTTGTTAACTACCCCAAAGGGGGGGATTAGAGTTATGTGAATGCTCTTGGAGTTTATTTGTAGACGTCAAGATGAATTTAATAATTCTTATTAATTCCAGACAATATTACTTTCTTCACAAACTCAACCTGATTGTTCACCTCTACCTTCTCATAAATATTCTTCACATGAAAACGAACAGTTTCCTGAGAGATAGTAAGCATTTGGGCGATCTCTGAACGACTGTAGCCTTCCAGCCATAAGTAAGCGACTTCCTTTTCCTTATTTGTCAAATGAAATTCCTGCAAATTCAGTTTGATTCTTTTCTTTCGCGCAATAGGATTCATCCAATCCAAACGCTCCTCAATGTTTCGTACAATTTTCCCCAGTAGAGGCGCAGCAAAAATTTCATTTTCTTCTGAATTAAAGGACAAATTCAAATAACCAAGAATGTTCTCTTCTGATTGAATAGGAGTACAAATGGAACACCAAGAGGAAAAAAACTCGAGGCTATGCTCTTCCCCTTTTACTACTGCAGTATTTCCTGATTCCATCGCAATTGAAATAGCATTGATTCCTAAATCCTTCATAGCAAAATGTGTTCCAGGTTCTATACAATGCTCTTTCAGCTGATTTAATTGTTTAGAAGAAGCAAATAATTGTAGGCACATCCCTTCATCATCTGCCAGTAGAAACAAATGAGTCTGGGCTACAGTTGTGCTTATGCTTTCCAATTCCGTTTGCGTCACATGTGTCAAGTTGCCGTGTTTCACAAGTTTGTGGCTTAGTTCCAACCCTACTGTCCTATTTCTGGATCTAAGGGATTGTTTCCATTCCCGCTTTGAATATTCTTGAATAGATATCCAGGGCCTAGGGACAGTTTGACTTCCATGGCTTAATCTCATGTTGAACACTTCCCTGATTATGATATGTTCCCTCTACCTATTCTTCCAGATTTTGTAAGATTACCATCCTCTTTTCATTTGTTATGTCGCTTCAAACATTCCACAATTATTCCATAATTACATCAGATTACTATAATCCAAAAAAAATTTATGGAATATGATGGAATTTACACTACTATATCAAATAATATGTTAAAGACTAGTACCATGACCAATTTAAATTTCAGGATACCAATGTTTTAATTTCCCCTTGGCCATAGGAGTGGTGAAAAGCCATTCTACGGATTTTCGGGCCTGATTCCGGTCGATTTTCCATGCCGTGATTTCGCGTTGCAATTGTTCAATGGAGCCAATGCGCCGATTCAGAAATTGGATCGTCATCGAGCTCAGTTCAATTTTGACCATATTTAACCAACTCCAATGCTTGGGAGGAACGTGGGTTTCCAGGCGTTTAGTTAAAAACAAGGCCTGTTCTGGCGGAAAAGCTTCATACAATGAAGAGATCGAGTGTGTATTCAAGTTGTCCATGATGAGCCGAACACGTTTCGCGTTTGGATAGTGAACGTGCAGTAATTCCTGGATTTGAAGTACCCCATCGATCTGGGTTCGTCTTTCGCTGGCCTGTACGTGACGCCACCCGGCTAACGGTTCCGTAAATAAAGCACACTACAGCTTCCCTTTCTCGCGTATTCATAATCCTCACGCTCACTTACCCCGTTTCATCGGCGCGGATGGACGAGAATCCTCCAGAAGCTGAATCGGCTGTTCGTCCATACAGATCAGAGGAATTTCAGGATCGTAGGGCAGGTATAGGTCTCCAAAATGTCCTCCATGCGCGCAACAAACTCGGCATTCGACTTCGGAGGGATGCACCATTGTTTCTTTAAGTGAAGCTTAATTTTCGTTTTTTAACGTAGTCCGAATCGTCTCTCGGCATAATGCGGTGAGTCTCGTCGTCAGTGCCACTGAATTTCAGCGACGATTCACCTTGGGCACGGTCGACAAAATGCTGCTGGATGCGGCTCATGATGCAGAGTCCATTTACCATCTTCTGGACATTCAGCGCATTGAACCGTTTATTGATCTTAATCCTAGAGGCACCAAACCCGTGACGGTGGGCGAAATCACGATTTCGCCCACCGGGATTCCCCTTTGTCCGAACGGCAACGAAATGAAGTCCAATGGCTTCGACAAGTCCCAAAACCGCCGGAAGTGACGTTGTTCTCCCACCTGCAGTTGTTCCTCTGCAAAATACGGCCGGACCTACCACACGTTTTGCCGTGAGAATCTCCGTCTCTTTCCGAAGACCCTTCGCGGGTCCGAGCCGTGGAAACAGATTTACAAACGCCGTGCCTCTGTTGAACGCTCCAACAAACGGGAAAAGCTTGATTACAAGCTTGAGTCGGGTTGGCACTGTTCCACGGAGATGTGGTATATCCGCACCTACGGCATTATGATCTGCCAACATATGCACGCCTGGTAGCGGAGTCAACAAAAAGAATGGGATCTTTTGAAAGACCTCTTCCTTCCTTTTTTAACCTGATTTTTAAAAAAAGCTTGCGAACTCAAGAGAGGGGTCTGCCCTTTTTTGAAACTGACTTTCATCTTCCATCTTTTCCAGCCCTGTTCTTCTGTTTTCTCTGGCTCAACCTCTTTACAGCGCTCGTTATTCCGAGAGGCTATTGTAAAACAAATAAACCCATAGAAGCCGTTTAGGCATCATCCCGACTGGAGTGTGATCTACCCTGCCCCTATCGTCGATATGCTGTAACAGAGGCTCCTGCGAGTTTTTCTCCAAAAAACTTGCCCCTACTTATGATACAGTTCACCGCGCTATCTATAACGGCAAGTTGAGGCCTATCCTTTGCAGGATGGGCCCTCACGGCGAGTTTAAGTCAATTTCGGCATGCTTGGTGTCGTGTTCTCAAGGTTTTGTAAGTGCTATTCTAAAACCAAGATCATCTATCTTGATATCGGGCATGCTTTTCCTTCTACTCGTAGAACCACAGTTGTTCTCAACTTCAGCCCAACTGCCTCCCCGGAAGACTCTATAGTTCCCATATCGTTCAGTATCATATAGATCCCAGCACCATTCCCAGACGTTCCAAATCATATCAAAAAGCCCCCATGGATTAGGAAGCGATTGTCCTACTTGATGAACTGATCCATTAGCGTTTTCTTGATACCATGCAATTTGATCAATTCTTGCATACCGATATCCCGTGGTTCCCGCTTTGCACGCATATTGCCATTCAGCGTCTGACAGTAATCGAAAGCCATTCGCTGTCTTGTTATATATCGTGTTCTCACTTTCATTTGTAAATATGTAGCATTCCGTCCTTCCAAGCATTCTGGATAATTCATTACAAAAGACAAGCGAATCCATCCACGAAACTTCTGTAATTGGCAGATTATTCACATTCGGTTCTACTTCTTCTTCATACATGACAAAATGATACAACTGCTGGGTTACCGGATACTTCATTACATGGAAAGGTTCGATCGTTTCAGTCCATGTAATAGCTTTTTTATTACTTCCAGGATCTGATAACCTGTAGTCAGAGCTAAACCATTTATTTGTGTTAATATAATCGCGTAATTCAATGGCCCCCCCCTTTACCGGCACCATCAAATTCATTAAATCCATTAGAAACCGCTCTCTGTCACTTCCGTATTTTTCGATAATCTTATTGACCTCCCTTGCTCATTTATCGCCAGAAAGTTTCATTTATTAACTGTATTATCCTGTTTAATAGCTCTGAAATGTACCCGCAAAAAACTTGCCGTTACTTATGGTACGGCTCACCGTATCACTCTAACAGCGAAATTAAAGAGTATTCGTGTGGGTGCCCTTTAATTGTGGTATAAATTCAAATGTCAACGTTGATTGGAGTCTCAATAAAACAGCGGCAGGCTAGGACTATGTCCTCTATTTGTTCTTCACCGCTTTAACCAAGCTCTCGATAAACTGAATAGGAAGGGTGGTATCCCGGGGATTCCCGGTGGCAGCCGAGTTCACGACGATCACTAGATCCAGGTCGGGTACGATGGTCAGATATTGGCCGGCATAACCCATACCAAAAACCGCCTCGTGCCCGCCGTACTGATTCATCCACCAATGGTGGCCATATTCGCCGAAAAACACATTTCCCTCCGAATGCCAAGAGGTCGATTCCCGGATCCATGCTTCCGAGACGATGCGCTTGCCATCCCATACGCCACGGTTAAGCACCAATTGGCCAATCTTGGCCAGATCCCGCGGCTTCATCTTCAGGCCGAAGCCCCCTGAATTCGAATCGTCCGGTGAACGGGGCCACTTCATGCTATCAATTCCGAGAGGACCCAACAGATGCTCCTTGGCAAAATCGAGTTCGGATTGCCCAGTCGTTTTCCTGAGAATCGCCGCCATTAATTGGGAACCGCCTGTATTGTAATTCCATATTTCACCTGGCCTAGAATCCATCGGTTGGCTGAGTACAAATTGGTTCCAGTCCTTGGTCTCCGTCATAGGCTGGATCATATAATTCCAATCAGTCCATTCCGGGAAATGTAAGCCACTTGTCATGCTGAGCAAGTGCTCTAATGTAATGGATCTCTTATCGGGTGAATCGAACAACTCCTTATATTCGGGGAAAAATGGCTCTATCGGCTCATTTATTCCTTTCAGATAACCTTTGTCGATAGCTATCCCGATCAAGAGCGATGTCACGCTCTTGGTGATCGAGTTTATAGCCAGCTTGGTATCCGACATGCCATCCTTGTAATACTCGGAGACAATTGTGCCGTCCTTAACAACTAGCATGGAGAGAACCGGCGATTCCTTGGCATATTGCATCACTGCTTCGACTTCCTTGGGATCCATCTCAACCTGCTCTGGAGTGCCGATCGGCCACTCCCCGTTGGGCAAGTTGATCACCTTGGAGTTGCCGGGGGACAACGCAGGGGCTAAGGACTTTTCCGGAGAGCAAGCGGACGTGGTAAGGATCAGGCTAGCTGCCCCTGCCAACATGGCCAGCTTGGCATAACGGAATATTTCGGTCATACATGAACACACCCTTTAAGGTTATTCTTCTATCTTCCCTTATGGTAGTGTAATAGGCGTGGATCGTCTTCCAGTTTCTTGCTACCCGATTAACAATTCTTGCTATAATAGAGATCGGATTTAATCAATAATGGGAATAAGGGAGGGCGGTGAAACGGATGGTGACAGCCAAAGCATTGGAATTGGAATACCGGTACCGGGTCAACCATGTCGTCAACTACATGGAGGAGCATCTTACGGATCCATTAACCCTTAAAGAAGTGTCGGACGTGGGCGCCTTCTCCCCCTTTCACTTCCATCGGGTATTCAAAGCGGTGATGGGTGAGAACGTGCACGGGTTTACCCGGCGGATCCGCATCGAGAAGGCAATCAAGCTACTGTTGTTCCACCCAAACCGGAGCATAACTGATATCGCCTTGGATTGTGGTATGCAAACCCCGGCCCACTTTTGCAGAGTGTTCCGCGAGCATACCGGCCTGAGTGCTTCCGAATGCCGGGACAGGTTTCCTCTCCAGACAATTGCGGAACGGTTCAGGGCCCGGTTCACCTTTGAAAAGTCCACCGAACTGTCCCGCAAGCTGGCGGAACTCCCGATTGAGATTCGGAACCTTGCTCCAATGACTGCTATCTACGCCCGGTATAGGGGAACCATCAATGAAGGAAAAATCAATTCGGACATTACGGGGCTATTTGAGCGGGTAGCCTCGTGGTTGGACGCGAGAGAAGCACTAAAAAAAGGAAGTATGACGGTCGGACTCATCCTCGACGACCCTTTCATCACGCCTGACGGCAGACACAGGTATGACGCTTGCATTACAACGGAGCAACGGATCACGCCGACTGGCGATCTGGGCATCCGGACGATTCCTGGAGGCAAATACGCCATTGTGCGGATGACCGACAGACCGGATACGGTGAAAGATCTGCTGCACCTGGTCTCCATCGAGTGGCTTCCCCTAAGCCCGTATATATGGGACGTTTCACGTCCGGCCCTAGAGATTTACTTCCCCAACTCCCTTCACCATCCGGATGGACAGTGCGAAATGGAATTCGGCATCCCGATCAAACTAAATGAAGCAAGCTTCTGGTAGCTGAACACCCTCTCGTTCCACTGCCAGCAAGGACTTCACGTCAAACTGTTCGAAAGACTCACGGATCCAATCAACTGGCCGTTTCTCTTCAAAAGTTTTAAGGCCATCCTTTACGGGATGGCCTTGTATTATTTACCGGTTCAACTTTGAAAGGTAAACAATCCGTACATCCTTAAGCGTGGATAAATGTTGATCTGCCTTGATCAAATCGTTCATGGATAGGTCCTCCTTGAGATTACTTTTGGATAAAGGAAGGGCTTCAACGATCTGTAGCAGAGTTTTATCCATCCAGACTCCCGGGTTCAGCTTCACTTCGGCATGGAGCTTGAGTTGATCTACCAAGTTTTGCAGTACATTGTGAATGACAGACAATGCCGTCATTTCGCTGGATAGTTCATACATCTTTTCTTGGAACACAGCAAGTGCGATCCTGGACTCATCACTCTGCAGAATCCTTTGAATTTCCTTCAACGGAATTCTCAGCTTTATTGGATGACCGCATGCATCGCTTCCGCGATAGTAAAGAAATCTTCTTGGTTTATCTCTAATTCCAGGCATAATGATCATTAATTGATTTTAGTCTAATCAGACTATATAATGATTCAATTAGTTTATATTAGGTATGTAAAGGAATGAAGATTAAATGATAAAATCATTTTTAATGTTGGGTCAATCTAATATGGCAGGCCGTGGATTCTTGCATGAAGTCGACCCTATATATAATGAAAAAATAAAAATGCTGCGTAATGGACAGTGGCAGATGATGACAGAGCCGATTAATTATGACCGTCCGGTTTCCGGTGTAAGCCTGGCGGCGTCTTTCGCCAATGCCTGGTCGATAGCCAATTCTGATGAAGAAATTGGTTTGATTCCTTGTGCAGAAGGTGGCAGTTCTTTGAATGATTGGCATCCGGAGGGCATCCTTTTTCAGCATGCTTTGTCCGAAGCTCGCTTCGCCTTGCGGTCCAGTCAAATCTGCGGGATTCTGTGGCACCAGGGTGAGAGCGACAGCTATCAATCGCTGCATGAAACGTATTACGAGAAATTAACCCTCATCATCGAGACCCTAAGAAACGAATTGAATCTTGATGAGGTGCCGTTGATCATTGGCGGACTTGGTGATTTCCTTGGTAAGACTGGTTTTGGGCAGCAAGCGACAGAGTATAGACAGGTCAATGAACAATTGCAGCGCTTCGCTAACGAACAGCAAAATTGTTATTTTGTAACGGCGGCAGAGTTGACCGCGAATCCTGATGGCATTCATATAGACGCGGTTTCGCAACGCAAATTCGGCTACCGCTATTTCGAAGCTTTTTCGAACAAGTGTCATGTATTGGAGCCTCTCCCGGGCGAGGGGCAATCGCTGAAAGTGAAGCGCGACTATTCGAAAACAGAACAGATCTACCTTCATAGCATGGATTTGGCTTTGGGTAAGATCACTTACGCCGAATTCGAGGCGCAGATGGTGAAGGTTATGCAGCCTTGATCCCTTTAGTGTAACGGGTTTATCGGCGAAAACAAAGGGGCGGCCTGGAAGGCCGCCACTATTGTTTATACTATAAATAGTCACGCTCTGCTGCGGTAACCATGAACTCCTGACCCTGGTAGGTAAACAACTGAATGATATTCACCTTCTCCCCACGTTCAATCTGCCCTATGTATGAAAAATGAAACCCGCCTATCTCCCCAAGCGCCTCCTGCGACAGGCCTGTCCAAAGTGTGGACAAGTTACTTTATTATCACTTAACAGTCACGATTCAGTTTTTCGCAGTAAACCCCGGTCATCTTCATAGTCGAAAACAGTATCCAGGAAAACTTGCTCGTTTGGAGCTAAATGAACAAGTCGTTTGAGCTTTTCAGCAAAGTATTCTCGCCGGGTTCCAGTTATACTAAAAGGATAAGTGTTGAAACGTTAACGTCAAAACGGCTTCTAATTATTCTACAGGTAAGCGCAGACTGGCATAACCGAAAGGATGATTAAGAAATGGAAACTAGAGCAATCGCAGGTACAAGTAGGGCGGGACGTCCATGACTATGAGATCAAGCAAAATGGTCAAGGTGCCTAATGGACTGGCAAAGTTTCCTAATAAAAAAGGGAGCTTGAAGCTGGGTGGGATGTCTGTTATCGAAATCTGCTTTTACACGCAAGGCATAAAAGGAACCTTTTTTTTGCAGGATCATCTTCTGCTAATCGTCAAGTCGGGTGTCTATACAGTACGCTTCGGTGATCAAGAATATACGATGCGGAGCAACGAAATGATGTTTATTCATAAATCAATGGGGGTCGAGTACGAGAAAGCGGGTGAACCCGATTCCGATTACATCCTCGACTATATGATGTTTTTCCTGAACGAGAAGATAGTAGATGAATTCCTCAAATTCGCCGGTTTAAAACCGATTTGTCTCGTGAATGATGTTGTTCCGATAACAGTCTTTCCGATCAATGACCGCATTGGAAGCTATATCGAGTCGTTAAAACCCTATTTCGAGCACCCTGACGAAGTCAAAGAAGGACTGGTTCGTGTCAAACTCATGGAATTGCTGTTTCACATAGCAGATTCGAATGATCGTTTGTTGCATCAAATGATGCAACCCATAAGCAAGGACAGAGATAGCATCACAAAGATCATGGAGGAGAACTTCATGAATCCCGTTTCCCTTAACGACCTGGCCTATTTGTCTGGCAGAAGCCTGGCGGCGTTCAAAAGGGATTTTCAAGCAATATACAATACCTCCCCGCTCAAGTGGGTTCGCAATCGAAGGCTGGATAAAGCCGAGGAACTGTTAGCGGAAACAGCGTTATCTGTTACGGATATCTGTTTTTCGACCGGATTCGAAAATATCGCTCACTTTTCCAAAGTATTCAAGGAAAGATTCGGACTTCCACCGTCAGAGTTTAGACGGCAGCTGAGGTTGAAGAAGGACGCCTAAAGAGGCTTAAAAATGAGCTAAATAAACAAATAGAATGAGCTTGTAGGCAAAGAAATGTATTCGTCTCCTTGATATTCTTATCTCATGCGGTAAACGCGGCCGTATTAAAACAAGAATGTAGGGAGGCAATTTTATGAATAAATCTAAGATCGTATTAATTACAGGTGGAAACAAAGGTATCGGTTTTGAGACAGCAAGACAATTGGGAAATATGGGGTATGAGATTTTAATAGGAGCAAGAAGCGAAAATAAAGGACATGAGGCCATAACGTTATTGGAAAAGGAGAAAATTAAAGCTAAAACAGTGGTTCTTGATGTCACGAACCCCAGCTCCGTTCTCTCCGCAGCAGAATGGATTGAGCAAGAGTATGGATTGCTTGATATCTTGATTAATAATGCAGGCGTGTTTTTCGAAGAAAACACCTCTCCCGTTGAACTGGAATTGTCTGTTCTCAAGAATACCTATGAGACAAACGTTTTCGGTGTATTTTCTGTCACTAAAGCAATGCTTCCATTGCTCAGAAATTCTTCTGCAGGAAGAATCGTTACTCTTTCCAGCGCATTAGGTTCCTTAACCTTGAATTCAGACTCAACGTCGGAATTTTATAATGCGAATTCGCTCGCCTACAATAGTTCTAAAACGGCTGTAAATGCTTTAACCGTTTCCTTAGCTAAAGAGTTAAGCGATTCTCCTATTAAAATCAACTCCGTTTGCCCTGGATTTACAGCTACCGATCTAAATGGTAATAGTGGCTATCGTTCAGTCGAACAAGCAGCTTCCATTGTAGTGGAGCTTGCCACAATAATTAGTGATGGTCCAACTGGTGGCTTTTTTGATGAGCGTGGAGTTGTGGCTTGGTAAAACAGAAGCAGTTGTCGCCATTCCTGCCCGTTAGGAGCTTAATTAACCTGATTATGTAGAAATCCATGATACCGTCAAGAAGTTTGTGTAAGTGGAATTTCCATCGGAATGATGGAGAAAAGGGTCTGCTGTTGCCTTCGCGAAGGGCGTAGCCCAAGCGAAGGCGCGGGAGGCTTTTAATTCTCTTCCCCTTTGCTATTAGGATAACGTTCCTCAAACAGCTCCGTCAACCGCTGCTTAAATAGGTGCAGAATGCCTCTATAGCAAGCTTTTTCGCAGTTCTCCACCAAAAAACTTGCCCCTACTTATGATACGGTTCACCGCGCTGTCTGTAACGGCAAGTTGAGGATCATCCTTTGCAGAATGGTATTCATGATGAATTTAATTCAATATCGGCATGCTTGATGTCGCGTTCTCAAGGTTTTGTAAGGGCTATTCTAAAACCAAGATCATCTATCTTGAAATCGGGCATGCTTTTCCTTCTACTGGTAGAACCACAGTTGTTCTCAACTTCAGCCCAGCTACCTCCCCGGAAGACTCTATAGTTCCCATATCGTTCAGTATCATATAGATCCCAGCACCATTCCCAAACGTTCCCAATCATATCAAAAAGTCCCCATGGATTAGGAAGCAGTTGTCCTACTTGATGAACGGAACCATTGGAATTTTCTTGATACCATGCAATTTGATCAATTCTTGCATATCGGTATCCCGTAGTTCCCGCTTTGCACGCATATTGCCATTCAGCGTCTGACAGTAATCGAAAGCCATTTGCTGTCTTGTTATATATCGTGTTCTCACTTTCATTTGTAAATGTGTAGCATTCCGTCCTTCCAAGCATTCTGGACAATTCATTACAAAAGATAAGCGAATCCATCCACGAAACTTCCGTAATTGGCAGATTATTTACATTCGGTTCTACTTCTTCTTCATACATGACAAAATGATACAACTGCTGGGTTACCGGATACTTCATTACATGGAAAGGTTCGAGCGTTTCAGTCCATGTAATAGCTTTTTTATTACTTCCAGGGTCTGATAACGTGTAGTCAGAGCTAAACCATTTATTTGTGTTAATATAATCGCGTAATTCAATGGTCCCCCCCTTTACCAGCACCATCAAATTCATTAAATCCATTAGAAACCGCTCTCTGTCACTTCCGTATTTTTCGATAATCTTATTGACCTCCCTTGCTCATTTATCGCCAGAAAGTTTCATTTATTAACTGTATTATCCTGTTTAATAGCTCTGAAATGTACCCGCAAAAAACTTGCCCCTACTTATGGTACGGTTCTCCGCGCTAGCTGAAGCGGCAAGTTTTAGGGCCATCCTTAGTGGGGTGGCCCTTTCCTATGCAAAATAAGAACGCACGTTAGTAGCATAAAAAAAGGAATTGCAAATTTGCAGTCCCAGCTAGATGGCATCCTGCTGTTTCAGCCATCTCAGAATCGCTTGGTTTGTTTCTTCCGGCTTTTCCTGCTGAATCCAATGACCGCAATCCAGATTAACCACTTCCATATTGGGCACGAACTTTTTCAGGTTTTCAGACTTCTGGACCATATCCCAGTCGCCGTAGCTGGAGATTGTTAAAGGCACCCCGGGCATCCGGACTCAATTATTATTTCCTCTTTTTAGTTCATGAGCAATTTGAGAAAATATACTAGACAGAGTAATCTCCAACCCGCCTCTAGCCTGATTCATATGAAAACCAGAATTACTAAAAAACCGTTTTATTAGCTCCTTATCTGCCAGCATCTCATTTACATCATCTACGCGATCTACGAGTTCAAAAGTTCTTAATTCTCTCATGATATCTTCTTGAACCAAGGATGTGTAATCTTGCTTTTCTACCCAATCCAAAAACGCCTCGCGAGACTTCGTGTTCGGAGCACGGTCATGACAGTTCTTACACATCAGAAATAGATTATCTGGGATATCCTCTCCATCGAACTGACGGGCAATTATGTGGCAACGTTGAAGAGGTACCCTATCCCAGTTATTTATTATATCTTCACGTGTAGCACTGGGCTTGTTCAAATCATATTTAGCATCAAAATATCGTTTACATGCCCAACAACATGGCTCCCCCCAGTCAAATCCCCTCTTGTCCAACCATTCCATCCAATGTTTAAAAATCTGGGCTTTTGTTGGCATAGCCATTTTAAACCCCCTGTGTCATTTTATTTTTCATTTTCAATTTACTTTTTTGGAGAAAAGGTGATAAATAACAACTTCTTAAATCAATTGGTTAGAAGGTATATCAGCTAGGGAGAACATCAAGCCCAGTGAATAGGTCAAGTGATTTCGGAAATATAGTTTCACTAAAATGGGTTATGCTTTTTAATTCATCATCAGTAGATTATCTTTGTGTCTCAAATAAACAATCGCTATAGGAAAGCTTGATGGAGTCCCCTTTCCTCCCTCTAACACCCTAACTTCACGTGCACCGAAAACGTAGTATTCATGATCTAATAATTCCTTTATCATTTTAGTTATTTCAAAACCGTATCTAACTCTTTCACCCGATTCAAAATCGCTTAGTAAATCTCCAAAATCATGTAGGTATTGTAGAAACCCTGAAATCAATTCAACTTCATTTTCATTTTTTGGTTCATCATGATCAAATTCATACCCCATTGCTCTATCCAAAATATTAATGATTTCTTTTCCGCCTGTAATCCTAGGTAATTTTTCAGGAATATTTTCCTTTATTCTTTTAATTCTCGGAGGTTTATCTTCTTGCTGGTCAAGGCTTTTAGATACCCAAAGCTCATGGTTGACTTTAATTTGTTTAATAATGTCTTCGGTAAATGTCTCAGGTTGGTCATCAATCATCTTGTGATGAATGCGACATAACAGAATTAAGTTATCATAAGTATCTATTACATCTTTAGGACGGTTTTGATCGTGTCTAGGCCCATTCTTTTGACCGGAAATAATATGGCATTCCTCGCCGACAATTGACGAATTATCTTTTTCAGTCTCATCAATAATTAGTTCTAGCTTGCATATGGAACATCTATTTCCTGATCTACCCCATAGTATCTTTCTAGTCTTATCTGAGATCGACATGGGATCCCCCTTATAAGTAATCTCTCATCATCTCTATTATTTCTTTATATCACTCTGTCCAACATATTTCTTAGCACTATTCCACAGAAGTTTTCGCCGTCATTTATGATAAGGTCACCGCGCTGTCTTTATCGGCAAGTTTTTGAATAATTCTGCTTAAAAAGGATGGTCTATCTTTAAATTACATGCTTTAGTGTTCTTCCTTTCTTAATTTCGCTTAATTTTAGCGTGCTTTCACTTATCCGGTCACAGAATTTTATGAGGTTACTATGCTAGATTTGAATTACTACGTCTCCAGCTTCGTAACTAAAGGGACAATTTTTAACAACGATCAATAATTCACCTCTTAAAATATTCAAATATACTTAAATATAAAAAGTAGCTAAGCTATACCAGCATACTACTAACTTGATAACCATAATGATAAAGCTACCTATAGCATAGGACGAATAACATACAGACAAAAGAATAACGGTTACCTGTATGAGACGCTTTCTTAAACGAATCCAAAATAGGCCCTTGTTAATGCCCTTTGAACTCCAACTGGACGGCATAAACATTAGCCTGTCCCATAAATCATTACCTACACTCCTAAGCCAGGTAATTTCATAAGGCAAAATGCGTCTACCAAAAACCCTTATATAATTATACCGATTCAGTAACAAGAAATAAGTTCTTATAAAGTATGTCCCATAAATCTTTATATCTTTTTCTGTCCCTTTACTCGACTCCATGGAGATGATCTCAGTATGGAACTCATTCCAGTTTTCTTCCTTTTTATGCTCAACAAGTTTATCAATTCTTATACCTTTTCGTGATGGAATATCATCCTCGATGAAGCTGATTTCACCTACTTTATAATGTTTATCATAGAATATTACCTTACCTACAATATTTTTTATATCATAGCCAGTAGTGTTCAGAATGCGTACTTCACGCAAAACTCTCCACTTCCCATTATATAAAAAGTCATCGTCAAATACTTTAGTTGATAGGGGTGTCTTTTCTTTTGATTCATATATTTTGGGCTGGTGACTCTCTTTTATTTCTTCATTAAATTTAGAATCGCTAATCCTTAGTACTATAACTGTAAAACCAAATAGAATAGAGTATAAAATTAAACCCACTAAATTCTCAAGTAAGATAATACTGCTGGAATTTAATACATCTCTTATAAGAACGGGTTGCCAAATATATAACAATATTAATAAACTAAAAATTAAAAAATTGAAAATTTTATTATTTACTTGAATTGGTCTTCTTTTATTTTTTTCATTGCTAGTTCTTAAATTCAATTCCGGGTAATGCTTATTTAATTCCATAGAATCAGTTGCTAGATCTTGAATAAGATCTTCCCAAAACAGCATTTGTATAGGGAATTTATGTTCTATTTTTCGTTGCTCAGATAGCATACGTATGTCTCTCTGGAATTTGGCATCGCGAGATGCTGTTGTTGCTATGTAGTATATGTCTAAATAAGGAACAAAGTTTTCAGCTTTTAAAACCTCTGAGACTACAACTTTTAAGTTTAATTTACCTTCTATTAGTTTGCACTGCACGCCTGCCTTTCTTCCTAGATCATCATTGCCATAAATATCAACACCATGTTGAACTTGTCCCTTTCTTCCAATTCTACTCAAATTTTTATTTCCCCAGCGTATCCGTAAGCAACTAGCGACTATATCCTCAAATTCATTCCATTCTCTCGGAGCTGGTATTGATGAGTTTGCCATTGTTGGCATCGCTTCTTCCTCTCCCTCCAGGGTTCGTTGTATATTGTTTATTTAATTTATTTTCAAAAGCAAATTAAGGGAGATCCATTTTCTGGCCTCCCTAATTGATTTTTACTTAATCTATAATTATGGATCTCTTTTGTTTTTCTGATAAAGGTTCTTAGTTATACTAATAGTCTATTGTTTCATCTTGATCAAGTGTATCGTTCCCAACATTGTCAGTAGTATCTTCTGCATCTCTTGTTTCTTCAGCAATTAAAGGAGCAGGTATCAACGGGGTAACGCCTCTGTAAAACTCAACACTGTTTGCTTTCAGCATTCCGAAAAATCCATCGCTCGAAACATAATCTCGTCCACTTGCTGAGGGTAGCCATCCTTTAACATTAGCTTCATAAGCTAAAAGCCAGTTGTCGGTATATAATTCACTACTCTTCATTATAGATTTCCACTTTCTATTATCTAAACCTCTTGGTATCAAGTTACTATTGAGCAAATCCAGTGCAGCTAAAGCAACTACATTATCATCAGATTTTGAAATTTCTATTGCGGCGCTCTCCTTAACTTCGGTATTAAGCAATTTGCTCATCCAGAGACTCCAAGCAACCTCATTGTCATAATTAAACTTCACACTATTCATGATTATTTCTGTAATTGTGTCTGAAATAAGAGATGTATTTATTATCTGACCTTCGTCTTTTTGTTTATAAAAGATTAATGCAGCAATGGATATTACACTGGGCTCTGCAATCACGGAATTTAAAATTAAGCTTTCGTACAAAGACCAATTTTCATTTTTTATCTCTATATTTTTAATTCTTGATAAGGCATATTTCAAAACACGATCATTAGGATACTTTTTTGAGTAATCAAATGCGAGGCTAAAATATCCAATAAGGTCTGTATGTTGGCCTTTAACTGTTTCCCTAATATTATAATTCCTTAATTCCGAAACCCATTTCTGTTCCAATGATACGGGAAGTTCTTCTATAAAAGTTTTATTAGGGTTCAATTCAAGTTCAAAATCTTTCATAATGCTATGGAGAGTACTTAAAGCAAATTCAGCCTCGGGTTTAGTGCTAAAGTAAAGATAGTAATCATCCATATATCTAAACCCTTTAATATCGCCCAGTCTACTTCTTAACTTCACATCCATTGAAGTTGCAATAATTTCTGCAATGATTAGTGATGTATCTGGTCCCACCGGAATGCCTAAAGTTTGACCATCCATAGAGTTTCTAACACGTTTGTCCAGTAAGTTTCCATATAAGGCATCTTTTCTGTTGATTTTTGCTACTTCTTTTGTATGCAAAGCCCACGGAATACTATGGGTATATATGGTTGGGTAAAAACGAGAAATGTCTGTTCGCAACACATACCTTACACTCGTCGAATCTAATGCCTGTTGAACCGGAATATACGAATAATGACGTAATCGTGAGACAGCTCTTTTTGAATCTTGCAAAATAACTGGTTTTGTAAGAGTCATTTTCGTATTAGACAAGAATCCATCAATAGTATTCCAGTTATCTTCAATAGTGTTGCATAGCTTAATCTGAAGTAATGGATTAGGAATGCTCAACATTCTTCGAAGGTGCTTAACCCTAGGTATTGAGTGCTTAGTGGCACTTGCTGGTTTATCAGGAAAGTTACTCATATTTGGAATAATAGTATTAAGTGTATCTGCCAAAGTCTCTGTAGAAAATATAGGTGAGAGTTCCTCTGGAAAATATCCTTTTCTGATTAAAGAATCTACTGTGAGCATTAGGAGACCTCCTTCATGGTTATTTTTGCAGAAATTACTTAGGGCTACTTAGGGCGTATTAAATTAAGCATTAAAACAATGATGTAATTAATTCTGTCCAACCAGTATTGATAATCAAAAATTCAGTTCTTCACTAGTTAAAGTAAATTATAGGATGATTTTAACTGGAAAATCTAAGAAATAGAAGTGCTAATATAAGAGAAATTTTCACCTAATTTAATAAACTTCGGATTCTAATTAACATCCAAATACAACAACTATTAATACCTCAGACCTTTAGCCAAAACCGCGCAAGAAGCTTCATCCTAATATGGCAAGGCTTCATTTAGATACATCATTATATTCTAGCTCAAATAAACTCTCAAAAGCCTTTTTACGCACCGTTCCGACCGGAGCGTGACCTACCCTGCCCCTACCGTCGATATGCTATAAATACAGGCTCCTGCGAGTTTTTTCAAAAAACTTGCCCCTACTTATGATACGGTTCAGCGCGATGGCTGAAGCGGCAAGTTTCAAAGCTATTCTAAGCAAAGAGCCACCTAGAAAGGGTGGCTCTTAATACTTTCGTTTTAATTTTCTTCTTTCAATTTCATTTCCAACCAATCAATTAGGGAATTCAAGTCTCTATATAAATCTATCAATAAATATCCATTTCCAATATCACCAGAAAATAAATATAAATATTCATCAAACTTTTCCTTTGCGATCTTACTCAAATCAGAGTTTTTCCCTTTTGCAATTTCTATTAAATTAGCTATATGCTTTTCTTGGTCATCTGTTAATTGGGCATAATTGTTTTCATCCTTGTTTAATCTAACTTCCCTAGCTTCTTCAACAGAGTTAATTACTTCCTTATTTAAAAATCTTCTAGCGGCCTGAAGTAGGAACATATCCCCTGTGTAAATATAAAATGGCAACGGAGTTGAAGCATCAAGTTCAACTTCTAAAGAAAATTCATCAATTAATTCTACCCGAGGGCCTAGCGTCCTACCCTTAAGAATCCTCCACCAATCTTGCTTTTGATCATCAGTTATAAACACTACTGGCTGCTTAATTACCTTGGCATGTAGAATAATTTGTTTCCAAGCAACTAGATCTCCATATTTATCGGGCACAATTAAATTATCATACTGCTTCCATTCCTCGTCTTTTTTATGACGATCTTCATAACCCGGTGGGCGTAATATTTTATATCTCTCTTGTCCTGATTGAATTACCCTCTTAAGCTCCTCTTCCGTGAAAGCTCTTCCTACATTAATAAATAAGTCTAGTATACTATTCTCTAGTTTACCTCTTTGTTCAACTTCAATCTCATGAATTTCCTCTGTATTTTGTAAAATTTGATAAAAATCAGATAATACCCCTTCAAGCTTGAAAACAATCTCTGAGGTCTCTATAAATGGATGATTTTTATATTGTTTTAATTCTTTTTTTGCTTCTTCTAATGCCGGATTGAATATTTTTTTAAATGCGGAATCAATTTTGCTATACGAATTTTTAAGGCCTATCTGAACTGATTCTTGATTATACATATATTCTAGTAACACTTGATGGGGTATCCACAATCTATCCTTAACTCTTGTCAGTACATTGAAGAAATCCTTATTAGTCGAATTACTATATCTATGAAAGTTTAGTAGCATATTAGTATCAAAAACAAATATGCAATTTCCCCATAAAAAATCAAAATCCTCCTGATTATACTTAGGTTTCCATTTTAACATTTTTCATTTCCCCCAAATAAACTACCTATATTATTACAGTTAGAAGCATGTTTTAATTTTACTATATATACCAGTGTAATTCTACAGATCATCAAACTTCCCCCTACTTATGATACGGTTCCCCCCGATTTATCTTCACCGCCCGGTAGACCTGCTCCACCAGCACCAGCCGCATGAGCTGGTGGGGCAGCGTCATGCGGCCGAAGCTCATGCGCTGCTGGGCGCGGCGCATGACGTCATCGGAGAGGCCATGGCTGCCTCCGATGACGAAGACGACATGGCTCGTCCCGTAGGTGCCAAGCCGGTCGATCTCGGCGGCAAGCTCCTCGGAGCTCCAGAGCTTGCCGTCAATCGCGAGCGCAATGACATGCGCCTCGCTCTTAATCTGCGTGAGGATACGCTCACCCTCGCGCTGCTTCACCTGAATAACCTCTGCATCGCTGAGGTTATCAGGGGCCTTCTCATCCGCCACCTCGATCATCTGGAACTTGATGTAGGGCGTTAACCGTTTCGCATATTCCGCGATGCCGAGCGTCAGATACTTTTCCTTCAATTTGCCTACGCTTATCAGTTGAATTAACATAGTTCCTCCATCGGTCTCATCTGGTTATGTCCCTGTATTTTATCACATCCCTGTCCATAACATGCCCTGCTTAAGAGACATTCACCGCACACCCTGTACCCGACAAAAGAAGAACCACCCTTCACGGGTGGCCCTAAGACACTACGAATAACCTGCAATTATTGGTTAGACAAGTCAACAATCAACTGCTGTTTAATCGTACGCCCTTTCATAGTGGTGAAATCCAGGCGAAGCGACTGCGGCTTATTCAAGAAGAAGTAGCTCTCTGAGACGATTTTCATCTCATGGTCTGCATAGGTATAGGTAGAAGCTCCCTCTTCCAATTTATAATCACCGGTTCCGTTCTTAACCAATAGCGATGGATTATATTCCATATAGAAGGTCTCCATAAACTCTCTGTTTTTAAACAAAGCTTCGTCTGAGGATAGTGTGGTTACGGTCGTGAACGGTGTCAATTCCAGCTTCACTTTAATCTTATGCCCTGCCACATCAATCGTTTCCTCCGGCGTCAGTGTCCGGGTCTCCTGCTTCCAGACCTTGGGGTTGATATCAAAGACCACCTTCAGCACAGGGCTATACTTCACGTTGGACTTGATTGCATCATACTTCTTCAGCAGTTCAGGACTGTAGCTGAACGATGAGGTCTGGTCCGGGTCGTCCGCATGGGCCTTTTCGGCGGCAGCGAGCATTTCGGCATCCAGCGCCTTTAACTGATTCAGCTCAATGGCGGTTAAGGTGCCTAGCTGAAATTGCGCAGCTACTTTTTTGGGAGGCGTGCTCAATGGACTGCTTAACCGGATTTTAGCAATTCCATATAGAATATGATCTTTCTTTGCCGGACTTGCGCCTATGACTAGCGCATCATTGAATTTCTTGCCACTGATGACCTTGCCTGTAATCGCATCGGACAATTGGAGACTATGACCCTTTGGCGGCATGAACACGAATGCTCTCTTACTGTCGGATTGGGCTGTAAAAAGGATGATCAGCTCATATTTGTCTGCGATGAGGCCGTTCACCGTCAGCTGATAACCGTCTTTTTTGACGACTGTGTTCAGCGGCTGCACCAGATTGTGTTTGATGGCATACTCAACCTGTCGATAACCCTGAATCTCGGGATTTACAAAGGGGGCAAGCGCTGCCGACGGTTTCGCGGCGGTTGCCGAGGCGGCCAAAGCTTGACCTGTCACGGCAAAAGGGCTAAGCACCAGCGCTGCGGTTGTCATGACTGCGACGATGGCGGTAGATAGCCGGTTCCTGGAGGAACGCCGTTTATTTGGCGCTGACCATTGCTTTTGTTCCTGTCCTGGATGCGTCTGTGCCGTATGTTTAATCTCCATTGTATCCCGCTTTATGCTATTCATTACTTACACTCTCCTTCAATACAAGTTGGTTGTTTCATCCGGATCAGCTCTGATCCTGTCCGGGGACATCAAAGGTCATCTGGTATGTATGCTCAAGATCCTTCATTCCAGTAGGTTTCGCCGGACTCTTCATGAAATCCAGCCGCAGAGATTGCAGCTCATCCAACAAATAATAGCTTTCTGTAACCATCTTCATTTCATAGTCTGTAAACGTAATTGATGAAGTGCCTGGCTGCTGCCTATAGTCTCCCGTTCCAGTCTTGCTCCACCACAGGAATGGAGAACCGTACTTCTCAAGGAATGATTTAATAAATTCCTTATTCTTAAACAAAGGTTCATCTGAATAAAAAGTGGCTATGGTTGTTAAGGGTGTCAATTGTAATTTCACTTTGATCTTGTGTCCCGCTACGTTAAGCGTTTCTTGCGATGTGATGGTATGCGACTCCTGCTTCCAGTAATTTGCCCTCACATCGAAGGTGGTCTGAAGTGCCGGAGACTCCTGAATGTTGGAATCGTTGGCTCCCAGTGTGCGTAAATGGAACTCTACCTTAATCTTTGAAGGCGGGTCCGTCAAAGGAGTACTGAACGGAAGTCTGGCTATCGCATCTTTAATATGCTGCTCCGGGCTGCTGCTGCTGACCAGCGCGTGGGTCCGGCCGTTAATCACCTTGCCGGTAATACCATCCGTAATGATGCATTCTACGAAATGAGGACCGTCAGAGAATAGTGACCTACCGCCGTCCACTCTCGCAGTATAGAAGAGAATCAATTGATTCTTGTCTGCCATGAAGCCTGTGATGTTGACCTGGTAACCGTCTTGTTCAATCTCCACATTCATCGGCACCAGAAGATTATGCCGGGTCACATACTCCGTCTGTTGTGCACCTATGCTCGTTAACGGCATCAGTGTCTCTCCTTGATCCGTTGGCGTTTCTACGCGTTCCCCCGCAGCAACGCCTTCTGCATGAGTACCAGCGGAATTGGCCACAGGTTCCGTGACAGCAGAGTCACCGGGTTCCCCAGAGACACCTGTAAGCATCACGATGCTGAGCAGAGCGACCAGAATTACAGCTGCTGCGGAGATGCGGTAGGAGCCGTTGCGGAAAGATTGAATCATACTGATTCTTCTCCTGATCTGTTGCCGCTGCTGCGGATTGGAGAAATAGAGATGCCCCCTCCTCTCCCGGACTCGTGAGAAGCGCTTCAGGAACTCTACCAGAGTAAGCCCGTAATCGATGGCCTCCTCTTCCCCTAATACCTCCAACACATAGGCGTCACAGGCGACCTCCCTATCGATCTTCATCCGCCGGATCGCCAGCCACATCAGAGGATTGAACCAATGTATCGTGGCGGCTAGGCTCCCTAGCAGGTTCCACAGCATATCCCTCCGCTTGCAGTGGGCAAGCTCATGCGCGAGGATGTGCCGCAGCCGGGAAGCATCCAGTTCCTGTAGAGCTTGCTCCGGGACAAAGATCCATGGACGCATTAATCCTGACAGATATGGGTTGTTAGCAGAACCTCCGGTATAGATAGGTATCGCTCTCTTTATTCCAAACTGGCGTCTGGTGGCAAGAACCACCTTAAGAATCTCCGGGGCATTCACCCGTCTAAGCCGTCTGCGCTCACGCTGCATCCTCCGTATATACAACAATCCATTCAGCAGCATAAGCATGACGCCCAGCAGCCAGATCACTGAGCCTATCTTCAACCAGAGCGGATAGCCCACGGCCCCCGCAGGGCTGCGGTTATCCGCTACAGCACTAACCTTCTGCCGGGGTGTGTCTGTCTGCCCCTGTGCATCCAGAGCGATGTTATTAGCCGGATATGTAACCTGATCTCCCTCTCCCGGCGGAAGCTCCTGATACTCACCCTTAGAAGCTCCAGTGTCCGGCCCCGTATCCAGGATAGTTGTTAAGAAATGCTTACTATTGCCGAGAATATGCAGCATGCTGACAGGGCTGTCCGGTACGGCAGGCAATAACAGCCGGGCGATAACAAGCAGCCACAGGAGGTAACGCACCCGGGCGTTGATGAACCTCCGCAGAACATATTGCAGGAACAACACGGCCAGAATCACCATGCTTGCCGCCAGTGTCTGTTCTGTGATCCCGGCAAACCATCCGTAGATCATATTCATTCCTGCTTACCTGAGTTTCCGCTGGCGCCCTGCGACTTCTTCTCCCTCAGCAGCTGTTCGAGTTGTTCAATCTCCTGCTTGGACAGCTCCACATCCTCCAGGAAGCTGGTCACCATTAATTGGGTGGCTCCGCCGAATACGCGCTTCAGGAAGGAGCGGCTCTCGGCCCGGACACACTCATTCTCTGACACCAGCGGATAATACAGATAGCTCCGGCCGGATTTTTCATACGCTATCGCCTTCTTCTTAAGCAGCCGGGTGACGAAGGTGCGCACCGTCTGCTCGCTCCATTCCACGGATGCAGGCAGGAGCCGGGTAATTTGTTCCGAGGTGAGCGGATGATGCTCCCAGATAATCTTCATTATTTCCCATTCAGCTTCCGAAATCTTCGGGGTTGTACTCATCTTAACAGCTCCATTCCATCGCGGCGTCGTTCAATCTACAAGTGTAAATACAAGCTCTGTTCTATACATTACACTTGTAGATTGAATTTGTCAAATATGCCCACATTATGATGAAAGCACGCGGAACGACACCCAAAGTAACCGCAACAATAGCAAAAAGCACAAGCCAGCGGCTTGTACTTCCTGCTTCTATTCATAAGAACTCTATCCATAAGAACTTAATTACTCCTGTCACTTACTTGCAGCTTACAACCCTGCAATCAGAGCTTTAACGGAACTGTCGCTCTCCAGCGCACGGATAATCACCGCCACCGCTTCGGCGCGGGTAGCCTGATTCTTCGGTGCGAATGCTGAGGCAGAGATGCCCTTCACCAGATTAGCCGAAGCCGCCTGGCGGATGGCGTCAGCCGCCCAGTAGCTGCTGCTGACATCTTTGAAGCTTGCCGGATTGGCCGTCTGGAGCACGCCGAGATTAAGCACACGGCCGATGATTGTAACCATCTCAGCGCGGGTAATGGTCGCTCCCGGCTTGAAGCTGCCGTCTGCATAGCCGGTTACGATGCCTTTATCGGCCAAGGCACCGATATAGCCAGCCGCCCAATTAGAGGCTGTATCCCCAAATTTAGAGGCCGCCGATGTAGTGTCTATCCCGAAGGAACGGGCGATCATCGCTGCGAATTCAGCTCTGGTCACCGGTGCATCCGGCCGGAAGGAGCCATCCGCATAGCCGCTGATGATCTGCAGCTTCACGGCTGTAGCGATGGTGCTGCTGCCCCAGTGTCCTGTGGTGTCCTTGAAGCTGATGCTCTGATTCTTCGAAGCCGCAATAGCTTCCGTTATAGTCTTGTATACTGTCTCGCGGCTAACCACCCCGGATTGGAACGGATCGACTCCGCCCTGTGGCTGTTTCTCCGGTTCAGCAGAATTAGTGCTGCCGTTCCCCGGCGTGTTGCCGGTGGTCCCTGGTACCGTTCCGGTATTTCCAGCCGGAGTTCCCGGCGTTCCGCCCGGATTACCCCCGCCAGTTCCGCCGCTTGTCGTATCTGTAATACTAAGCGCGATCTGATCGCTCAGGTACATGACCTGGGCGTTATATTTGCTTGGCAGTCCTTCAACCTGCACGGAAGCAAACTGCCCGCTGCGCTGGCTGACGCCATGCGTAAGGAGCGGAATCAGGCCGCTGCCTGGAACGTAGCTGTTCGCGAAGTTTACCTTCAGCTTACCGTCCGCCTTCACTGCGCCCTTAACCTCAAGGATATCGTTTGCTCCAGTAAGGCCCAGGACAAGCGTACCTTCGGAGGCTTGAGTGAAGCTGCCTTCGATCACTATTTTACCGTAGACGTTCTCAACTACTGAACCCCCGGTATTCGTCACATTCCCTTTGCCGAAGGCTGTTGCCGAGTCTCCTTCCAGGACACCTGCGTTCACCTCTGTACCGCCGGAATACGTATTGCTGCCGGCCAGCTTCAGCGTGCCTGTACCCTCCTTGGTCAGCCCTCCTGTGCCGGAGATATCATTGCGCCAGCGGTCTGCGGCGTGGAAGCCGCCCTTCGCAGCGTCCATCGCCACCGTTACATGCTCAGCGAATGCACCGTACCCGTCAGCAGCGGCGAATAGGTTCAAACGTCCCCAGCCTTCAGGATCATCCAATAGTGGATATCCAGAAGGAATTGCCGTTGTTACGAGAACTTCTCTACGCTGATCCGCACTCAGGTAAGGCAGACGGGTCTCCAGCAACACCTCTGCTCCCTTAGGAGCAACAGCAGGTTCAGTCGTGGAGTGAATCTGCGGGAAGCCGTAAGTCAGCCGCTGAGTATACTGGCCCTTATTCCTCGCATAATCCGTGAACCGGTCTTCTGCGGTACCCGTCTGTGTAAGCAGCACTTCATGGGCTTGAGTGTAGGCCTCCTGCTTCAGCGCCGCATTATCCGGGTCATTCAGTGCTCCTGCTGCGAAGGCCATCGCCGTTACCCGCCCGCCCATGACATCCAGCGGTGAGTGCATCCCGGCAACGACACGGTTGTTACCCATCTCCGAGGCCCGGGTCATCAGCTCCTGGAAGCGCTCAGGTACGGAATACGCCAGAGCCAGGGCAGCCAGATAGGAAGCATTCGTATGTCCGCTCGGGAAGCCGCCGTCTGTGGCAGGCGTACTGCTTCTCGCCGGCACCAGCGTCGGCACGATGACGGAGATATCCTTCCAGCGGAATGGACGCATGTAGCTGTAGAATTTCTTGGCCTGACTCGTTGAAGCATAGTCGCCGCGGACTTTTCCGATCAAGTCTACCATTTTGCCCAATTCAGAACCGGAATCGCCAGCCTTGTTGCTGTCATTGCCGTCATTATATTTTACAGAGGTGGCATCATCAGGGATGCTGTTAATGGTCGTGAAGGTTCCTGACTTGGACCGGTACACCTCAGACAACGGACCAAGGCCGTCAGCCGCTCCATAAGTCTGGTTCCGCCGGTCATCGTAATACGCTGCCTCCTCCTCTGCCGGAGTACGGGTCTTAGACAGATCCGCTACATATTGAATGTTGTAATCCAGCACATCGCTGTTCAGCTTCGTTCCGGTATCCCAGGTAGCACCCGGTGTCCAGAGATCCAGGAAGCCGGAGAGAACACCAATCGAGGGGTTGGAATACACCGCCATATTCACAGGTGTGTTATTCTTATAAGTATCTACGAAATGTCCCCATGCCGGAGCAGCCGGCAGCCCGGTTATTGAATGATCCGTGGCCGCCTCTGCAGGATGTACCGCGATAGAATTCGTGAGGAGTACCAGACCTGCCGTAACAGACAACAGCTTTCTTTTCGACTTCAAGTTCAATGTGTCAGCCCCTATCTTGTTATTTTGATTGCCTGAATCGGACTCAATATAGCACCTGCCTCCACCGCCGCTCAATAACACAATTTCGCAATTCTATGATTTTGGGAACAATTCAGCTTTTTTCCGGCTATTTTACATTGATTTAACATGAATCCCGAACAGATTTGTGAGGGGCTAGTGTATAATCCGCCTGGGAGGAGAATACAACTTGCGAAAATGGAACTCTGCCTTTGCCGCCCTAGCCGCTTCATACATCTCTGTTGTGTTAGTCATTGTCCTCTTACTCTGCTCTGCCTTCTATCTGTATTTCTCGAACCATTATAAGGAAGAGCTGCAGGGACGCAACCGGCTCATCCTTGACAATACCGCCCGTACCCTTGAAGCCTCCGTGCTTCAGCGGGTGCAGCAGATCTATCTTGAAGTCTCACTGAACCAGCGTGCTGCGCTCCGTATACTGCCAGATGCTTCACTTCCAGCGAATCTCAGTAAGGTGAGTAGCCTACAGGAATCGCTGAATATGCAGGTATCCAATCATTCAGACCTGATACAAGCCGTACATCTGTATGCGCCCAGGCAACACCTCCTGCTCTCCTCGCTGTATGGGCTGAAATTCCGTGCGGACCAGCAGGCGGGTGCCGCCTACTGGATGGATTGGGTGAACGGCATGAACCTTAATTCCCGTAACAGCCTCTGGACGGAGGCACGGTTCGTGCCGGACGATATCATCTCCAGCATCCCCGGCGGCAGCGGCAGCCAGCTGATCACCTATGTGCACAGCTATCCGTTCCAGTCCCCCGGGGCAGCCAGCGAGCTGCTGATTGCCATTGATCTGAAGGAGAGCGCGCTGCGCGCCATTCTGCAGAATATGATGCCTGCCCGCTATCAGAGCAGCTTCATTGCTACGCCCTCCGGGGGAATCGTGGCCGGCTCGAATCCGGATGCTGCGGCCCAGGCCGATACCTATGCTGCCAGCATCTCGAATGCGTTAGCCTCCCCTCAGACATCCGGGAACATGAGCCAGGAGATTGGAGGCAGCACCTACGTCATTTCCTATCAGGACCTGCCGACCACCGGGTGGAAGCTCTTTAGTGCGGCTCCGGCCAACCTGTTCTATGAGAAATGGCTCGTTGTCCAGAGGGTCATCCTCTCCCTGTGTCTGCTTGCTCTATTGGTAGGAATCTGTCTGTCCGGCATTCTGGCTAAATTGAATTACAGTCCGCTTAAGCGGCTGCTTCGCACTATTAAGGACCTCTACGGCCCGGGGCCTGAGGTGCCAGGAGTGCCGGGACCCGCCCTTAACGAATTCGGAATTATTGACTCCGCCTTCATCCGTCTGAACGACAAAGTCACCACACTGGAGGGGACGCTTGAGGCTAGCAGTCCGCATATCCGGCAGAATATGATCCTGAATCTCCTTCAGGACAGCCCTGCCCAAGGCAGTGTAACCGCAGATCCGCAATTCCTGGGACTCTCTCCGGAGCACCGTCATTACTGCTGCCTGCTCCTCAACACCCGTGGAGCCTACGCCCGTATGAGTCTAAGCGGCTTGCAGGCAGCCATAAGCGGGATGACCGGAACGCTTGAGGCGATCCGGCTTCAGGGAATCCGTATTCTGGCCGAGGAGCTGCCGGACAAGCAGACGGTTGTTATTATCAGCGCGCGCGAAGCCTCCGGGAAGCTGCTCGAACAGCTCTCGGACCAGATTACAGCAGCAGCGGAGCAGCATTTCCAGCTGAATATTCAGCTCTCGCAGGGCTGCTGGGTAGATGCCATCAGCCTTCTCCACACGAGCTACGCTGAAGCGCAGACCTTGATGAAGTATGCTTATTTTCTGCCGGAGAGCAAGGTCTTGAAGGACCGGGAGCTGCTGAAGAAGGAGCAGAGTCTGGATGAAATCCCGCAGCCTGTGCTGATGAGATTCAAGGATAAGCTGCAGACCCGGCAGCTGGATGAGACTCTGGCCGCGCTGGAGCAGCTGATAGCCGTCATGCGGGAAGGCAGCTACCCGGCGGATTATTGCCACTTCGTTCTGGCGAACACCGTATTTATGTACTCGGATTATCTGAAAAGCATCCGCTATACCCCTTCTGCTTACGGGCATCTGGATCTGTATAACGAATATATTGCCCTGCCGGATATCCGTCATTTGCAGGAGTGGTTCGCCGCCTCCATCGGCACCTTCATCATGGAGACGCAGAAGCGGAACAGTGACCGCGCGCTCTCGACCATTGAAGCAGCCAAGGCCTATATCGGGGAGCATCTGTCCGGGGATCTATCGCTGGATGCCGTATCCGCCAAGGTCTTCATCAGTCCCAAATATCTAAGCAAGCTGTTCAAGGAAGAGCTGGGGATCACCTACACCGACTATATTACCGGCATCCGAATGGAAGAGGCCCGGCGGCTGATTGAGAACAACAATATGTCGATTGAACAAATAGCAGGCACGGTCGGTTATGGAACAACTCCCTACTTCATCAAGCGCTTCAAGGAGATCTACGGCTGTACACCGGGGAATTATCTGCGAACCGTGAATACACTGCCGCCGCAGGCGGAGATTAGCATGGGATAAGGAGGGTGCCTTATGTATATGTATAAAAGATTAGTGCTCCTGCCCCTCCTGGGGCTGATCTGCGGCTGCAGCGGGCAGTCCGCTTCCCTCCCGTCTGCGCCTGGACAAGAGCAGCTGGCTACATCCGTTTCCGCTTCTGATTCTGCTGATTCTGCAGTTCCTGCTGCCTCTGCCCCGAAGCTCAAAATCTCCTGGACCATGCATCAGAATCTGCCGGTTGCGGAGGATGCCGTAATGGTGCGGGAGCTGGAGCAAAAGTTCAACGTAGATCTGGACTTCTGGAATCTGCCGAACAACAAATACGAATCCCTGCTCGACCTGAAGCTGGTGCAAGGCAGCATTCCCGACCTGTTCCGGGTCCGGCAGACCCAGGATCTGCTGAAGTACCAGCAGCAAGGCGTGCTCGCCCCTATTCCTGAGGAATTGCTGAACACCTACGCTCCCAATATTCTTAAGGCCATCCGCGAGAATGCACCGGCCTATCAGCAATATGGCCGCATTAACGGGTCCTATTATGGCATTCCAGTCATTAATCCTACCAATATCTACCGGGTCCCTGTGGTCTACCGGCAGGATTGGCTGGATAAGCTCGGCCTTAAGGTGCCGGACACCCTGGCCGATTTCGAGAAATTCATCTATGCCATAGCGAACGAAGACCCGGACGGCAACGGGATCCGGGACACCTATGGCTTGTCTCAGGAGGGCATGAATGTGGTCTTCGGCGCATTCGGGCAGATGGTCTTCACGGATCAGCTCTACTTCAGCCGGAAGGATCAGGGGCTGGTCATTGGCGCTCTGGAGCCGGACATGCAGGAAGCGCTGCGTTATCTCCGCAAATGGTACCGGGATGGGGTCATTGATCCCGAGTTCATCACCGGGGAGAATAGCGGAGGCTACAAGCATCTGTCGCATGCCTTCATTAACGGGCGGATCGGCATGACCTCCATGGGCAATTATTATCACTGGACACAGGCAGGAGCTTATACAGACTGGAGACTGGATGACCAGAAGGCAGCCAGGTTGGTTCCGGTAGAAGCAATGTTTAACGTCAAGGAGTTAACCGCCAAGCATCCGCAGGCCAAGATCGCTTTCGGGCGGCCGGTTAGCGGCCCGGACGGCAGGCGCGGCTCCAAAGCCTATGATATGCTGATGAGCTTCACCGCCATTGGCGCGGATGCTACTCAGGAGCCGGGCAAGCTGGAGAAGATCCTCCAGCTGCTGGACTACGTCAGCGCAAATCCTGACCCCGATGAAGCAGCAGCTCTGCAGTATGGTATTCGGGGGACACACTGGGACTGGGCCGGAACGGACAAGAAGGACATCATCCTGCTGCCGCCGTATAACCATAGGTTCAGCTACCAGAATACGATCGGCGCGGGAATCGGTATGACACTGCCCATCCTTCCTGCCGGCCGGAGCGAGCAGTGGGCAGCAACCCTGGGGCTGGATCACGATGGCATCTATAATGCCCTGGAGGTGGCTACGCCCTCTCTGATCAGGAACGGCCCTGGACTTATTAAGCTAAGAGACCAGGCATACATTGCCTTCATCACCGGGGAGCGTCCGCTTGAGGAATTCGGGGAGTTCGTGGAGGAGTTCCTGGCGGCGGGCGGTGCGGAGGTACTGGCGGAAGCAAATGAGTCCTATAAGACGCTTGATCCACATCAAAAAGGTGAGCAAAAAGCGAGACCCTAGTCTCCTCAGTTGCTCACCGATGTTTACCATTATTGTGCAGCGTTCCCGGGCAGATCCCTGTGCCGGTTGCGCGGATGCTCCGCAAGCATGGAGTCGAGCAAGCTGCGAACCGCAGGATGAGAGGACTGCAGGAACTGCTCCTTGCTGTCGTTATATTCCACGACCCTGCCCTGATCCATGACAGCCAGGGCGTCTGAAATCATACAGGCGGCCTTAATATCATGGGTGATGAACAGATAGGAGAGGCCGAACGCAGCCCTGAGCTCACCAAGCAGCCGCAGAATAGTAGTCTGGTTAATCATATCCAGACTACTAACCGCCTCATCCAACACGATGAGCTTAGGCTTGAGCGCAATCGCTCTGGCAATATTAATCCGCTGCAGCTGTCCTCCGCTGAACTGGTAGGGCTGCTTCTGCATGTCTGCCGCGCTTAGTCCGACACACTCCAGTAGCTCGCCTACCGTCCGCTTCTGCTCCTGAACACTCAAGGATTCGTAGTTGGACAGCGGCTCGCCAATAATCTGCTCGGCTGTCATCCGTGGATTCACGGCTGAATAACAATCCTGAAAGACCACCTGCAGATCGCGGCGTATGGTCCTGCGCACCTGCCGACTCAGCTCATACAGATCCTGGCCTTGAATCAGCACCTGGCCCGCGCGGGGCGGCTCCAGCCCGAGAATAACCCGGCCCAGTGTGCTTTTACCGGCTCCGCTTGATCCCAGCAGCCCCAGGCAGGTTCCCTCTTCTATATGAAGAGACACGCCGGACAGCACAGGTTCCTGCTCCTCCGAACGCCTCCACCGGCGGGATGCAGCATAGGTATGGGTAACTTCCTTGACCTCAAGCATGTATTCTGCCGCTATTCCGGTCATAACTGGCCCCCTGACTGCGGACTAAGCTGAAGCAGCGGCCTTGCTGCAAGCAGCTCCCGGGTATATTCATGCCGGGGATGGTCGAACAACTCGAATACATTAGCGGTCTCAACAATCCGCCCGTGCTGCATGACCGCAACTTCATCAGCCAGCTCCGCAATGACGCCGAGGTCATGGGAGATCAGCAGAATAGCAGTTCCATGCTCCTGCCGAATTCGGTCCAGCTGCCGCAGCACCTGAAGCTGATTGGACACATCCAGAGCCGTAGTAGGTTCATCGGCAATGATCACGGAGGGCTTCAGGCACAGGGTAAGCGCCAGCATCACCCGCTGGAGCATCCCGCCGCTCAGCTCATACGGATACTTGCGCAGCAGCGCTGTGGGATCGGGCAGATTCATATCGGCCAGGGAACGGACCATGCAGGCTCTGGCTTCTTTTTCCCCCAGCTTCATATGTGTACGAATCGACTCCACGAATTGCGCACCAATGGTATACACCGGAGAGAAGGCCGTCATCGGATTCTGCATAATCAGCGCAAGACTACTGCCGCGAAGCCTGCGCATGTCCTTCTCCGGGAGTCCGTTCAGCTCACGGGTATGCAGCCGGATACTGCCTTCGATCACACTCGTCTGCCGGTCCAGCATCTGGAGGATCGCCAGCGACGTAACGGTTTTTCCGCTGCCGCTGCCTCCCACAAGACCCATCACACGCCCCGGCCTCAGCTCCAGGTTAACGTCCTCTATGAGGGGCAGAACTCCTGCCGCTGTCTTCACAGATACCCTCAAATCCTTCACCTGCAGCACAACTTCCGCTTGTTCCATGATTTGCTCATTCCTTCTTTCAGGAGCCTCGTTTGATCCCGTACCGTTCAGACAGCGCCTCGCCCAGCAGATTAAACGAAGCTACAACCATAATAATCATCAAGCCCGGATAGAGCATCAGCTCGGGATGATTGCGGATGAAGGATTTCCCTTCGTTCAGCATCGCCCCCCATTCCGGTGTAGGCGCCTGGACGCCCAGGCCCAGGAAGGACATCGCGGAGATATCCATAATCGCCCAACCCATCTCAAGCGTCCCAATCACCACAATCGACGGCAGAATATTGGGAATAAGGTGCCTGCTCATGATCTGCCAGGGGGAGGAGCCGCTGATCCGCGCTGCCGTGATGAAATTCCGCTCCTTCAGGCTGACAATCATATTCCGGAACATCCGGGCGAAGTACACCCACTGCACCAGCATCAGAGCAATAACCAATTGTGACAGGCCCGGCCCCAGAATCCCGATCAGACCGAAGACCAGAATCATACTGGGAAAAGACATAATGCCATCGCACAACCGCATCAGCACAGCATCCAGCCACCCGCCGATGTACCCCGAAACCACTCCTGCGAGCAGTCCCACACCTAAGGAAGCGGCAAAAATAAGTGAAGCAAAGCCCAGCGAGATCCGTGTTCCATACAGCAGCCTGGATAGATTGTCCCGCCCCAGCTGATCTGTCCCCAGCAGATATTCCCACGAGGGCGGACTGAGCTTCGCTGCCAGGTTCACCCGTATCGGGTCATGCGGTGAGATCCATGGAGCCAACAGGCCAGCAAGACCAAACAGGATCAGCAGGCTGCCGCAGATCATGATCACTCTCTTGCCTTTGAAACGGCTGCTTAAGTTATTCATCCTTGGCTGGCCCTCCCTTTACGCGCAATTCGCGGGTCCAGGAAGAGCTGGAGCAGATCGGCGATCAGATTGCTCCCGGCAATCACACAGACCGAGAGCATGATGTAGCATTGAATCACCGGAATGTCCCGGTTAATGATCGCTTCAATGAAGTACCGGCCGAAGCCCGGCCAGGAGAATACCTGCTCTACGATAATCGCTCCTGTCAGCAGCTTCCCCAGATTGATGCCCAGTCCTGTAATAAGCGGCGCTATGGCAATTCTCAGCACGTATTTATACAGAATCACACGTTCCTTTATCCCTCTAGCCCGGGCATAACGGACATAAGCCTCCTTCAGCTCCTCCAGAACGGTCGTCCGCAGCAGACGCGCGTAGATGGCAATCAGCCAGAGGGCCAGGGTAATAGACGGTAGAATCAGATGCTGCACGGACCCTCTGCCCTCCACAGGCAGCCATTCCAGCTTGACCGAGATGAAGAACATCAGCAGATAGCCGATCCAGAAGACTGGAACACAGGCGCCGATATAGGCGAATACCCGGATCACATGATCCACTAGCCGGTTTTTGTAAATCGCTGCTAACACCCCAAGCGGGATGCTAACCACCAGCGCCAGCACGATACTGGCGGACGCAAGCTGAAGCGTTGCGGGCAGCTTCTGGGCAACCTCTCCCCAGACGGGCATATTGGACAGGTAGGAATGGCCAAAATCCAGCCGGAGCAGCCGGCCTACCGATTGAACATATTGCGTCAGCAGCGGCTGGTCCAGCCCGAATTCATGCCGCTTGGCAGCCAGCACTTCATCATCCGGCTGGATATGGGCCGCAGCCAGATAAGCTTCAGCCGGGTCGACCGGCCCCACCCGGATCATCACGAACATCAGCAATGAGGAGAACAGAAGGATGGGGATGATCGCCAGCACTCTTTTTCCAATATATACGCCCACTTAGAACCCTCCTGCGTGACTACTAGTTCTTCTTGGTGCCATGAAGCGGATATTCATCCCGGTTGGACGGGAACTTGAATTCAGCCACATTGTCCCGGTACACCGCCATCTGCTTGATGTAGGAGATCGGAAGGATCGAAGACTGTTCCTGCAGCGTAGTGAGCACAGAGCCGAACAGCTCGGTACGGGCCTTATCGTCTGTTGTTGCCATGGCTGCTTTGATTTTCTTATCAATCGCAGCCTTCATTGGCAGAGCCGCCAGGGTATCCGAGACCCCATAGCCCGGCTGAACCACAGCCGTCATGAAGGAATGCGGGTCATACGGCGCACCAAAGGTCGAGTAGAAATTCATATCGAACTCATTGGCCTTTCTGCGCTGGATGTAGACGGTCAGCTCGACGCCGGTGATTTTCAGATTCACACCGATTCCCGCCCATTCAGCTTGCAGAGTCTCCGCCATCGCCTTCATCGTCTGATCCGCCTTGTCATACATCAGCTCCAGCTCAAGCTTCTGTCCATCCTTCTCCCGCACGTCAACACCTGAAGGCAGCTTCCAGCCCGCTTCATCCAGCAGCGCTTTTGCCTGCTCCACATCATATTTCACCGGGGTCACCTTGATATTGGTATAAGGCAGATTCGGGGGCAGGATATTGTCCGCCTTCTCCTCCAGCCCCAGCGTCACCCCTTCGACCATCGCTTCCTTATTGAAGCCCATGCTAAGTGCCTGACGGACCTTAAGATCAGCCAGCTTCGCGTTCATGGTATTCAGCACCAGATTGCGGGTTGCAATCGGCTCTGACAGCTTAGTGACGTACTTCCCGGTGCTCTCAAGCTCCTTGTAGGCGTCATAGCTGATGAGACCTTCGCCGTAGATCAGATCCAGATCCCCTTTTTCAAAAGACAGCACACGGGTCTCCGCATCCGGGATCACCTTCACCACCACCTTGTCCACCTTCGGCTTATCGCCCCAATAGTAAGGATTCGGTGTAAAGGTTGCCGCTTCATCCTTCTTATACTCGCTTAGCACCCAAGGTCCGGTTCCGATCGGGCTCTTCACGCCCTTGGATGTATCGCCATCCTCCGGGAAGCCCGCCTCGCCAAGGAAACGTACCGGCCGCACCACTGCAAGATCGTACAGTGCCGGGTAATATGATTCCGTCAGCGTGAGCCGGAACGTAGTGTCATCAAGCGCTTCTGTTTTCTCAATCAGCGGAATCATGCCCAGCCACGTGTGCAGCTTCTTATTATGTAAGACCGCATCCATATTCTTCTTCACCAGCTGTGCGGTAAAAGCCGTTCCGTCCGAAAACTTGACGTTGCTCCGGATCTTGAACGTGTATACCTTGCCATCCGGCGATAATGTCCAGGATTCGGCCAGAGCCGGGACAAGCTTCCCGTCTTGATAACTGACAAGCGGCTCATAGATCATAGACTGGGCTAACAGCTGGGACGGGTTATATAAATGCGGATTCATCGGTCCGATATCCCGGGGCCACGCCATTGTAATAGTCTTCGTAGCTTGCGCGCCTCCGGCGTCCGCTGATTTCTCCGTATTATTCGATGAACAGCCTGCAGCGACCATGGATATAACCAACAATACGAGCAGGCCTTGCAGCAGCTTCTTACCTTTAGATGCGAACATAGCGTTGACTTCCTCTTTTCTAATCGAGAATGATTATCATTATAAATTAAAATATTACTGTACCTGACACAATTCTGTCAATGGTAACGGTTGTATGCTCTGTACATACCAAAAAAAACCACCCCAAAACCTGGAGTGGCGATGATGTCATACGTTATATGTCATGCGTTATATGATTGATTATCCCTGTTCTTGCCCTTCTTCTTCCGGCTCCCCGAATCCCTCGTCTGGACCAGGACTGACGTAAGCCTGCAATACGGAATCCAGCAGTCCGGGGAACCGCTCGTCCAGATCTTCCGTCCGCAGGGACAGAATGCGCTGGGTACCCTGCACCCGGGTATGAATGACGCCCGCTTCGCGCAGCGTCCGGGCATGGTGGGTCAGCGTGGACTTGGCAATCGGTACCTTGAAGCTGTTGCAGGACTGCGGGCCGTGGTTACAGATCTCCGACACTACATACAGACGGATCGGATCGCTAAGCGCGTACAACACTGAGGCGAGCTGGATGTCCTTGCGGTCGGGATGATGGAGCTGCTTCATGAATAAGACTCCTTCAGAGGATATAATAGTACTTCTTTTCACGATGATTTCCTAATTGCATTTTACATTAGCGCATGCTATATTTCAATAGTTCGTAAGTAATCGAACAATACAATAAATTAATGAAGGAGTGGCTTTCTCATGACCTCATCACCTGCTTCTGAGGGCGATCAAGAGCATTCAATGGCTGCTCCGCAAGCGGTTCTTCCACGGGAAGGACTGCTAACTCTGCTATTCAGCGTTGCTGTCGTGCTCGTGATTATGAACACAGCGATGTTCAATCTGGCCCTGCCCGATGTAACCGAGACCTTCGGCATCACCGCAGCGTCCGCCTCCTGGATTGTAACCGGGTATTCCATCATGTTCTCTATTGCCTCAATCACATACAGCCGGCTCTCGGACTTCCTGCCGATCCGCCGGCTGCTGATTATCGGGCTGCTCACCTTAGGGCTTGCTGCTGTGGCCGGATTCTTCAGCACCAGCTTCATTTTCCTGCTGATTGTGCGTATCCTGCAAGCGTCAGGTGCAGGCGCCGTGATGTCACTGTCCCTTGTCCTGTTCACCCGCTACATTCCGCAGGCCCGGCGCGGCAAAGCCATGGCGACGATCATGTCGGCCGTCTCTCTGGGACTGGGTCTGGGTCCGGTAGCCGGCGGCTCCATTGTTGAATACCTCGGCTGGACCTGGCTGTTCGCAGTCACTGCCGCCATTCTGCTGCTGGTGCCGCTGTTCCTGATCCTGCTGCCCAAGGAAGTTCCCGCTAGCGGCTCATTCGACATCCTGGGCGGAATCTTCCTCGGCGTGGGTACCACCGGTCTGCTGCTATTCCTGACCAGCGGACTGTGGATCGCGCTGATCACCGGCATCGCTGCGATAGCCTTATTTGTAGGGCGTATCCGCACAACCCCTGATCCATTCGTGCTGCCCGCGCTATTCAGCAACCGGCCTTATCTGGTACTGGCACTGATCGGGGTTGCCTCTTACCTGTGCAGCTTCGCTACCCTGTTCCTGCTGCCGCAGATTCTGACTCACCGCTTCGGCTTCAGCGCCAGCCATGCCGGTCTGGTCATCTTCCCGGGCTCACTGCTGGCCATCTTCGTCTCCCGACTGGTCGGACGGATGATTGACCGCTACGGCAACACCGGGATTCTGCGCTTCGCACCGCTGCTCGTACTGGCCGCCACCGTATTATTCGCCCTATTCGCCGGACAATCCTGGATCGCCGTCATGCTCGTCTACATGATCATGAGCCTGTCCTTCACTGTACTGTCGAGCAGTGTGTCGAATGAAATCTCGCGTATCCTGCCTGCTTCGCAGATCGGCTCCGGGATGGGGCTCTTCCAGCTGCTGCAGTTCTTCAGCGGTGCCTTCAGCGTCGCGATGGCCGCTAGCGCCCTGGAATGGCAGCGCAGCCTGCCGCTTCAGGCCGCTTACTCCAACATCTACTGGGGCTTGTCAGTTGCAGCAATCGTGGCGATTGGCTCCGCCTTCATCTACCTGCGGGGCAGTCAGCGCAGCCCGCTGCCCGAGATGGCGAAAGCCGCAGACTGCTAGATAACAATACTTTGAATGTAATGCTATATCCGCAACTATACCTTTCACGCATACACCCGCACGCCAAAACACCCTGCAGCCTTCACGGCCACAGGGTGTTTCTTATTCCGGCCGCCCTCAGACGACCAGATATTCCGCATTTCGTTCACATTCCGCACATTTCGCCGGCGGGTCCCAGTCCGAGAACTCCGTCTCCTTCAGATCGACTACATCCGGTGCATCCTCGTACTCGTCCACAAATTTGTCGATGGCCAGCTCTACGTGTTCCTTACAGACTACATACATTCAATCAAGCATCCCTTTCTGTGCCGCTGCGGCGTAGACTTATACTACTGTTCTACCACACTTCCCTGCAAAAAGGAACCTCCCGCAGCGCAAAACACGGCTCTATTCCCGCCCCGTAAACTTCCGGACATCCCCGGCAATGAATCCGAGCGCCTCCTGCCAGAAATTCAGGGAATGCACATCAATATCCATCAGCTTCGCAGCGTCTGCGATGCTCCGGGTACTGGTCGCTGACAGGAACTGTTCATAGCGGCTCACGAACGCCTGCCCCTGCTTTTGGTACTGGGCATATAGCCCCTTGGAGAACAGCAGCCCGAAGGAATACGGGAAGTTCAGGAACTCATTGCCTGCCATATAATACCCCGCCTTGCTAATCCACTGGTAAGGATGAATGGACCCGGGCAGCACGCTGTCCCCGTAAGCCGCAGCCATTGATTCCAGCATCAGTGCGTTCAGCTCCTCTAATGGAAGGGGACCGGATAACCGGCGGGCATAGAGCGCACTCTCGAAGCAGTACCTGGCATAGAAATCGACAATATAATACCCTGCATCCGAGAGACTACGTTCCAGGATCGCATCCGCTTCCTCCGCAGGCAGCGAGTTTAAGAGTTCAACATGAATCAGACTCTCACAAAAAATCGACGCGGTCTCCGCAATCGGCACCGGATAATCCATGTTGACCATCGTATGTCCTGCGAGGCGGCTGGTATGATACGCGTGCCCAATCTCGTGGGCCAGCACACTCACATCTATATATTGGCCGTGGAAGCTTGTTATGATCCGGCTCTCTCCAATCGGGACGATATCGACACACATCCCGAAATTGCCCTTCCCGCTGCGCGGCTCGGCATCAATCCAGCGCTCCCCGAACACCTTGCGGGCGAACCCGCCCAGCTCGGGGCTGAACCTGCTGAACCCCGCGATAATCATCGCCTGGGCCTCAGCATAGGTTATACGGACTGAAGACTCCGTGCCAACGGGCGCAAAAACATCCCAGAACGGCAGCTGTCCCTCCGCATGCCCCAGCCGCCCAGCCTTTCCGGCATAATATTGCCGGAAGACCGGCAGGCTCTCCCGGATGGCCTGAAGCATCACCTCCAGCGTCTCCTGATCCATCCGCGCTGCTTCCAGCACCTTATGCAGCGGAGAGGCATAACCTCTTAGCTCATAGACGGCTGCCGCCTCACCGGAGACCGCATTGATACAGGCAGCACTCTGCTCCGCTACGCTGCGGCAAGCCTCATGCTCTGCTTCAGCCGCCGCCCTACGTACCTCAGGATTGGGATCATAGACCAGATTCCGCAGCTCCGCCAGCGTCACACTGCGGTTTACCCCAGCCAGCTCCAGATCGGTCCGCAGTGTAGACAGCGTCTGCATGTACAGCCGCTCCCACGCTTTAGAGCCGGTGTTCTGCATCCGGGCAATCACCGCTTCGCCTTCTGCGCTAAGCATGTGATGCGATTTCCCCTGTAATCCGCGCAGATAGAAGCTATGCTGCTCCAGATAAGCGCTGGAACGGAGACTCCGCTCCAGCTCATCCGCACTTCCCCCTGCCAGCCACTTGCTGAAGCGGACCAAGGCTTCACCCGCTCCGCTGGTCACCTCTTCCAGCTCATCCATCAGATTCACAGCTTCCTCACACTGGCTGTCCGCACTGAACCGCAGCTCCGCGTAGCTGAACAGACGCAGATATAGCTGTTGATACGCATTATATTGTTTAAGGAACACTTCCATCCGGTCTGCAGCGTCCTGCCCGCTAATGGGCTGCGAGGCCGACCAAGTATTCAGCTCCCCGGCAAGCGTCTCCACCCGCCTGCGGTCGTGCTGAAATCCCTCCGACTCGAAGGAGGGATAGATCCGGTCCAGATTCCATGTTAATTCCATTCATTAACCTCTCCTTAACTATAGTCACAGGAACAACCCTTACAAGAAAATCCATTTGAGTATATCATACACACCAAGTTAGAAGTCCACGGAAATAACAGCTATAATCAACTGTACAGCCATTACCGATACCTGGAAAGGAGCGCCACATGGTCAACCAATCGATCACCGAAGGAGTTATACGTACACGTTCCAAGCTGCGCAGAGATCTGCTAATTTCTGTTTTTGACGAATTCGATGGCAGCATTATGAGCCTGTCCCCTGATAACCGAAGGGAAAAATACAGCAAAATGGCGCAAAGCGCCTTTTCCTTCTACCGGGGGAGCGCTTATCTGTTCTATTTTGACACGACAAGACAATACTTTCCCTACCATAGCTCGCCAAGCCGGCCTACCTGGATTCAAGGAGATCTGCATTTCGAGAACTTCGGCGCCTTCCGCAGTGAGGACGGAGCGATTGTGTATGATGTGAATGATTTTGACGAGGGGTATGTCGGGTCCTATCTGTATGATCTGCTGCGGATGGCGGTCAGTCTAGCGCTTGTCGCCAGGCAGCTTGGTCATGGTCAGTATGAACAGCACAAGCTCATCCTCAGCTATGCGGAGGCTTATTACCGGCAAATTCACCGTTTCTGTGACCACAAAGACCATCCCGGAAGCTATGTAGTGGATGAGGATACCGCCAGAGGACCCGTCCGCAAGCTGCTACGTAAACTGGAGAAGCGCCGGCAGAGTCATTTCCTGGAGAAGGTTACCGCCCAGATGCAGACCAGCAGAGTGTTCCTGGAGACCTCGGAGCTGCTGATCCCCGGAGCTGCGGAGCAGGCACAGCTGGAGCAAGCCTGGGGCTTCTATACCCAGACAGTGGTGTCGCGCAGCCTGAACGAGGAGCATTTCCGGATCAAGGACATCGCGGTCAAACGCGGCTCGGGGACGGCTTCCATCGGCCTGAACCGCTATTATATTCTTATCGAGGGCGGTATGGAGCAGGCAGGGACCGACGATACCGTCCTGGAGGCCAAAGAAGTCCGCGTTCCCGTTCCTGCCTATTTCCTGCCGTATTCGGACTCCTTCTGGCAAGCCTTCGCCCATCAGGGCAAACGCGTATCCGCGACCCAGCAGGCTATGCATCATAAGGCTGATCCCTACCTTGGCTTCCTGACGGTGGATGGCCGGGAGTTCTATGTCAGAGAGCGTTCCCCGTACAAAAAAAGACTGAAGGCCACAAGCCTCACAGATATGGATGAGTTGACCGCAGTGACCCGGCAGATGGGCAGCCTGACCGCCAAAATCCATGCCCGCGCCGATTCCGATGTCGACAAAGGCATTCTCGACTATCACAGTGAGTATGAGATCGCGAAGGCCATGGGCGATGATTCTGAGGCCTTTGCCCGTTATCTTGCTGAGTGGGCCTACGGCTATGCTGGACAGGTGGAGAAAGACTATGCCATGTTCGCGGACTGGGTGTCCGGGCAGTATGGTATATAAAGGTAACGGCCGTTCAAGATAGCCTGCTGCTACCCCGCAAGCAAAGAAGCCCTCTTTACCCGAAACCGGGCGGAGAGGGCTTCTTTGCTCACTATTCCTACTAGACTCAATCTATGTGAACCTATCCTTAATTACCAGGCACTTCCTTCAAATACTGGCCCGGCCGGTCCAGCTCATAGAGCTTGCGGTAACGCGGCTGCTGCTCCATCAGCTCGGCATGAGTGCCGCGCATCTCCACCTGACCATTCTCCATGAAGATAACCTCGTCCATCTGCTCAGCGCCGACCAGATGATGCGTGACCCAGATCAGCGTCTTGCCGGCCATCGCCTCGAACATCGTGGCCAGCAGCTCGCGCTCCGTGCGCGGGTCCAGGCCAACGGTCGGCTCATCCAGCACGACGACCGGCGTATTCTGCAGCAGAATCCGGGCCAGGGCGATCCGCTGGCGCTCTCCGCCGGAGAAGCGCTGCCCCGCCTCGCGTACCGGAGTATCATAGCCCTCCGGCAGCGAAGAGATCAGCGTATCCAGCTTCGCCAGGGCTGCCGCCTGCTGGACCGCTGCCTCCGAAGCCCCCGGGTCCCCGAGCCGGATATTGTTCGCCACCGTCGTGTCGAACAGATGCGGGCTCTGGTTCAGCACCGCGATGAGCTGCGGAATCCGCTCACCGTAAGCCGCAGCATCGATCCCGTTAATCGTCACGGAGCCGATGGTGGGCGCAATCACGCCCTGCACCAGCTTGAGCAGTGTCGATTTACCGGCTCCGCTGCGGCCGATAACTGCAACCTTCCGTCCCTGCGGCAGCGCAAGGTCGAGCCCCTGAACAGAGAAGTCGTCGCCCGCCGCATAGCGGTAGCCCGCCGACTTCAGTTCAATCTGAACCTGTCCGCTGGCCTTGGCAGCCTCGGCAGCAGCACCAGCCTGAGCCGCAGCTTCGGCATTCCTGCCTTTTTCCGCCTCAGAGAGTGCACCCTCCGCCGGGGGCTCCACACCCTCCAGCCGCTCCAGTGAATTCCGGTATTGCGGAATTTTCTCCACAGCCTCGGATACGGGCAGGAAAGCATCCGCCACCGGGAAGACCACCAGCACGAACGCTGCAATCAGCGTTCCGGCAATCGCCCCCTCGGCATACTGTCCAGCCGCCCAGTATAACAGAGACAACACGGCCAGGCCAACAACCGCCTGCCCGATGAACATACGCAGCCGTGCCCAGCGCCGCAGCGAACCGTCTATGCGGGCAACTGCCTGCTCGTCCGCTTCATACGTATCGACGAACTGGCTCTGCCGTCCGCTGATGACCCAGTCACCTAGTCCGAGCACAGCATCTGTCAGCTTTTGATACAGCCGGTTGCGCTCCTGCTTCACCTGACGCTGACGCTTCTGGGTCAGCAGGAGGGAGATCAGAGGTAATACGACAACCAGCACCAGCATATAGAGTCCCATAAGCAGAGCAAAGACCACATCGAACGTCCCGAGCGCAATCATCGCCGCTGCATAGATCAATAGCGCGATAATACTCGGAAAGACCGTACGCAGATAGACATTCTGCAAATATTCGATATCATCGGCAAGCATACCGAGAATATCCCCGGTACGGAAGCGTGAGGACAAGAACAGCGCCTGCGGCTCCAGCATATGGTACAGCCGGACCCGCATCTTCGACAGAATGCGCAGTATCGTGTCATGTCCCACAAGCCGCTCCACATAGTGGATAACAGCCCGGCTGGTCCCGAAGGTGCGCACACCGACAATAGGGACATAGATCATCAGTATATTTTCCGGCGGAATCGAGGCCTTCGAGATCAAGAAGCCTGAAGTATACATCAGCGAGGACGCAGAGAGGATAGTCAGAGCGCCCAGCAAGATGATTAACACGAACCGCCAGAAGTAGGCAGAGTAATAGGGAGCAAACCATCCTTCACGTTTCAATGGATTCCCTCCAATTGACTTTGAATAAGCTCATAATAAGCGCCCTTCCGCGCAGTCAGCTCGCCGTGTGTGCCTATTTCAGCCACCCGTCCCTGCTGCATAACGACAATCAGATCCATGTCGATCATCCAGTGCAGGCGGTGTGTAGCCAGGAATACCAGCTTGTCCTCGAACAGCGGCAGCATCGTCTCCTTCAGCTCATATTCGGTCTCGATGTCCAGATGGGCCGTCGGCTCATCCAGCAGCATGATAGGGCGGCTGCTCAGCAGGGCGCGGGCCAGAGCCACACGCTGCTCCTGCCCGCCGCTGAGCGAACGGCCGCCGCCGCCGATCATCTCGTTCAGACCTTCCGGCAGCGAAGGCACCAACTTCGCAAGTCCCGCAGCGGACAAGGCCGCTTCCACAGCCTCCTGCGAAGCCTCAGGATAATAGAACCGGACATTATCAGCCAGCGTGCCGCTGAAGATATACGGGCGCTGCGGAATATAAGCCGTCTGCTTCCGCCAACCCTCATCGGTCAGCGCACTGACCGGGGTTCCATTGATCGTAAGGGTTCCGGAGGTTGGATGAAGGAAGCCGCCCAGAATGTCTACCAGTGTAGACTTGCCTGCTCCGCTCTCTCCGATAATACCAATCTTGCGATGCCCGCTGAATTCAAGATCAACAGCTTCGAGTGACGGCACTCCGTCCGCTTCATAGGTCACGCCTACCCCGTCAAGCTTCAGGTGGCTGTTATTGTTCCACGTGAAAAATTCGCCTGACCAAGCTCCGCTCTGGCCCGCCATCTCCTTCTGCCCACCCGGCTCCAGCAACTTCGCCTGGACCGTCTCACGGTCAATAATGCTCTTCATCGCTTCACCGGCCTCCTTACCATCCAGTGTGGCATGGAAGTCTGCACCTACCAGCCGTACCGGCAGAAAATATTCCGGGGCGAGAATCAGGATCGTCAGTCCGGTAACCAGCGTCATCTGCTCATTGACCAGACGCAGACCCAGGCTTACCGCTACCGAAGCAACAGACAGCATGGTGAAGAAATCCAGTGCGAACGAGGACAGGAAGGCGACTCGCAGCGTACGCATAGTTGCTGAACGGTAGCGGTCACTGACCTTGGCGATACTCTCACTGTGGCTGCGGCTTCGTCCAAGGAATTTCAGCGTCTCCAGACCGCGCAGCGAATCCACAAAGTGATTCGATAAGGTACGGTAAGACTTCAGCTGACGGTCCATCTGCTTGCGGGCCGTCATCCCGATCAGGATCATGAATACAATAATGATCGGCATCGTTAAGGTAAGAATGACACCGCTGGACGTATCCAGGGTGAACACATAGATAAGCAGCAGAGCGGGTGTTACCGCCATACCGACCATCCGTGGAATAATCAGCTCCAGGTACGCGCGGAACTTCGTTACTCCTTCAAGCACTAATGTGACCATATTTCCGGTCCCCCGGTCGCCAGCCAGCCTTGGTCCCAGCTGGAACAGCTTGTCCATCATCTGTCTCCGCATGCTGCTGCCGGTCGCTTCCGCGAAGCGGTACGCCGCCCGGCTCATCAGCATAGCACAGGCATGACGCACAAGAAACGCAAGAAGGAACAAGAGCGCTCTAGCCCCTTGTTCCTTCAGCGGTTCTCCCGCAAACAGCGCAGAGACAGCTTCTGCCAGCGACTTCGCCAGCAGAAGAATGGAGAAGCTTTGCACCAGGGTTAGGAAGCCAACCAGCAGGAAGACAGGCTTAACTCCTTTGTACCCAAGCAAATTTTTATCCATTAGTATTCAAGATGCTCCTTCTCATGAACCCGTTTGTGGAAGATGAAATAACTCCAGATCTGATAGCCCAGCACGAACGGCAGCAGAGTCAGCGCGACAATTGTCATCACCTTCAGCGAATATTGGCCTGAGGCCGCATTCGTAATCGTCAGGTTGAACGCCTGATCCAGCGAGCTGATCATAACCCGCGGGAACAATCCGATGAAGATCGAAGCAACAGACAAGGCCATCACAGCACCAGTCATCCCGAAGGCATAGCCGTCCTTCTTCTTAGTCATGAAATATCCGGCCAGCAGATAAGCGGCTACACCCAGAACAACTACAATCCATAGCAGCGTTCCGCGTTTATCGAAGATATCTGTCATAGTATAAGTCATCACAACGAAGGCTACCAGCAGCGCCGCCAGTGGAATCAGCAGCTTCTGGGCCAGCTTGCGTGCCCGTTCCTGCAGATCTCCAAGCGTGCGGAGCGTAGTGAACATCAGCCCGTGTACCAGACACAGCAGAACAACTGTAATCCCAGCAACCACCGTATACGCATTAACGATATCGAAGAATCCGGCATACATCTGCATATCCTTGTCAATCGGCAAGCCCTTGATGAAGCTGGCGAATACCACGGCGAGCAGGAACGGCGGCAGGAAGCTGCCGAAGAAGATGCAGACATCCCATGTTTTCTGCCAAGCCTTGGAATCGCGTTTGCCTCTGAATTCGAAGGCGACACCACGGGCGATCAACGCCAGCAGGGCAAATACAAACGGAATATAGAAGCCGCTGAACAGCGTAGCATACCAATGCGGGAAGGCCGCGAACATTGCACCGGCACCCGTAATCAGCCATACCTCATTCGCATCCCAGAACGGCCCGATCGAATTGATCAGTATCCGGCGCTCCGTATCATTCTTGGCCAGAATCTGCGTCTCCATCCCTACACCGAAGTCGAAGCCTTCCAGGAAGAAGAACCCGACGAACAGCACCGCAATCAGCAGAAACCATAATTCATTAAGTGACATTGGTTAGCCCTCCTTGTTATACGGATCGTGGGATTCACCGTGTTCGTTATCCATAGCATAAGGACCTTTTTTGATCACTTTGACGAACAGGCCTACCAGCACTGCACCTAATATGGCATAGATCGCGGTAAAAGAAATCACCGAGAACAGCACCTGTCCGCTGGTAATATTAGGCGATACACTGTCTTCTGTAGTCATAAGTCCGAATACCGTCCATGGCTGACGCCCGATCTCTGTCATAATCCAGCCGGCCGTGTTGGCAATCGGCGGAAGCAGCAGTCCCCAGAACATGAAGCGCATGAACCAGGTATTCGGTCTGTCCATCTTTTTGCGCCACATGAGGTAGATAGCATATACCCCGAACAGCATCATCAGCGTGCCGGCAGCAACCATGATCCGGAAGCTCCAGAAGGTTGTTTTGACCGGCGGAATATAATCTCCTGGTCCGTAGGCTACTTCATACTCCTTCTGCAGCTCCAGCATCCCCTTCACATCACCGGAGAATTTACTGTAGGACAGGAAGCTCAGCAGATATGGGACCTGAACTTCATTGCTGTTGGTCTGGTTCTTCACATCGATATTGGCAAATACCGTCCAAGGTGCCGGGTCGCCGCTCTCACCCCACAGCGCTTCGGATGCGGCCATCTTCATGGGCTGTGTCTCTACCAGATATTGAGCCTGTGCATGTCCGGCAACCGCAACGCCGAAGGAAGAGATAACCCCTACAATGGCTGCAATCTCGAATGATTTCCGGAAAAAGGCAACGTCCTGCTTCTTAAGCAATTTGTAAGCACTGATCCCTGTTACCAGGAAAGCGCCTGTAGCGTAGGCGGCAAGCACTGTATGCGGAAATTCCACCAGCAGCTGGCCGTTCGTAATCAGTGCGAAGATATCATTCATTTCAGCCCGACCGTTATTTATTGCAAAGCCGACCGGATGCTGCATGAACGAGTTAGCCAGCAGAATCCAGAATGCCGACAGCATCGTCCCGAAGGCGACCAGCCAGATGGATAATAGATGAATCCGCTTGGATACCTTATCCCAGCCGAAGATCCAGATTCCGATGAATGTGGACTCCAGGAAGAAGGCCAACAAGGCTTCAATCGCAAGCGGAGCCCCGAACACATCACCGACGAAGCGCGAATAATCCGACCAGTTCATCCCGAACTGGAACTCCTGCAAGATCCCTGTTACTACACCTACTGCGAAGTTAATCAGGAATAGCTTCCCCCAGAATTGCGCCATTCTTTTGTACTCTTCATTGCCCTTTCTTACGTACATGGTCTCCATAATGGCAATTATGAGCGCAAGTCCGATCGATACTGGCACAAAGAAATAATGAAAAATTGTCGTCGACGCAAATTGTATACGCGACAGCAGTACTGTATCCATATTTCTCCCCTTCCTTCTCCCCATTTCGTTATGTCTATTTTGTCAAATATCCATCACTCAAAGTGTGATAATTATCACATTATACGCCCCGTTTAGGCATAAAAAACAATAAATTTGTGACAAATATCACAATTTTGCATTTAAAAGCAAAAAAAATAAGACGGATTCACCGTCTTGAATGTGTCTATCATATATAAGTTGTCTTGACTCATAAAGGTATTGGTTTAGGTAATGGAAATACCTTTCTTAAGCGATTTGAGATCGCCATTTGAATTAAGCAATTGCGGCAGCATCTTCATGCTACGAACCATTGGGGAATGACAGAGACGGCAGGAAGGTGCATGTTCAAATGCGAAATTATCCCTCATCCATCCATTACAATCCTCATTGGTACAGGCCCAAATTGCGGTATTTTCTTCCGGTACTTCCTCCAAAGGCTTTTTCCGGTAGTTCATTGCCGTTCCTCCTTCCTTTATGTTGCAAGCGAGTAATGATAAAAAAAGACCGTCCCAACTTTCACAAGCGGGGACGGTATCTTCTATTAATTACAGTTTTACAACGTTTTCGGCTTGTGGTCCGCGGTTGCCTTGAACAACGTTGAATTCAACGCGTTGGCCTTCGTCCAAAGTTTTGAAGCCGTCGCCAGTGATTGCGCTGAAGTGAACGAATACGTCGCTTCCGCCTTCAACTTCGATGAAACCGAATCCTTTTTCTGCGTTGAACCATTTAACTGTACCTGTTTGCATGTGTGTTACCTCCACAAATTTAAATTAATATGTTCTTTTTATCTTCAGACAAAGAAAAAATTCACACATTGAGAAAGGTTGTAGCTTTGGTTGACAGCCCTTTTCAATGCGAGAATAAGGTATCAATGTAAGAACAATTTCATGTTACCACACCTTAATAACAAAGGCAAGCTGTTCTATCCTAATTTCTCCGGTTTTTCCCTTATAAGGACTACTTCCCAATGTAAGGGCTACCAGTCGTATTAAATTGTAATATTTATACCCAATGCTACCATTTACCCCATTTATTTATTCTTGAAACAGCCCCGCCCTCTTCTTTTTTCCTGAAAAGGACGGCTTGAACTGTTTCCGTAATCGTGACTGCCTCATTATTATATACGGTCATTTCCAATTTTATTCCTCTGGCTTCTCAAGAAGCTGAACTGTTGTCTGCTTCACTTCACCATTACGGTAGAAAGTGATCTTCAGCTTATCTCCGATCTTGGTATGATCGTACAGGTATTTGCGCAGCGATAGCGTGGAGGTAATCGGCTTGTCGTTGAACTTGGTAATCACATCGTTAAGCTGCAGGCCTGCATCCTTCGCCGGCCCCACAGCATCCAGAACCACAACCCCATCCGTTACTGTAGACGGAAGATTAAGCTCCTTACGCTGGTCATCGGCCAGCGGAACATACGGATTATTCAGATCCACGGAATAGACGCCCAGGTATGACCGGGCTATACGGCCTTTGGAGGTAAGCTCATTGGCTGTGTCTACTACACGATTGGCGGGAATTGCAAAACCTAATCCCTCTACCCCCGTATCGGAGATCTTCATCGTATTGATTCCAATCACCTTGCCGTCCAGATCCACCAGAGCACCCCCACTGTTGCCCTCGTTAATGGCCGCATCCGTCTGGATCACTTCCTGCTCCCAATCGTACACACCGTCCTGGTTCAGTGACACCGGTATCGTCCGCTCTGTATAGCTGACAATGCCGGAAGTTAGTGTATCCCCAAGCCCTAGCGGGTTACCGATGGCAATAACAGTTTCACCCAGACGCAGCTTGGAGGAATCCCCAATCTCAGCAATCCGGTCGATTCCCTTGCCGTCAATGGAGAGCACAGCAATATCACTCACCTTGTCGGCACCCACCAGCTCCGCCTTGTGTGTCACACCGTCTACTGTAACCACTTCAAGCTTGCCGGCACCCTCAATGACATGGTTATTCGTGATGATAAAGGCCTTATTGTCGTCCTTCTTATAGATAACTCCTGAGCCTAGAGCCGATTCATCGAGAATATTAAGTTCCTTATTGTCTTTTTTATGATTAATGATGCTCACTACCGCAGGGCGGATATGTGCAGCAGCCTGAATAATCCGGTCATACGGATCTGCACTGCTCGCAGCCACCTTATCAATAACCACCGGGGCCTGAACTCTCTCCGTGGTGAACTGTCCCGTTACCAGACTGAACAGCAGCACAGCCGCTACAGCACTGCAGACAGAGCTGATCAGCGAGATCTGCCAGGTTGCCAGCGACCGCTTCGATTTGCGTACAGCCCACTTGCCGTCAGCATATCCGCCGGTTGATTTAGATTTGCCGCTTTTGCGCCGTGACACCTTGGTTGAATAAAAATCATCATCGAATAATCCCATGTTACACTCTCTCCCCTCTATTGCCACCGCATTCACGACCTGAACGCCAAGCAACCACGCCCGAGCTTAACCGCTATATCTCTTAGACTTCACGAAGTACTAAAAGGTTTCACTTGATTTATTCACCACATTCCAGTGGGTTCTAAGCGCAAGGGATGTCTATTATTCTAATAAGCTACTAAAAAGTTTAACAGCTTGTATCCGGAATATTTTGCAACTTAAAAGACTACAATAGGATTAGAACGCTCTATATGATTGTATCACAGGCAGCCGCGCTGCCCACATGTTTTCTATGTTAAATAAATGTAAATTATTCACAGCCTCACTATAACCTATTTCACAAGGAGGGCCGGACTATGGAGTCTTTTTCAACAAGTAAGGATCTGGTTCAGTTCATTGGCAAGCTGGGGGACCTTAAGGATGAGCATTATCAGCTGATTCTTGTCCAGCATGCAATGATTGAGCTGTTAATTGATAAAGGTCTATTCTCCCGCCAGGAGCTGGAGCACAAGATTACCGAGGTTGACCGCCTTATGACTGGCTCACCTTATCCCATGGCGTAGGCCGGTCATAGTAGGTGTCACAGAGCCTGAACTCACTGTCTTTGTAAAAGCAGCCCCGGTCCTCCATCGCCCCGCGCACGGACATCTTCGCCAGATCCATCATATTATGGTCTCTGCTTAAGTGGGCCAGATAGGCGCGCTTGGTCCGCCCGCTTAGAATCTCGCTGAGCGCTGCTCCTGCCGCTTCATTGGACAGATGCCCAAGATCGCCGAGAATCCGCCGCTTCGTATTCCAGGGATAACGCCCCATCCGCAGCATTTCGATATCATGATTCGACTCCAGCACAAGCACATCGGCATCCGATATAGCCGTTCTCACCTTGTCGCTGACATACCCGAGGTCTGTCGCTACACACAGCTTCTCCTTGCCGTCATAGAAATTGTAAGCTACCGGCTCCGCAGCATCGTGGGAGATGGCGAAGGATTCCACCCGCATGCTGCCGAAATCCCGGTGCTGGCCGGTCTCCATAATGACCCTGTTATGCTCCTCAATCTTGCCGATCCCCTTCTCTATGGCTCCCCAGGTGTTCGAATTCGCATAGATCGGAAGATTATACTTGCGGGCCATCGCGCCCAGCCCCTTAATATGATCCGAATGCTCGTGGGTCACAAGAATCCCGTCCAGCTCCGCTCCCGTCAGCTCACGCATGGCCAGCAGCTCGTCAATCCGCTTCGCACTCAGACCCGCGTCGATCATAAGTGTGGTCTCGCCGTTACGCACCACTGTCACATTCCCGGTAGAACCGCTGGACAGTACTGTAAATGAAATCCCCATATCTCTCCTGCTCCTTCTACTCTGTTGTCTTCGGACTGATAATATCCGCACTGATCGCATCCATATAATAGGCACTGCCGTCCTCCAGCATGAACCGCCACATCGGCGAAGCCACCTGGCTCTCGGAGTTAAACAACTCTCCGTAATAGCCCAGCTCAATCTCCTTCACTGCAGCACCCGCAGGAAAATACTTCTCGATCAGACTGCTAAGCGCCTGCGATGCCGGGAGAACCTTCTGCAGATCCTCGCTCCGGCTTGCTGCGATCTCAATCTTCGGCCAGCGGTAGGCCACAATCTTCTGGTCACTGTTGATCAGCTCCAGCCGCACTCTGAACAGAGACCACTTGTTATCCACCAGCGGATGCAGGACGAACTTGCCGACCTCACTCTCCTGTGAATCGAACCGGTAATTGGCAATGTCGGGAATCTGGCCCTTCAGCAGATTGCTAAGTTCCGAGAACGAGGAGTACATCAGCTTGCTGTCGACCGGCTCCTTAAGCTTCACAGGCAGTTCATTCTGCTCTTCGGCCGAATAACGGTACGTGATATCAGGCAGCTGTGGAGTGCCAGCCGGAATCGGGCACAGCAGCCTGATGTTCTTCTCTTCCATCACCGCCTTAGTCTCAGCAGACAGGGAAGTGAAGTCAAGTCCAGCGCTGACCTGATCACGCACATCAATCCATAGCTGATAGCACAGCAGCAGATTCAGCACCAGAAAGGCATATATCAATACACTCTTAGCCCTTCCCCAGTCCATAACGTCCCTCCTCGAATCGTATCCTGTCCGCTTGGTTTATCTCCGCCCTAATTCAATGTAAGCTCACTGCCGTCACTGAGTGTAACCCGCCAGACCGGATGAAGCTGCAGCTTCTCCCCGGCCAGCGCAGGCATATAGGCAGGCGTAAGCTCAATGATCCGCAAGGAGCTGCCGATCTGCGCCAGCCGCTGCTTCAGCAGTTCGCCGCCGGGCAGCTCAACAATGGTCTTTTCAGACTTTTCCTCATTCGTGTACATCAGGGAGCGCTCATAGGAAGAGACCGTTCCCTGCTGGAGCTCCAGATGGATTACGCCATACTGAAGCTGCGGATTGCTCATAATCGGATAGGAGCCGGACGGATAAGCGCCATAATATTGCTGAAAAGAAACCTTGCGGTCCTGCCGGCTCTCCTCCGTAGCAGCCAGCCTGTAGGTTCCGTTCCAGCCGCCATGGTTATTGACAAATTCCACCGCCACCAGTGCATCCTTCGCCGGTGTGCTGTCCCCGTCCGGAAGTGCTGCAGGATCACTATAACTCATCCAGTTCTGCTCCTGGTCCACCTGCAGGCTGCGTTTGCTGTCCGTATAGATTTTGGAGCCGTCCTTCTCAGGAATATACCTTGTATTGCCTGCATCGAAGAACAGATTGCTTTGCATTTGCTCAATGGTATACATACTCGCAGGCATCACAACTTTAACCAGCGGAACATCCGCCTCAGGGACATAATACTCACCGTTTACGGCTGTATACTGCGTCAGATTCTTACCGAAGTCCACATGCTGCTGCACATCCTGGACCGTAAGATCAGCCTTAGCCGCCTCGTACACAATATCCCCGCGTGTGCTGAAGAAGATAACATGGGCTTTGGAGTCATTTTTGATATTGTAGATCCAGATCCGGTCAATGCTCTCCCCCTCGAACAGCGAATCTGACGAGATCTGCATAACCCGCTGCAGCAGCGTTACCGGAATGCCTGCCCCGAACGACAGCTCAATGCCCGGATTCTCACTTCGGATCTTGTCCCAGTCGAAATCCTGTACGGACCGCCGCTGGAAGCTCTCGAAACTGCGGCCCTTCAGGCGGTTCATAATCAGGTTATAGAAAGTGGAGCTGGGGTAGAACAGTGTATGCTTGTCTCCGCCCATATGAATAATCATTTTATCGGGGTAGAGCAGGTTCTCCACCTTTTCCTTCGGCCCCATATTATCCGTCTTCACATATAAGGTCTTCGACAACACTGCCGAGTCGCTGCCGGGCAGCCTGTAGATCAGATAATAGCTCTCCACGAGACTTCCGAGTATAAGCAAGACCAGCATCCATGACTTGATTCTCTCCTTCACGCCTCACTCCCCCTTTGCTTCATCAAAGGCAGCGTGAACGTGACCAGCGAGCCCTCATTCAGCTCCGATTGCAGGGAAATGGAGCCGCCGTGGGCTTTGACAATTTCCCGGGCAATGGACAGGCCCAGACCTGTTCCGCCCATATTCCGCGAGCGCGCCTTATCAACCCGGTAGAAGCGTTCAAAGATGCGTTCAATATCCTTCTTCGGAATCCCAATCCCGGAGTCGCGGACAGACACGGCCAACATGCCGTCCTCGTTCTTATGCGCCTCCAGCTGAATACTCCCGCCTTCCGGCGTATACTTGAGGGCATTGGAGACCAGATTACCCAGCACCTGGTCAATCTGGTCCCGGTCCAGCCACGCAGTAGCGACATCCTTGCGCACCCTCGTGCTGATATGAATCCGCTTCTGGCGGATCTGGAAGGAGAAGCGGTCGGCCACATCCTCCAGCATCTCGGAGATATCCGTCTGCTGAATGCGCAGGCTGGATTCCTTGGAATCGAGCCGCGACAGATGCAGCAGATCCGTAACCAGCCGGATCATGCGCTCCGTCTCGTTGCGGATAACTCCGACGAACCTCACGGCGAGCTGCGGATCTTCGAGTGCGCCGTCATCCAGCGCCTCCGCATAGCTCTTGATCGTCGTAAGCGGCGTCCGCAGCTCATGCGATACATTCGCCACGAACTCCCGGCGGGACTCCTCCAGATTCTCCTGCTCCGTAACATCCTGCAGCACCGCAATCGTCCCGGCGATCCGTCCGCCTTCACGGCGTTGGATCGGGGTGAAGGTCACCCGCACAATATTGGGGTCCTCTCCACCCATGGGAGACAGATGAAGCATAGCCGACTGAGGAATGCCTTGGGTCACCGAGACGGACTGCTCAGGCTCCAGCCCTAGCAGTCCGCCGAGCGAGGCCCCGGCAGGAAGGGGGCCTTCCGCGCCCAGCATCAAGGCGGCGCGTGTATTCATCAGAATCACCGCGCCGCTCTCATCTGTGGCTACGACACCGTCACTCATATTGGCAAGAATGGAGGACAGCTTCTCCTTCTCCTCTTCGTTCTGCAGCAGCGCCTCGCGCAACCGGTCTGTCATATAGTTGAAGGCCTGGCTCAGCTGGCCAATCTCATCATTGCCGAACACGGGAACCTTCCGGTTGAAGCGCCCTTCCGCCACAGCCGTAGCATGCTTGGTCATCTCCTTAATCGGATGCGTAATCGTATGCGCGAGGATAACTCCCAGCACTGCCGTGAGCGCCAGCGCCAGCAGCAGCCCCGAGAGGAACACACTGTTAATCCGGCTCATGGTGGCATATAAGTCTTTCATATCAGCAGCTATATAGATGGCACCTACCACCTTATCACCGGAAATTACCGGCTTCGCTACTACCTTTTTGCGCACATTATCATCAGCGATGATATATTCCTCATTATCGCTGATGCCCTGCAAGGCGCGGCTGACCACGGTCTGCGTGTTCCGCTGGCCGACATAGTCATTCTGTGAAGGGATCGAGGTGGTGATAATCTTGCCGCTCGCATCCAGCACCTGAATTTCTGCGCCATTGATATACAGATTGTTCACCATGCCGCGCAGGCTCTCCACAGCCGATTCCTCATCGGCTGTGCCCGTCTCACTGCCGAATTTGTCAGCGGTGAGGATCGAGAGCATTTCGGCCCGGGCCTTCAGGTCCTTGGTGAAGTTATCCGTCAGCGAGTTCTTCATCGAGCTGACAAAGTATACGCCGATCAGCTGCATCGCAATCAGAATCAGCAGTACATAGATCACGATAAGCCTGGCCTGGATCGTCCGGAAAAAGGACAGTGCCTTCATTACAACCCTCCGTTTTTGGGGCTATGCATCAAATAACCGAGTCCGCGCCGGGTATGAATATACTCCGGCTTGCTGGGATTCTCCTCAATTTTTTCTCTGAGCCGGCGGATGGTCACATCCACTGTCCGCACATCGCCGAAATATTCGAAGCCCCACACAGCCTGCAGCAGATGCTCCCGGGTCATTACCTTGCCCGCATGGCGGATCATATAATAGAGCAGCTCATATTCACGATGCGTCAGATCCAGAGGCTCACTATCCTTGTACACCATATACATATCCGTATCAATGAATAATCCGAAATGATAGACCCCCTGCTTGCTCTCCACCGCTTCACTCGGCGCTTCCGACTGCGATGGCTTATGCTGGCGCCGCATTTGGGCCTTAACTCTGGCCAGCAGCTCACGTGTACTGAACGGCTTGGTCACATAATCATCCGCACCGAGCTCAAGACCCAGCACTTTATCGATCTCTCCATCCTTCGCGGTAAGCATAATGATAGGAATATCCAGATGGGCAGAGCGTACCTCACGGCAGACATCCATTCCGTCCTTGCCGGGCAGCATGAGATCCAGCAGCATCAGATCGGGGCGTTTGGACAGAGCCAGCTCCACCGCACTGTTGCCGTCGAAGGCGCAGATGACCTCATAGCCCTCTTTTTCCAGATTGAATTTCAATATATCAGCAATAGGTTGTTCATCATCCACTACCAGAATCGTTCCCATTTGCATATGCTCAGCTTCACCTTTCTAACGGTACTCGAAACCCTGATTCCTTTATTTTAACATACCTGGCTGGGCGTCACATCAAATTACCCCCGCAAAGTGAGGCTTTAGCTTCGAGGAGAACTCAGATACTTTCCGTGAGATACAAAAACCGCCCGAAATCATCCGGACGGCAGGGAATTATAGAATGGAAGCCTATCTGTCATTCATTACTTTAGGTATTTCATCGGATTGATGGCCGTCCCGTTCTTGCGGATCTCAAAATGCAGGTGCGTCCCCGTCGAGCGCCCGGTGCTGCCCATAATGCCGATGGAACTTCCCTGTCCCAGCTTCTGTCCGGTTGAGACCGAGATACTGCTTAAATGCCCGTAGTACGTAACGTATCCGTTGTTATGGTCAACAATCACCACATTGCCATAACCGTTCTGCACACCGGCGAAGCTGACCGTCCCTGCATCCGCAGCCTTGATCGTGCGGTTGCCCGATACCAGATCGACTCCCTTGTGTGTGCGTCCCCATCGCTCGCCGTAGCTGCTGGAGATCATCGCTCCGCTAACCGGCCAGGCGAACATTCCTGTTCCTTCACCTACAACCTTGGTACCAGAATAGACCACTTCAGGCAGAGAAGCCTTTACTACGCTCTGACCCAGCCACTCCTCCTGAACCACCTGTCCGTTCTCTTTGGTCAGCCTGTACTTCATCGTTTTGAGCCCGGTTTGTCCGGGACGGACTACCTTCCGCTTGCCTGCCGGCAGCTGGTCACTCTTGCGGATAATCACCTCAGGCTCCGTGACCACCTCTTCGGTTACCTGTTCTACGGTCACTACCGTAAGGTCAGGCTGCGGCACCGTTAGCTGCAATTCATCCCCAATCTGCAGACTAAGCTCCTTCACCTCAGGATTATTGCGGAAAATCTCCGCCTGGGTAATGTTGAACCGGGAAGCAATAGCAGAGACTGTGTCGCCTTCCTGAACCGCATAGCGCAGCGGCGCCTCTCTGCCTTCGGTGAGTACCTTCACTGCTTCTTCTACGCTAAGCACCTTATTGGGATCTGCCTTCACCGGAACGATGTTGACTTCCTCCCGGATCTTGACTGACTCCACCTGATCATTGGCGGCTGAACCAGCCGCTCCCGCCTTGGCTGCCGTCTTCTTCAGCTTCGCACCCGGAGCTGCCGCATTCTGCGGAGCGTAATGCGCCTTAACGGCCTGAAGCACTGCCGCCGCCGTCTCCTGATCCTTCACAATTCCCAGCGGTTCTCCGTCCACAGCCAATTGTACGCCTACGGCATAAGCCTTGAGCATACCATCCAGCTTGTCCAGTGTAGCTTCGCTGTTAACCTCCGGCTTGTAAGCCCGCTCGGCCTCGGTAGTAATACCGCCGGTCTGCAGGACCATCACAGAGTCAGGATATTTGAGCTGATATTCCCGTCTCTTCTCCTCGAACAGCTTGTTCAACTCCGCCTGCTGGTTCAGCGCACCAATCTCCTCGCCGTTCACCAGCACCTTATAATAGGTTACTGTATTCGCTGTCACCTGCTTCTTCTGTGCCCCCACCAGGAAGGTGGTCAGCAGAACGAGACCGGCAGAAGCCAGTACCCATGAACGCCGGCGGCGGCGGGATTTCATATCCGGCTGAAAGACACGGGGTTCCCCCGAAGTCATTGCATCCTTACCTTGTTCACCTGCTGCACCAGATCCTGTGGATGCTTCTGCACGGTTCCGCAGGTTCCCCATCCGGCGTATAAACTTAAATCCTTTCATGAAACTCTCCCTTTCGGCTATAAAAACAAGAATGTATATGCTCTTCGCGCATCCGATTTGCATGAGTACGAATATGACTGTGTGACGCCTTCGAAAAAGGTTACAAAATATTAACCCTTATTAGTCCTTTTTTACTGTACCATAGCATGCAGAAAAATTTCAACTTTGCTCCCATAGCAAAACCCGCGAAATTCGCGGGTTTTTTCCCAAAATATGCGTTTTAAACGGTGGTCCCGTGTCCAAAAAGTGACAATTATTAATTCTGATTCGGCTCTCCACTATCTGGTGTAAGCATTTTCATCAGCGTCTTATATTCATCCTCATCAACGTACTTCGCAATGATACCCTGCAGTTCCGTAACTTCGCTCTCTGTCAAGCCGCCTTCCAGGGCAGCGGAGATCTTAATCATCTCCTCCTGCGGGAGCTTGTTCATGAGAATATTGAAGATATTGGATTTGGTATTAGCGGGCAGATTCTCCTTCAGGTCATTCATTGCCTCCGGCGTCATCACCAGATTCTGGTCCAGCCCTTGCTCACTTTGTTCTTCTCCTGCCTCCGCTTGCCCCATCACAGGCAGCGCGTTGTCCGGCACCGTCTCGTCCACCGTTTTCTCTTGATTATTCCCGGATTTCCCGCCGCTGCCATTCTTCTTCTCCCCGTCCGTCTTGCCCGCATCAGCCTCCTTGGTGGAGCTTTTAGTCTCGCTTGAGGCCGCTTTGGAATTTTCCTTGGGGGCCCCCCCGCTGCCGCCCATACCGGTCAGACTCTTCACGAAGCCGCCGATTCCCGGCCCTGGCCCGTCCAGCTTGATATCGAAGCTGGCCAGCACCGACTGGATATACGTATTCACCACATAGGCCGTTGTCAGCATGGACAGGCCGCTCGCCAACACCACAATCAGGCAGACGCTCAGCGCACGCTTCACTATTTTCACCATCATCTCTCCCTTGCACCCTGCTCTATTCAACCTCTGAAGAATCAGTTCGCTATTGATCCCATTCTCACAGTATTGACTAGAACAACGCCCGGGAAACGTCACCGAAGCATAGAAAAGCTGTTTCCCTGCTGAAAAATCATCTGGACACACAGAAACAGGAGCCTCACCGAGGCCCCTGCTCCTATACGTATCTATTTAGTTCTGCTTCGGTCTAGATATAGATTGGCAGCACTTGATTAGTCTGTTCACGGTTGCGGCCTACAGAGAAGATCGAGATCGGAATCCCGGTCAGCTCCGATACACGTTCCACGTATTTGCGTGTGTTGGCCGGCAGATCCTCCAGCGTCTTCGCCCCAGTGATGTCCTCACTCCAGCCTGGAAGCTCCTCGTAGACTGCTTCACATTCTGCCAGCATTTTTAGGCTAGCCGGGTAATGTGTGATAATGTCTCCACGGTACTTGTAGCCGGTGCAGATCTTCACAGTCTCAAGACCGCTCAGAACGTCCAGCGAGTTCAGCGACAGGCCGGTGATTCCGCTGACGCGGCGGGCGTGACGCACCACTACACTGTCGAACCAGCCTACGCGGCGGGCGCGTCCGGTTACTGTTCCGTACTCATGGCCGGTCTCGCGGATATAATCACCGGTCGCATCGTTCAGCTCTGTAGGGAACGGACCGTCGCCGACGCGGGTAGTATAAGACTTAGCCACACCAATAACCTGCTTGATCTTGGACGGGCCTACGCCAGAGCCAATGCAGACTCCGCCAGCTGAAGGATTCGATGAAGTTACGAACGGATAAGTTCCTTGGTCGATATCCAGCATAACGCCCTGTGCGCCTTCGAACAATACTCTGGATTCCGCATCAATCGCATCATTCAGCACCACCGAAGTGTCAGTTACATAGCCGCGCAGCACTTCTGCATACTCCAGATATTTGGTCAGAATCTCTTCCACATTCAGCGGCTCAGCACCGTATACCTGAGTGATCACCTGATTCTTCTCTTCCATCAGTGGACGAAGTCTCAGCTCGAATTCCTCAGCGTCCATCAGATCAGCAATCCGGATGCCGTTACGGGCAGCCTTATCCATGTAGCACGGGCCGATTCCCTTGCGTGTGGTACCGATTTTGTTCGGTCCTTTGCGGTCTTCCTCAAGTGCATCCAGCACCATATGATAAGGCATAATGACATGCGCACGATCACTGATTACCAGGTTCTTCGTATCAAAGCCATTGTCATGAATATAATTAATTTCTTGGATCAGCGCTTCCGGGTTGATAACCATTCCGTTGCCGATAACACAAGTCTTCTCTTTATAAAATACACCAGATGGAATCAAGCTCAGCTTGAACTTCTTTCCGTCAATCAGAATCGTGTGACCGGCATTGTTACCCCCTTGATACCGGGCGACCACATCTGCACTTTCCGCCAGAAAATCCGTGATCTTGCCTTTGCCTTCGTCTCCCCATTGTGTTCCCACGACGACTACCGTTGACATGTACATTCCTCCGTAGGTGCTAGCAAGCACCATTATTTTTCCGCTTATCATAGGGGCTCTGTACGCGCTTCATCTTGTACGCAGCCCTCCGGACACCAGGCGGGCAGGCCGCCAAAGCACAATAATCAGTGTAACAGCGGCACTTTTTAAAGTCAAATAAAAACGAACGATCACAGACTGGAATGTGCGATCGTTCGTGTATTGTGCGAAATTTGCCTAACCTGCAAATGGTTCTGCATGGGCCCGCTCGTAGTTGACGAACTTGTTGAAGTTCTTGAGGAATACAAGCTCTACCGTCCCTACCGGACCGTTACGCTGCTTGGCAATAATAATTTCGATAATATTCTTCTTCTCGGTATCCTGATTGTAATAATCATCACGGTACAGGAACGCTACGATATCCGCATCCTGCTCGATAGAGCCTGATTCACGAAGGTCACTCATCATCGGCCGTTTGTCCTGGCGCTGCTCCACACCGCGGCTGAGCTGGGACAGGGCAATGACGGGAACGTCAAGCTCACGGGCAATCTGCTTCAGGGTACGGGAGATTTCCGATACCTCCTGCTGGCGGTTCTCCCCGGCCTTGCCCCGGCCCTGGATCAGCTGCAAGTAGTCGATGACAATCATTCCGAGTCCCTTCTCCTTCTTCAGCCGGCGGCATTTCGCCCGGATATCGGTCACCGTAATGCCTGGGGTGTCGTCAATATAGATTTCGGACTCGGACAACGACTGGATACCCATCGTGAGCTTGGACCAGTCATCATCACTCTTGAAATCACCGGTACGCATAATATTGGCATCCAGATTCGCCTCAGCGCAGATCATACGTTGAACCAGCTGGGGGGCCGACATTTCCAGACTGAAGATGGCTACTGTCTCCTTCGCCCGCACCGCCACATTCTGCGCGATATTCAGGGCGAAGGCCGTCTTCCCGACGGATGGACGGGCCGCCACAATAATTAAGTCATTGCGCTGGAAGCCGTTTGTCATATGGTCCAGGTCAACGAACCCGGTGGGAATCCCCGAGGTTCCGCCTTTATTCTGATGGAGCAGCTCCACCCGGTCGAATACCTGCATCAGCACATCGCGGATGGCAATGAACCCGCTGCCGCTGCGGCGGTTCGAAATCTCCAGAATTCGCCGCTCGGCGTCACTCAGCATAATGCCCACATCTTCGCCGCCGGTATAGCCTTCGCTGACAATCTGCGTTGCTGTGCGGATCAGCCGCCGCAGCATCGCCTTTTCTTCAATAATCTGGGCGTAATAATCGACGTTGGCCGCAGTCGGCACCGCATGCGCCAGCTTTGCCAGATAGCTGACCCCGCCGATATCCTCAAGCTCCCCCTTATCCTGGAGCCGGGAAGTCAATGTAATCAGGTCAATCGGCTGGCTCTCTTCTCCGAGCTGCACCATCGCCTCAAATATCATCTGATGCGGTTTGTCGTAGAAGTCTTCGGTATTCACCCGCTCCATCGCGGTAATTAGCGCTTCATCTGATAGTAGAACAGCACCCAGTACGGCCTGTTCTGCCTCCAGATTCTGCGGGGGAACCCGATCGAAAAAGAGATCTCCACCCATCCTACTCCTCCGTTACCTGAACCGTGAGGTTAGCCTTTACTTCAGTATGCAGCTTTACCGTTACCTGGAACGTGCCTACATGGCGGATCGAATCGCTCAGCTCAATTTTGCGCTTGTCGATTACGATCCCCTGAGTAGCTGCCAGGGTCTCGCCGATCTGCTTGCTGGTGATAGCGCCGAAGAGACGGCCGCCTTCACCTGCTTTGGCCTTCAGGGTCAGGGTCAGCTCATCCAGCTTCTTGCCCAGCTGTACCGCTTCCTCCTTCTCCTGGTCCTTGCGGCGCTGTTCGGCGGCCGCCTGGTTCTCCAGTGTCTTCACATTGCCGTCTGTAGCCGGACGAACCAGCCCGCGCGGCAGCAGGAAATTGGCTGCATAGCCCTCCGACACCTCTTTAACCTGCCCCTTCTTGCCTTGACCCTTAACATCCTTCAAGAATATGACCTTCATTCAAATAACCCCTCTTTCGCTTCAATTTCGGCCAGCACTGCGAGCAGTCTGGCTTCCGCTTCTTTGGTTGTTCCTTCAAGCTGTACGGCCGCGTTGGACAGATGTCCGCCGCCGCCCAGCTTCTCCATGACTACCTGCACATTCATCCGTCCCAGAGAACGGGCGCTGATGCCGATCAGACCGTCAGGACGCTCACTGATGACGAAGGAGGCAACCACATTCGTCATCCCCAGCAGCGTATCCGCCGTCTGGGCGATCAGCAGCTGCGGGATCTTCATCCCGGGCTGTGTGACCACCAGCGCGATCTGGTCATACACCATACGCGCATGCTTGATGATCTCCGCCTTCGAGATGTACTCCTGCAGATCCTCCTTCAGCATACGCTGAATGAGAATCGTATCCGCCCCGACCCGGCGCAGGAACCCGGCAGCCTCGAAGGTCCGCGACCCTGTATGCAGCGCGAAATGCTTCGTATCGACCGTGATCCCGGCCAGCAGCATCGTGGCCTCCAGCGGACTGAGCTTAATCTTGTCATGAATGTACTGCAGCAGCTCTGTCACAAGCTCACAAGTCGATGACGCATACGGCTCCAGATACACGAGCACAGCGTCATTGATGAACTCCTCACCCCGGCGGTGATGGTCCACCACCACAATCCGGCTGGCGTATTGTACCAGCCGCGGCTCCATAGTCATGGAAGCCTTGTGGGTATCCACAACAATCAGCAGCGTATGCTCCGTCATCATCTGGAGAGCCTGCTCTGGCGTGATGAAGGTCTTGTAGAGCGCCTCATCCTTGCGGATCTCCTCCATCATCCGGGTAATCGAAGGATTCGGCGTCTCCATCACAATGCTGGCTTCCACATTGTACATCTGTGCCGCCTTAAGCAGACCAATCGCCGCTCCCACAGCATCAATATCCGGTATCCGGTGCCCCATAATCAGCACCCGGTCGCTTTCCTGCATCAGATCCCGCAGGGCGTGGGCGATCACCCGCGCCCGGACGCGGGTGCGTTTCTCGGCGGCATTGGTCTTGCCGCCGTAGAAGGAGAGCCGCTGGCCCGCCTTCACAGCGGCCTGGTCCCCGCCTCTGCCAAGTGCCATATCCAGACTCGACTGGGCAAGCGCTCCCAGCTCACTGGCCGATTCCGAGCCGTAGGCAAGGCCTATGCTCAGCGTCATCGGCACCTTGAGGTCGGCCGTCATCTCACGGACCTCGTCCAGCACCACGAACCTGCTCTCCTCCAGGGCCTGAAGGCTGCGGTGATTCAGCAGCATCAGGTACCGCTCGGAAGACAAACGGCGCAGATAGACCTCGAATTGCTTGCTCCACTCGGTAATCTCACTGGCTACCTTCGCGATCAGCGAAGTACGCTGCTGATCATCCATCCCCTGGGCGGCTTCATCCAGATTATCCATCATGACAATTCCAATCGCCAGCTTCTCTTCCTCATACCGCTCACGCAGCACAACAAGCTCGGTAATATCGAATAAATACAGCAGCCGCTCGCTTGGAATCACCACCACCTCATAATAACGGTCATCGACCGTAAGCTCATGGCGGTGCTCCTTCAGTACCCCGTCCTTAACCGGTTCCCGCTTGGAAGGCAGGTTCTGCAGAGAAGCCATAACCTCAGGCATCAGCTCCTGCATATCTTCACCGACAAGCGACTTGCGGGAGAAGATCTGGCCGGCATTCCGGTTATGCCATTCCACTGCCCGGCCCTCACTGTACAGGATAATCCCGAGCGGAAGCATGCTTACAGCCTCCCCCTCCACCCGCTTGATGCGGAAGGACAGGCCGTTGATATAATCTACAAGGTTGCGGCGGAACGACAGCTCGGCCTGCAGCATGGTGAAACACAATGTGCCGGCCAGGAAGAGACTGGCAACACCGAGGACCCAGTTATAGATACTGACTACTATAATCAGGACCAGCAGCAGTAAGAACGCCCACACGGTATGATAGCCGTGCCAGCGTCTTTGCAGAAATTTTGGCATGAGCCCTCACCCTATCGTTTCGATTTCTTCACAAGCTCCCGCAGCGGAAACGCCAGGTCCACCACACCAATAATCCAGAATCCCGGCAGAGCAATAACAGGGATTGCCAGCAGAAGAGCGATGATCTTGCTCCACTTCCGTTCATGCACCAGGAAGAAGAGGAAGCCGACGGTCTGGATCTTGAACGCAATCTGCAGCAGCGGCAGCAGATTGGCCGAGACCATTAGCATGAAGCCGCTGTCGGCACCGCCGAACAGCAGGCTGATGACCACGCCAAGCAGATAATACCAGATGAACGATCTGGCCAGTCTCCATTCCCGCGCCGGCTTCAGCTTAGGCACCGCATATTCCATACTGTTCAGAATAGGGCGGACAATGGAATGGGTAATAACCGCAATCACGAACGCACTGAGGATCAGCGTCATCGGAATTGCCTGGATCGTCAGCCAGCTCATCTGGCCAATCTGATCAGAGGAAATGGATATCTCGGACAGCAGCGGATTGCTTGCACCCATACTTGCCAGCCAGTCCGCATAGGTCTTCAGAACATCATAGACATAGTCGTATAGGTTGAACTTAAGGAACGTCGTACTGATCAGCAGGATCAGCAGGAATTCAGCAAGTATAGCGACCATGCCGGCAATCAGAGTAGAAATCGCTGAAGCACGCTTCTTGTACCATCGTCCCATCACAAGGGCCGGGATCAGGAAATAGGCCGCAATCAGGATATACATCGGGGTAATCAGGCCCACAATCAGCAGCACCGGTAACAGATGCAGTATGAACTGCTTGGTGTTAAGGGTCGTAAAGAGCACTATGGCCGGAATAATCATAAAGAATGTTGTAATAAGTAGTAGCGGGGTTGACAGGGATAACAGCAGCAACAGATAAGCTACACTCCAAGCCACAGATGTCCAGCGAAATTTCAACAGTATTCACCTCTTACGCATATGTTCTTCTAATGCAGATATATCCTGGTACCATTCTTCGAGCTGATGGCCCTCTTGCCTGTGCTTTCGCAGCTTATCCAGCAGTAAATCATCCAGCTCGCGATAAGGGATACCGAGTCTGCGCCCCAAGATGTACGAGCTCATAATCAGGCTGGCCAGACTGTCGCCGACACGCGTGGTACTGCCTTCCCACAGCGCCTTGAATAACCTTGAGACTTGATCAATTACTTCCGTCTTTAACCACTCAATTACCTTGGCACGTTTGGCCACATCCAGATCCTTCGGCACATTGGGCACTGTCTCTCTACCTCCGGCAAAAAGCATTATTCTCCATTATAGCATAAAAATTTCCGAGCCACACGGACGCCTGCCGCCCCTGAATACCGCCATCCGTCTTTCAAAAAAGGCCCGCATTCCGCTTCGCCGGAAATACAGGCCTTGGTTCCTTATAACGATTCGAGCGATTGCCGTGAGACAAATTTCTCGCAGTATTCTATAATCTGGCTCCGGCGTACAATGCCGATAAACCGCTTCATGTCGTCGACCACCGGTACAAAGTTTTGCACCTTGGCCAAATTAATCAGATCTTCCATATCCGCATCAATCGAGACCGCCAGATTGTTCATCCGCAGCGGGACATCCTTAAGCAGAAATTTGGAAGCATTCTCAAAAGTGACCGCGCCGCCCGACTCCTTCATATACCAGAGTAAATCCCCTTCTGTAACCGTTCCGGCATATTCCCCGTTGCGGTTCAGGATCGGCACTGCTGTATAGCGGTGAAACTCCATCCGTTCCAGCGTCTGCCGCAATGTCGAATCCATAGTAACACATGCGACTTCCTGCTTCGGAAGTAAAAAAAACGCAATATTCATCTCTTGATCCTCCTCAAAGAATTCCGAAGGAATGCTACTTTACCTTCCTTGCACTAAAGCCCACCGTAGTTATACGTCTGCCCTCAGCAATAAGTTCCATTCCATTATAGCATGAAGACAGTAAACAGCAGCCATTAACCTTGCAGGAATGGCTGCTGTTTTTAGACACGGACAACAATGGCCGTTTAATCCTTATTGTACTGCGGGTGTGGCCGAAGGCTCAAGCGCATTGCCGGCCTTTCCTGGTTCAATCAGCTGATCAACCGGTGTGCCGGGGTTCATCCAGTTGTCGATCAGGGCTTTGGCTTTATTCAGATCCTCTTCGTTCACTATATCGTAATAGATCCCGTCCATCCGTTTGCCTTCCCCCATCACCGTGAAGCTGGAGATATCCATATCCTTACCGCCCATGAACTTCTTGGCCAGACTGATGATCATTGAGGGCTGAATATCCGTTTTGAAATTGTCGCCCATGATATCCAGCAGTTCAGGGATGTTGCCGATCTGGCTGATCGATAACATTTTATTCGCTACGACATCAATAAAGACCTGTTGACGTTTGGTCCGGTTGAAGTCGCTATCCTCACGGTAGCGGGTATAGTTAAGCGCCTCTTCCCCGCTGTAGTTCGACTTGTTAGCCTTAATGGTGAATTTCTCATGGTCTTTGCCTTTGTTGACAATATCCTTCTTGATCGGGAGCGGCACACCGCCGATGGCATCAACAGCATCCTTCAGCCCCTGAAAGTTGATGGTGGCATAATATTGAATATCATGGCCGAGGAGCGCTTCCAGTGTGTCCTTGGACATTTGCTGCCCGCCGAACGCATAAGCATGTGTAATTTTGTCTTTCTTATTGTCCTTGTAACCGATAATTTCCGTGTAGGTATCCCGGGGAACGGAGATCAGCAGAATCTTATAATCCTCCGGCCGGATCACCGCATACATCATGGTATCTGAGCGTGCGGTTTCATTCTTCCGCTGATCTGTACCCAGCAGCATTAGAGAGAACGGATCACTTTTGAGTGCTACAGGTTCCGCCTTAACGTTTGTTGGATTTTTGGTGGTGTTATTCTCCAGAGGCACAAAGGATTCATCTGTCAGCTTCTTCTCTACCTGATCCGACAAAAAGAGATCAAAGGCCAGCACAGCAAGCGGCTTCTGGAACAGAAACGCTCCGGCGGCAATCACCAGTACGAGAATGAGCGCAATGTATCTTTTCTTTATTTTTTTAAGCTTATTCATCATTTTAATTCCTTCTTTATGGTGGAATGTACATATTATGAACGTAATCTATTTACAATGGCCGCCTGGGCTTCCAGGGCAGTCATGAGTGGGCTGTTCTAGCTGCTGTGCGCCGCCCTGCTTCTGATGGTATTATTCCCCCTTTCCGGGATTCGGGTCGTTCTAATTGTAGAATAAACCTGGGAAACGACTTTGACACATAAACAATATTTCTATTGTAATCACTTCACCACTAAAAAGAAACAACAAATAACGACAATATCGGCATGGAGGCCGCTTATATTCCATAAAGTATATGACGCAGCAAACGGCGTTTTGATTCTTTTTCAGGGAAAAAAAATAAAAAAAGACAGTCTGTTCAGCCACTTAACGCAGCAATACAGACCGTCCTCCACAGCCTATTCAGTATCCTTAATCCACCAGCTCTGCGGATCGATGATATTGCTTAAAGCGTTCATTGTTACCCCTTGCAGGCGTTTATTTACCGCAGTAATGTCCGATCGTTCAGCGAAAAAGATCATCGGAACCTCATCATTGATCAGCTTCTGCCATTCATAATAGATTTCCTTCCGGAAGTCCTTATCGTACGCCTTCAGGCTGACTCCTTCCCGGATCAGGTCCTCACTTCGCTTCGAGGTCCACCGGGGGTAATTCCACGAATCCGTAGCCCTCCATAAACCCGAAGGATCAGGGTCGCTCGCCAGTCCCCACACGCCGTTGAACAGCTCCACTGCCGGATCATCCGACTCCACCGCTTCATAAAAGGCGTTCAGCTCCTTCAGGCTTCCTCCGCTGAGCCGCACATCCAGCCCGACATCACGCCAATTCTGGAGAATGGCTGCCGTCCGCGCCTCAGCCGTTTTGCTGCCGCTCATGGCATCATAGTGAATAACGAGCTTCTTGCCGCCGGGATCTTCGCGGAGTCCATCCCCGTTCAGATCCAGATACCCGGCCTCATCCAGCAGCTGTCCGGCCTTTTCAGGAGAATAAGGGTAGGTGTCGATCTCCTCATCTGCGATCTTGGCCCAGCTGGAACTTGGAATAGGCGTCTCGATAAGCGTCCCCAGGCCATAGGAATATTTATCCAGAATCCCTTGCCGGTCAAGTGCATAATACATTGCCTTACGCAGGCTTTTATCCTGGAACTTGGGATTATCCATCACCACCTGACCATCTGTCTCATCCCAGTGTCCGAACTTGAACCCGATATATTCAAATGTCATTCCCGGTGTGACCCTAATCTCTACATTATCCAATTGTCCTGCAGCCTCATAGGCATCACGCGGCAATGCCGCCATATCGACAGTTCCTGCTTTAAGCAGAGCGGTAATATCTTTGCTGTCGATCACCTTATAAGTAATGCCATCCAGATGCGCGCCGCCCTTGTAATAATTATCAAACCGTTTCATTTCCACCGTCTGGCCCGGCACAATGCTGGTTACCATGAACGGACCCGTGCCAATCGGCTGCTTGCGGACCTGATCGCTGTCCGCCATGTCCTTAACTGCCACTCCTTCGAAATACCGCTTGTTCATCGGGTAGGCCCACAGATTATCAATCACGTTCACCCGTGCTGAATTCATTGTAATGCGCAGCGTATACGGGTCCATCACCTTAAGCCCTGTAATTTCCTTCGCCTGGCCCTGGTGGTACGCTTCTGCTCCCTTGATCATCTCAACGCTATAGTATCTGGAACCCGTATACTCCGGGCTGGCGATAGTCTCCAGGGCAAATTTCCAATCCTCCACGGTCAGCTCGTCCCCGTTATGCCAGCGGACTCCGGGCTTAATCGTGAATGTGAACACCGTATGATCCTCGGACTCCTGCCAGCTGGCGATATTAGGAGCGGTGGACAAATCATCCTTAACGGTGAACATAGCCTCAGTGGTGAACTCCAGCACATTGGAATCATCTTCTCCTTCAAAGAATGCCGGTTCAAAGATACCTTGAAAAGCGGACGGGTAGCCGAAGGTTACAGTCCCGCCTGTAATGGGTTCATCGGCTGTTTGGCTAAGGCGCGCCACAACATTCTTGACGGCCGGGCTTGGCCCATTGCATGCCGATAATGCCACCAAGAGCGCAAGCGGTAGCATCAGTCTGCCGATGAGTCGGTTCGACATATATTTCTTCCCTCCCGGGTTGGTTCACACAGTAATGTAAGCGATTTCTACACTAGATTTTACTGTAATGCCTATTATGCAGATTATGGACAATTATTTATTCCACATTATAGAGGATATACAATATTCGCTGTGAAGTGAAGTGTTTAATTTATTTCGGTGCAGCCAGGAACCCGTCCGATATTGAAAAAAGCCTGCCCTGACGGGCAGACTTCAGCTACAGCAGCGCCTTAATTTTCCTCTCCCGGATGGATGATGCTCAGGCCCTCCACATGCTTTTTACGCATCAGCTTACGCTTCTTCCGGGTCTCCTTGCTCTCAAAAATAATATCAAAATCATAATCCTCGGGATACAGCTCCTCCTTGGACAGATAAGGCTTCAGCCGCTTATGGTTAATGCTCAGCTTCTGCTTCTGAATCATCACTCCGACCCTGCCCCGGCTGTCCTTCTTCTCATAGACAATTCCCGTTCGCCCCAAAGAGCTGACATAAACAGCATCCCCCACAGCAAATTCAGGAGCCGGAGCATTCGCCTGCTGTGATGGACTGTCTCCCTGCTCTCCGTCAGCCGTTCCATCTGCTATGGCGGTTATCTCAGCTTCGGCTGCTTTAGCCCTCTGTGCCGCTCTGACAGCGTCCTTCCACGGGCTGTCACCGCCTCTGTGCCCCTGCTGCTCCGTCACAAGCTCTTTGGCCCGCCCAATGACAGAATGGAGAATCCCCAGCTTCTCGGCGATCTGCAGTGCGTAGCTCTCGCCAGCTTCGCCAATCGTTAGCTTATAGAGCGGCTGCAGCGTGTTCTTATCGAACTCCATCCGTGCGTTCTCGAAGCCCGCCGTTGCCGCCGCGAAGGCCTTCAGCTCATTGAAGTGGGTCGTTACCACGATATTAGCCCCCTTCCGGTTCAGCTCCTCGAGAATCGCGATCGACAGCGCGAACCCTTCACCGGGGTCTGTGCCGGCAGCCAGCTCATCAATCAGCAGCAGCACGCCTCTGCCCGCATCATAGAGCATTCCTTCAATACTCTTCATTTGTGCCGAGAAGGTGCTCAGGGACTGTGTCAGGCTCTGTCCGTCTCCGATAACACTTATTACATTGGTGAAGACAGCGAAGTCACTGCCGGGATCAACCGGTACCAGCAGGCCGGACTGTGCCATTAATACGAGCAGACCCAGGGTTTTGAGTACAACCGTCTTACCGCCAGTATTCGGCCCGGTTACGATCAGCGATTTATATCCCTGGCCCAGCTCCAGACTGACCGGCACCATGTCCTTCAGCAGCGGGTGACGGCCTCCATTCATTCTCACATAACCACGTTCGTTCAGCGCGACTGGCCCCGCATCCATTACCCGGGCAACCTTCCCTTTAGCGAAAATAAAGTCATACATGCCCGTTACCTCAATATTCAGCCGGATAGCGGCCTGCTCCTGCTCTAACAGCCCTGTCAGCATACTCAGGATTATTCCTTCCTCACGTGCCTCGTCAGCAGTCAGCAGCTCAATTTCTCCCTGTAATGAGGCCACCTCATCCGGCTCCACGAATACCGTCTGCCCGCTGGTGGACTGGTCCAGCACCGAGCCCTTAATTTGCTTGTGATATTCCCGTTTCACCGGAATGACATACCGTCCGCCGCGCATACTGACCAGGTTGTCCTGCAAAATGGATTTGTGGCGGTTCATGATGCTCTCCAGCTTCCGGTGCAGACGCTCCTTGGCAACTGCCAGCCGTTTGCGTACCCGTTCCAGCCCTTTACTGGCCTGATCATCGATGACGCCCAGCCGGATACACCGTTCAATCTCATCCCGGACCCCGTTTAGCTCCTGAAGTGATGCCCCGTATGCGGCGATGCGCGGCGCTATCTGCTCCTTGGCGGCCATGTACTTCCTGAGCTGCCCGCAGCTGTTCAGAAACAGCGAGACTGCGGTGAAATCCTGTTCATTGTACATATAGCCGGTCCCGAGCAGTGACAGCACCCATTCAATCCCCTCCAGCGAGGGAATCGGCACACTGGCTCCGCGCTCCAGCAGCTCTTTCGCTTCTTGCGCCTCCTCAAGCGCCCGGTGGATCGCCGGCAGATAGATCATCGGCTGAAGCTCCTCGACAACCCTTCTTCCCTCATACGATACCGCATGACGCATCAATTCCTGCTTAATCGTCTCATATTCCAATGTGTGCAGACTCTGCAGATTCATTCTGAGCTCCTCCTTGTATACAAGTATATTTCTTATCCCCATCAACTGCGCATAACGCAAAAAGAGGGCAAAGAACCGCCACCACGGCAGTCTTCGCCCTCTTTTTGCTGCTATTTCTTCTCTTTGGCCTCAGAGTCCCACCCCTTTCGGGAGAAGCCCTGAAAACAGAAAAAACCGTGCTGCAAGAGCACGGTTAATCACAAAGAGAATAATAGCCGGATCAAGAGGCCATCATGACGCTTCGCGTGTGTTCTTAACTAAATCATTCATTCCAGCAGCCCGCGGTCTACTCAGTCAGAGGTGCCGACAGGACAGACTCTAACAAGACATGCCCCTGACAAAATCAGAGCATGCGGCGGCTAACAGCCGGAACGATATGAAATTGCTTAGTTAAGAACGCTCACCAACATCAAAATTTCCCCTTTAGTTATAGGATACCTGTAATTTACTACATCTGGGAACCACTTGTCAATTATGGGTTAATGCAAGCGGAAACGGCCTTGCCGTCCTTCAATAGGAGGGTACCGTTTCAGCGAGAAATAGAAGGATAATTTATCACGTGAAACAAAAAAATTAAAAAAAAGCAGCCGGCTAAGCCGGCTGCTTCATAAAACGTCCTATTCTGTTGTGTAAGGCAGCAGCGCGATTTGACGCGAGCGCTTTACAGCAATAGTCAGAGCGCGTTGGTATTTTGCACTTGTACCAGTTACACGACGCGGCAAGATCTTTCCGCGTTCGCTGATGAACTTCTTAAGAAGCTCAGTGTCTTTATAATCAATGTGAGTAATCTTGTTCACAGTGAAATAGCACACTTTTTTACGCTTGTTGCGTCCACCACGACGTGCCGGTCTTTTGTCGTTGTCCGCACCTTCTCTTGGTTTGAAAGCCATGTTCAGTTCAGTCCTTCCTTATTAAAATGGCAAATCATCGTCCGATATATCGATCGGTTTTCCATCGCCCGAAAAAGGATCTTGGGTATTGTTGTTACGCGAGAAATTATTGTTGCTTCCATTTCCGCGAGCACTGTTCCCGCCGTTACCGCCGCCACCGAAGGCTGGCTCTTCAGGCATACTTCCACCACTTGATGCATTTCCGCCTTCACGGCTCTGCGCGGATTCCAGGAAACGGACATTATCGGCAATAACTTCAGTAACGTATACACGTTTGCCTTCGTTATTCTCATAATTCCGTACTTGGATGCGTCCTTCCACGGCTGCCAGTCTTCCTTTGCGCAAGTAATTGGCACAGGTCTCAGCCAGCTGTCTCCAGGTTACTACCGGGATAAAGTCCGCTTCGCGTTCACCGTTCTGGCCCGTAAAGTTACGGTCTACGGCAAGCGTAAACTGTGTTACGGCAACACCAGCAGGAGTATAACGAAGTTCCGGGTCACGGGTCAACCGACCGATCAGAATGATACGGTTCAACAATTAGGTCCCCTCCTTAATAGCGCGATTCGTTACAAAGCTTGTCAATATCTTAGGCAACGTCGTTCGTAATGAGATAACGAATTACTTCGTCAGAAATCTTCATGATACGCTCAAGTTCAGTAACTACTGCAGGTTTTGCACTGAAGTTAACCAAAACAAAAACGCCATCACGATGTTTCTTGATCTCATACGCAAGACGGCGTTTACCTTGCACGTCGTGCTTTGTAATTTCTCCGCCGTTGGAGATGATGCCTTGGAATTTTTCGACTGCTGCTTGAACGGCTTCTTGTTCAATGTCAGGACGAATAATGTACATGACTTCATATTTGCGCATAATTTTCACCTCCTTATGGTCTGCGGCCCCTGATCAGGTCAGGAGCAAGGAACGAGCACAAACATAGACTCGCACCAAATCAATATACCAAATCCGGCAGAGGATTGCAAGTTTTATTAATACGTACCAGATGCTGGTCCCCAAGAAAAAACTGTAGCCGGATTCCGTAAGAATGCCCGAGTAATCCCCCGCCTTCAGGGCTACAATATAACAGCTTCATTATTCTATAACAGGAGGTTATCCACCAATGGGCGAACAGACTGAGTATGAAAAGGGCGACAAAGCCCCCAACCCGGGCATTTACACCGAGGTAGGCGAAGCGCGGAGCTTCCACACGGAGATTCAGAATCCGAAGCGGATTACCATGGAGAAAGGCGACACCTTCCCGGAGACCACCAACCAGAACCGCAAGTGGAAAAAGGTCGAGAAAGCCCGCGTCCATTAATTTCAGCAGCCAGGTATAAAACCCTGAAGGCTGCACATACTAGACCCAGGCAGTACAAAAGAGAGGTGTGGTTCCGTTGAACGTCGTAGACGAACACGATCACAGGGATTCTGAATTCAGCAGCTATCGTACCCGGGGAGAGTAGAGTTGGCTCTGTAAAAAGGAGTTACAGCTTTGGCAATACCCATTCACAGTAGTAGCTATAGACAGAGATTTCCGAACGTCATTGATGTACTGCCTCTGGAAGAGAGACCTGCGAAGGTCTCTCTTTTTGCATGTTCTCCACCTGAACTGCACGCTGAAGTATTTTTACACAAAAAAGCCCCCGTACCAGAACGGAGGTCTCATCATTTAAGCATATAATTGCTGAAGTGGCGGAGAGGGTGGGATTCGAACCCACGCACGCTGTGACACGCCTAACTGATTTCGAGTCAGCCCCCTTGGGCCTCTTGGGTACCTCTCCGCAGCAAGAATTATCATATCATGCCAATCGCACAATTGCAAGCGTTATTCATTTGCGTTTTCGCTTCCCGCGCCAGCTTAATTATTCTCCGCTCCGCTATCCGCTGAATGCAGGACCTTCTTGAGATTCTTCTCGAATTTGGCGCGGGGAATGAGGACGCTGTGCTGACAGCCGGTGCACTTAATCCGGATATCCATCCCCATTCGGATAATCTCCATCTCATTCGTTCCGCACGGGTGCTGCTTCTTCATCTGCACAATATCACCCAGCCCGAATACCTTGCGTTCCATTATTCTTCCCCCTCCTCTGCCTCTTGCGCAGCAGCCACCTGCCTTCTTGGGCTGGTCTCCTGCTCCTCACGGGCTCTGCGGGCTGCATCTGCGCGTTCCTGCTCACGAGCCGCCTCAGCCTCCCTCTCCGCCTGCTCACGCGCCTCTTGCTCGGCCTTAGCGGCCTCCAGGGCACTCTGCTTCTCCAAAGCCTGCTTGATATCATTCTGAATCTGCCGCTCAGCTGCATCTCTGGCATTAGGCAGGCAATTCGCCGCTATGCGGATGACATACTCAGAGGTGCTCATCGATTGGATTCCCAGAATATTAGGGTAGGCAATGACACTGGAGCTGCGTTCCTCGATGCCTTGAAGCGCCTCGCCGATCAGTGCCAGGGTGGCCTCGAGCCCGCGTTCGATTTTGACCGGAACATCTACTACAGCCAGTGCATTCGCCAGCGAATAATTCGTCACATTCACAATCGTGCCGTTAGGAATGATGTGGACCTCGCCCGTAGTACTTAACAGTCTGGTCGTTCTCAGGCCAATCATCTCTACCGTTCCCTTATAGGTTCCGCTCTGGATAACATCCCCGACTGCGAATTGATCCTCGAATATAATGAAGAATCCGGTAATCACATCTTTGACCAAACTTTGTGCACCGAAACCTATCGCCAGCCCGACTACCCCTGCTCCGGCAAGCAGCGGCTTCAGATCGAAATTGAACTCCGACAGAACCAGCAGAATCATAGTGAAGTTACAGAAGAAGGTAACCACATTCTTCATCAGTCCGCCGACGGTGGAGAATCGCCGGTTGTTCGCTAACATTCTCCCCCTCGTCTCCCGCTCAAGAGACCGGTCAATCACATTGGAGACCACTTTGATAATCACCCGGGTCAGAATGAAAATCAGCAGAATCCGTATCCCGGCAAATAGCACAGTGGCCCACATGTCCGCATTGCTTAGCCAGTCCCATACCCTATCTTTGAAACGCACAGCATCCTTGAGGGCATCTCCGCCTGTTGTCTCGAGCAGCCAGTAATTCATCGAACCCCTCCTTCTTCCCCTACCTCTATATACCCGTCTCCCTTTGCAGCTTTGGCATAGATTCCGCGGATCTCTATGCTCTGCTCTGCTACAATGACCCGCACCTCTTCCAGTGCACTCCGGGAGAATTGAATCGACATCGCACAGCCGGCGGTGATCTCCTTGGGCGTAGGGAAGATATCGATTTCAATCTCCGCATATTCAAGCAGCATCTCGGCGCGCAGCGCCTGCTGGGTCGAATCAAACGCTATCAGCAGTTCCTCCTTCACACTCCACGCCTCCCCTGGGCTATTGGTCCTATCTATTGCCGCCATAGTATAAAAAACCACTTCCATCCATATACTAGGATCATCAGAACACGCTCCCGCGGATGTAAGCCTTGCATAATCAGCTGCCTGGCAGCCTGACCGCTTATTCAGCTGATTTTCCCGTGATTTGCAGTCGCCGCCTCAGAAAGGACGATTATATGAATTTCTCTTCCAAAGCTTCACCACTGCAAGAACCATCTTGTTTAAAAATATCACATGCCGACCCCAATATCTATTCTGCCATTACCCACCGTCTGCTGTTCCACTTTTCGCGCACCCGTCCGGATACGCCCATTGTCATTATCTGCGTGGGCACGGACCGCTCGACCGGCGATTCCCTTGGCCCCCTGGTCGGCACGACACTGGCCCGATTTCACAGCCCGCTGTTCCATCTCTACGGTACGCTGGAGGAGCCGGTACATGCCATTAACCTGGAAGAGACAGTGAGCCTTGTGTACCAAAAGCATGCCAACCCGTTCATCATTGCCATTGATGCCTGCCTCGGCCAGTCCGCCAGCGTCGGCTGCATCCAGGTGGTTGAAGGTCCGCTGCGTCCCGGCGCAGGGGTCAACAAGCAGCTTCCCCCCGTTGGCGATATCCATTTGACCGGCATCGTTAATGTGGGAGGATTCATGGAATACTTCGTATTGCAGAACACCAGATTAAGCCTGGTGATGCGCCTGTCGGATATTATTTCATCCAGCCTCTACTCTGCCTTGAAGCAGTGGAACCTGCATGCTAGATCTGCTGCAACGCGAGAGCAATAACTTCCTTCTCCTCCGGTGACAGAGCATACGTTGATGCTCCCTGTTCAACCGGTTTGGCATATATATATGAGTTCTCGCGGTTGTGCAGACTGCTCAGTACAATCCCGCTGCGGTTGTCATCCAGAATGGCAAGCGAGAAGCTCAGGTCATTACCGCGTTCTCCAAAAGCATTATAACGCTTCATGGCCACCTTCGACTTCATGCCGCGCATTTTGGTATGTGCCGCCTCAAGCAGCGCCTTCTGCTCCTGCTGGGTCTCCTCCAGCATATCCCCCTGATTCTTCAGGTTGACCAGCAGATTCTCCAGATCTTCTATGCCATTCCCGCTCATCATGGCTTCATACCGGCTGCGTATTCTGCGAAGCTTGACCCCCTGGACGATCATCAGAATGGCCATCAATAGGATTACCCCCGCAAAGCCCATGATGAACGCCGATAAATACTCGTTTATGATTTCATTTAACTCCGACATGTTGAATCATCCTTTATACAAAAATAAGAATTCCTACGCTGCAACAACACCGACCTGTATAATCCACTTGAATCCTTATCCACTTATTCGTTTGAACGCGATACGCCGTACATTTCCTCCATGGCTAACAGCAGCCGCTGAACATCCGCTTCAGTGGAGCTTACTCCCACACTTGCCCTAACCGCTCCGCTATCCAAAGTGTCTGCAGCCTGATGGGCCAGCGGTGTACAGTGCATGCCTGCACGTACAGCAATCTGGTATTCGCGGTCCAGCCGGTGGGCAATATGCGCAGATTCCTGCCCCTCTACGACAAAAGCCACAATTCCGCTTCGCGGCTCGCCTGGGGCCGGGCCCAGAATCCGCATACCCGGAATAGCAGCCAAGCCCTCCATCAAGAGCTGTGTCAGCTTCCATTCCTGCATATGAATCTGTTCCACTCCCAGTGCCTTAACCGCCTTCACGCCAGCCAGCAAACCGGCTATACCGACGGCATTCTGTGTCCCTGCCTCATAACGGTCCGGACGGACATGGGGCTGCTCGCTATTCTCCGATTGACTGCCAGTCCCTCCATGCATCAGCGGTTCCAGATCCAGCCCAGGAGAGATATACAGCCCCCCGGTTCCTTGCGGGCCGAGCAGCCCTTTGTGTCCCGGAAATGCCAGCAGATCAATATTCATGGCCGCCACATCAATATTCAATGCTCCTGCACTTTGAGCCGCATCAACCAGGAACACAGCTCCATGTGACTTCACTATATCACCGATATCCCCAATCGGCAGAATGCTTCCCAGCAGATTGGAGCTATGATTGCAGATCACCATCCGGGTGTTAGGACGCAGAGAACGCTGAAGCTCCTGAAGATTGATTTGACCCTCGCGGTCCGCCTGTATATAATCCACTTCAATGCCGATGCTCCGGCGCAAATACTCCAAGGGTCTGCGCACAGAGTTATGCTCCGTCATCGTTGACACGACATGATCCCCTGGTTGAAGTGTACCCTTAATAGCCATATTTAGCCCCATAGTTGTGTTATGAGTAAATGCGATATCCTGGGCATTCGCTACACCAAACAACTCTGCCAGCAGCATCCGCGTACGAACCAATACCCGACCCGTCCCGATAGCCAGTGAGTGGTTGCCCCGCCCGGCATTTGCCCCTGACTGCTCCAAAGCCTCCATCATAGCTGCAGCCACCTCCGGCGGCTTAGGCCACGAAGTAGCTGCGTGATCGAGATATACCAGCCTCTCCATCTTCCACCCTCCCTCTTTTCGATTTAAAAAACATACCCCTCCATATCCGTATTAAGGATATCTCAGGATATGTCTTCGGTACAAATATCCAAATCAGTTCCCCAGCAGCTCCAGCAATCTTTCCAGGTCTTGGGCACTGTAATAGTTTAATTCGATTTTCCCTTTTTCCTTACCTTGTTTAATTTTGACGGTTGTCTTGAACCGCTCCCGTAATACTTCCTCTACATTATCAATATAGGGATCACGTTTCACAACCTTGGCTTTAATTCCGTTAGCTGGTTTGCGGTCAAGATTCTTCACTACCTCTTCCAGTTCTCTAACACTCCACTGAAGCTCCACACACTGTGCAGCCAATTGCTTGATGACCTCCGGATCTTTCAGAGCCACAATTGCCCGGGCATGCCCCATCGAAATTGTTCCACGTGAAACATAATCCTTCACTTCTTCCGGTAAGCTAAGCAACCGCAAAAAGTTGGCGATATGCGATCTGGACTTTCCGACTTTAAGAGAAAGCTCTTCCTGAGTCAGCGCGAATTGATCCATCAGTCCTTGATAAGCAACCGCTATTTCCATCGCGTTAAGATTCTCACGCTGGAGGTTCTCGATCAAGGCAATCTCCATCACCTGCTGATCACTGAGGCTGCGGACCACTGCCGGAATCGTAGCTTTACCGCAATATTGCGAGGCCCGGAATCTGCGTTCCCCGGCAATAATCTCATACCCTTTCAACACACTGCGAACAATGATCGGCTGGATCACTCCATGCTGTCTTATGGATTCTGCAAGCTCCTGAATAGCCTCTTCATTGAAATCCTTGCGCGGCTGATAAGGATTGGCTCTAAGCTGTGACAACGGAATCTCTACTACCTTGTCGTCCTCATTAATCGACAGAGAAGGGATTAATGCATCCAAGCCTTTCCCCAAACGTTTACTCATAAGAGATCACTTCCTTTGCCAACTCTAAATATACTTCCGCTCCCTTGGAACGGGAATCGTAGGTAATAATTGACTGTCCATGTGAAGGGGCTTCGCTTAAGCGTACATTACGCGGGATAATTGTTCTGTATACCTTTTCCTGGAAATATTTTTTCACTTCTTCAATCACCTGAATCCCAAGATTGGTCCGGGCATCCAGCATCGTGAGCAATACTCCCTCTATTTTGAGATGCGGATTAAGATTCTTCTGAACCAGTCTGACAGTATTGAGCAACTGGCTTAGTCCTTCAAGCGCATAATATTCACATTGTATAGGGATGATCACTGAGTCTGCAGCTGTTAGAGAGTTAATGGTAAGAATCCCTAATGATGGCGGGCAATCTATGATGATGTAATCATAATTCGCCTTCACTGCATTCAGTGCTTTCTTCAGCTTCAATTCCCGCGATATCGTAGAGACCAGCTCGATCTCTGCTCCTGCCAGCTGAATGGTTGCCGGAATAATATGAAGGCCCTCAATCCGGGTCTCTTGAATCGTTTCCTGCGGATTTGCTTCATTAATAAGAATATCATAAATGCAATTCTCTACATCCGCTTTGTTGACACCAACGCCGCTCGTAGTGTTGCCTTGCGGATCAATATCAACAAGCAGCACTCTCTTCCCCAGAGTAGCCATGCTGGCACCCAGGTTCACAGAGGTTGTTGTTTTACCTACCCCGCCTTTTTGATTTGCTATGGCAATAATCTTGGACACTTATTTCACCTCGAATTGTTTAGAAAGAATCATCTTGTAGTTCTTAGCTGTTAACGGCATAATAATCTGGTTCTACGGCATCACGCTTGCGGCGATGTAGACAAACAAGTGGAAACGGCATTACAGTCCTTTTACATATAAATTCTTATATTTGAAAATAGACAACAAATTATCCTTAGAGTGTATATGGGATAACGTTCGGAGCTAGTCATACAAAAGGCGGCCAACACCTCAGGGCCGCCTTCAGCTTTTGTTACCATTATCGTTTTGGAATTTGGATTACAATCTCATAATGATCTCCGCGGTCATTCTCGGAGGTCTTAATCTCCATTCCTGAGCCGGTCACCATGTCTATAGATTGGCGGATTGTATTAAGAGCGAGACGGACATCTTTGGTATAGGAGGTCCGTTTTGATTTTTTGGTCTGGGTAACGGCCTTGTAGAAGGCGATACGTGCTTCCGTTTGTTTTACATTCAATTCCTTGGAAATAACCTCAGCCAGAACCTTAAGCTGCATTTCCTCAGTGTCTAGCGACAAGAGCGAGCGTGCATGGCGCTCGGTGATTTTTCTTTCCATTAATGCCGTCTTAACCTGTTCAGGCAAATTCAGCAAGCGGATTTTGTTGGCAATGGTGGATTGGCTTTTGCCAAGCCGCTGAGCCAGACTCTCCTGGGTCAATTGATGCAAGTCAATCAGCTTCTGATACGCGATCGCCTCTTCAATAGAGGTTAAGCCCTCACGCTGCAAGTTCTCGATCAGTGCGATCGATGCAGCCTGTGAATCATTGAATTCGCGGACAAGCGCCGGAATAGTGTCCATGCCCAGCTTTTTAACTGCCCGCCAGCGTCTTTCGCCTGCAATAATCTCATACTGGGAATCACGCATACGAACAACGATCGGCTGGATCACGCCATGAGTTTTGATAGTCTGACACAACTCGTCGATCTTCTCATCATCGAAAATAGTCCGTGGCTGATACGGACTGCTGATGACCTCATGAACCGGGATTTGTTTGATCTCTTCTCCGCTGCTCCGCTCGGTAAATCCAAAAAGCTTGGTGAATTGTTCTTTCATTCCGTTCATAACCACCTAATTTCGTTATAGTACGATCCTCTCAACCTTTCATGCGAAAAGCTTATCGTACAGCGTAAGAAAAGTATCCATAAGTCATTTATAGCTGCTTCTCTTATAAGACGGCCTGGCATTCATTCTGATCACATCTATTAAAAGTCTTACTATATTATTCTATCACTTTTCCACTAATAATCCTATTCTCCATAATGACCTATTTTTCCTGCAAACCACCCTGAATTGACCCTGCTTTCCACAAAAACTCCCCCGCAAAATGGGGCTTTAGCTTCGATGTTGACTCAGGTACTTTGCGGGGACCCCAAACTTATAAATTCTTATCTATTAAAAAAAGATCAAGCTCACTTTCGCATGAGCTTGATCCAGTATAACAGAAGACTGTCAAATGTTGTTTCACGTGAAACAATTAGATGAGCGGCGACTTCGCAGGTACGCCGGGCTTACGCGGATACTTCGACGGAGTGGCCCCAGTCTTACGTACAAGAATGATATGGCGGGAAGATTCTTCCACTGGCAGACTGAAGGATTCTACCTTATGCAATTCAGCACGCAGTTCCTTGAAGCTGCGCTTGGCCTCTTGAAGTTCCTCCGTCGGATCACTCCCCTTCATGGCAGCGAAGATGCCCTCCTTACGGGTGAATGGCAGACAGAATTCATTCAGAAGCGATAAGCGGGCCACCGCACGGGCAGTGACAACATCATAAGCATCCCGGTGAACAAACTGTCGGGCGACATCCTCAGCCCGGCCGTGAATGAGCTTTACACCCTTCAACCCCAGAGTATCACAGACATGCTGCAGGAAGGTGATCCGTTTGCTAAGTGAATCCACAATCGTCAGCTTGAGATCAGGGAAGCATATTTTTAGCGGAATGCCAGGGAACCCTGCCCCCGAGCCGATATCAGCAAGACTCTTCGTCTCCTCCATATTCACATAGAAGGCTAAAGATAAAGAATCATAGAAGTGTTTGGTATATACCTGGCTCCGCTCTGTAATCCCGGTTAGATTCATCTTCTCATTCCAGGAGACCAGTTCCTGATAATAGAGTTCAAATTGTTCAAGCTGCTTCATTGAGAGTTCCAGCCCATGCTCCTTGAGCAGGGAGGTGAACTCGGCTACCGTTGTATCCATAGATTATCCTTTCGCCGCTGTTACACGGTTGTAGTGCTCCAGATAGACCAGCAGAATTGAGATATCTGCCGGAGTAACGCCTCCGATACGCGAAGCCTGCCCTATCGAGATGGGAGCGATTTTGGTCAGTTTTTGCCGCGCCTCCATGGCCAGTCCATGAATCTCATTATAGTTGATATCGTCAGGAATCTTCTTCTGCTCCATCTTCTGCAGCTTCTCTACATGCTGGAGCTGTTTCTCAATATAGCCGGCATACTTAATCTGGATCTCTACCTGCTCCTTCATCTCTTCATCCAGCTCCTCTGGAGAAGGAGAGATGAGATCCACGAAGCTGTAGGCTAACTCAGGGCGGCGCATTAAGGTCAGCAGGTTACTACCATCTACAATTGGTGCAGAACCATAACTGGCTAGGGCTTCATTCACTTGTACCGGTTTAACCTTCGTCTCCTGCAGACGGATAATCTCACGGTCCACCCGGCCCTTCTTATCAAGGAACGCTTCATAGCGCTGCTCTGTAATCAGCCCAATGTCATAGCCGATTGGTGTCAGGCGGAGATCTGCATTGTCATGACGGAGCAGCAGCCGGTATTCCGCACGGGAAGTCAGCAGGCGATAAGGTTCATTCGTTCCCTTAGTAACTAGATCATCAATCAGAACGCCGATATAGCCCTGCGAACGATCCAGCACCACCGGCTCTTTCTCCTGTACTTTACGCGCTGCATTGATTCCGGCAATTACACCTTGCCCTGCCGCTTCCTCGTAGCCGGAGGTGCCGTTGATTTGTCCTGCAGTGAATAGTCCCGGCAGACGTTTGGTTTCCAGAGACGGCCAGAGCTGCGTAGGAACCATAGCATCATATTCAATGGCATAGCCGTTGCGCATCATCTCTACCTTTTCCATACCGGGAATAGACCGCAGGACCGCCAGCTGCACATCCTCAGGAAGGCTTGTCGACAGACCTTGTACATAGTATTCCGATGTATTTTTACCTTCCGGCTCCAGGAAGATCTGATGCTGTGATTTATCACTGAACCGGACGACCTTATCTTCAATGGAAGGGCAATAACGCGGACCCGTTCCTTCAATAATACCCGTGAACATCGGCGCCCGGTGCAGATTGTCATTGATGATCTGGTGGGTTACCGGAGAGGTGTAGGTCAGCCAGCAAGGCAACTGCTCATTATCCGAGGATTTGGTTTCAAAAGAGAAGAATTTCAGCTTCTCATCGCCCGGCTGGATTTCCGTCTTGGAGAAATCAATCGAATCCTTGTGGACACGCGGCGGCGTTCCGGTCTTGAAGCGGACCAAATCGAAGCCCAGTTCACGCAGATTCTCGGACAGGCGTACGGACGGCTGCTGATTATTTGGTCCGCTCTCATACGTCAGCTCACCCATAATCACTTTGCCGCGCAGATAGGTCCCGGTTGTCAGAATAACGGTCTTGCTGTGATATACCGTCCCGGTCTTCGTCACCACTCCGGCGCAGCGTCCGTCCTCCACGATCAGCTCTTCCACCATCCCTTGGCGCAAAGTCAGGTTAGGAGTCTTCTCCATCGTTTCTTTCATCGCATGCTGATAGAGGAACTTGTCTGCTTGTGCACGCAAGGCGTGAACGGCAGGTCCCTTGCCCGTATTAAGCATTCGCAGCTGAATGAAGGTCTTATCTATATTGCGGCCCATTTCCCCGCCCAGTGCATCAATTTCACGCACCACATGACCCTTGGCGGGTCCGCCAATCGATGGATTACATGGCATGAAAGCCACCATATCCAGGTTAATTGTAATCATCAGTGTGCGGCAGCCCATCCGTGCAGCAGCCAGGGCTGCTTCGCAGCCGGCATGACCGGCGCCGATGACGATAACGTCATAGCTGCCTCCATCATAATTCATAACGGTTCCTCCTTCTTATTTGCCGAGGCAGAATTGCGAGAAGATCTGGTCCAGCAGCGAATCAGCTGCCGTATCTCCAATAATCTCTCCGAGCTGCTCCCAGGCCAGACGTACATCAATCTGTATCATATCTATAGGAATCAGCATCTCCGCTGCTTCATAAGCATCCTGTAGCGATTTATATGCCTTCTTAAGTAAGGCTATATGCCTTACATTGCTTACATAGGTCAGATCGCCCGATTCCAGCTTGCCCCCGAAGAACAGTGCGGAGATCGCCTCTTCCAGTGTGTCTAGTCCTTCCTCTTGCAGCACCGACATCGGTACAATGCTCGCTTCATCGAAAAAGGAGCTCAGCTTCCCCGTATCCAGCCGGGACGGTAAGTCCATTTTATTCATGATGACCAGCGCTTGTCTACCGTGGATTTGTTCCATCAGTGCCAGTTCATCCTCATGAAGCTCCTCATTGGCATTCAGCACCAGCAGAATCAGATCCGCATCGCTGAAAGCCGCCTTCGAGCGCTCCACACCGATTCTCTCCACCACATCCATCGTCTCACGGATACCGGCAGTATCCAGCAGCTTCAGCGGGATATTATTAATCGTTACATACTCTTCTATCACATCACGCGTTGTTCCCGGAATGTCGGTCACAATCGCCTTGTTGTCGCGGGCAAGCGCGTTCAGCAGCGAGGATTTCCCGACATTGGGCCTGCCTACAATAGCTGTAGTAATCCCTTCGCGCAGAATCTTTCCTTCATTGGCGGTTCGAAGCAGCTTATCTATGCCTTGCATAACCTCTTGACTCTTATCCTTGATGAAATCAGCAGTTAAGGATTCCACATCATGCTCAGGGTAATCAATATTCACTTCAATATGGGCCAGTGTCTCAATAAGGGTGTGCCGAAGCTCATGGATACGTGCGGATAACGAGCCGCTAACCTGCTTGAGAGCAACTGAGAAAGCCCGGTCCGACTTGGAACGAATCAGATCAATCACGGCCTCGGCCTGCGACAGATCAATCCGCCCGCCCAAAAAGGCGCGCTTCGTGAACTCTCCCGGCTCGGCCAGCCGGATATCCTGCTGCAGCAGCAGATCCATTACTCTTCTTACAGAGATTACACCGCCATGGGCGCTGATCTCCACCACATCCTCCGTGGTAAAAGAACGCGGTCCCTTCATGACTGTTACCAGCACCTCTTCCAGCTGTTCCCCGTCCTGCGGACTAATGATATGTCCATAATGCACGGTATGGGACTCAGCTTCCGGAAGGGGGATACGGCTTTTGAACAAGGGGGCAACTTGGGGGATTGCCTGCGGTCCGCTAACCCGGATGATGGCAATACCGCCCTCACCCAAGGCTGTCGATACAGCGGCAATAGTGTCACTAAGCATGTTGTAATTCACCTCAGGATTTGGTATTTAAAAAAACAATGACTCCTCGCATAGGTCAAGGAGTCATTGCGGCATATAGTTCTACTTCAAAGTTATAACGACGCGGCGGTTCGGCTCTTCACCCTTGCTGAGGGTGTTCACCTGCTTGTGATCCTGTAATCTGGAATGGATGATCTTGCGTTCCTGCGGGGACATGGGCTCCAGAACCACCTCTTTGCGGGTCCTCACCACACGCCCGGCCAGACGGTCAGCCAGTTCCTCCAATGTCTTCTTGCGGCGCTCCCGGAAGTTCTCCGCATCCAGCACGAGCCGGATGAAGCTGTCAGAATACCGGTTGGCCACAATATTAGCCAAATACTGCAAAGCATCAAGAGTTTGTCCTCTTCTGCCAATCAGCAGCCCAAGCTCCGGACCGGAAATTTGCAGAACAGTTGATTCCTTGGCATGAACGATTTCAACTTCCACCTCGAGCCCCATGCTCTTGGCGACATCTACAATGAAATGAACGGCCTGGCCGTATGCTTCTTCCACCGGGTGTCCGGAATCCTGGCGCGGTACACCGCTGATCGCCTCTGTATTGCTCTCTCTTGTTGTCTGCTGAGACAGTAGCGGAGCACTCGCCGCTGATGCCGGTGCGGCTTCCGGGATCAAGGTCAATTCCACCTTGGCACCCTTCGCACCGATCAATCCAAGGAATCCTTTTGACGGCTGTTCAAGTACGTTGACCGTTACCCGGTCCTTGTGAACTCCAAGCTGATTAAGTCCCCGTTCTACAGCTTCTTCAATGGTTTTCCCTGTCGCGACGACTTTGCTCATTTTGACTTTTTGACCCCCTTCTTCCCATTGCTTCCGTTTCCTTTAGCAGTAGGAGTTACATCTTTGCGGGCGTTAGAGTTGCTGTTCTTGCTCTTCGTCAGGTTAACATCTTTGGCCTTGCTGTTGCCTGCATTGGCCGTAGCGGTGGCAGCGGCAAGTGCTGCTTTGTGCTTATCATTGTTGCGGTACAAGAAGTAGTTCTGAATGATGGTGTACAGATTGCTATAGAACCAGTACAGCGGAAGTGCAGACGGGAAGTTGTAGGACATGATGAAAATCAGAACCGGATATACCATCATCATGAACTGCATTGGACCCTGCTGTTGTACCGGGTTCATTTTGGTCATCATACGGGTCTGAATAAATGTCGTAGCAGCGGCAAGGAGCGGCAGGATGAACAGGTGATCGGGTTTGCCGAGCTGCAGCCACAGGAAGTCATGTAATCTAAGATCCGGATTGTAGTAGATCGAGTTGTATAGGGCGATGAAGATTGGCATTTGCACGATCAGCGGCAGACAGCCCGCCATCGGATTGACCTTGTTCTCCTGGAACAGGCGCATTGTTTCCTGCTGTACCTTTTCGGGCTCATCTTTATATTTTTTCTTAATCTTCTCAAGTTCCGGCTGAATTGCCTGCATGGCACGCGAGCTCTTGACCTGCTTAATCGTAAGCGGAAGAATCAGCGTGCGGACAATGATAACCATTACTAGAACGGCTAGACCATACTGGCCGTTGAACCACTTCGCGAAAGTATCCAGGGCAATGGCGAAATAATACACAACATTACTCTGCCAGAAGCCTCCATTTTTCAAATCCTCCGTAGTGTGCGTCACTGTTGTCGCAGACGGAGAGCATCCCGACAGAACAGCGATCATTAGAACCATTAACCCGAGGAGAAGAAACATTTTTCCTCGCTTAGTCTTCATTAGAGACACTTCAAAACCCCTCTCATAAACATTCCATTGCACCGTAAATCATAACATAATTATGGATACAAATAAACAAGCCCTCTTCAGGCTCTTTTACTTGCGTAAAGCCTTGAGCAGCTTGGCTTTGCGCAGCACATGCAGCACGCTTTTCTCCAGCTCGGCGTAATCCTTGGAGAGCGCTCCTTTTCTGACAATGAAAACGATATCCAGATTGCCGGCAATTTCCGCCTCGTGATGACGTACAATCTCCTTGACCAGCCTTCTCATCCGGTTGCGGACTACGGCATTCCCGACCTTCTTGCTGACGGATATGCCCACGCGGAATCGTTCCACTTCTCTTCTGGGGAACCAATATACCACATACTGATGATTCGCAAATGACTTCCCATGGCGGTATACGCGGCTGAAGTCGGCACGGTTTCGTAATCGTAAACTTTTGCGCACGGAAATCTCCTATTCAAATACCGGAATTGCTCCAGGCTCCGGAATTTCATCTTCTAATTAGTATTGTCATTCAAGGGAGACCATAAACAGTTACCTCGGCGGCCCTGGAGATCCCCTGCCGACAAACATAGACAGCTTGTGGAAGCTACAATCATGTGAATTTGAATTCTTATATCTTCAAGTGGAAACGGCTTTGCCGTCCTTTTTAAGGACGGTACCGTTTCAGCGAGAAATAGAAGGATAAGTTATCGTGTGCAACATATAAATTCTTATATTTTAAAAAAAGCCCCGCAGTAGCGTTAACATCCCCTGCAGAGCCTATCATTTATTGTTGCCGCAGCAGAAGTCATGCGTGGGTTATCCGCTCGCTGAGCGTCATCGCATTCTGCGCTATATATAGAAGAGAAATAAAAACAGCTGATGCATTCTGCAAATAAAGCGTAAAAAAGGACCACAGCAGTGGTCCCAAAGTGGCCTATCTTACGCACTCAAAACTTTTCTGCCTTTCAAGCGGCGGGCTGCCAGCACTTTGCGGCCGTTTTTCGTGCTCATTCTTTTGCGGAAACCATGCACCTTTTTGCGTTTGCTCACATTTGGTCTGAACGTCGGTCTCATGTATTGCACCTCCCTTACAGGAACTAATTACTGTCATATAAGCAGAAACGGACTAAGCCGTCCTTAAAGTAGGGACAGTATCTACAAGTATTATCAATTTAATTTGGAGACATATCCTCACAGAAAACACCTTTATATATTTAAACATATTTTTGCGCTAAAAGTCAACCATCTCTCTTTCTCCCTCTTTTTCAGGTTGCTCCCCTTGTGCCCTCATTTTTGGGACCAGCCCGAAAGCCTGAGTCTTATCCCCAGGGCGCCCCGCCTCTTCACTAATTCAAACCCTGAACCGCTTATCCACAAAGGAACACATCCAAAATAATAATCCACAGGCTTGTCCAGTTATCCACCTGTGATTAATTCCGGGCGGATTTTGCTCACAGGTGAGTACAACCTGTGTATAAAAAAATTGGCACGATCGCGGAAACTGTCGAACGGTAAACAAATTATCAACAATATGTAGTGGTGTGCCTAAAAATTATACACAAGTGATTGAATTTGTGGATAAAATAGCGTCGCTCATTGAAAAATAAGGGGCGTTTTGCTATGATGGTATTACTTTTGAATGTGAATAGATTTGTTTGTTCAATAAATTATCAACAAGCTGTGGATAAAGTTGTGAACAATTCAAATTTATCCATATTTTTTTGTCTCTTGAAGTTGCATACTGGGGATAAGATTCAGCACCAACCCATTTTCTTCGACATTTCCACTTCATGGCTGATGCCACATTTGGAAGATTTAAAGGAGTGACAGTCTGTGGACAGCCATACTTCCGAATTATGGCAGCAAATATTATCGATTATTCAAACCAAACTAAGCAAGCCGAGCTTTGATACCTGGTTCAAGGCCACCAAGGCCATGACGTTCAATTCCCAGGCTCTAATCATCTCGGCGCCTACAACCTTTGCCGTAGAATGGCTGGAAAGTCGCTATACCAAACTGGTAGGAGCAACGGTATATGAAGTTACCGGACAGCAGGTGGAAGTCAAATTTGTCATTGAGGAGAACAAACCCTCTGAGCCTGTGGTTCAGCAAAGTGCGCCTACTCCCGTTGTTTCGCGCGAAGAAGCACAGACGCATTTGCTCAATCCCAAATACACCTTCGACACGTTCGTGATCGGTTCAGGCAACCGTTTTGCGCATGCAGCCTCCCTTGCTGTAGCCGAAGCGCCGGCCAAAGCCTATAACCCTCTGTTTCTGTATGGAGGCGTAGGTCTCGGAAAGACTCACCTGATGCATGCGATCGGCCATTATGTGCTGGAGCATAACCCCAACAACAAGGTGATTTACATCTCCTCCGAGAAATTCACGAATGAATTCATCAACTCCATCCGTGACAACCGCGGCGAAAGCTTCCGCAACAAGTACCGCAACGTTGACATTTTGCTGATTGACGACATCCAATTCCTGGCCGGCAAGGAGTCAACGCAGGAGGAATTTTTCCATACGTTCAATGCTCTTCATGAAGAACGCAAGCAAATTATTATCTCCAGCGACCGCCCTCCCAAGGAAATTCCTACGCTGGAGGAACGGCTGCGTTCCCGGTTCGAATGGGGACTGATTACAGATATCCAGCCTCCTGATCTTGAGACGCGGATTGCCATTCTGCGCAAGAAGGCCAAGGCGGAGAACCTGGATATCCCGAACGAAGCCATGATGTATATCGCCAACCAGATCGACACGAATATCCGGGAGCTTGAAGGCGCGCTGATCCGTGTAGTGGCTTATTCTTCCCTGACGAACCAGGATGTGACGACACATCTGGCAGCTGAAGCGCTGAAGGATATCATTCCTTCGAGCCGTCCGAAGATGATCACCATTAACGATATTCAGCAAAAAGTCGGTGAATACTACAATTTGCGCATGGAGGACTTCAAAGCGCGGAAACGCACGAAGGCTGTGGCTTTTCCAAGGCAGATTGCCATGTATCTCTCCCGTGAGCTGACGGATTATTCGCTTCCTAAGATCGGCGAGGCCTTCGGAGGACGCGACCATACGACCGTTATTCATGCCCATGAGAAGATTACGCAGCAATTAAAGGTAGACCAGGAGCTCTATAAAGTGGTAAATAATCTTTCGGAGAAAATTAAAAATCCTTCCTAAGAGGAACAAAGAGCCTATACACAATCTATACACATGTGGGTAGGCTTAATTTTATGCTGTTTAGCGACTTATCCACATAAACGGAGCCCCTACTACTAATACTATTAAATAACTATAATAATTCATCTTCTAAGAGCAGGTTTCAAAGAGCATTTACGTACACCCATTTCCCAATTTTTCAGCTAGGAGTGAAATCATGAAAATCAGCATTCTCAAAAATGAACTTAACGAATCCATCGGACATGTCTCCAAAGCAATCTCCAGCAGAACAACTATCCCTATTCTGACCGGTATCAAGTTTGAGGTTAGCCATCAGGGCGTTACGCTGACTGCAAGCGATACGGATATTTCCATTCAGTCCTTTATCCCCGCCGAGAATGACAGCCAGACGATCGTCAAGGTAGAGCAGCCGGGCAGCGTAGTGCTCCCTGCCAAATTTTTCGTTGAGATTATCAAGAAGCTTCCCTCCAAAGAAATTCACATGGAAGTCAAGGAAGGCTTCCAGACCTACATCTCCTCCGGCTCTACGGAGATTCAGATTGTGGGTCTCGATCCTGAAGAATTCCCTGTTCTGCCAAGCATTGAGGAGAATGAAACCATCTCCATGCCCGGTGATTTGCTGAAGAATATGATCAAGCAGACCGCCTTCTCCATCTCCACTCAAGAGACAACACCGATCCTGACAGGCATTCTGTGGAATCTGGCCGACAATGAATTCAAATTCACGGCTACCGACCGCCACAGGCTCGCCACCAGAGCTGCACACCTGGAGGGTACAGAGAATATCCAGTTCGCGAATATTGTCATTGCCGGCAAAACGCTGAACGAGCTCAGCAAAATTATCCCTGATCAGAATATGCTGGTGGATATTGTCGTCGCAGATAACCAGGTGCTGTTCAAAATCGACAAAGTGCTGTTCTATTCGCGGATTCTGGATGGCATTTATCCGGATACTTCTAGAATTATTCCAACCACCTACAAAACAGAACTAACCTTGGACACAAAAAAATTAAGCGAATCGATCGACCGCGCTTATTTGCTGTCCCGTGAAGAGAAAACGAACATCGTCCGGATGCAGACCCTGGAGAACGGCGATGTGGAGATCTCCTCCAGCTCCTCCGAGCTAGGGAAGGTTCGTGAAGAGCTGGAAGTCATGGATTTCAAAGGCGAGCCGCTGCGCATCTCCTTCAACTCCAAATATATGCTCGATGTGCTGAAGGTGGTCGAGAGCGAGCAGCTCGTAATCGCCTTCACCGGCATGATGAGTCCGATTATTCTCAGACCGCTCGATGAGAGCCGCAGCCTGTATGTGATTTTGCCATACCGGACAACTAATTAACGCCCTGTTCATGAACATGTGGATAAGTGGCCGAAAGGATCAAAAACATGAAAAAAATAGTTATCCACAGTGGATATATTAAGCTCGACCAGTTCCTGAAGCTCTCTGATTGTGTATCCACAGGGGGGATGGCCAAGGCGCTGCTGCAGGAAGGACATGTGCAGGTGAACGGTGAGGTGGAAGAACGGCGTGGCCGGAAGCTCTACCCGGGTGATACTATCGAGGTACAGGATAACGGCGTGTTTGAAGTTGAGGGCGGCGGAGTCAAGGAGGAGTAACCCTAAGGAGGAACAGGCTCTTGTTTGTCAAAAATATCGGACTGCAGGATTACCGCAACTATGGGCTGCTGCGTCTTGAGCATCTGGGCGATGTGAATCTCATTCTCGGACAGAACGCCCAGGGTAAAACCAATCTCATGGAGGCTTTGTTTGTCCTCGCGATGACCAAAAGCCACCGGACCTCCAAGGACAAGGAGCTGATCTCCTTCGATGCCCCGGCGGGCTCCGCGCAGATTGTTGCTGAAGTAGAGCGCAAATATGGGGATCTTAAGCTGGAGCTGACCCTGTCCCCGCAGGGCAAGAAGGCCAGAATTAACGGACTGGAGCAGCGCCGGCTCAGTGAATTCGTAGGCTCGCTGAACGTGGTGATGTTTGCCCCGGAGGATCTGGAGATTGTCAAAGGTACCCCGGGCATCCGGCGCCGGTTCCTTGATATGGAGATTGGCCAGGTTCAGCCGAGCTACCTGTTTCATCTGCAGCAGTACCAGAAAATTCTCCTCCAGCGCGGCAATCTGCTGAAGCAGTTATGGGGCAAGGAGGCTGGCGGCCGGGAGCTTCTGGACATCTGGGATGCCCAACTTGTAGAACATGGTGTTAAAATCGTCAAAAAAAGGAAACAATTCATAAAGAAGCTGCAGATATGGGCAGAAAGCATCCACCGTGGCATCACAAACGGCGGAGAAGAGCTCAAACTGCTCTATGTCCCCTCGTTTGGTGAGCGTGAAGAGGAAGATGAAGCTGTCTTATTGGACAAATTTATGTTAAAGTTATCACAAACAAGAGATCAGGAAATCAGGCGCGGCATGACGCTGACGGGTCCCCATCGGGATGACCTGTCCTTTTTTATCAACGGAAGAGAAGCTCAGGTCTACGGTTCCCAGGGGCAGCAACGTACGGCAGCTTTATCGCTCAAGCTGGCGGAAATTGAACTGATCCATGAGGAGATTGGAGAATACCCTGTGCTGCTTCTTGATGATGTTTTGTCCGAACTTGATCCCTATCGTCAGACCCAGCTTATCGAAACTTTTCAGAGCAAGGTGCAGACCTTCATCACTGCGACCGGTGTTGAGGGACTGAATGCTGATAAATTAAAGGGTGCAATCCTGTATCATGTTCATGGCGGCAAAGTGGGGTTATAAAGAGCGGAGGAAGACCATGTATATTCATTTGGGCGGAGAAAAAATTATTCGATCCTCAGAGCTGATTGCTATATTTGATATATCGATTGAGAAATCCTCCAAGGTATCGAAGCAGTTTATGACTCATTCCCAGCAGGATAAGAAGCTGGAACGCATTGGTGAAGAGGAAGCGAAGTCTATTGTCGTGACCAGGAATACTGTCTACTACTCCCCGATCTCCTCCTCCACTCTCAAAAAAAGAGCCAAGATCTTGTTAGAAATATAAGGTTCCACAAGTTACATGAGATAATCTGAAAGAAGTAGGTGAAGGCATGTCAATGAATCAACCGACATATGATGAGAGCCAGATTCAGGTACTGGAAGGGCTGGAAGCAGTTCGGAAACGTCCCGGCATGTACATTGGCTCCACCAGCTCCAAAGGTCTGCATCATTTGGTCTGGGAGGTTGTCGATAATAGTATCGATGAGGCGCTGGCAGGTTTTTGCGACCGGATTCAAGTCATAATTACTGAAAATAATAGTGTGACTGTTATTGACAACGGGCGCGGAATTCCTGTTGGTGAGAACGTCAAGCTGAAGAAGTCCACACTTGAAGTGGTCATGACTGTCCTGCATGCAGGCGGTAAGTTCGGCGGCGGGGGTTACAAGGTGTCCGGCGGTCTTCACGGCGTAGGGATCTCTGTGGTTAATGCCTTGTCCGAGAAGGTAGTTGTCACTGTCAAACGTGACGGGCATGTCTACCAGCAGGAGTACAACCGCGGCGTGCCGCAATATGACATCAGAGTGATCGGGGATACAGAGGAGACGGGGACCACCACGACCTTCCACCCGGACCCGGATATTTTCACCGAAACGACTACGTTTGAATACTCCACGCTCCTTACCCGTATCCGAGAGCTGGCCTTCTTGAACAAGGGCATTGAGCTGTCACTTCTGGATGAACGGACCGGAGTCAGCAATACGTTCAAGTATGAAGGTGGTATTGTGGAGTATGTGAAATACCTTAACGAGAAAAAAGAAGCTCTTCATGAGGATCCCATCTACGTGGAAGGCTCACGGGATATGATCGCGGTTGAAGTGGCTCTCCAATATAACGATTCATACACAGAGAACATCTATTCGTTCGCTAATAATATCAATACCCATGAAGGCGGAACGCATGAATCCGGCTTCAAGAGTGCCTTGACGCGGATCATTAATGACTACGCACGCAAGGCCGGCGTAATCAAGGACAGCAGTCAGAATCTGACCGGGGATGATGTCCGGGAGGGTCTGACGGCAATTATCTCGGTCAAGATTCCTGAGCCGCAGTTCGAAGGTCAGACCAAGACCAAGCTCGGCAACAGTGAAGTCCGGGGGATTGTAGAATCGCTGTTCGGCGAGAAGCTGCAGGAGTTCCTGGAGGAGAACCCTGCCGTCTCACGTAAGGTGCTGGAGAAGTCATTGCAGGCTTCCCGTGCCCGTGAAGCGGCCAAAAAGGCCCGTGAGCTGACTCGCCGCAAAAGTGCGCTTGAAGTCAGCGCCCTGCCTGGCAAGCTGGCAGACTGCTCCTCCAAGGATGCGTCCATCAGTGAGCTGTATATCGTCGAAGGTGACTCCGCCGGCGGATCTGCCAAGCAGGGCCGGGACCGCCACTTCCAGGCCATCCTGCCGCTGCGCGGCAAGATTCTGAACGTGGAGAAGGCCCGGCTAGACCGGATCTTGTCCAATGCTGAAATCCGGGCGATTATTACCGCACTCGGAACCGGGATCAGTGATGATTTCGACCTCTCGAAGGCGCGTTACCACAAGGTTGTCATCATGACCGATGCGGACGTCGACGGCGCCCATATCCGAACACTACTGCTGACCTTCTTCTACCGCTATATGCGGAAGATTGTCGACGCAGGGTATATCTATATCGCCCAGCCGCCGCTCTTCAAGATTGAGCGCAACAAGGTGGTGCGCTATGCACAGACCGAGAAGGAGCGCGATGAGATCATTGCTGCCTTCGGCGAGAACGTGAAGGTTAACGTACAGCGCTACAAGGGTCTGGGTGAGATGAATGCTGCTCAGTTATGGGACACGACGATGGACCCTGAGAGCCGCACCATGTTGCAGGTAACCATTGAGGACGCCATGCTAGCGGACAGCATCTTTGATACCCTGATGGGTGACAATGTTGAACCGCGCCGCGAATTCATTCAGGAGCATGCCCAATCGGTTAAGAACCTGGATATTTAAAGAGCACATAGCGAACCTCCGGATTATCCCTTGCGGATGAAGCCGGAGGTTTTTTAGTGAGAGAGAGTTTATAGCCTTGCCGCTTGAATACATAGAGCTAGACGTTCGATATTCGCTTGCGGCGGCTGCTTACGGACTTCCGGTTAGGCTTCAACCGGCCATAGGCCACAGCATAACGGTGGATTCTGCGGTAAATTGCTTTGTTCGGGAACAATTTGAAGACAATGATGGAGGGTAAGGTGTTTACTTCAAGCAGCCATAGATCGTGATGCTGGTCGATGGCTACATCAAGCCCCAGCTCCTTAAGACCTGGATAAGCCGTTTCGAGCTGAGCTCCGATCCGGACGCCCAGAGATTTGAGCTGCTGGGTAGTCGCAGACAGTTCGTCACTGGTCATATGCTCCTTGAACAGGGTATCTACCGGAAAAACACTGCCCCCGCTGTGATAATTCGTGATTACCTTCTGCGGTGCGGCGACCCTTCCAAGCATGCCCGTAGTCTCCCAGCTGCCCTGGGGATTCTTCTGGGTAAGCACCCGCAGGTCGAAGGGACGATCCTGATGCTGCAGCAGATCAATGCCCTGCTGGACCAGATAGCTGCGGTCTCTAATCCGTGGTACCAGTGCGGCATGAAGCTCTTCGGGGCTATTAAAGACCTCGGCGTCCTTCGCATACCTGAGAATATACATCAGCTTCGGCTCTGCCGGTACTTCTGCTTCACTGTCCGGAGCAGCTGTCACCGGTTCACGTGTCTCCGGCTGCTGTCCACTGGGACTTAGGTGTACAATCCTCTGCTCGGCTCTCATTACTCCGCTGCCATAGGTGCCGCGGTCGGGCTTTATATATACCGTGCCGTGCAGATGAAGCATTTCTTTCAGATCCTCCAGGCTGTATTTGCGCGTTTCCGGGATATAGACCGAGAGCTGACGGTTTTGCAGAATGACTTTCGTTTTTGCCCATTTGCTGGACACGCGTTGAATCCTCATGTTCTGCCTCCGTTTCTTTATTCATAGCGAATTTTCAGGACAAGAAAGCAAAATAATGTTATAATATAAGGATATGAGATTATGCTTTTTGGGACGAAAACAGGGGCATGAAGCCAATTCTCTTGTCTCTACAGTCTATGTACTGAAGACAGCTGCGGAGAGGGCGTATACCCTTATCCGTACTAAAAGAAAATCAATATAGACGATAACAGGCTATCATGTTTAATTGTGCTGGTTTTGTGAAAGTAATATAATATAGGGTAGCGGTTTTTAACTGAAGGAGGTCCACCAACTCATGGCTGAACAAAATAACCCGCAAGTCAAAGATCGGGACATTGGCGTGGAAATGCGCGAATCCTTTATGGATTACGCAATGAGCATCATTGTAAGCCGGGCTTTGCCGGATGTGCGGGATGGACTTAAGCCTGTTCACCGACGCATTTTGTTTGCGATGTCGGAACTTGGTATGTCCTCGGATAAGCCACATAAGAAGTCGGCTAGAATCGTCGGTGAGGTTATCGGTAAGTATCATCCTCACGGTGACTCAGCAGTCTATGAAACAATGGTACGTATGGCACAGGACTTCTCCATGCGCTATATGCTTGTAGACGGTCATGGTAACTTCGGTTCCATAGACGGAGATATGGCGGCTGCAATGCGTTATACAGAAGCACGTTTGTCCAAAATTGCCGGAGAAATGCTCCGTGACCTGAACAAGGAGACCGTTGACTTCGCGCCTAACTATGACGGTGAAGAGAACGAGCCTGTAGTCTTGCCGGCGCGTTATCCCAATCTGCTGGTTAATGGTGTAGGCGGGATTGCGGTGGGGATGGCAACCAATATTCCTCCGCATAATCTCGGTGAGGTAATTGACGGTGTGCAGGCGATGATCAAGAATCCTGATATTACGCCTATGGAGCTTATGGAATATATTCAAGGCCCGGATTTCCCGACGGCCGGATATATTCTGGGCCGTGAAGGCATCCGTCAGGCCTACCGCACTGGACGCGGATCGGTTACTATGCGTGCCAAAGCGGTTATTGAAGAGAATAACGGCAAGGCCCGGATTATTGTGCATGAGCTTCCTTACCAGGTCAATAAGGCCCGGCTCGTGGAGAAGATTGCGGAACTGGTGCGTGAGAAGCGCATCGAGGGCATTACGGATCTGCGTGATGAGTCTGACCGTAACGGAATGCGCGTAGTGGTTGAAATGAGACGGGATGTGAATCCGAGCGTTGTACTCAACAATCTCTACAAGCATACTTCCATGCAGTCCACCTTCGGGATCAACATGCTGGCTATTGTCAACAATGAACCGAAGATTCTGAATCTGCGCGATGTACTGTATCACTATCTGCAGCATCAGATCGAAGTCATCCGCCGCCGGACAATCTTCGACCTTAAGAAGGCGGAAGCACGGGCGCATATTCTGGAAGGGCTGCGTATTGCCCTGGATCATTTGGATGAAGTCATTGCCCTGATCCGCGCCTCACGCACAACCGACATTGCCCGGGAAGGTCTGATGGAGACCTTCAGTCTGAGCGTAGAGCAGGCCCAGGCGATCCTCGATATGCGGATGCAGCGACTGACCGGTCTGGAACGTGAGAAGATCGAGAATGAATATAACGAGCTGTTGGCCAAAATAGCCGAATACCGTGAGATTCTGGCCAATGAGCATCTCGTGCTGGATATTATCAGCAATGAGCTGCAGGAGATCCGGGATAAATACTCCGATGACCGCCGTACAGAAATCACCGTTGGGGAAGAAAGCATCCTCGACGAGGATCTGATTCCGCGTGAAGAGGTTGTCATCACGATTACCCACACCGGTTATATCAAACGTCTTCCGGTCAACACCTACCGCAGCCAGAAGCGCGGCGGACGCGGTGTCATCGGGATGGACACCAAGGACCAGGACTTTGTGGAGCATCTCTTCGTGAGTAACTCCCATAACTACCTGATGTTCTTCACTGATAAGGGTAAGGTGTACCGGATTAAGGCCTATGAGATTCCGGAGCTTGGACGGACTGCCCGGGGAACGCCGATCATCAACCTGATTCAAATCGAGCAGGGCGAGAAGATCAGCGCGGTCATCCAGGTGGAGGAAGCGGACAGTGACAAGTACCTGTTCTTCGCTACCCGTGAGGGGATTGTGAAGAAGACGCCTCTGGAGGATTACAACAACATCCGTAAGGGTGGTCTGATTGCAATCAATCTCCGTGAGGAGGATTCACTGATTGAGGTGAAGCTGACGGATGGTGAGCAGAATCTGATAATCGGTACTGCACGCGGAATGTCGATTACCTTCTCGGAGAATGATGTACGTTCCATGGGCCGCAGTGCTACGGGGGTTAAGGGGATCACGCTTGATTCCAATGACCATGTTATTGGCATGGACTGCGTAGACCAGGAGCTTGAGGTACTGATCGTAACCACCAAGGGCTATGGTAAGCGGACACCTGCTGCTGACTACCGGTCCCAGACCCGCGGGGGTAAAGGTATCAAGACTATTAACCTTACGGATAAGAACGGGCCGGTTGTCGGGCTGAAGGTCGTCAAGCAGGACGAGGACCTGATGATTATTACGACCAGCGGTACCCTGATCCGTACCAGCATGGACGGAATATCCACCATGGGCCGTTATGCGCAGGGTGTTAAGCTGATTAACATCCGTGAGGATGATGCTGTAGCTACACTATGCAGAGCGGACAAAGAGGATGAAGAGCTGTCTGAGCATGAGGACGGCGAAGACATTCAAGGAGCTCCTGTAGAAGGCGAAGGCGGTATTGAAGCCAGCCAGCCTGAAGCGGATGCCTTGAACGAAGAAGACAACCTCGAATAAGAATTGCAAGAGAGCATGGATTTCTGATATATAGAAATCCATGCTCTTTTTTTATACCCTATCAACTGATGAACGGGGAATTCTCTATCTAGCCGCTTCCCCTGTTCCATACTATAATTAGAGAATTACAGGTGTCACCGACATAAAGGGGCTTAGGCTAATGCCAAACATATCCGTTGGAGAGATTAAAGCGGGTTCAAAGATTATAAAGGATGTAATTACTCCTTTAGGAGGGGTATTGTTCGGGAAGGGCAAGATCATTCTCCCCCGGGATATTGAGATTTTGCAGGCTTTTTTAATCGGACAGGTTGAGATTGAAGGGGCTCAAGGGGAAGACAAACCGGCAGAGAGCGCTAAACCGGCAGTGAAGCAGCAAGCGGCCAAGGCAGGTGCTCTGATTAATGAATCAGTGCTGGCCAAGAGTAATTCTCCGCTTCACGATGAGTATGAGAAAATGCTGGTGCTTATCAAGCAAAGCTACCGTGCAGCGGCCGCTGCGGCTCTTCCGATCTTCGAACTGCGGAGTCAGCTGGAGCTGCTGATTACCCATTTGAAAGATTACCATGTCTTAAAGTTTGCTCCGCGTGTGCTAATTGACCAGGAATATAACTATCATAATGCTGTTTTGTCTGCCTTGACCTCCTACCGAATTGCCCAGTGGTGCGGATATCCGCAGAAGGACTGGATGCAGGCTGCTTTTGCCGGCTTGCTGCACGATATAGGTAACATTAAGGTAGACGAAGCGCTGCTGCAGAAACCAACCCCTCTAAGCGGTGCAGAGATTGACGAGGTACGCAGGCACACTACATACGGTTATCAGTTGCTGCGCAATGTTACAGCCATTAACGAAGGGGTAAGACTCGCCGCCTTGCAGCACCATGAGAAGATAGACGGTTCAGGGTATCCGCTTAGGCTGGATGGCAGCCAGATTCATTTCTACGCCAAGATTGTGGCAGTCGCCGATATCTTCCATGCCATGACGCTGGGAAAAGCCTACAGAAAGGCACAGTCGCCATATCTGGTATTGGAGCAGCTGCAGAAGGAGAGCTTCGGGAAGCTCGATCCGGTAATCGTACAGACCTTCATTCAAAAGACGACAGACCTATATAACGGTACACGGATACGGCTCAGCGATGGACGTCACGGGGAAATCATCTTTACCGATCGTAACAACCCGACAAGACCCATGATTCAAGTTGAAGGAAACATCGTTAATCTGATCAATGAACGGGAGCTGCACATTCAGGAGATTATTGCTTAAGTACGCGGACAGAGGAGTAGAGCTATGCTAACTTACTTGCCGGACTAAGGGCGGTTAGGGAAGCGTAGCTTTTTAGAGAGTGAAATAGAAATAAAAGCTTGCAATGAATCTCTATCCGTGATATATTCTATTTCTGGCCGCGAAACATCAACGCCGAGCTCGAAAAGAAGTTAAAAAAGAGCTTGCATTGATCGGCTGGATGTGATATATTATAAGAGTTGCTGGTGACGCGATGAGCGGCGCTGACAACGAGCTTGATCTTTGAAAACTGAACAACGAGTGAGTATCTGGAGATCACTTCGGTGAGATCCAAATTAGAGGATGTAACAATTCTCGTCAGATGTTTCAAAATGAGCAATCGCTCTTTCTAAATACTAATTTGGAGAGTTTGATCCTGGCTCAGGACGAACGCTGGCGGCGTGCCTAATACATGCAAGTCGAGCGGAGTTTGAAAGGAAGCTTGCTTCCTTTCAGACTTAGCGGCGGACGGGTGAGTAACACGTAGGCAACCTGCCCTCAAGCCTGGGATAACTACCGGAAACGGTAGCTAATACCGGATAATTTCTTTCTTCTCCTGAGGAGAGAATGAAAGGCGGAGCAATCTGCTGCTTGGGGATGGGCCTGCGGCGCATTAGCTAGTTGGTGGGGTAACGGCCCACCAAGGCGACGATGCGTAGCCGACCTGAGAGGGTGAACGGCCACACTGGGACTGAGACACGGCCCAGACTCCTACGGGAGGCAGCAGTAGGGAATCTTCCGCAATGGGCGCAAGCCTGACGGAGCAACGCCGCGTGAGTGATGAAGGTTTTCGGATCGTAAAGCTCTGTTGCCAGGGAAGAACGTCCGGTAGAATAACTGCTACCGGAGTGACGGTACCTGAGAAGAAAGCCCCGGCTAACTACGTGCCAGCAGCCGCGGTAATACGTAGGGGGCAAGCGTTGTCCGGAATTATTGGGCGTAAAGCGCGCGCAGGCGGTTATTTAAGTCTGGTGTTTAAACCTTGGGCTCAACCTGAGGTCGCACTGGAAACTGGGTGACTTGAGTACAGAAGAGGAAAGTGGAATTCCACGTGTAGCGGTGAAATGCGTAGATATGTGGAGGAACACCAGTGGCGAAGGCGACTTTCTGGGCTGTAACTGACGCTGAGGCGCGAAAGCGTGGGGAGCAAACAGGATTAGATACCCTGGTAGTCCACGCCGTAAACGATGAGTGCTAGGTGTTAGGGGTTTCGATACCCTTGGTGCCGAAGTTAACACAGTAAGCACTCCGCCTGGGGAGTACGGTCGCAAGACTGAAACTCAAAGGAATTGACGGGGACCCGCACAAGCAGTGGAGTATGTGGTTTAATTCGAAGCAACGCGAAGAACCTTACCAGGTCTTGACATCCAACTAACGAAGCAGAGATGCATTAGGTGCCCTTCGGGGAAAGTTGAGACAGGTGGTGCATGGTTGTCGTCAGCTCGTGTCGTGAGATGTTGGGTTAAGTCCCGCAACGAGCGCAACCCTTGACTTTAGTTGCCAGCAGGTTGAGCTGGGCACTCTAGAGTGACTGCCGGTGACAAACCGGAGGAAGGTGGGGATGACGTCAAATCATCATGCCCCTTATGACCTGGGCTACACACGTACTACAATGGCCGGTACAACGGGAAGCGAAGCCGCGAGGTGGAGCCAATCCCAGCAAAGCCGGTCTCAGTTCGGATTGCAGGCTGCAACTCGCCTGCATGAAGTCGGAATTGCTAGTAATCGCGGATCAGCATGCCGCGGTGAATACGTTCCCGGGTCTTGTACACACCGCCCGTCACACCACGAGAGTTTACAACACCCGAAGTCGGTGGGGTAACCCGCAAGGGAGCCAGCCGCCGAAGGTGGGGTAGATGATTGGGGTGAAGTCGTAACAAGGTAGCCGTATCGGAAGGTGCGGCTGGATCACCTCCTTTCTATGGAGAATCGTCACCTGCAACGGTGACATTCAAATCGGAAGCTTCGCTTCCAAACCAATCAGGTTTAGGCCTGTTACTCACTCGTTGGTCAGTTTTGAGAGTTTAAGCTCTCATCTTTACCTTTGATCCTTGAAAACTGGATACCGAAACGAATTTGCGTTTTAGAACATCTTTTAGCTGAAACTTGTGTAAGCAAGTGGAAATAGTTATTAGTTGCTACCGTGATTTTCCTTAGGGAAAACACATTGGTTAAGCTACTAAGAGCACACGGAGGATGCCTAGGCGCCAGGAGCCGACGAAGGACGTGGCGAACAACGAAACTGCCTCGGGGAGCTGTAAGCAAGCTTTGATCCGGGGGTGTCCGAATGGGGAAACCCAGCTGTGGTAATTCGCAGTTACTCGTATCTGAATACATAGGATACGCAGAGGCAGACCAGGGGAACTGAAACATCTAAGTACCCTGAGGAAGAGAAAACAATAGTGATTCCGTCAGTAGCGGCGAGCGAACGCGGAACAGCCTAAACCAAGAGGCTTGCCTCTTGGGGTTGTGGGACGTCTCACATGGAGTTACAAAGGAATATGGTAGGCGAAGAGGTCTGGAAAGGCCCGCGATAGAGGTAAAAGCCCTGTAGCCGAAATGGTATTCTCTCCGAGACGGATCCCGAGTAGTGCGGGGCACGTGAAACCCCGTATGAATCCAGCAGGACCATCTGCTAAGGCTAAATACTACCTGGCGACCGATAGTGAAACAGTACCGTGAGGGAAAGGTGAAAAGCACCCCGGAAGGGGAGTGAAATAGAACCTGAAACCGTGTGCTTACAAAAAGTCAGAGCCCTTTCTATGGGTGATGGCGTGCCTTTTGTAGAATGAACCGGCGAGTTACGTTTAACATGCAAGGTTAAGGTGAGAAGCCGGAGCCGCAGCGAAAGCGAGTCTGAATAGGGCGATTTAGTATGTGGACGTAGACCCGAAACCGTGTGATCTACCCCTGTCCAGGGTGAAGGTGCGGTAACACGCACTGGAGGCCCGAACCCACGCATGTTGAAAAATGCGGGGATGAGGTGGGGGTAGCGGAGAAATTCCAATCGAACTCGGAGATAGCTGGTTCTCCCCGAAATAGCTTTAGGGCTAGCCTCGGTGAATGGAGTGGTGGAGGTAGAGCACTGATTGGGTGCGGGGCCCGCAAGGGTTACCAAGCTCAGTCAAACTCCGAATGCCATTTACTTCTTGCCGGGAGTCAGACAGTGAGTGCTAAGATCCATTGTCAAAAGGGAAACAGCCCAGACCATCAGCTAAGGTCCCCAAGTGTGTGTTAAGTGGGAAAGGATGTGGAGTTGCACAGACAACCAGGATGTTGGCTTAGAAGCAGCCACCATTGAAAGAGTGCGTAATAGCTCACTGGTCGAGTGACTCTGCGCCGAAAATGTAACGGGGCTAAACACACCACCGAAGCTATGGCTAGATACTTTGTATCTGGGGTAGGGGAGCGTTGTATATACGTTGAAGGTGTACCGTAAGGAGCGCTGGAGAGTATACAAGTGAGAATGCCGGTATGAGTAACGAAAAGATCAGTGAGAATCTGATCCGCCGAAAGCCCAAGGTTTCCTGAGGAAGGCTCGTCCGCTCAGGGTAAGTCGGGACCTAAGGCGAGGCCGAAAGGCGTAGTCGAAGGACAACAGTTTGAAATTACTGTACCACCGTAATCCGCTATGAGCGATGGGGTGACGCAGGAGGGTAGTGACGCGGACTGATGGATGTCCGTCTAAGCAGTGAGGCTGGTGTGTAGGCAAATCCGCACACCGTAAGGCTGGGCTGTGATGGGGAGCGAAAATTACAGTAGCGAAGGTCATGATCTCACACTGCCAAGAAAAGCCTCTAGTCAGGAGAAGGTGCCCGTACCGCAAACCGACACAGGTAGGCGAGAAGAGAATTCTAAGGCGCGCGGAAGAACTCTCGTTAAGGAACTCGGCAAAATGACCCCGTAACTTCGGGAGAAGGGGTGCCTCGGTAGGGTGAATAGCCCGAGGGGGCCGCAGTGAAAAGGCCCAAGCGACTGTTTAGCAAAAACACAGGTCTGTGCGAAGCCGTAAGGCGAAGTATACGGGCTGACGCCTGCCCGGTGCTGGAAGGTTAAGGGGAGCGGTTAGGAGCAATCCGAAGCTGTGAACCGAAGCCCCAGTAAACGGCGGCCGTAACTATAACGGTCCTAAGGTAGCGAAATTCCTTGTCAGGTAAATTCTGACCCGCACGAATGGCGTAACGACTTGGGCGCTGTCTCAACGAGAGATCCGGTGAAATTTTAATACCTGTGAAGATGCAGGTTACCCGCGACAAGACGGAAAGACCCCATGGAGCTTTACTGCAGCTTGATATTGAATTTGGGTACGATCTGTACAGGATAGGTGGGAGCCGTGGAGGCAGGAGCGCAAGCTTCTGCGGAGGCGCCGTTGGGATACCACCCTGATCGTATCTAGGTTCTAACCTAGTGCCCTTATCGGGTACGGGGACCGTGTCAGGCGGGCAGTTTGACTGGGGCGGTCGCCTCCTAAAGAGTAACGGAGGCGTTCAAAGGTTCCCTCAGAATGGTTGGAAATCATTCGCAGAGTGCAAAGGCATAAGGGAGCTTGACTGCGAGACCTACAAGTCGAGCAGGGACGAAAGTCGGACTTAGTGATCCGGTGGTACCGCATGGAAGGGCCATCGCTCAACGGATAAAAGCTACCCTGGGGATAACAGGCTTATCTCCCCCAAGAGTCCACATCGACGGGGAGGTTTGGCACCTCGATGTCGGCTCATCGCATCCTGGGGCTGAAGTAGGTCCCAAGGGTTGGGCTGTTCGCCCATTAAAGCGGTACGCGAGCTGGGTTCAGAACGTCGTGAGACAGTTCGGTCCCTATCTGTCGTGGGCGCAGGAAATTTGAGAGGAGCTGTCCTTAGTACGAGAGGACCGGGATGGACGTACCGCTGGTGCATCAGTTGTTCCGCCAGGAGCATGGCTGAGTAGCTACGTACGGACGGGATAAGCGCTGAAAGCATCTAAGCGTGAAGCCCCCCTCAAGATGAGATTTCCCAGTATGTAAGACCCCTTGAAGACGACGAGGTAGATAGGTTGGAGGTGGAAGTGCAGCAATGCATGGAGCTGACCAATACTAATCGGTCGAGGGCTTATCCAAAAGCTACCCCAAAAAGTGAAGAAGAGGCTGACGAAGCCGATTCCGAATACTTTCCGGGGGCCCCGTAAGAAGGGCAAACACAAATTCGTTTCGGATTCAGTTTTCAGGAATCAATTCCTGAAGCATTTACGCTGTAAATGCCCGTTTGGTGGCGATAGCGGAGGGGTTCCACACGTACCCATCCCGAACACGACCGTTAAGCCCTCCAGCGCCGATGGTACTTGGACCGAAGGGTCCTGGGAGAGTAGGACGTTGCCAAGCACACATGAGCCATTGTCGAATTGTCGACAATGGCTTTTTGGTATACCCGCATATATAAAAAGCGGGAAGGGGCAAGGAATTTTAATATAAAAACGCTTACAAACGAGTGACATTTTTGTTACCGACGAGGCGATGGTTCCAAGTATAATGGAAAAGTGCAATAAATAAGCAAAAGCCTTAATACGAATGAACTACGTATAAATTCTATCTTGGAATTTTCTTGCGTCTTTAGATGCATGGTAGAGGTAAGGAGGATTTAAGGTATGAAGCGAACCCAACCTTTGTGGATATTAGTTATTCTTTGTATAGTCGGAGCAATGCTGGTGGGTTGCAGCACGAAGGAGCCGGCATGGGAGACTTTTAACGGTGCACTTAATGAGGAAGACTTCCCCGTTCCCAAAGAGGCAAGCTCACCCGACAGAACAACTACAAACGTAGCCATGGACTATGTACGGTACTCCCTCCCGGGGATGAAGGAGAAGAACGGTGTGCCGGATCCTTATCTTGCAGCCATTAAGGCGTGGGGCTGGGAAGAGCAGGAACAGAAAGCAGACGATTCAGGGAGTTCACGTGTTTTTCAGAAAGAAGGACTTATTGTACACCTGACCGTGTATGACGACTATTTCATCGTGATGATTCCGAAGGAAAAGAAGGTCACCACTAAAGGCTTGAAGAACAGATAAAAAATCGCCGTCCGGTTATGGATGGCGATTTTTTGCGTGCATGCTGGGCCGCTTAAATACAGCGCTATGTATATCTGGTTGGATTACTGGGCGTAATAGGAGGCGTCTCCCGCACCAAACTTGAGCATCCCGTCTTTGGCTACACTTCTTAACCGCAGCAGCGCATACAGACGGGGGAGCAGCAGCCACAGGTGGCATACCGCCAGCGAAGCCGTGAAGGCGGGCGGAGCCCAGACGATGAAGAGTGCAGCTATACAGAGACCGATCCAGAGATTATGCAGCTGTACCGTGCGGAAGATGCCGTAATTGATATATTGATCAGGCATGTAACCGGGCCAGGGCAGGCGCAGGGACAATCTCCAGCGCTTGGCGATAGGGTGTCCGCTAATCACCAATACAGAGCGTGAGATGACATACTGAATCCACAGCATGACAGGTCCGGCTATAATCATGAACAGGATACTCAGCCAGGAGAGAAAGACACTTTCGAGTACAAGACATATAAACGGTAGGGTGATATAGACCCGCAGCAGGAAGGCTGTAATAGTAATTTTTTTGATAAGCTTGTATTGATAGAATGTAGCGGCACCTTTGGTGTTTGGTTCCATACCTGGAATTCGGACCTCCTCGCAAGTTCTCTTGTTATTATTATCGGCCTGCTCCTGCGTTTTATTAAACAACGGGTTCAGATTCACCGAATGGGTAGCAGGCGAATATATATATTTCAGGCTATGAAGGATTAGGAAAAAACTATGAAAAGGTTTAAAATGATAGAAGGTGTACCATACTGTTCTTAAAAGAGTCAAGGTGGGATGAAAATGGAACAGCAAACCGGGCAGGCCTGCATTATCTGCGGGCAGGAAAAGGAAGAAGGCATTGTGATTGTCTCGCATTTCATCTGTGAGGACTGTGAGAGTGAGATGGTGCGTACGGAGGCTGAGGATGTGAAGTACAACTTTTTCATTAGCCGGATGAAGAAGATCAATCTGCGTATGCATGCTTAATGAACGAATTGCAGTACCTGTAACAAGCAACATATAAAGAGCGGGCGGTGAATCTGTGTCGCGTTGGCTGCAAATACAAAGTTCCTCTTAACGGCTTCTCCGCCCTGACCGGGTGAGAGAGGCCGTTTTATTGCCTGTGCGGTCCTTTACGGAAGTGATAGGCGTTTGGGTGTATTTACGTTAAAATAGATGGTAACCCCCAGGGGAGGAAGAATCTATGGACAAGCTACAGCCTGGCAGGGCACCTGTATACGAAATGCTGGAAAAATATAGACTTAAGGGTAATATATCTTATCATGTGCCGGGTCACAAGAACGGGGAGGCTTACCGGAGTACTGTCAGTGCAGAGAGTGCGGGGTATCTCACGGAAGTGATGCGTTACGATGTGACGGAAATTACCGGAACGGATGACCTTCATCATCCGGAAGGGGTAATAAGAGAAGCGCAGGAGCTGGCCGCAGACTGTTATGGAGCGGAGGAGAGCTATATGTTGGTAGGCGGCAGCACCGCGGGTAATCTGGCACTGATCCTGACGGTCTGTGCTGAGCCCGGAAGGCTGCTTCTTTTGCAGCGCAACGTCCACAAGTCCGTTATTCATGGACTGATGCTGGCAGGAGCGCGTGCAGTCTTCCTGGAGCCGGAGATTGATCCGGGCAGCGGACTCGCCGTGGCTCCGTCTGCTGAGACGGTGCAGGCGGCGCTGAATGCCTATCCGGAGGCAGCCGGCGTTCTGGTCACTATGCCGAACTACTACGGCATGGGCATTGACCTTGCGCCCCTCGCGCAGGCCTGTCACGCCAGCGGCGTGCCGCTGCTGGTGGATGAGGCGCACGGGGCGCATTACGGGCAGCACCCGGCGCTTCCGGCCGGGGCACTTGCGGGGGGCGCGGACGGCGTGGTGCAGTCCACGCATAAGATGCTGACGGCGCTGACAATGGGCGCCATGCTGCATGTGCAAGGGCCATGGCTTGACCGCGCGCTGCTGCGGCAGCGCCTGGCCATGGTGCAGAGCTCCAGCCCATCGTACCCCGTGATGGCTTCGCTCGATCTGGCCCGGCGCCTGCTGCACAGCCAGGGCGCCGGTGCCTTCACGGCGGGGCTCGCCGCCGTGGATGTCCTGCGGCGCGGCCTGGCGGCGCTGCCGCGCTTCGGGCTGCTGCAGCCGGCTTCGCTGCAGCAGCCTGTCTGCGGCGGGGCCAGCGCCGCAGGAGTGAGTACGCCGCCGCTGCGCGGGGCGGCGTACGTGACCCAGGACCCCTTTAAGGCGGTCATATATGACGCCGCAGGGGTCCTGGGGGGCTTCGAGCTGCAGCGCAGGCTCGAAGAGAGGGGAATCGTGCCGGAGATGAGCGACGACCGGCACGTGGTACTGGCCTTCAGCCTCGGCTCGAAGGCTGAAGAGGCAGCTGCGCTGCTGACAGCGCTGCAGGACATTGCGGCGCAGACTACCTTGGCAGCGCCGCAGACAGGCGGGACCGCAGCCCATTCAGACCGTGAACCTACCGCTGGACGCGGCCAGTCTACTTACACGGACACCGCAGCTCCTGCTCCCCAAGGCGGAGAATCCTTCTCCAGCACACGGACCGCAGCCCAGTCAGCCTCATATAATAGCAGAGGAGGGGACTCAACCTTCTCTGCCAATATTTCCACGTGGAACAATTTCGATATTCCGGCGGTATCAGCTCCGGTTGCGTTCTCTACCCGGCCGGTGGCTGCCGGTGAGACAGAGAGCATAGAGCTTGAGGCAAGTGAGGGCAGGATTGCGGCAGAGATGGTTATTCCTTATCCGCCAGGCATTCCGCTCTTATATCCCGGAGAGTGCATTACAGCGTCTGTCTGTGACAGGCTGATCCGCCTGCGTACAGGCGGGGCGAAATTCCAGGCCTGTGCTGATCCGGCCTTACAGCATATTAAGGTATACAACATTCAGAAGGGCGGAGAAGTATAAGTGAAGCGAGAAGGATTCTTCATTACACTGGAGGGAGGCGACGGCTCCGGCAAAACAACCGTACTAGGCAGGGTGGCAGCTTATCTGCAGAACCATTCCATGCCCTACTTAATCACCCGTGAGCCGGGAGGGATTGAGATTGCCGAGAAGATCCGCTCTATTATCCTCGACCCGGCACATACGGCAATGGATGCCCGGACAGAGGCACTCCTGTATGCGGCGGCAAGAAGCCAGCATCTGGCGGAAGTAGTCGAGCCTGCTTTGCAGGAGGGAATTACTGTGCTCTGCGACCGTTTTGTAGACAGCAGCCTAGTCTATCAAGGGTACGCCAGAGGGCTGGGCATCGAAGAGGTGTGGGGGATTAACCGGTTTGCAACTGGCGGGAGAATGCCTGATCTTACCTTTTACCTGGATGTAGATCCCGAGGTGGGTCTGTCCCGGATTGCCGCCAATCAGAACCGGGAAGTGAACCGGCTGGATCTGGAGAGCCTTGAGTTCCACCAGAAGGTGCGGGCGGGCTATGAGCTGGTTAACAGCTCCAATCTGGAGCGGATTGTAGTGCTTGATGCCAATCGTCCCATCCATATGGTGGAGCAGGATATTGTAGGTGTGCTGAAGGACAGGATATTAAAGGATTTCTAAGGTGTTTTGTCAAATAAACAATAGAGGTATAATGATTGAACAGGGCTTCTCTGCAGATTGAATCAATGCTGTGCGGAAAGCCTGTGAACATAACTAATAGGAGGGGATACGTAGATGAATTTGATCATTGCAATTATCCAGGATAAAGACAGCAACCGGCTATCCAGTGAACTGGTGAAGGCGAACTTCCGTGCCACCAAGCTGGCCAGTACAGGCGGATTTCTCCGTGCGGGTAACACTACCTTTTTAATTGGGGTAGATGATATTCAGGTAGACGCCGTACTCAGTGTAATCCGTAACAGCTGTAAAGTGCGTGAGCAACTGGTCACTCCGGTCACCCCGATGAGCGGCACGACAGATTCTTATTTGCCGCTTCCTGTTGAAGTGCAGGTGGGCGGAGCTACCGTATTCGTACTTCCCGTCGATCGTTTCGAGCATTATTGAGCATAATGAGCATTAGACCATAAGGGCGGTAGATATCCTTGAAGATCAACCCGGGCTACAGGCCCTTAAAAAGCGAAATGCTGACCACGGAGGCTGAGAGGCGTCCGGTTCAGCAAAAAAACTTCAACGATGTATTTCAACAGCAAAGCCAGCAGAAAACTATAGATGAGTTGAACCGTCAGATTAAAGATATCCAGCTGCAAGGCGACCGGCTCTCCAAATCCATGACTGTACGTGAGCTGGCGATCTACCGGAATCTGATTAAACGGTTTCTGGAGGAGACGGCCCGCCGCGGAGTGATCCTGAAGGACACCAAAGGCTGGGACCGTCGGGGCCGCGGCAAACGCTACAAGCTGCTCGAAGAGGTTGATGCCGCTCTGCTGAATATGGCAGATGATCTGCTGGACAGCGAGCAGGGCAGAATCGACCTCCTGGGACGGGTTGGAGAGATCCGCGGGCTGCTGATTAACCTTTCTTTCTGACAACTTGGAGGAACCTATGTCTTTTCATGAACTATTAGGCCAGGAGGACGCCAAGCGGCTGCTTCAGAATGCCCTGCGTAAGGATGCTGTCAGCCATGCCTATCTGTTTACGGGTCCAGCAGGCAGCGGGCAGGTGAAGATGGCACTGACGTTCGCCCAGGCGATATTCTGTACCGCCAGTAAGGATGATGCCTGCGGAGAGTGCCTGGAATGCCGCAAGGTGGAGCATGGCAATCATCCTGATCTAACTCTGCTGCGTCCCGACGGGGCCAGCATTAAGATTGACCAGATTCGTGAGCTTCAGCGTGTTTTTTCCTACCGCTCGGAAGGGATTAACCCGAAGGTTTATATTATAGAAGGAGCGGACAAAATGACGGTGCAAGCCGCCAATAGTCTGCTGAAATTCTTGGAGGAGCCGCCAGCCCCGGCGGTTGGCATTCTGATTTCGGATAACAGCAGTTCCCTGCTTCCAACGATCCAGTCCAGAACCCAGCGTATTCCGTTTAGCCCGCTGCATCCGGATATTATGCTGCAGGCGTTGTCCGGCGAAGGGGTTCCGGTGCCGCTGGCGCGATGCGCGGTATCACTGACGGCCGGTCTTGACGGCTGCAGGGAACTTTTGGCACAGAATTGGTTTGCAGAAATGAGAAATCTAGTGTTACAATTAGCGAAGGAGTCTCTGGGCAAGGGCAGCACTGCGGTGGCAACCGCAGGTTCGAAGCTGTTCAAGACCGGACTTGGTGAACATTTGGATACTCTATTCAGCATGTTCCACTTATGGTTCAAAGATATGCTCTACTTCCTGTACCGAAAGCACGAAAGTATCGTTTTCATAGATCAGTTAGACTTTATTTCGAGGGCTGCCCGTCAGAGGAGTACGCAGCAGTGGGTGGCTTATATGGAGTATGCGGCGGAGAGCAAGCGGAAGCTGCGTTCCAATGCCAATGCCCAGCTGTGTCTGGAGCAGTTTTTAATCCGGCTGGAAAGCTAGAGGTTCGGGTTATTTATAATAGATCCTCCGGGATATAATCCTCAGCCCTGGAAAGACCGGGTATAGCGGACGAGGAAGGACAAGCATGGATCATCAGGGAAGCAGTCTTGCTTAAGGGTTCCTTTACCGTCAAACAAGGGGGTTAATTTTTGTACAGCGTAGTAGGTGTCCGCTTCAAAAAAGCGGGTAAAATATATTATTTCGATCCACTTGATTTCCCGATTGAACGCGATCAATGCGTCATTGTTGAGACTGCAAGAGGGGTCGAATACGGTAAGGTTGTCGTTGGCAAAAAAGAGGTGCAGGAAGCAGACGTTGTACTGCCGCTCAAGAAAGTCATGCGTATTGCCGGCGAGACCGACGCGCGTGTGGTGGAAGAGAACAAGGGTGCAGCGAAGGATGCTTTTACCACCTGTTTAAATAAAATCCGCGATCATGGCCTCAAAATGAAGCTGGTGGATGTGGAGTTTACGTTTGACCGCAACAAGATTATTTTCTATTTCACGGCCGAAGGCCGCGTGGATTTCCGCGAGCTGGTGAAGGACCTGGCCAGTATTTTCCGTACCCGCATTGAGCTCCGGCAGATTGGTGTGCGTGATGAAGCTAAGATGCTGGGCGGACTAGGCCCATGCGGACGGGTGCTCTGCTGCTCCTCCTGGCTTGGTGATTTCGAGCCGGTGTCCATCAAGATGGCGAAGGATCAGAATCTGTCGCTTAACCCGACCAAGATCTCGGGATTATGCGGACGGCTGATGTGTTGTCTGAAGTTTGAGCATGATAATTATGAGAGCACGAAGGAAGAAATGCCGGCTGTAGGCAAAATGGTCGTTACTTCACTGGGGGACGGCAAGGTAGTCGGTATCAATGCCGGCAGCCGTACAGTTCATGTGCAGCTGTTTGAAGTGGGTAAAGTTAAAGAACTTCCAATGGATGATGTTGTCGTCAAGTAAACCATTATAAGGTTACTTTCGGGGTGGAAACTTGGAGAAGAAAAATATATTTACACACATGCAGGAGATGGAAGCGCAGATGGATGAAATGCGCACCACTCTGGGCGATTGGAAGCAGACGGTCAAAGAGCTGATGGAAACGAATCAGAAGCTGAGTCTGGAGAACGAGCAACTTCGTATCATATTGAAAAGGGAAGCGCCTGTAGATAAGGCCGCACTGTCTGCGGAGGCGGAGGCTATACTCGCTGCCGAAGGGAAAGAGGAGGTTGTCGGAGAAGGCTATGATAACCTGGCCCGGCTATATCACGAAGGCTTCCACATCTGTAATGTCTACTTTGGGCATTTGCGGACGGAAGGCGATTGTCTGTTCTGCCTTTCTTTTCTTAATAAATGAGGATATCCAGCCGTAGGAGATTGTCGCCTACGGTTTTTTTGAATGTAAGGCTATGCTTCCGAAGCAAGTTTTGTTTCGAAGAATATTCAGATTGAAGCATACGCTCAACAAAAACTTTTAGGAGATTACAATGACCCATTCAATGAACAATACACCTGTACCCTTGCATGATGCAGAACGGATCGATGACCTGCTCACCCATGATCTGAGAATTATTCAGAGTGACGAAGTATTCAGCTTCTCGATGGACGCCGTGCTGCTGGCACGGTTCGCCAGTGTACCTCCACGCGGACGGGTGCTTGACCTGTGTACGGGTAACGGAGTAATTCCTATGCTACTGACTACACGGACGAGGGCTTCCATTGAAGGAATCGAACTTCAGCCCCGTCTGGCAGACATGGCCCGTCGCAGTGTATCGCTTAACGGTCTGGAGGAGCGGGTGCAGATTCATGAGGGTGATTTGCGGGAGCTTCATCTTACAGCCGGCTATGGTGTATACGATGCGATTACGGTGAATCCCCCTTATATGCCGCTGAACGGGAGCGATCTGAAGCTGAATTCCCATCAGGCGATGGCCCGCCATGAAATCGGTTGTACCCTGGAGGAGGTCATTCAGGCCTGTGTCCGGCTGGTCCGTACTGGAGGCAAAGTCAGCATGGTGCATAAGCCGCAGCGCCTTGTGGATATTATCAGTCTGATGCGCAAGCACCGGCTGGAGCCGAAGCTGATCCGGTTCGTACATCCCCGCGCCCATCTGGAAGCGAATATGGTTCTAATCGAGGCTGCACGCGACGGGAAGCCGGAGGTGCGTTTACAACCGCCTTTAATCGTATATAATGAGGACAATCAATATTGCCCTGAGATTATGGATATTTATTACGGGAACAAAGAGGATACGAGCCAATGACCATACAATGCCAAAGCAGCTTTCAAAACAACCATGACGGAGCGAAGCCCGAAGGATGCGGGTGCCTGTATCTGGTGGCTACACCGATCGGCAATCTGGAGGATATGACTTACCGGGCCGTGCGCATGCTGAAGGAATGCGATATTATCGCCGCAGAGGATACGAGACAGACGCGTAAGCTGCTGAGCCATTTTGAAATTACACCGTCCATGCTGTTCAGTTACCATGAGCATAACAAGGCTGCCAGTGGACCGGAGCTGATACGCTATATAATAGAAGGTAAAAATCTGGCACTCGTCAGCGATGCTGGTCTGCCGGCGATTTCCGACCCTGGTGCCGATTTGGTAGCCCTGGCTGTCAGCCATCAGATTCCGGTGATTCCGGTGCCTGGGGCGAATGCCGCACTGTCGGCTTTGATTGCCTCAGGGCTGCCTACGGCCAGCTTCACGTTCATCGGCTTCCTGCCCAGAGAGCGCAAGGATATCCGGGCCGTGCTGGCACCTCTCCGTTCTGCCCAAGGGACACTTCTCTTCTATGAGTCCCCGCACCGCGTGGCCAAGACCCTTGTTCATTTGCAGGAGGCCTTCGGTAACCGCCGTATCACACTAGCGCGTGAGCTGACTAAGCGGTATGAGGAGTTCCTGCGCGGAAGCATTGAGGAGTGCCTGGCCTGGCTGGAGGAGCATCCCCCGCTTGGCGAATACGTGATCGTGCTGGAGGGAGAGAGTAAAGAGGAGGCCGAGCTGGCCGAGTCTTCCTGGTGGCGTCAGCTTAGTACCAGTGAGCATGTGGCTCACTACGAAACCTCAGGCTTAACTCGTAAGGATGCTATGAAAAAGGCAGCGTCTGACCGTGGATTGTCCAAGCGCGATATTTATAACGAACTCCTGGAGCGGGGTTAGAACACTGTGGTGTTGTAGTTATTACAATTCCAGTAAAAACCTAAAGATGGGTTTAATCATCTGAACATCCAATGAAATAAATGTATTCCATACACTTATATGGATTATATTAATCCTTTTATTGAAGAATTCCCCTTCAAATTGCAACTTTTCCAAGCGGGGTTGTTCTTTAGTGGTGTTTGGCTTAGCGTACGGACTGAGGAGCTCTTATCCGGGAAGAAAGTCGTCAATTGGGCGATTAACGGACCCCAAGGACCTTATCCCCTGCAATTCAGCTCCAAAACGACTCGTAGAAGGACGATAAGGTCGTCTGAGTCCGTTACGCTGCAAAAGGTGGCGTTCTCGTGGGAATAAGGTCTTTTCGGTCCGTTAGATTTTTTGGGATGATAGGGTTTCATTAGGGAGGGTTTGGGAAGGTAAGAATCAGTATTTTAATAAGTAGATGAGAGATTTAAGAAGTAGTTTTACGAAGAAGTGGTTTAGTGAGCAGACAGGGTTAGGAAAAAGGGGTATCCGGAGAAAGTCCCCGAAAAACACCTAAAAAAATACCTCCCGCGCGAACGGGAGGCCAAGGAGATATAAAAAGGTTAGAATTAACAATTGGATTAGTTCCTATTATACCCTATTTATTTTAGTTTGTCACAGGGGTAGGGATAGCCGAAATGCATTCATGACAAACAATTTTACCTTTGAAGTAAGTTACATTCTCAGCATTACCGCAGAAAATGCAAGCAGGCTCGTATTTCTTAAGCATGATCCGCTCACCGTCCACGTAAATTTCGAGCGCATCTTTTTCTCCAATGCCCAGGGTGCGACGCAATTCAATTGGAATAACGACCCGTCCAAGCTCATCTACCTTACGTACAATTCCTGTTGATTTCATCATTACAATCGTTGCTCCTCTCAATGTTCAAAAGCGTCATTATTCGACATTCTTCACTGTTTTATGATATTTATAATACCAACCATTCCCAAAACAGTCAACCTTTTTTCAGGCTAATTTTAAGGAATCTTTTGAGACTACATTTATTCCGCGTTTGACCGGGCAAATCACTCTAAAATTGCTTATGAAGATGTTTGTCGATTTGGCAGTGTACGAATCGCTAATATTCGACAAAGAGCGACAATATATTATATAAAACAAGAAAAGGAGATGATTTCATGAAGCAACCGCTGTCAGAAGAGAAGGTATTTAAGGACCCGGTTCACAACTATATCCACGTACAGGACACTATTATCTGGCGACTGATCAATACTATGGAGTTCCAGCGACTGCGGCGCATCCGGCAGCTGGGCACCTCCTATTTGACCTTTCACGGGGCGGAACACAGCCGGTTCTCCCATTCTCTGGGGGTATATGAGATTACGCGGAGGATTATTTCCCAGTTTGAACGGAGCGGCTACAAGGATTGGATGCCAGAGGAGAGACTGCTTACCCTGTGTGCGGCATTGCTGCATGATTTGGGGCATGGCCCCTTTTCCCATTCTATAGAAGAAGCTTTCGAAATGGATCATGAAGACTGGACCTGCCGTATCATTCTGGAGGATACTGAGATCACTGCTATTCTGCGTGATGTGGCTGAAGATTTCCCCGGTAAAGTGGCCTCGGTCATCTCCAAAACCTATGAACATGAAATTGTTGTCAATTTGGTGTCGGGACCGCTCGATGCTGACCGGATGGATTATCTGCTCCGGGATGCATATTATACAGGGGTGAATTATGGAACCATAGACATCGACCGGATTCTGCGGATGTTGCGTCCTTATGACGGCCGGGTGGTTGTGAAGGAATCGGGGATGCATGCGATTGAGGATTATCTGATGTCGCGGTATCAGATGTACTGGCAGGTCTATTTCCATCCGGTAACCCGCAGCTCGGAGATTATTCTCAGACAGATTCTCCGCCGGGCCAAGGAGCTGGTGCAGCAGCAGCATGCCTTCCGCTTCATGATCGAGCCCTTAAGCGATCTGTTCAGCGGAGAGGTAACGGTAGGGCAGTATCTGCTGCTGGATGAAGCCTTGATGCAGACTGCCTTCATGCAGTGGACGCTTGAGGAGGATGCCATCCTGAGCGACTTGTGCAGCCGGTTTATCCATCGTAAACTGTATAAATATGTGGAGATGGAGCATTTGGATTCTGACATGATTGGCGAAATCCGCCGCAGCTTCGCCGGTGCGGGACTCCGGCCCGATTATGACCTGGAAATTGATTATCCCACCGATCTTCCCTATGATGTATTCCGTCCGGGAGACGGCTTTGACAGCAAGCAGATCCTGCTTCTGGACAAGCATGAGCGGCTGAGGGAAATCTCCGAGGTCTCGGATATTGTACGCTCCATCAGCGGTATTCACCGCGGCAGACACCATCTGTATTTTCCGCAGGACAGGCTGCAGAAAGCCCTTCCACAGCTGCCGCCATCCATCGCAGAGATTTTTGCCAAATAACCAATCAAGCTTGGAATTATAGATACAATAACAGGCCGAAAGGATGTAATGTAATGCAGTTATTCGACACCCATACCCATCTCGATGCTCCACAATTCGACGAAGACCGCGAAGAGGTCATTGCCAGGGCACTGGAAGCCGGCGTCAGCAAGATGATCAACATTGGCTTTAACCGGGACACGATACCGACCACCATGCAGCTTGCCGAGAAATATGATTATATTTATGCAGCTGTTGGCTGGCATCCCCAGGATGCCATCACGATGAAGGACGGAGACCTGGAATGGATCGCTTCCTTATGCGCTCATCCCAAGGTGGTTGCCATCGGTGAGATCGGGCTGGATTACTACTGGGACACCTCTCCTAAGGATGTACAGCATGAAGTATTCCGCAAGCAGATCGGGCTGGCCCGTGAGCTGAAGATGCCGATCTGTATTCATAACCGCGATGCTCATGAAGATGTGATCCGCATCCTCCGCGAGGAGAAGGCGGGCGAGGTTGGCGGTGTAATGCACTCCTTCTCCGGCAGCTGGGAAAGTGCCAAGATGTGTCTTGATTTGGGCTTCCATCTTTCTTTTGGAGGACCGGTTACGTTCAAGAATGCACGGGTGCCTAAAGAGGTGCTTGCCCAGACTCCGCTGGACCGGCTGTTGATCGAAACCGACTCCCCTTATCTGACTCCGCACCCCTTCCGGGGCAAGCGAAATGAGACCGCTCATGTGAGGCTGGTAGCGGAGGCGGCCGCGGCAATAAAAGGGATTGAATTACAGGAATTGGCGGAAATTACGTATGCGAACGCACTGGAACGATTTGGTATACTCTGAAAACGGGAGTAAATGCGGTGAAAAATGAAGTATAGCGGATATATTAAACTTTTATAACGGAAAAACGGTCGATTATTACAATATTTTAATCATTTTTTTACGTAAACGTGGTTGAATCGTCCTTTACAACATGTATCAAAACAGGATATCATCTTTTCAGTGCAGTGAGCTGTTGTAACTGTGACAGTCACTAATTTCATGGATCGTCTCGCTGAGTCTCCGGATATGGAGAATGGGGGAACCAATAATGCTCTGCCGCATGAACGTAGTACAAATGCAGAATTGCCGCAGGCATTGTTTGATTTCTTTACGTGGTCTTGGGGTGAATTTGAGGGCAACCGCCGTGAGCGGGTGACCTGAGATAGGGCGTCTCTCTTATGTCCGAACCCGACAGCTAACCCCGTAAGCGCAAGTAAGAGAGGAAACCTCGTGCATAAGCATTCCGACGTATTCGATACCGGGAAGCCACGAAAGAGTCCTCTATGAACTCTTTTTTAGGCTTCTTTTGTTTTGAATAATGAGAATGCTCCCGGCATACTGTTATATAACAGATCTCCGGAGTAACTATGCCGAGCAGGCGATCCATGAGCAGGAAACGCTGAAGCAAGTGCGGGCGTATCCTGTTGCAAACTCAAACCTAGTTTCGTCAGAAGTGATACAGTCTACCTTGATATAACTTGGACGACGGGGCTATGTAAGGAGGATGGAAAGAGTGGGCGTATTCCAACCAGAGGTATCCCATGATTCGCAATCATCCAGCAGGTCTTTCGCATTACGGTTGAAGCAAGTAAATCCCCGCGTAGTTTTACTTGCCGGTGTGGCATCGATTGTTATCGCACTGTTAATACTGCTGTACGTACACGGTCAGAGCAAGAAAGAAATTACTCTAGTAATAGACGGACAGGTACAGACACTGGAGACGCGGGAAACGCTGTTCAGTGATGTGCTGGCTAAGGAACAGATTTCGCTGCAGGCGCATGATGAATTATCTATTGGCCTTAGTGATGAAATAAAAGACGGCGACCGTATCGTGATTAACACTGCGCAAAAGTTCGCTCTTACCGTAGACGGAAAGACCGAGACGTTATTTACGACCGAGGATACCATTGGTCAGGCCATCGGCAAGCTGGGCTACAGCCTCGAAGGCTTAGACAAGATTTACCCTTCGCTAGAAACCGCAGTATCTGCAGACATGGAAATCAAAATTGTCCGGATTAACAAGCATGTGGTTCAACGGACAACTAATTTGCCTTTCCGGGTCATTAAGACAGCAGACCCCTCATTGACTAAGGGAACCGTAAGAGTAGCGCAGGCAGGTAAGCCTGGCGTAATGATCCAGCACATCGAGAAGATCTATCAAGATGGCGAGCTGGCATCCATGCGCATGATCGGCAAGGAAGTACAGACGGTTACCAAGGACAAAGTCATTGCCATTGGAACCAAGCCGCTTCCTAAGCCCGTTGTAGTTACTGCCAAAGTCTCCAAACCTGTAACAACCTCCAAGTCATCTAAAGCCAGCGCAAAGGCCAGCAATGTTACCAGTAAGGCTGGTGTGGATTTTGAGTACAAAAGAATGATCAAAAACGTATCCATGACTGCGTATTCGTCGCAGGAACCGGGTATTGGAACACGTACTGCCTCCGGCACACGCGTAACGGAAGGCCGCACTATAGCTGTAGATCCTAGTGTTATACCAATTGGCTGGTGGGTGTACATTGAAGGATTAGGGTTTCGCCGAGCAGAGGATACCGGCGGTGCCATCAAAGGCAACAAGGTGGATGTCTATTACGATTCACTGAGTCATGCCCGTAATTTCGGCCGCAAGTCGCGCACACTTTATGTGATCGGACCTGTGAAGCCGGAGCTGAACTAAACGTAATGCCTTTTGCAAATTAGCGGTTAATACGATATAGTGAGGGAAGCACTTACGGAATTTTTGAGAGCTGCCGCTCATCACTTATACATTCTTTAGCCAAAAAGAAGGGGAGCGAATCCTCTTCTTTTTGCGTTCTGGAGTAAGGAGTAAAAATATTTATGATTAAAGAGCTAATTGTAGTTGAAGGGAAAAGCGATACCGTTGCCGTTAAGCGGGCGGTAGAGGCCGATACGATTGAAACCGGGGGTTCGGCAGTGGATAGCAGGGTCATTGCCAAGATCAGGCTGGCCATGGAGCGCCGGGGTGTAATCATTCTTACCGACCCGGATCATGCCGGAGAGCGAATCCGCAAAATTGTTGCGGCCAAGGTGCCGGGCTGCAAGCATGCCTTCATCCCGGAGAAGGATGCCACCCGCAAAGGCGATATCGGAATAGAGAATGCTTCGCCTGAAGCTATCCGCCATGCGCTGGAGCACGTACATACCTCCTTCGAGGGGGCACCGGCTATCATCGGGCTGGATGAGCTTATGACCGCAGGTCTAATGGTGCATCCCCGGGCGGCTGAGCGCAGAATGCAGCTTGGCAATCTGCTCGGTATCGGTTATTGCAATGGCAAGCAGCTGTACAAACGTCTGGCGATGTTCGGCATTACCCGCGAAGAATTCGCGCAAGCCCTCGCCCAAATTGATCAGGGAGGCATCACTTCATGAGCGGTATCGACAATATCTCGTCCCCAACAAGAACCAAAGCGATAATTCAGCGTTACGGCTTCTCCTTTAAAAAAAGCCTGGGCCAGAACTTTCTGATTGATCAGAATATTCTGGATAAAATCGTGGATGCCGCCGGTCTGGACAGCACAGCCGGTGCGCTTGAGATTGGGCCGGGGATCGGAGCACTGACGGAACGGCTGGCGATGACGGCCGGGGCTGTCACAGCGGTAGAGATTGACCGCAGGCTGATTCCGATTCTTAGAGATGTCCTGTCGCCATACTCCCATGTGAAGATCCGTAATGACGATGTACTGAAGGTGAATCTGCAGGAGCTGTTCGCTGAGGATTTCGCGGGCAGGGAGCGGGTTAGTGTCGTAGCTAACCTGCCGTATTATGTGACTACACCCATCCTCATGAAGCTGCTGGAGGAGAAGCTGCCGCTGGATAATATCGTAGTCATGATCCAAAAGGAGGTTGCTGAGCGTATGGCGGCCTCTCCAGGCGGCAAGGAGTACGGCAGCCTGAGTATTGCCGTCCAGTATTACAGCGAGCCTGAGCTGGTCTGTATGGTGCCGCGTACGGTGTTCATCCCGCAGCCGAACGTGGAATCGGCTGTGATCCGGCTGAAGGTCAGAGAACGTCCTCCGGTGGAGGTAGCGGACGAGAAGCATTTCTTTGGTGTGGTTCAAGCCTCATTCACCCAACGGCGCAAGACAATTGCCAATAATCTTAAGGCCCGCTTCTTCCCGGAAGAAGGGCGTGAGCGCCTGGAGGCGCTGCTCTCCGAAGCCGGAATTGAACCGTCGCGGCGCGGTGAGACGCTTAGCATTGAAGAGTATGCGAGGCTCAGTGCGGTTCTTCTGGCCGCAGGCATCGCATAGAATACAGAAAACCCTCCCGGCGGATGAACCAACCGGGGCCTTTGCCCATAACATGGGGTAGAGGTGGTGTTGTGATGAATCTAGGAGACTTGGTCATTCGTAAATCCTATGGCGGCGATGTGACCTTCCGGGTAGACAATATATTGCAGAATAGAGCAGTCATTAAAGGCACGGAGTTCCGTCTGCTGGCGGATTCTCCGCTGGAGGATCTGGTTCAGGTGCCTCCTACAAGGGTTACCGAGCGGGGAGCGCGCGCGCAGATCAAGGCAACAGAATCTCTTACCTGGCTGCGTAAAGACCGGCAGATCCAGAGCCAGCGAAGCGGAGAGAGCGTATCGGGGTCCACGGGAACCTGGGGCCCGTCTCCGAAGGAAGCGGCATACTTTGAAGTGCCGGGCAAGGTCCTGCATTTGGATGGGGATGCGCTCTATCTGAAGAAGAGCCTGAGCCTCTACGAGCAGCTGCGCATACCGGCGGAGGGACATCATGTCAACGAATCCAAAATGGCGGAGACGCTGTACCGTCTGCTGCCCCGTGTGCGTCCCGATATCGTAGTGATTACCGGCCATGATGGAGTACTTAAGCAACAGCAGAATTATGATCTGTACAGTCTGAGCAGCTATAAGAATTCACAGAATTTTGTGGCAGCCATCCAGGTGGCCCGTGAATATGAGCGGAATTTTGATGCTTTGACGATTGTAGCCGGAGCCTGCCAGTCGCACTTTGAGGCTCTTCTGGGCAATGGCGCCAACTTCGCCAGCTCTCCGGGCAGAATACTCATTCACGCTCTGGACCCGGTGTATATTGCGGCCAAGGCCTCTTTTACCTCTATCCGGGATACGGTGAACTTAAGCGATGTCCTGAGCCATACGATCAGCGGCAATCAGGGGATGGGCGGAATAGAGACGCGGGGCAGCTTCCGGATCGGAATGCCCCAGCTGCAGAACCTGGCTACGCTGAAGGTTGCACCTTCCGTGCTGTAGCCGGGCAAGCGATAACTGAACAGGTCGAAGGAATAGGGTAAGCATTCGTGCTTATCCTATTTTTGCTGCGACGAAAGCCGCTTATGACACAAGATGAGCCAGGGGGAAGCCAGTCATCATTACGGATAACAAGGTGCTTAAGTCAGGACTTTCCCCGTCTAAAAAAATTCCGTTGACAACTTTTTTATCATCATCTATAATTATTTATTTAATTTGACAAGTGGTTATAGAAGTTGTATAATGGACAAGGAAAGAGGTGGTCGTCAGGCAATGGCTAATAACGCGCTGTTGGAAATTAAACGCAGTCTTGAAGCTCACGTCGGTCATAAGATCACGTTGCGGGCTAACGGTGGCCGTCGGAAGACCGTTGAACGCACCGGTGTCCTGGAAGAAACGTACCCTTCTGTATTTATTGTCAAACTCGATCAGGAGCAGCAGACATTCAAGCGTGTCTCCTATAGCTATGCCGATATACTTACTGAATCTGTGGAAATCACAGTTACCGAAGACGATGGGCAGATGCGGATTATGTATATCAAAGCTTAGCGTCAGGGCAGTCCCCCTTACAGGGGGCTGTTTTTTGCATGTACGGGGTCTTCCTGAATTATGCTGCATGACGCTGGCCTTCTGGCTGCATACTACATAGGCAGTACGTTCATCATAGGGCAGCATACAAGGGAGGAATTCGTAATGAGCCGCAGAAGACGGAGCATGATGTCGGAGGAATTGAAGACGGAGCTGGCGAAGGAGCTTGGGTTCTACGAAACGGTTGAGCAGGAGGGCTGGGGCGGGATCCGGGCAGTCGACGCCGGGAATATGGTGAAGCGGGCGATTCAGCTGGCAGAGCAGGCTGCTGCGAGGAAATCGTAGGTTGCAATAGCGGTGTTATGCCGCACCGGGTATCGCCTGCGGGCGGTACCTTTTCTGCTTTATAGAACCGGATGTATATTTAATGGACTTCATTGTCAGTTTCTCATATAATATGTTAAGTTGTTTTGTACGGGAAAAGCTGAGGGTGGGTGAACGCCTTGAAAATGTATGAGAAGGCACCGGCAAAAATTAATCTGATGCTGGATGTGCTGCATAAGCGGGCTGACGGATTTCATGAAGTGGAAATGATAATGACAATGGTCGATCTGGCGGACCGTCTGGAGCTGTCGGAGCTGAAGCGGGATTCGATTATTATCTCAAGCCAGGCCGGATATATTCCGCTGGATGAGAAGAATCTGGCCTTCCAGGCGGCAAGGCTGATCAAGGACCGGTATAACGTCAGAAGCGGAGTACATATCCATCTGGACAAAAGAATTCCGGTCGCTGCCGGCCTCGCCGGCGGCAGCAGCGATGCCGCGGCTACGCTGCGCGGCCTGAACCGGCTCTGGCGCCTGGGCATCCCGGTGCAGGAGCTGCAGGAGCTGGGCGCTGAGCTGGGCTCAGACGTTCCGTTCTGCGTCACAGGAGGTACTGCCCTGGCTACGGGCAGGGGCGAACGGCTGACCCAAATCGCGAATCCTCCGCAAATGTGGGTCATCCTGGCGAAGCCGCCGATCAATGTATCGACGGCTGAGGTATACGGACGCGTGCGCGCCGGCAACATAGCGGTGCATCCGTCCGCGCTCCGCATGCAGCAGGCTCTGGAGGCCGGCGACTTCTCAGCCGTCTGTGAGGGCCTCGGCAACGTGCTGGAGGATGTGACTCTGAAGCTGCACCCTGAGGTGCAGCAGCTCAAGGAAGCGATGCTGAAGCTGGGGGCGGACGGTGTGCTGATGTCGGGGAGTGGTCCGACCGTATTTGGCCTTGTCTCCAAGCACTCTAAGGTGGCCAGAATTTATAACGGGCTGCGCGGATTCTGTAAGGAAGTCTATGCAGTGCGTTCGCTTAGCTAAGCGGAACGGACTATGCTCAGATAAC